>JARLJW010000091.1 GCA_031290985.1 Verrucomicrobiia bacterium | reverse complement strand
TCGTGTCCGCCGCGCTCGTCACCTCCAGCAACCCGCCCAGCACCCCGTTCGTCTCCCCGTTCACAAAACCATCATAACTCACCGTGAACACCGGGTTCGTCGCCCCGTAACCACGCACGGCATCCACCGGCCTCACGGTCAGCGGGATTGACAGGATGTTGGCGCTGGCGCTGGCGCTGGTGGAGGTCAAAGCGTAGTTGCCCTGGTCAGCGCCAGTGAGGCTCAAACCGGTTGCCGTCACCGTATGACCGCCAACGTTGGAGGTATCAAATGTCGCCGTACCACCAATCAAAGTCACGTCGTCGGGACTGAAGACGCCGCTCAGGCTCCGGCCCGTGATTACGGCCGAGGTGTTCCCGTCGTATGGCTTGTTGCCGGCCGTAATGCTCGGAATCAACGGCGCTGAGCTGATGTTGGCCGCCGTGGCAGGCTGGGTCAGCAAATAATTACTTGTGGCGCCGCCAGCCAGGGTCAACCCGCTGATCGCAACCAGCTTGTTGGTGCCGATGTTCCAGGTGTCAAACAACCCGGTGGCGGCGGTGGTGACCAGGCCGACGTCGTCGCCCGGAACCACCCCAACCAGCGTCGCACCGCCAAGATTCAACGCTGCCGCGCGGGTGCGGTCGTAAACCTTGTTGTTCGCGGTGATGCCGGTGACCGTCAGCGTGGCGGGATTAACCACTTGCGCCACCGCGCTGGAAGTGCTGGCCACATGATAAGCATCCCCCTGGTAGGTTGCGCTGATCTGGTGGGTCAGGGCAGACAGGTTGGTCAACGTCAGCGTCGCTTGAGCCGCACCATTCAAATTCGCCGTGCCCAAAACCACGACTCCATCCAGGAACGTCACCGTGCCCGCCGGCGTGGTCGCCGGACAAGCGGACACCGTGGCCGTAAGGGTCACCGCCTGGCCATAGATGCTCGGATTGAGCGAGGAGGCAATCGCCGTCGTCGTGATATCCACGACCGTGACATTAAACTGGTTTGTGCTGGCATTGCCATGGACATCCGTCGCCACCACGGTCACCAGCGTCGTGCCGACCGGGAAACCGCTGCCGGTGGCCGGGGTCGCCACGACGGAAGCAATTGCACAGTTATCCGTGGCGTTCAATGCCGCATAGTCCACCGCCACGGCGCAGTTGCCAAAAGTGTTGGTCACCATAATATCCGCGATGGGCAGGATGACCGGCGCCTCGACATCATTGACCGTCACCGTGAAGGTGCTGTTGGTCTGGTTGCCCATGGCATCGGTGGCCGTGTTGGTTACGGTCGTCATGCCCACCGGGAACGTGGCGCCCGAGGCGATGCTCGAAACCACCGGCACGTTCCGCTCAAGGGTCGTGTTGTCGATCGCCAGCTTGTCCGCGTTGATGAACGTGAACCACAGGTAGCGGTGGCCGCCCACCGCCGTGCTGATCACATCGCTTGGATCGGAAAGTGTCTGGGTGAACCGCACCACCCCGTTCGTGTCGCATACGCTCAAGTCCACCGCCAGTACGTCGTTCGTGCCCCGGAAGCTCCACGCAAAGGTATACCACCCGCTGCTGGTGATCGTCGCATGGTTCGCCAGCGTCCGCAGGTCCGGACCGCGGTTTGTCACCGTGTCCGCACTGCCGTTGTCCGCCGCAATCACCACGCCAGACGCATCATAAGCCGCCGCGTGGAAAATGAAGTCGCGCCGAAAATTGCCATCCTGGCCATTGGCCGCCGCTGACAGATCCCAGGTATAGCCGCGGGCGGGCGTCGCTCCGGTCACGCCCGGATCGTTCAGATTGATATAGACATCCTGCGACACATGGTAGCCCGCGCCGAAGACGCGGCTGTAACCGCCCAAACGGCTGAAGGCACCCGTGCGGTCAGCCGGCAAGGCGGCGGTCGAATCAATCACGCCATGACCCGCGCCGGACCGGGAAACAATACCATCCGTGCCGCTGGCCACGCGCGTGACCTGGCTGTTGTAATCATTCCAATCCGTGGACGGATTATTGGTCGCATTGCCGCTGACATAGTTCGGGTCTTCAAAGCCTTCGCGGTAGCCCAAATCGAGCGCCGTCGGCCCGTAACTGACCACCGCGCCGCACACGCCCCAATCGTTCGTCGTGGTGATGGCCGTGGGACCCGATGTGTAGTAGGGCGTGTTCGTGTCCACCACCGTGATGACCTGTGCCTGGTTGGTCACGTTGCCCGCATGATCCACCGCCGTCCATGTCCGCACAATGTTGCCGGTCGTGTTCGGGCCCGTAAGCCCGCTGCGATCATCATCATAGCTGACCGTCACCGGGGGGTTTGCGTCCGTCGCCGTCGCCCGGCCCGTCGCATACGGATCCTTCGCCTGCAACGTCGTCACCGTCACGTTCGCCGGCACCGTCAACGCCGGCGCCGTCGTGTCGATCACCGTGATCGTCGCCGTGCAGGCGTTGCTGTTGCCGCTCGTGTCCGCCGCCCACACCGTCACCACCGTGGTGCCCAGTCCCACCGGCGTTCCCGCCGCCGGGAACTGGCTCAAGTTCACGCTGCCGCAGTTGTCCGCCGCCACCACTTCGCCCGCGACATCCGGGACCAACGCCTGCGCATTCACATCCGCCACCAGCGTCGTGTTCGTCGCCACCACCACAAAATGCGGCGCCTCCACATCCATCACCGTCACCGTAAACGTGTTCGTCGCCGTGTTGCCGCTGGTGTCGGTGGCAATGTTCGTCACCGTGGTCACGCCCTTGTCAAACGTGGAACCGCTCGGCGGGATGGACACCACCGTCGCCGGCGCACAACCGTCCGCAGCCGTGGCGTTCCAAGTCACGTTGCTCTTGCTGCATTCGCCCGGATCAGCCCCCAACGTGATGTTCGTCAGCACGCTCGTAAAATATGGCGGCGTCGTGTCGCTGAAGGTGATCGTCTGAGCCGTATGGCTGGCCAGGCTGCAACCATCCGTGAGCGTGTATGTACGGATGATGACGCCGCTGCCCTTGAATGGCGGGTTGACAAAGTTCGTCGTGTCGGATGAGGACACCGTCAACGGGCTGTTCGCCGAGATATAACCACCCAAACTTTGGAACGCCGGGACCGTCACCGCCCCCGCCGGCACGTCCGAGACACACGCCACCAGCACGTTGGTCGGCGGGGCAATCACCGCCGTCGTCTGCGAATATTCCACCGCGCCCGCAAATGCGCCCGGGATGACATCGCTGACACTCGCCGCGCCAAAATTATCGTGGTCAGCCAGCACCTTCGGCAGGCCACCGGGGTTGGCATTTACAATCGCCTTCGCCGGTCCCGTCAGATAACCCGACAGGTTGTTGCCGCCCGCACTGATGCCCAATCCGGTGACATCGGACTCGCAATTGCCCGCATCGACAACGGCGTTATTGGTCGCCCAGATGGCCGCGACGGTGTTGCCGGTGAGATCGTTGTTCTGAATGAGGGCTTTGCCCGCGTCCACAGCGATGCCCGCTGCATTCCCCGTGAGGGAAGCCGGGTTGTCCACCACCTTGGCCGCAGCGTTGGCACCCTGGACCAAAACCCCGGCCGGCGCGCCGTGAATTGCGGTATTGCCATTCACAGTTGCTTGCACGAGCGAACCGTTGGCAGCCCGAACGTCATCCTGCACGTAAACTCCCGCCAACGTGGCGCCGGCGATGGTCACCCCGCTAACCGTTGCCCGGGTGGTATCTCCCGGACTGGTATATCCATCCCAATTATTGATCCAGACACCGTAGCTGACATTGCTGACCAAACCGCCAACAATGGATATTCCGGAAAGCGTGGGCGTATTCCACACGTTATAACCCGCCGTATTGTATCCCACAGGACTTGTGGAACCGGCTATTATGTTGTTCGTGGCCAGGACCGTTACCCCCTCATGAATTGAGGTGATTTCGATGCCGTCCCATTCCGCCAGCCCCCACAAGACGGAGCCGTTGGTCGGCGCAAAGACCGAGGTGTTGTCCCGGATGATGAAAGTGGAAGCCGGTACAAATTCCTGGTTCAACCAGATGCCAAGCAGGCTGGCACTGATGTAGTTTGAACTGATGGTTTGACCGCTGAGGTTGCCCGGATTGGCGGCGTAGTAATATTGCGGCGAAATGCCCATGGCAACATTCAAAAGGCTGTTGTCAGATATCTGCGCGTAATAATTGGCATACAACAGAACGCCAAAGCCAAAGCCGTCCGTGTTGTAATTGATGTTCTCGATGCGATTACCCAGGACAAAACTGTTGGTTGTGGGCACACGGGTTGTCCAGCTTTCGAGATCGACCCCCGCATAGGAATCATTTTTGATGATGTTGTTTTCAATCCTGATTGAATTGTCACCGTTCCAATCTGCGATGCCTTCTGCGGCATTGAAAAAGTTTGTTCCGGATCTGTAGGCACCTGCCAGGTCAGGATTGTAGCCGTCAATCGTCAAGCCCTTGATGGTCACATTGCCGGCACCGATATACAGCATCACCACGGCGTCATTGGCGTAAATGCTGGGTTCACTGAAATCAGGCTGGATCACGGCCTCCGCAACTCGCGTACCGGTGTTGGGGTTGATGCTGTCATTGGGGCCCAGCAAAGCGAGCGGATTGGTAATCGTCAATTCCTCCACGTAGCGACCGGCCGCCACATTGACCGTGCCGCCAGATGCCGCGCGGTTGATGCCGGCCTGGATCGTGGCAAACGCATCACAACCGATATAATGATCGGCGCCGCCGCCGCCATTCGGGAACTTCACCACCGTGCCGGAAGGCAGACCGGCATAATTATCATCCACAAACGTTGCCGACGGCGGCGTGCTGGTATCGATCACAGTCAAGACGACGATGTGATTCGTCGAATTTCCACCGTTGTCCGCCACGGTCACCGTGATATTCGTTGTGCCGAGACTGACAAAGGTGGTGTTGGCCGGCGGATTTTGCGTGACATGGAAGCCGCTGCAGTTGTCGGAAGCGGTGACATCGGTGGTCAGATCAGGAACGGCCACCGTGCATTGGGCATTCACATCCAAGGTGCGATCCGCCGGCCAGACGGTGACCACCGGGGCCGTGGTGTCATCCACCGTAAAGACCTGGGTTGCGGTGGCGATTTGGCCGCAGGCATCCGTCAGCGTATAGGTGCGCGTAATGGTGCCTTCATACGGCGCGTTGGTTCCGGTGACGGGGCCATCCGAGTTGGTTACCGTGACTCCGTCCGTGGCCGACACCACGCCACCGAGGCTGATAAAGCCGGCGAAAGTATCGCGGGCGGCGGGAATTTCACCGGGGCATTGCAGAGCGCTGCCGGCCAGCGTAGGCGTGACCAGCAGACCGCCAGACTGGCTGGCGGATACTGCGCCGCTCAAGACCCCGGCGAGTGACTGGCCGACGGTCGCACCGAAAGCGTTATTGTACGCACGAACCGTGCTGCTGTTGTTCACGATGGCCCAAGGAGCCGAGTTGTCGTAGCCATAGCCGGTCAAAGTATTGAGCCCCGTGCTGGAGCCGAGACCCGTGATGTCTCCGCCGGTGCAGGCACCTGCGTCCACCGTGGCGCCGTTGCTGGCACGGATGGCCGCCACGCTGTTGCCTATGAGGTTGTTATTTTCAATGCGGGCCTTGCCGGCATCGACATCAATGCCAACGCCGTTGCCGGTGATGGAGGCAACATTGTTCTGCACGAGAGCGGAAGCGTTGGCACCCTGAACATGGACACCCAACGGAGAGCCACTGATGCTGGTGTTGTCTTGGATGGTCAACCGCGTGGCCGCCGTGCCTGAGGAATCATCCACGGCGATGCCGGCACCCGTTGCGCCCACAACCGTCACCCCGCTCACCACCGCCCCCAAGCTTGCCGTAGCGGCTCCAAATTGGGGATCTTGACTGGTGGCCCAAAGGCCGATGCTATTGCCAGACAGTGTACCGCCGGAAACCGTCACCGTCCCGGTCGTGGGCACATTCCACAGCATGATGCCATAAACGTTGCCGGTCACATTGTTGTTTGAGACCGTTGCGCCGACGGTGCTTTGAATGGAGGCCAATTCGATGCCGAAGTTGCTGGCGCTGGCCGCGAAATCACCGGTAGTCGCAACCTGGATGCTGTTGCCGCTGATGACCGCCGGCGTCGCCTCCTGATACTGGAGGTTGTGGAAGATGCCGCGGCGATAGGTTGAGATGGTATTATTGGCCACCAACGTGCCGGTGCCGGGCGAGGCCAGGTTGTAGTTGTCATCCTGCCAGCCGACGTTGACCCGGGTCATGACGTTGTAAGCGCACGTGCCATAGACGTTTTCTTCAAATGCGACACCGCGACCGCGACCGCCACCAAAATTATCTCCGGAAGGCAGGTTATCAATCAGGTTATGGCTGATGTCACCGCCGACAACGCCCGGGCGGGAAGGAATGTTATCCACCAGCACACCATAGCGTTCCAAGTTCTTGATGATGTTGTTTTGCACCACCATGGTGGTGTCAAACGCGTTGGGGTTGGCATCAAAGGAGCCGATGCTGTTTACGATGCCGGCACCGGTGTGAACTTCAACCCCGTTCAAAACCCGGCCGCCAGTCAGGGCGGCGTTATGACCATCAAGGGTCAAGCCCTTGATCGTTACGTCCACGTGACCGGAACCGCTGCCCACGCGGAAGATCGTTCCGGAAGTGGAGCCGCCCTGGAGCGACGTCTCGGTGGT
Source organism: Verrucomicrobiia bacterium (assembly GCA_031290985.1). Taxonomy (GTDB): domain Bacteria; phylum Verrucomicrobiota; class Verrucomicrobiia; order Limisphaerales; family UBA11358; genus UBA11358. Next base: position 56,751 of record JARLJW010000091.1, on the reverse strand, counting down.
GCCGGGAACCACGATGGCCTCGGCAACACGGGAACCGGTGTTGGGATCAATGGCCGCATTCGGCCCGGTGACGGTGAGTGATTTATTAAGCGCGGCATTTTCGGCGTACTGGCCGGCATTGACATCAACCAAGCGGCTGCCAGCCGTGAGCGAACCGTCCGCGATCAAGTTGACGGCTTCCTGGATACGACCGGTGCTGCCGGTCTGCGCCTGCAGCGCGGTGACTTTCAAGGAACTGTAGTCGCCTTGGAAACCGATGGCCGGGTCCGTGTCCATCCCGGTGGAAAGGTACGGGGTGAAGTCCACCACGCCCGTGGTCAAGGCTGCGATAGCCATATCACTGGTGGTGCCCCACCAGTTGCCGGAGGCGTTCAAGGTGCCCGCCGACTGGGCGGCCAGCAGTCCGTTGCCATTGTTTACGATGGAAGAATCCGTTACCGTCAGCGTCGGCCCCAGCAGATCCGTGTTCGCGTCCGCATCCAGTGCGATCACACCGAAGGACGACGCCTGCGCCGCCGGATTGGCGATGAAACATTGCGAAACGGAAACTTGTGCATTGTTGCGCGCGATGACGCCGAAGCCGGGGTTGCCACCGGTGCCAATCGGGTCATAACCGTTTCCAGCAATCGTGGCACCTGTGATGGTCACGGACGCATTGGTGCCGGAGGCAAAGATGCCGCGGTTTTTGTTCGTGGAGACGTTGCAGTTCACCACGGTAATCTGCTGCCGGACACCCGCGCCGGCGGAGAAGTCCGCCAGGTCGATGCCCGCACTGTCAGGTGAAATTTTGCCCGTGCCGGAAATGGTCACATTCGTGATCGTCCCCGTGACCTTCGCCGAGGGATTGGCGCCGCCCGTGAAGACATACACGCCCGCATGGAGGTTCCGGCTGGAATTCGCCGAGGTGCCGTTGAAGGCGGACATGGTCACACCATCCACGGTGAAAGTTGCCGGGCTGTAATTCGCGCCGTCCAGCGTATTGACAACCGCCACGCCCTGCATGACACCGGTGATGCTGCCGCCCTGGATTGCCAGCGGGAACGTCGTGTTCAGCGCCGCCAGCACGTACCCATAAAGCGGGCCGCTGACATTGTTTCCGCTGACTGATTGCGAACTGCCGCTGAGGGCAGCCAGGAAAATGCCGATGGTCGGAGTGCCGCCAATTTCCTGGGCCGCAATATTGATGCAGTTATTCTGCACCGTAAAAGCGCCGGATATTCCCTGCAGGGTCAAACCACCGGCACCGGCGGTCACCTGGTTGTTCTGGACCACCAAACCCGCATGGCCGGTATCGCTCAAGCCCGCGGCACCTTGCAGTGCAAAGCCATCTACCGTGACATCCGCCGCCGTCACGGTCACCGCTGTGCCGGCCGGCCCGGCATTGATCACACTCGCGCCGGTGCCACCACACGCCAGGCCGTGGTCAGCACCCAACAAGGTGACCGGCTTGTTCGCCGTCACCGCCGGGTACGCGCCCGCCGCCACGTTGACCGTGCCTCCCGAAGCAACGGCATTCACACCATTCTGGATGGTCGCAAAACCATCATAACCAAAGGCATGAATACCCGGGTTGCCCGGACCATACGCGGCATCCACATAGACCACCGAAGGCGTGGCCCCGACAGTAAAGCTGCGCGCCGTCGACATCCCGCCAGCCGCCGGCGGGTTGGACACGGAGATGGAGAAGTTACCGGCCGCGACAGTCGATAACGAAGCGGTCAGGACGGTGGCTGACCCAAAAGTGGCAGCCACCGGCGCTCCGTCCACCAATACCGCCGAGGTGGGTACAAAACCGGAACCCGAGATCGTCACGCTGGCCGTGCCGCCGCCGCTGCCAGTAACCGCACCAGCCGGATTTAGACTAGCCAGGACTGGCACGGTGTTGCTGATATCAAACGACGCACTGGTTGCCGAGGCGAGTCCCGGAGCGGCGGCCACCAGCGTGAAGCCCGAACCACCGCCGAGGGCAACCGCGAGATCACTATATGTAGCAACACCGCTGACGGCGGGCTTAACGGTGGTGCCGGTGAGAACTCCCAGACCCGGGTTGCTACCGAGGGTCAGGGTCACATTCGTGTTGGCCCACGGCGTCACGGTGCCGTTGCTATCACGGACTTGGACGATCGGTTGCTGGGGCAAGGTCACCCCGAGGCGGCTGCTGGCGGGTTGCACACTGAATGCAAGTTGCACCGGTTGATAGTTCACACTGGTCGCCGGCTGGAACCCGATGGTGCTGACATCCTGATCGCCCAGGTTGAGCCAGGGACTGAAGGCAACATTGCCGCTCACGCCATCACCCGTGCCGAACGGATTGGCAGCGCCGCTCGGTCCGGTAAGGCTGTTCCACCAGTTGCTGACGGCCAGCACCGACGGAGCAGAAACACCAAGCCGGTCGGCCAATCCAGCGGTGGTGTTACCAGCCAAACCGCAGTCGATGACAGTTACGCCGGTGGGTTGGGTATTGTTCAGGCCCGGTTCACCAAAGGCAATGCCATTGGGGCAACCAGTCACATTCAGGCGGCTCAGAGTCACATTAGAAAGCGAGGCTGGAGTGCCCGTATAAGAACCGCTATCGCTGCCAGTGCCGCGGGCTTCGATGACAACGCCACCGCCGTTCACGGGGCCACCGCCCGTACCGCAGCTCACAATATCCGAATCAGCAATCTGAATATTACCGTAGGCGGCAAATTTGAGATTGACGTTGATGCCGGCGCCATGAGGATCACCAAACCCAGAGTTGGCAACCGTTAGACCGGAGAAACTGGCGTTGCCGAGTTTCTCGGCATAGATGCCTTTGACTGAGTTGTTGTTAAAGGTCGAATTGGCAATGTTCACGTTTTGGAAAACCGAGCCGGAACCGCTCCCCATGAAGACTTCCAGGCCAAATTGGTTGCCGTCAAAATGTGTGCCAGTGACGGTCAACCCGTCGATACTGCCCCCCGTCGGAACACGGAAACCAGCAGTGCCATTGTTGATGAACGCGCAACCCGTCACCACGATGTCATTGTTGCCGCCACTGCCAAGATCCTGACCCAGGCCATCACCGCTGTTGCCAGTGGATACCAGATTATCAAAGGCATAGTAAGCTCCCGGAACGGTCAGCAGGATTCCCGATCCGGGGTTTTCCTCGCCAGTGGCGCCGGTTACCCGCAGGTTGCGCAACTCCAGCCGCGCCGTCGGACTGGTCCCGCCGGCGGCAATCGAGATGACCGGCGTGCTGCCGGCGGCAGAGGTGATGATCGTGGCCGAGGCCGGATTGTTGCCACTGCCTGCGCCCGCGAGAACAACCCATTTGCTTACGGTCAGATTTTCGCCAAATGAACCGGCGGATACGTTATTGGTATCGCCGGCGCTCGCGGCGTTAAGGCCGCGTTGGATGCTGCCGCTGGCGGTGGTGACATAAATGTTCGCCGGTCGGACCCGCACCAAGCCCAGCGCCGAATTATCCACCTGATGCTGGATTTTGTCTTCGATGGCAAAGAGCTGGGCCAGACTGGCGGTGGTTGAATCAATCCCTTCGTAAGTATTGCCGCCGGTGGCGTCAATGTTACCCGTGCCGCCGCTCCCCAAGGGAGCCCCGGCGCCGGAGTAATCCTGTTGAACTTGAATATCCGAATCGGAAGCGGAGAAACTGTTGCCCGTCAGAACAATATTGGCCGGGGCATCATGGACGAAGCCAAACGAAACGTTTTGCACCGCGTTGCCCGTAAAAAACACGTTGGTTGAATCAGAACCACCGCCCTTGTAACGCAGGCCCCAGACCGCATGCGCGAAACCGCCCCAGACATGGTTCGGGTCGGTCAAGGCAATGGTGCCATCCACCGTATTGCTGGTGATGAAACCACCATTACCATCGGCGCGCATGGTTTCCGCACGGATACCTTCCCAGACCACCGGCCCGGTGGGCGCGACCGGCGGCAAACAGGCGGCAATCTGATTGCCAATAATGGTCCAGGCGCCAGCCCCGACTTCGGCATAGTTATAGTAAATACCCATCCGCCAGACGGAGATGTCGTTGTTGCTCACGACCACCGCCGACCCAACCACCCGGTAAGGCTGGATCTCCAGGCCGGTGCGCGTATTGGTCACCTTGTTATTGATGATGCTTCCGGCGGTTCCCAGGATGTCCATCGCATAACCATAGCCAACCTGGTTCAAGTCGTGAATGTTATCGAACAGATTGCCGGCCACCACGAGCCCGGTGTATTGCGGTGAAATCTGGTCGCCCGGGGAGGCAAATCCGGTATAGGTCACTTTTTCGATGATATTATTCTGGAACACAACATTGTTGGCGGTGGAGTTGACGGCCAGACTGGCGCAGACATTCAAGCCCGCATAGCTGTAACCTGCCAGTGTGGGATTGTCGCCGCTGATCCGAAAGCCGTCCACGGTCACGCCGTCTGCAACAATGCTGACTATCGGGGTCGTATTCCATTCGCGCTGCGAGCTAGCCGTATTCAAAACCGAAGGCGGAATGATCAATGCCTCCGCACCGCGGACGGCATAACCAGCCACTCCACTGTTAGGTCCGACCAGATGAACCTGTTTGTTCAAAGTCAACTGTTCCGGATAAGTTCCAGCCGCCACATTGACCAGGCCACCGGCGGCCACGGCGTTGACTGCGGCTTGAATTGTAGCAAAGGCGTTGTAGCCGATGAAATTTGCGGTGCCGGCGCCGCCGGCCGGGAAACTCACCAGATCGCACGCATTGCTCGCGGCATAATTGGCATCCACATACACAACCGTCGGCGGTGTCACCCGACCATCGGTCACCGTCACCGTGGCCGTGCCGGTGTTGGTGTTGCCGTGGCCGTCGACCACGGTCAGGGTGACCGAGGTTACCCCGATTTGGGAGCAGCCGAACGTGTCCGGGACCACGGAGAGCAGGGTAACTGAACTGCAATTATCATGGCTGCCGTTATCTATATCTGCGGGTGTGATGGTTATCAGGCTGCCCGTGAAATTTTTCACCAGGTTCCGGGTCACGACCACCGGTTTTTCCACATCGTTTACCGTCACCGTAAAGCTGTTCGTCGCCGTGTTGCCATGAATATCCGTCACCACAAACACGTTCGTCGTCACGCCCACCGGGAACACCGTCCCGCTCGCCTGGCCCGCCGTCTGCACCGTGCTCAATACCGCGCAATTATCTCCCACCACCGGCGCGATATACGTCACCGTCGCCCCACACACGCCCACATCATTCGTCACCACCAGGTTCGGCGAGACCGCAATCGTCGGTGCCTGCACATCCTTCACCGTCACCGTAAAGCTGTTCGTCGCCGTGTTGCCGACACTGTCCGTGGCCACGGCCGTCACCGTGGCGGTGCCGACATTAAAGTTGGCGGGCGATGTGACGGGCGATCCCCCTGTCGAATAGGAATAAGTAACCCCGGGCTGGTTGTCCGTGGCCACGATGCTGAAATTGACCAAGGCACCGCAGGCACCGGGGTCATTGGCGACCACGATATTAGTGCAAACCGTGATTATGGGGGCGGGGTCAAAGCGAAGCACGAGATTGTTGCCGGACGTGAACAGCAGAAAACGGCCGCCTCCCTTCGAATTGACAAACGCGGAATCATCCAGGTTAAATTTATTGGCGCTGAAACCGGTGATGCCCGCTGAGGTGCTGAGGTTGGTCCAGTTGTATTCCTGGGTGTAGTCGAAGTCCGCAACCGGCCCGGCCGTGTTATCCAAGGCGATTGATGTGATCGAGAGATTAAACCGGCTGGCCGACGTGGAACTGACCGTCAAGCCACCGCTAATGACCAGATCGTCCCAGCCGTAGCCGTTTATGTCGCCACCCGCCGCGCCATTGACAGAGTTCAACTTCCATTCATAGGTGGCGCCGCCATGCCAGGTTTGGGATCCGGAATCCAGCAGGTTCGGTGCAATTCCAATGTTGCCGGGGGATATCGTTCCGGACAGATCAATGCCGCCGGGAACGGAGCCGTTACCCTCGAGACGGGCACCCGCATTGACGGTGGCCAGCCCCGTGCCGGCGTTGGCCGGATACCAGACACCGAGCGTCCCCTGACTGACGAGGGTGGTGGTGTAGTTGTTATTCTGGGCAAAGAGGTCGATGATTCCACTGCCCACCTTTGTTAACGGGAAGCTGCCACTCACCGGCAAATTGAAACCCAAACTGCCGCTGGCAGAACCGAGGGAAGCGGCGGCGGCAAGGGTCACCGCACCATCGAAGAAATTGTTGCCGCTGACGTTTTTGACGGCCCCGTCGGAGGCGGCCCCGCTGCCGCTGACAGTTACCGCCTCGGGCGCGAAATATTCGAAACCACCCGCGATCGCCAAAGCGCCACCGCTGTTCACCACCGTGCCGTTCCCGGAAGATCCGGCCGTGCCCAGCGCGGCATCCTTCGTCACAAGCAAGGTGCCTTGCGCAATGGTTATGGTGGAGATGAATGTGTTGGGCGCCGCCCCGCCCAAAACGATCGTTCCCGGACCGTTGACCACCCAGCTATGCGAGCCGCTGATAAGACCGTTCAAAACGATTTGGTTGCCGCTGTCGGCGTCAAACTCGAGGTTGTTCCCGTTGGCCGCACCCAAGTTGAGGTTGTTGGCCAGCGTGGTCAGGTTCTTGGTGCTGTGGAAGGCCGCAGCCCCACCAGTGCCACCGCCGTTGCTGTTGGTGATGGCGCCCGCACTGGCGGCCAAATCACTGTCCAACGTCAAAGTGCCCCGTTGCAACGTCAAGCCGCCGCTAAATGAATTATTGGCCTGCAGCACAAGTTCACCCGCACCGGCCTTGGTCAATCCAACCGTGCCGGTAATTGGTGAGGCGATTATGCCTTTGATCGTCGGATTGACTGAGATGGTGCCGGCACCCGTCAATAACAGGGTTCCTCCGGTCAGCGTGCCGGTTCCATCTTCGAAGATCACGCCCGCCGGCGACTCCGTACCGGTCAACGTGATGCCATAGCTGCCCGTGGCATCCGAGCCGGCGGAAAAAACGGCCGTGTTGCCATCAGCCCACACGCCAGCGGCGGCAGTGCCAGCAGAACTGGTGTTCCAATTCGCCGTGGTGGTGTCCCAGCTCCCGGAGGGTGATGAACCGCCCGCGCCGGCGTTCGTGCCATTGATATCCCAATAAAGGTTGGCGGCTTGCACGTCCAGCGACGCCAGGGTGGCGCCCACCGTTAACATGGCCAGCCAGAACCTCCGACGTCGGCTGACCACCTGCATCATGGCGGCGGCAGCTACCTGCAGCTTACGCGCGCCAAAATAAAAGTTGGATTTTTTATTTAAGCCGCTGGCAAAATCTGCCGAAGAAGCCGATGGGGTAGCATATGACGTCGATGTTTTCATGCGAATGATCCTTTAAATTCTGAGTCTGCCCGGGTTTTTGCTTTTTTGTGAATTGCCGGCAACTAATCGTACTAATGCATCAAGATTAGACCTGAAGCCGGCGGTCATGACCATCGGGAGGGAACACTGATAATTGGCTAGGAATTAAACCTAAGGAAAGATTGTGCCCGCCAACACTTGCGAACCACGCACCGCAGGAAGTAAAATCGTTATTCCGGCAATTTCAACGAGTCCGGCACCCGGCTCTCCACCCATTCGATGGCATGTTGAACCAGTTCGGCGGCGGATTGCAGCCCCAATTTGCGCTTCATGTTTTCGCGATGGGATTCAACAGTCTTGACGCTTAATTTGAGATGGTTGGCGATATCCCCGTTTTTGTGGCCGGAGCCAATCAACCGTAAAATCTGCGCTTCGCGGCGGGTAAGCGTAAGCTGGGATGGCGGAGAGCTGCCGGCTGCGGGTGCCGTATTCTCCACAAACCGGTGAAGCAGGCGGGAAGCCATCTTTCGACTCAGGTAGATTTCGCCGTTCAAAACGGTGCGGATGGCCGTGAGGATTTCCTTGGTGGTGCTTTGTTTGTTGATGAAACCGTGCGCGCCGGCCTTCAGGACATTTTCCGCGTAGGCAATTTCATCCAGCTGAGAAAAAACCAGGATCCGCAGTTTGGGAAACCGGGAAACCAGCGCCGGGATCATCGCGGTGGCATCCCCGTCTTTCAGCAACAGATCCAGCACAATCACATCCGGGTCCTGCGCCATGACCAGCGGCAGCACCTCGACGCCACTCTCCACCTTGTTGGAGAATACAAGATCCTTCTGTCGGTTAATCAGGCGCGCCAGCGCCTCACTCACCACAGCATGATCTTCCGCCATCAGCACCTTTGCCCTGGTAACCGGTTCCATAACATGCCACTTTCCCGCATTAATCACCTGCGAGTGATCAAAACAATTTAACACTTCCTATCCGCCAAAATAATCACCAAGCTGCTTCCACCCGCCAGAATGACATCTAAAGTCTGCAAGATTCAAGCACGGACGGTCCAGCTGGGCAATCAGGGTAATAGCCTTATTATTAAGTAGGAAATCCACCTAATCAACCGCCTGAACCAGGTAACAGCCGGCTGAATTCTCTGATTATCCAGACTTCTTTCCTTCGTTCCGCACCCATAGGGTGGCGTAGTAAACGAGGGCGGCGGCATCGTGCAATCCTAATTTTCGTTTGATGTTTTCCCGGTGGGTTTCAATGGTCTTGAAGCTCAGGCGCAACTCGGCCGCTATGGTTTTGGTGCTAAATCCATGGCCCAGAAGCTGTAGCACCTGCAATTCCCGGTCCGTGAGTTTTTCCACGGACGTGGCGCGGTCATCCTCGGCACTATTTTTGGCCCCGGCCATTCGCCGGACGGCCATGACATGGATCCGGGGACTGACGTAAAGTTCACCCGCCAGCACCTGCCGCATGGCCACCATGATTTCCTCGGTGGCATTTTCTTTCATCACATAGCCCATGGCGCCGGCATGCAAGGCGCGTTCCGCATAGGTCATCTCATCCAGTTGGGACAACACCAGGACTTTTAGGAAGGGCATCTGCAATTTGAAATCTTTGAGCAGGTCCAGCCCGTCGCTGTTGCGCAGGCGCAAGTCCAGCAAAACTAAATCCGGCTTCAATTCGAGCAGGGCTTTTTGCGCGTCCGCAGCGCAGTCCGCTTCGCCGCAACAGTGGAATTCGCCGCTGCGGTTGAGCAATTCCGTCAACCCGCGGCGGACCAGCGGATGATCATCCACCAATAGCACACGCGCCTTGTGATTGGGTTTGTTCGCTGGATTTTTCACCGGTCGGTCGGTCTGGTTCATCCCCGGACGGGAACTTTTGGCAAAAGACATCTGATTTCAGTGCCCACATCCACTTCAGAGTGTATGGCAAGCATGCCACCCACCGTGTTAGCACGGTAGCTCATGACACGCAATCCCATCCCTTGAGGCGATTTTTGATCCGGACAAAACCCGGCGCCATTGTCCCGGATGGTCAGGACCAATTTCGCGCTTCTGGCCTGGAGGTCAATCCTAATCCGCCGGGCCCGGCCATGTTTGACCGCGTTGCTGAGCGCTTCCTGGGTGATGCGATAAAGCGTCAGGTTTGTCTGGGAATCCAGGTCCAGGCGTTCTTCATTGCATTGAAAGATGCATTCAATGTCGTATACGGCTTCGGTGTGGGCGGCCAGATTGCGTAGCGCCGCCGGCAGGCCATCCACCTCGAAATCCACGGGGTCAAACCCGCGGGCGAGATTGCGGGTCTGCTGAATCGCTTCATTGATCAGCTTGACGATGGTTTGGGCATCCGCGGCAAACCGGGAGGACACTCCAGCCAGCCCCTCCTGCAGGGCCTTGGATTTGAAAGCGATGCCGGTCAATTGCTGGCCCAAGCCGTCGTGCAGTTCATGGCCCATCCGCCGCCGTTCCGCCGCGCCGATTTCGAGGATGGTTTTTTCGAGCCCCATGCGGGCGCTGATGTCACGCATGATCGCCGCGATGCTGATCACCTTCCCGGCGAGGTTGATCACCGGCGAAACCCGGACGGACACATGCCGCAAGCTGCCATCTTTGTGCCGGCGGATGGACTCATACGTCTCCCCGGGCTCGCCGCGCGCCGCCTGGCGGATGACGGACCTGGATTTTCCCAGTTGTTCGGGCGGCACAATGATTGAAATATCCTGCCCGACCGCCTCCCCGGCGTTGTAACCCAGCAGTTGCTCGGCGCCCTTGTTCCAACTGGCAATGATTTCTCCCGGCCCAATGCTGATGATCGCATCTTCGGAACTCTGTACAATGGCGGCCAGTTCCTGAATTTTTTCCTCGGCCAGCTTATGCGCCGTGATATCCCGCGACACCCCCATGAGGCCGATGACTTCACCGTCGCCAACCTTGACTTGTGACGTGCTCAGGTAGATCCAAAAATCCGTCCCGTCTTTCCGCCGGTCAAGCACCTCGCCCCGCCAGCCGCCGGCGCGGCTTTGCGCCATGATTTCGCCCAGCAGCGTCGGCGGATTATCGGGAGAAAGCAGGATGGCGGGCGACTTGCCGAGCAATTCAGCCTCGGTATAACCATAGACTTTCAAAAACGCGGGGTTGGCAAAGGTGAAGCGGTCCTCCATGTCCGTTATGCAGATCATTTCCGCGGTGCTTTGAACCGCGTGCGCCAAGGTTGCCAATTGAACCTCGGCCTGCCGTCGCTCCGTCAGGTCACGCGAAATCCCCATCGCTGACACCACGGTCCCGTGCTCATCCCGCAGCGGCACCAGCCGGGTTTCAATCCACTTTGCCCCGCCGGGAAACGTCTGGCTGCGTTCGGCATGCAGCAATTCGCCCGTGGCAAAAACCCGCTGCAGGGATGCTTGCTGTTGCCGCGCGAGGTCCGCCGGGAAAAATTCGGTGCGGGTGCGTCCCAACACCTCCTCGACCGGCTTGCCCAGCCACCGGGCGCCCACGCGATTGATATATTGGATGGTCGAGTTGCGATCGAGAATGAAGATCGCATCGGGGGTTGATTCCGCCAGGCTGCGATAGCGCTCTTCCATCAGCTTGAGGCTTTGCTCCACCCGCTTGCGCCCGGTGATGTCCCGGGAAACCCCAAAAACTCCCGACATCTTTCCCGCGGCATCATAGATCGGACCTTTGGTGGTCAGGTGAATGATGGTGCCCAGCGTGGTCGTAACCGCATCTTCATAGGTGATCACCTGTCCGCTCTCCATCACCTTCCGGTCTTCCGCCCGGATCCGCTCCGCTTCCGATGGTGGAAAAATAAAATAGTCATCCTGGCCGATCACTTCCTTCGGGGTCTTGCCCACCAGCTTCGCCGACTCGGCATTGAAAATGAGGTAACGCCCCTGAACATCTTTTATATAAATGGCATCGGTGGAACTGTCGCACATGGCGGCCAGCAGCCCGTAAGCGTTGTTTATTTTCTCCTCGGCCCGCTTGCGTTCAGTGATGTCCCGGGCGATGCCAAAAAGCCCGATCACCCGGCCGTGACCGTCGTCGATCGGACCTTTGGTGGACAGATAAGTGACGACGCCCTTCGTGGTGGTGACCCTTTCCTCATAAGTCAGCGGCTCCCCGCCTGCCATCACCTTGCGATCTCCGTCCATGACGACTTTCGCTTCAGGCGCGGGAAATATGGAAAAGTCATCGTGGCCGATGACCTCCTCCGGTTTTTTGCCAACCATCTTGGCGGCTTCCCGGTTGAAGGTTAAATAACGCCCTTGGACATCCTTGATGAATATCGCATCCGTGGAGCTGTCGCACATCGCCGTCAGCATTCGGTGGGTTTCCTCCAGCTTTATTTCCACCCGCCTGCGTTCGGTGATATCCTGGCCAACGGATTGCATCTCGACCAGCGTGCCGGCCGGGTCGAAAACCCCATGGTTGATGAACTGAAACCAGCGCACCTCGCCCTTATCGTTGTAGATGCGGTTTTCAATGACCACCTCCGGGCTGGCCCGCGACAAGCCGCGCAAGCGCTCCTCGATCATCGGCAAATCCTCGCTCACGACGCGCGGGTGCCACTTGCTGCCCAGCAGCTCCGACCTGGTCTTTCCGAAGACGCGGCAATACGCCTCGTTCACAAAGAGGAGTGTCCCCTCGGCGGTGAACCGGCAGATCACCGCCGTTTGATCTTCCAACACCAGCCGGTGCCGCACTTCACTCGCGCGCAGGGCGACATCCACCCGGATGCGCGCGTCAATCAACAGCGCCACCAGCCAGATCACGCTGATGCCGACGGAACGGCTGATGAAGGACAATTGCCAATCGTTGCCACGCGGTGAAAGCTCCAACCCGGCCATCAGCAGCACCGAAATGAGAGCGGCCAGCAGATAGGGGAAGGTCTGGCGATTGACATATAGCGACAGCCATAATGGGATAAAATACCAAACCCAACCGGAAACCCCCAACGGCGTGTTTAGATCCAAAAAAAACTCCCCGCTGGTGGTCAAAAGTATCACCAACCCAACACTGCAGCGGGACGGATTTTTCAGCGCCGCATTTATGCGCCGGGCCCACGTTTGCTTGTCACCGTGATTCTTTAGCATCGCCATAAAAAGTTAATCGCCGCCATGCCCAAATCAACGCCAAGGCAACCACAGACTGGCGGGAACGCGGCAGGATAGCAACGGGTTTTGCACGGGCCCGCCTGGACCAATCTGGTGGCCAGCCCGCTAAATCAACACCCCGGGTTTTGGTCACCGCCAAAACGCTTCACCAGTTGTAACGGCGAGATTTAACCAAAGGCCTTGGAGAGCCTGCGACAGTGTCTCCGCCGAGCAGATTTAAAAGCGGCGCAAACTGTTCCTGTTTTCCTCATCCGAAACCGGCCGCGTCCCACCCCTTGAAACCGCTTGGATTCCTGGATTTCGGGCGCGTGGGTTAGCCTGGCGGTTGGCGGCGCAGCTTGACCCCGTTCATAAACGCCGCTTCGCGAAACCTCCCGGCTCCGCCGTAGGGCAGGCTTTCCAGCCTGCCGGTGCCGGCGACTTTCCAGTCGCCAGTTCCGGCCCCGGTCGGACACGCCATATTTCGGTTTTTCCGAATTTTTACGATCCCGTCACTGCCACCCCTCCCCTTGCCGTCTTCACCGTGTGCCAACCGCCTGAAATCGCCATTGATTCGCCAACTTCGGACCTTGCCATCCTCGATCCTCCATCCTCCATCCTCCATCCTCGTCGGTGCGCCCCGTCACCCGTCACTTTTAAATTGGCTTCGTTCTGTAATTTTCCCCTGCCCGCGAGCACCCCGGCCCTCGCGCCATAAAATTGTGTAATACAATTATTATAAACCATTTACAATATTTTAACCGGTTCAGCAAAGCCCCCTAAAACCCTCGAAATTTGGCTTCGTTTTGGCTTCGTTCTCTCCGCCCATCAATCCTCCTCGTCCTCGTTCTCGTCCTCGAATTTTTGTCTCTTGCCCGACTGCCTTACACCAGTAGCATCACCCGTCACGTTCACCATGGCTTCGTTCTGCCCACCCCATATCCTCGCCACCCGGGCTGGGTTGCATCCCCCGCTCCGTGCTATAACAGTTAGCCTTAATATTGGCACCGCGGCAGGTAGGGCGGGCCGTCCCCTGCCCGCCGCGATTGTCAACCAACGCACCCTGATTCACCGCGACGGCACGCAGAAATGACACGCCCCGACTGTGCCAATCTTGCCAGGAACTGCTATATAACAGGCGCAACTGGACACAGTGACAGGTAAACCTGCATTTTTGGGAAAGGAACGTGAATGTATCCCACCGGGCATGCAATCATGTGATCCCCCGGTGCCTGAATCCGGGGTTCCGTCACTCTGTCCAGTTGCGCCCGGCGGTTATAGATTGCCCTCATTTTTGACTTCCCTCCCATCAACGATTCTCTTATGTTTACTATCCGGTTGCGCATATGGTGGAATTGGCAGACACGCTACTTTGAGGTGGAGTGTTCCCAATTCGTGACCATTCTTCTCCGTCTCTTCTGAAGTTGAAATAAGTGTTGTATTCATTGGTGATTCTAGCGCTTTCATTTTGCATCTCACCATACTCCTCAACCCCAAATTTTCCACAAAAAAGGCGAAAAAAGTGATCCGGGTTAGACAGAAAGTTAGACAGAAAAGCGATGCCCCGGATTCATTTGTGTGCGATTAAATTCTGTGATGAACCGTTCCCTTTTGTGGTCACAGAAATGGCGTCCCCCTGAATGTGTAGCAAAGTTTCCCGCCGTATGTTTTCCTATTTCGACCCCAGAGATTTTGTTGTCGCTTTCCCTTTAGCAATTCTCCGGGTATTTGGATTCGATTTTACCACCACAACCTCCAGCTTCGAACTTGGCAGCTTGGTCTTATCCTGCGAGATTGGCGCGTCAGTCGTGCCAAGCCCATGAATTTCCGCCGAATTGTCAACCAACCCTGAGCCGCGCTTTTTAGTGAGAAATTTTCTCTGCAAGGAACGAATATCCCGGCCAAGCGCTTTCCTAAATGCCGCGTGCAGCGCCGGGACCGAGGGATATTTGGCAATCGTCTTCTGAAGGTCGGGAACGATGTCAGCAACGGCACTTTTGGCATCTGCTTCGTCCACCCCCGACAAATAAAAATTTACAATGTCATGATATTTATACACGGCAATGCGAAGGAATCGCTCGCTGACCTTTTTCCAGGCTGCTTCGTTTTTGCTTTTTAATTCCTCAATGGTATACCCGTAATCTGCTGAAATGAGGTTGTGGTCAACCAGTGTTTTTTCATCATCATGCTCCACCAACTCAACGATGTCCTTGATATCAACCTCCCCCTCGCTATCTCTACCCTACGTGAGGGCGGAGCGAACATTCCACCTGCTTGGATAGATCGATCCCGCCGAAGCCGGAAGAATCGTGAGCAAGACCTCGCTCGCCTGCTGAAAGCCGGGAAATTGGACGCAGCCAACTTTATTCGAGACTGGGAACTCGCCTACAAGAAGGAATGCTTTTACCGTGGCCTGCGTGCTTTGATGGAGATGGAGCGTCAGGGAAAGACCCGACTTTAGTCTATGAATGAACTCAATAAAATTCGCAACCGGATTCGCAAGTTTCGTGATGCGCGGGACTGGATGCAGTTTCACAGCCCCAAAAACTTGGCCTGCTCAATCTCCATCGAGGCCAATGAGTTGCTGGAACATTTTCAATGGTGCACACCTAAAGAAAGTATGGCCATCGCGCGAAAGAAGAAGACGGAAATCAGCCATGAGATCGCGGATGTGGCGGTTTATTTGATCGAGCTGTCCGATAATCTGGGAATCGACTTTGCCAAGGCGATTGCGGAGAAGATGGCGCACAATGAAGCCAAATATCCGGCGGACCAGGTTCGGGGAAGCTCCAAGAAATACACCGAATACAAGACCACCAAACGATTGCGCAAATAATATTTTTGCCGAAAGTTATACCAATGCATATTTTGCTCACGGTCGGACCACCAGGATGAATTTGTACGTCGGCATAACGGATGGTGACTGGTTCAGATTTCTTCGCGCTCGTAATGCCGATGAAATGAACTTCTGGCGTCCCCATGGTGCCAATAACTTCGGCGCGATCAGTCCCGGGGAACTTTTTCTGTTCAAGTCCCGCTTTCCTGAACACCGGATCGTCGGCGGCGCTTATTTTGTTCGCCATACCACCCTTCCACTGGATCTCGCCTGGGAGGTCTTCAAAGAAGCCAATGGCTTCCAGTCGCTCGATGCGTTTCGGCGTAAAATCAGCGCCATTCGGGGCGATAACGAGCGCAATCCGACTATCGGCTGCACGGTGTTGACCCAGCCGTTTTACTTGAGTGAAGCGAAGTATTTTCCTGCACCCGCTGATTGGAGTCGAAACATTGTTACCGGCAAACGCTACGATACAAGTTTCGGCGAAGGCGCGAAACTTTGGGAGAATGCAAGATTGGCGATGGCCGGTGATAGTTTGCGAGACCAACCGGTCCCTGTTCAATCGAACCGTTACGGCAACCCGCAAATATTCGCGCCACGCTTGGGTCAGGGCGGGTTTCGCGTCGTGGTCATGGAAGGCTATCAACGTCGCTGTGCTGTGACTGGCGAAAAAACGTTGCCGGTTCTGGAAGCGGCGCATATTCGTCCTTTTGCCGACGAAGGGCCGCACAGTATCTCAAACGGCATCTTTCTGCGCTCCGATCTGCATACACTTTTTGACCGTGGCTACATAACCATTACGAATGACTATCGCGTTGCCGTCAGCCGTAGGATTCGCGATGAATTCTCAAACGGCCGGGAATATTACGCTTTAGAAGGTAAGGAGCTGCAGGTCACCCCCCAATCCGCCGCCGACCGCCCGTCAAAAGAGTTTTTAGAGTGGCACCAAAACAATTGCTTCCGCCTTCAATAAATACTCATGCCAGGTGTCATTGCAGTCCCGATCGCCCATAAAATCGCTATCAATCCGTGCCGGTCGTTTGTTTGCAACGGTTCATACTTCCATTTTCTACGTGCAGTCTGCCGTCAGACTTCGCATCCTGGCTCCGCGAATGCCCAACCGGCCCACAGGAGCTATGAATGACGATCGCGCCAAGCGACGGCAGATTTTCGAGCTTTTGGCCTCCCGATTTGGCCGGATTGTTCCGGCCAGTTTCGTTCAGAATCCCCAGCTGCCAGGCGTTGACCGCGTTCACCATTTGATCGAGGGAATCTACAAGCCAGCATGGTCAAATTACCCCCTGAGCATTGCTTCCATGCTCAAGAGCCCCTATCACGACCAAACTCATTTCCATCCAGACGGAACATGGTGGATGAATTACAGCCCCAAGGCTGGCGGGATGAACATTGCGGCGAATGTCGCCTTGGTCCTGTGTATGACCGATACAGAGCCGTTGCTGGTGCTCAAGCAAGTCAGCGATAAAACTTCCGCCACCGGCACGCGTTATCGCATACTCGGCTTGGGCTTGGTCGAGTCGTTCGATGATCGGCGCGACCTGTTCAGCATCCGTGGTGTTCCCGCCGACCGGTTTACCGATTATCTAAACGGCCCGCTTAAGGATGAACTCATTGAAACTGTGCTTCGGTTGGAATCACTGGAAGACTGGCAGCCGTTTCTGCGCGAAGACCGCGTGCTATACAAAGTTAATGCGCAGCGGCGTGATCAAGCTTTTCGCGACGTGGTCCTCGACAATTATGACAAAACCTGCGCGGTGACTGGTCAGAAATTTGTGTATTCTGCCACGGTGGAGGCGGACGCCGCTCACATCATTGGCAAAGAAAAATGTGGAACGGATGATCCCCGCAACGGCCTCTCGTTATCCAAGTCAGTGCACTGGGCCTTCGACCAGGGAATCTTCACGATTACTGACCAGTACGAAGTCGAAATCCATCCAAAGGCAAAGCTCGCCGATTTCAAAGGCTTCCCGCTTATGGCCACTGACCGCAAGCGGATTGTTCTGCCCAGTGATTCAGCCTATCACCCACATCCGGAAGCGCTCGCTTGGCACCGGGAGAATCGCTTTGGTTGGTTTGCTAAAAATTCGTGATTTCTTTCAAAGCTTCTACCACTCCGCCCCCCCTGCCGTGTTGCCGTTAAGCACCGAAACCGTGAAATGTTTGATGTTGGCCAAAATATTTCGGATTCGGTCGCAGTGTCACACCTGCCGCAAATTGCAATAGCCGACCGGCATACGGCTGGAGCCGCAATCCCTCCGGACCGTTTTCCGTGAAACGCTGCGGTGCCAGCACCACCCGCCCATCAGCACGGACGGCCCATAATCCCTCATCAAACATCCAGTGCGCGTTCTTGCAAAGAGCTACACCGTTCTCAATGTCATCATTCTGGTTTTCCGAAAACGGCTCGATGTGAGCGGCATCCACGATCGCCGCACCATCCACCGTCAAACAACACAGTCCGGTCAGCGCACAGGTGAACTTGTAACGTGATACCACCTGTACAGCAAACCTGGCACTACGGCCCTTTTTACGTGCCGATTCCTCGGCCTCCTGATTCAGCGCTGCCACGCTCGGCTCGGTCCGATCCGCCCGGTCACCTTCATCGTCAAACCATAAGGCCACGTCTCCTTGAAAACTTTAAGCAACAACGTCCGGGTTCTAAGCGTTGAGGGCGCCAGATTCATCGGGTTGGATTCGTAGTGTTGGATCAGGTCGAGCAAATTGATGGACCGGGCCCGCTTCCAGTCCACCTTCGCCTCACGCTGGATTTCCTCACCCAACAATTCGCGTGCTTGCCTCACATCATCCGTGCCCAGATTTTTCCACCGTGTCTTGCCAGCTGATTTGAAGACTGCGTAAATAATTCCGGTGCTTTTCATCCGGAACAACCCATGCGCAACCCGTTGAAACCGCCCTTTTTTCTTCGATTTTCTCCGGCCGGTTAGACAATCGGTTAGACAACCCTCTTTTTTGCTCTTTCCAAACTCAACCAAACCCGTATATTCACTATCCGGTTGCGCATATGGTGGAATTGGCAGACACGCTACTTTGAGGTGGTAGTGCCGCAAGGTGTGCAGGTTCAAGTCCTGCTATGCGCACCATTTTTTCTTTTCGATTGGCAAATCAATCAAGAGCTTTATTCAAAATCCAGCCTGAAACTAGACGGCCCGTCTCGTTTTTCGCCGCCCGCTTTCTCCGCAGACTCGCGGTGGGTGCCATCCTCATCTTCTGGTCACCGGCAAACACTTTCGCCCAAACCGCACCCGACCTGTATCGCATCACCGGCGGCGTCACGCGCAGCCAGATGGATTTTCATCAAATTGTCATACCGAAAGGCGGGGAGCAGGTCTTGGCTGACTTTGGCGGCCCGGGCAAGGTGACCTATTTCTACATCACCGATGACACGGTGGGAAAATGGTATCCCGGATTGATCTTGAAGGTGTTTTGGGATGATGAGAAATATCCCAGCATACAGATGCCCTTGGCGGATTTCTTCGGTGCCATCGGCGGCCGGACGATTGATTACCAGTCCACGCTGATGCAGGTCAACCACGCCTGTTTTATGAGCTATATGCCGATGCCGTTTTCGAAACGGGCGCGGTTTGTTTTGGCCAATGACGGGGATCGCGACTATTCCCAGAAAGTGGCCTACGGCGTTGACGTCGAGCAAAACGCGGTTTATGCCAAAGAGCCCAGCCGGTTGCACGGCGAGTGGCGCCGCAGCAATCCGGTCACCAACGGTTTGCACACCATCATGGAAACACAGGGCCGGGGTCAATATGTGGGATGCTTTCTGCAAGTGGTTTCCAAATCGCCAACCGTCTGGTTTGGCGAGGGTGACACGCTATTTGATCTGGATGGCCAGACGACCGGCCACACCCCCGGCACCGAAGATGAGTTTGGGTCTTGTTGGGAAGATCCCCATTGGCGGATTTTTTCGTCACCTTATTGCGGCCATGTTTTAAATGACAACGGCGTCAACCGGATGTATCGGTGGTATGTGGCCAACCCGGTGCGGTTTCAGCGGTCCTTGAAAGTGGAAATCCAAAACCAGCACCACAACGGCACGCCCACGACGAACGATGCCGACGACTACACGTCGGTGGCATTTTGGTATCAAGCGGGACCGCACCGCGTTCAGACGCTGCCATCATTCAAGGAACGCACGGCGGAAAGCTTTGCCGGAAAACGCTAGCTCATCAGCCGGCGAGCTTGCTGACCCGCATAAGACCCGCCCGATACTGGTGAATTGACAAGATTATGAAGACCCGCTTGATCCACGCCGTCGGTTTCTGCCTCATGACTTTCGCCATCCAACTGGCATTCCAAGCGAATTGTCATGGCGAAGACTTGGCGATCGGCCGCTTTGGCAGCACCAACTATGGCGATTGGAAGGCGACTGGCACGGCCTTTCGCCTGGGGCCGGCGGCGGATGAACTGCTGCCCAAGTTGGAGATTGAAAACGCCAGTGACAACCGGGTGGTCAGCAGCGAGATGGAAGGCGATGCGCCGACGGGTACCCTCACTTCGCCGGAATTCAAGATTGTCCGTAATTATATTTCCTTCCGCATCGGTGGCGGCGACTACGAGCGCGATACTTGTGTCAACTTGCTCATCAATGGCCAAGTTGTAAAAAGCGCAACGGGCTGGCGCAGCGACCGCCTGGTGCCGGCCAGTTGGGCGGTCAGCCGGTTCCTGGGTCAAAAGGCGCAGGTGCAAATCGTGGACCAGGCGGTCGGCGATTGGGGGCACATCAATGTGGATCACCTGGTTCAGACCGACAAACCGGAGCGGCTGCCGGTGGTGACCGAACCGCTGTACCGCGAGTCCTTGCGCCCGCAATTCCACTTTACCGCCCGCCAATGGACCATGGACCGGCTTAATCCCGGCATGCAGCAGGAAGGTTGGGTGAATGATCTTAACGGCCTCATTTATTATGATGGCGAGTATCACCTGTTCGCCCAAAGATGGGCCAAATGCTGGATTCATGCGGTGAGCCGTGATTTGGTCCACTGGACCGAGCTGGCGCCCGCCTTCTGGGAGGAACAGCCCGGCAGCGGCGACCAGTCGGGAACCTGCGTGGTGGATTACCAAAACACCTCGGGGTTGTCCCCCGACCCGGCCCATCCGGCAATGGTTGCCTTCTTCCCGCGCTGGGACAATCGCAGCCAGTGCATCGCCTATAGTTTGGATCACGGCCGCACCTGGAAGCATTATGAAAAGAATCCGATCTTGGTTCACCCCGAACGCGATCCCAAGGTGTTCTGGTATGCGCCCGGCAACCATTGGGTCATGATGCTTTATGGGGACAGCCAGTATCATATTCTGACTTCCACGAATTTATTAAGCTGGCAGGACGAGCACCACCCGATCAAGGACAGCTTCGAGTGTCCGGATTTTTTTCAGCTCCCGGTTGACGGGGATCCGAACCAGATGAAGTGGGTGCTCATCCAAGGCAATGGCAATTATTCCATCGGCAGCTTTGACGGCACGGAATTCAAAGAAGAGACCGGGCGGCATCCCTGCGATGTCGGCCCCAATTTCTACGCCACGCAAACTTGGGGGAACACCGAGACGGGTGACGGGCGGAGAATTCAGGTTGCGTGGATGCGGGAGCCGCCATTTCTCGACATGCCGTTCAACCAGCAAATCAGCTTCCCCTGCGAACTGACGTTGCATGGCACGACCAACGGCCTCCGCGTATTTCGCGCCCCCATCCGCGAGATTGCCCTTTTGCACCATGGGCAGGACACTTGGACCAACCGCACCTTGAATGCCGGCCAGGTGCTGCCGTTGGAGCCGGCTGGACGATTGTTTCACCTCCGGGCGGAGCTGAATATTCCAGTCGGGGCCAGGCTGACGTTCAACATTCGTGGCGTCCCGGTGATCCTGACTTCGCAAACGGTTGAATCCGGCAACAGTCCGGCATCGGTTATGGATCACATCCAGACGGTGGAAATTTTGGTCGATCGCGCGTCGATCGAAACTTTTGTGAATCAAGGCGAGATTTCTTCCACCCGGTTTGTCCTGCCCAACGAGAACGGACTGTCAGCGAAGGCCGAGGGCGGATCAGTCACCATTCAATCGCTCACCATTTACCCGCTCAACTCGGCTTGGAAGGATGGCATGGGAGATTAGCATGGCAGTTAAATTTAATATTGGCACCGCGGCAGGTAGGGCGGGCAGTCCTCTGCCCGCCGCGATTGCCAACGAACGCGCCCTGATTCGACGCGACGACACGCAGAAGTGATGCGCCCTGCCTGGCGACCCGGAAACTGGACAGCGCGGGGAGATTTATGCATTGTATCCGGCCGTTCCGGCCATGGTGGCCGGGCGCGGGAACGTTTTTGAACGATACACTATGCAGACATCCGACCTGAATGAATTAAAAGAGTTGGTGCGGGAAGTGCGGGCCGAACATGTGGCCCAGAAGGAAAAGGCGAAGAGTGAGCAGTGGACGCGGTACGTCTCGCTCACGATGGTGATCATCGCGGTGCTCGCGGCCGTCGCCACCCTCAAAGGCGGCGGGTTCTCCACCCGCACGCTGAAGGAGATGAACGAGGCGACGTTCAACCAGACGCAGGCTTCCGACCAGTGGTCCTATTTTGAAGCCAAGTCCATCAAGCAAAACCTCTACGAAATCGAGCTGGATCATCTGAATGCCGCGCCCGCGCCGGAGGCGGCCGCCGTGACCAAGATGAAGGCGAAGATCGCAAAATACGAGACGGACAAGGCGGACATCACGGCTCTGGCAAAAAAATATGAGGCGGCCCGCGACCTCGCGCGCCAGACGGCGACGGTGGCGGCGGAGCATTCCAAGCAGATGGGTCTGGCCATCACCCTCTACCAGATCGCCATCGCCCTCGGGGCGATGTGTCTGATCGTGAAGAAAAAGCCGCTCTGGATCGCTTCCAGCGTTCTCGGTGCCCTCGCCACGGCCCAGATGGTGTACGTTTTGTTCTTCCTGCCACTGTAAACGGTGCCGCTTGACCCTGTCCTTGTTTGGAGTTCCGCCTTTAGGCGGTTCGGGTGAAATGACGCGCTTGGCCGCCTAAAGGCGGAACTCCAAACGGGCAGACGCCCCCGCTTTTAAGGACAGTGGCGAACCGCACCACTGCTGCAAGTGGTGGAGGGATGTGCATTGACGCGGCCAAACCCGTCAATAATCATCTCAAAAGTCATGGAGCCGGATTAAAACGGGCCGGCCGGTCGCGTTTGGCCGCCCGGTTTTTCCATGCCTGGCTGTTGAAAATAAATGTCCCTCGACAAGACCATCCTGGTGATTTTCGCCGTGACCTATGCGGGGATCGCCGTCGGCCACATCCCGGGATTGAAGCTCAACCGCGTGGGCATCGCCCTGCTGGGTGCGATTGCCCTGATGATCTTCGGCGGCATCACCACCGAGAATGCCATTTCCTACGTCAACGGGCCGACCATCTCCCTGCT
The DNA here is from genome assembly GCA_031290985.1 of Verrucomicrobiia bacterium. Taxonomy (GTDB): domain Bacteria; phylum Verrucomicrobiota; class Verrucomicrobiia; order Limisphaerales; family UBA11358; genus UBA11358. Next base: position 34,045 of record JARLJW010000091.1, on the reverse strand, counting down.
CTTCGGATTTTTTGTCATCTCCGCCCAGCTCCGCCTCTCGGGGTTCTATGACAAGGTCGCGGCGGCCCTCGCCGACCAGCTTGGTCATCCCGCGCGGTTCCTGTTGATCCTGATGCTGGTGACCGGCGGCCTCTCGGCGTTTCTGAACCATGACATCGTGTGCTATGCGTTTGCGCCCATCACGGCCATTGCGCTCTTGCGGAAACAGCTCAATCCGGTTCCGTTTTTGATCGCGTTGACCATTTCCAGCAACATCGGCGCGGGCGCCACGCTGATCGGCAATCCGCAGAACATGATGATCGGCCAGGTGGCGGCGCTGGATTTTGGCAAGTACATGCTCTGGAGCCTCGTGCCGGTGACGTTTGCCATGCTCGCCGCGTATGGCATCATCTGGCAGCTCTCGAAAAATAAATTACAGTTGTCCGGGTCCGTGCAAAGCGGCCCGGTCCAGCCGAGCTATCCGTTCGACCGTCTGCACACGATCAAGGGCATGGCCATCCTCTTGGCGGTGATCGCGCTGTTCTTCACTTCCATCCCCAAGGAGGTGATCGCGCTGGCCGCCGCGGGCATTCATCTGGCCAGCACCAAATTCCGCACCGAAGATTTGCTGGGGCTGGTGGAGTGGCCGATTTTGGTGCTGTTCATGGGCCTGTTTGTCGTCGCGGGCGCTTTTCAGTCCACCGGTTACGGCGAGCAGGCCATCCACTGGCTGGCGCAGGGTGGATTTAATCTCGATGCCCCGGTCAATCTGGCGTTGACGACGGCCGGGCTGTCCAATCTGGTCGGCAATTCCGCCGCCGTGATGCTGCTGCTGAAGGTGACCAAGCTGTCCCTCCCCGCCGTGCCCTACATCCTGGCGCTGGCCAACAGCTTTGGCGGCAGCCTGATCATCATCGGCAGCGTGTCCAACATCATCGTGGTGCAACAGGCGCGGGAGATGGGGATCAAGATTTCCTTCTGGGATTTTGCGCGCCTGGGAATTCCGGTGACGCTGGCCGCCCTGGCCGGGCTGCTCGCGTGGGTGAAGTTGATGGGGTGAATGCGGCCGGCGCAATGCTGCCGGCGCATCTTGACACTGTCCTTAAGCGCAGGGAGTCTGCCCGTTTGGAGTTCCGCCTTTAGGCGGCCAAGCGCATCATTTCACCTGAACCGCCTAAAGGCCGAACTCCGAACAAGGAGAGTGTCAAGCTGCGCCCGAATGCCGCCGGCGGTCGACATTACGTTTGACACTTTGCGCGGGGTCTGGTGTTTATGAAACGCAGCGGGAAACCATGAATACCCCAACATCCATGCCCGGATTCATCAAACAACTCGAAAGCCGCCCACGCTTTGTTCTGGTCCTGTCTGCGCTGGCCATCATCACGGTGATCGGCTGGGTGGATTATCTGACGGGACACGAGATCTCCTTTTCCGTTTTCTACCTGATGAGCGTGGCCCTGGCGGTCTGGTTTGTGGGCAAGGGGTTTGGCGTGCTGGTGTCCGGTCTGAGCGTGGCGGTGTGGGTCGTGGGTGATTTTGCCAGCGGCGCCCGCTTTGCCAGTCCGTTGATCCCCATCTGGAATGCGCTCGTGCTGCTGACGTTTTATCTCGTGGTGGTCTGGCTGCTGGCCAACCTGCGGTCGTTCCATCAGAACCTGGAGCGCCAGGTCCGGCAGCGGACCAGCGCCCTGACGGAGGAGATCGCCGAGCGGGAACGGCTGGAGCGCGAACTGCTGGAAATCAGCGAACGGGAACAGCGCCGCATCGGCCAGGATCTCCATGACGGCCTGTGCCAGCATCTCACCGGCGCGACGCTCGCCGGGCAGGTGCTGGAGGAAAAGCTGGCGGCGCAGGGCCGGCCTGAAACCGCGGACGCCGGCAAAGTGGTGGCGATCGTGGAAGAGGGCATCAACCTTTCCCGCCGGCTGGCCAAGGGGTTGTATCCGGTGGAAATGGAGGCGGACGGCCTGATGCTGGCGCTGGAGGAATTTGCCGCCACCAGCAGCGCCTTGTATAAAGTCGCCTGCCGGTTTGAATGCGACTCGCCCGTGCTGGTTCACGATACCGCCACGGCCGGGCACCTCTACCGGATCGCCCAGGAGGCCGTTCGCAACGCCATCAAACATGGCAAGGCCGGAAACATCTTGATCCGCCTGGAGGCCGGCGAGGCCGGGAATGAGCTGTCCGTGAAAGACGATGGCGTGGGCCTCCCCGATCCGCTCCCCAAGCAACGCGGCATGGGGTTGCGCATCATGGCCCATCGTTCCAGCATGATCGGCGCAAAATTCAACGTGCGCCGGGGTGAACCGGGCGGCACGCTGGTCACCTGTGAACTCCGCAACGAAGCCGCGCCCCGCATAACCCCAACGTGAACAAGCCCAGGACGAAAATTTTTTTGGTGGACGACCATCCGCTGGTGCGCGAATGGCTGACCAACCTGATCCACCAACAACCGGACCTGGTGGTCTGCGGCGAATCGGAAGATGCGCCCGATGCGTTGCAGCAAATTGCCGCGACCAAACCCGATGTCGCGGTCGTGGACATCTCCATCAAGCACGGTTCGGGGATCGAATTGATCAAAAATCTCAAGGTGATGCAGCCGCAGGTCGCCATCATCGTGCTCTCCATGCACGATGAGCGGCTGTATGCGGAGCGGGCGCTGCGGGCCGGCGCGCGGGGGTACATCATGAAATCCGAGACGGCCAAAAAGGTGATCACGGTGATCCGGCAGGTGCTGGCGGGCAAGATCTACATGAGCGAGAGCCTGGCGGCGGCGTTTGCGGAAAAATTTGTGGATGGCCGCCTGCCCGCGGGCGGTTCGCTGGTGGAACAATTGAGTGACCGGGAACTGGAGGTGTTTCAACTGCTGGGCAAAGGCTACGAAACCCGGCAGGTCGCCGGGATGATGAATGTGAGCATGAAAACCGTCCAGGCCCACTGCGCGCACATCAAGGAAAAGCTCCGGCTGACCAACGCCGCCGAACTGCTGCGCGAAGCCGTGCGCTGGCACGAAAATTATCCGGCGGGCTGACAATCCTTAAGCTTCTTCAGGCGGCCTTGAGTGGCGCGGGTTTGTTATTCCGATAAATCCACACGGGTCGCCGAAGCATGGTGGGATATTAAAAGCCATAAATTGGCCGGGCAATGGCAATCGCGGTTGACATCCTGCAAAATTGTAGCATAGGATACATTTCAAAATGAAGTTACGATCAAAGGAGCGTTTCAAGCTGATGGGCGCCGCCACCGCCGCCTCCTGTTCCGTCGTGGCGGCGGCACAGGTTTCAACTGAATCGAGCCCGGGCGATTTGACCAAAGACGGACGTTTCGCGCCCGGGTCGCCATTGGCCACCAACACCGTGCCGGCAGCCGCCGTGGGAGCGCCAGCGGTTGGCGCTCCGCAAAACTGGAACTGGCACGTGCAAAACACCGACATCGTGCAGGGCTATCCCGGTTTTTCCGCGAAGTATTCCGGGCCGAACAGCTTGTCGCCCGGCGGCCAGACGCGCGAATCGGTTTCCTTGGACCTGATGGCCGGGGTCCGGCTGTGGCCGGGAGCCGAGGCGCACATTGACGGGCTGATGTGGCAGGGATTTGGCCTGAACAACACCTTGGGCGTGGAGGGTTTTCCCAACGGCGAAGCTTTCCGCCTCGGCACCGCGGTTCCGAACGGCGCCATCACCCGGCTGTTCATCCGCCAGACCATCGGCTTCGGCGGCGAACAAGAGGACGTCGAGGATGACCAGTTCACACTTGCCGGCAAACAGGATGTTTCCCGCCTGACCTTCACGCTGGGACGCTTCAGCGCGAAGGATGTTTTTGACAACAACGCCTACGCGAATGACCCGCGCACGCAGTTCATGAGCTGGTCGTTGATGGCGAATGAAGCGTGGGATTATCCGGCGGATGCCATCGGCTACACCACCGGCCTGACCGTGGAATTGAACCAGCCAAAATGGACCTTGCGCTATGGTTTTTTTCAGGTGCCGCGCTACGCAAATTCCCTGACCGCCGAAGACCGGGCCTTCAAATGGCCGTACGACGGCTCGGCGCAGGATGGCCCGATTTTGGATGCGTGGGGCATGGTGACGGAATTCGAGCGCCGTTTCAGCTTCAACGCGCATCCGGGCGCGATCCGCTTGCTCGCCTATATCAACCGCGCCAACATGGGCAGTTATCAGGATGCGGTCAACAGCCCGGCCCGGCCGGCCGATATCAACGCCTCGGCCAAATTTCGCTACAAGTACGGCTTCGGGCTGAATCTGGAACAGGAGGTTGCCAAAAACGTGGGGGTCTTCTCGCGGCTCGGCTGGAGCGACGGGAAAAATGAGGGGTGGGTTTTCAGCGACGTCGATTATTCGGCCTCGGCGGGCATCAGCATCAAGGGCGAAGCGTGGCGGCGGCCGGAGGACACGTTTGCTTTGGCCGGAGTGCTCAATGGCATTTCCAAATCGCATCAAGACTTTCTCGCGGCGGGTGGTTTGGGCATCCTGGCGGGGGATGGCAGCCTGAATTATGGCTGGGAGAAAATCATTGAGACCTATTACGACTTCAAGGTTTGGAAAACTGTTCATACCACGCTGGATTATCAATTCATCGCCGACCCGGCATTCAACCGGGATCGCGGGCCGGTGTCAGTTTTCGGGGCGCGGGTGCATTGGGAATTTTGAAGCCTCCTGGCTGGTCTGCTCGTGCAACACCGTGCGAACCTGCAACCTAGGGCAATGCCCTAGTAGAGAATTATCCTGCGCCTGATATGCGGGAGGCACGGTCTCTGTTCCAATGAGACGTGTTGATTCGCACACATTTCCAACGAACGTTTTTGGCCCGGCTGCTCATCGCGGCGCTCTTCGGCGCTTGCCAGCCGCAAGTCTTGGCGCAAAGTGATTTGGCGGCGACGAATACGCTTTCACTGTCGCAAGCCCGGGAGATCGCTTTTGAGCGCAACTGGGATCTGCTCGCGGCCAAAAGCGGTCTGGACGCCGCGCAGGCCCAACTTCTGGTCGTGAAGGAATTCCCAAACCCGACCTTTTCCTATTCCACCGCCAAAATCGGTGCTCACGAAAGCAGCACGCCCATGGGCAATGACCTTTCGGGCCGCAGTTACGACACGATTTTTGCCGTCAACCAGCTCATCGAGATCGGGGGCAAACGGCGCGACCGCAAGGCCTCCGCCCAGGCGGGCGTCACCGGCGCCCGCGCCCGTTTCCACGATGCGCGCCGGCTGCTGGATCAGGGGGTCACCAAGGCGTATCTGGCGGCGGCGCTGGCCGGCGAGAACGCCCGCATCTTGAATGCATCCAGCCAATTGCTGCAACACGAGGTGGCCATCGCCCAAACCCGGTTGACAGCGGGGGATATTTCGGAGGCCGACGAAAAACAGATGGAAAACAACGCGGATGTTTTCGCCCTCCAGGCCAAATCCGCCGAGGCCGCCGCCAAGCAAGCGCGCATCGCCGTGGAAATCCTGCTCGGCAGCGGGCAACCGAAAGGCGACTGGCTGCCCGCCGACACGCTGGAGCAGATGGCCATTACCGCGCCCCCATCAACTGAATCAAAAACGAACGTCCTGCGCCCCGACGTGCTGGCCGCGGAAGCGGATTTGAACCAGTCAAAATACGATCTCAAGCTGCAGCAGGCCATGCGGATTCCCGACCCGACCTTGACCGTCGGCGAGGAACATAATCCGCCTGGCGGTGGCCCGCCGGTGAACACCCTGCTGGTCGGCGTTTCCTTTCCGTTGCCGCTTTGGAACTGGAACCGGGGCGAAATCAAGGCCGCCCAGGCGACCGTGGATAAAAATGCGCTCGCGCTGGCAAAGGCGAAGGCCCAGGCCGCGGCGGACCTGGCCAATGCCCGGGCTGAATTCCAGGAAGCCGCCGAACGTTTGGAGCGGTATCAGCAACAGATTCTTCCGAAATCGGAAAAAGTGCGCGAGTCGGTGGCCTTTGCGTATGAAAAGGGCGGCGCCTCCCTGGTGGACCTGCTGGAGGCCGAACGGGCGGACAACGACGCCCGGCTGGCCACCGCCCAGGCCCAGGCCGATGCCGCCAGCGCCGTCGCCGATTTGAAAGCCGCTGCCATGACAAATTTCCCTGATGCCATCCCATGAAAAATTTTCGCATCCTCAACTGCCTCATCCTGCTGGCCGGCCTGACGGGCTGCCATCGGCCGGCCGCCCCGGAGCAGGCTTACGACCCCGTGGTTACCGGCGAAAAAATCACTTTTCCGCCGGACTCGCCGCAGCTCGCCTCCTTGGAAGTGGCGCCGGCCGAATTGCGCGCGCCCGCCAGCATCGAGCTTTCCGGCCGGCTGATCTGGAATGATGACGTGACGGTGCGCATCTTCACGCCGTTCGCGGGCCGGGTCCGGAAAATCATCGCGGACATCGGCGACACGGTGGAGCAAAACGGCCCGCTGGCGGAAATCGAATCGCCGGATTTCGGGCAGGCGCAGGCGGATGCGCGCAAGGCGGAAGGCGATTTGAAACTGGCGCAGCGGAGCCTCGCGCGCCTGCGCGAATTGTACGCGCACGGCGCGGCGGCGCAGAAAGATGTGGAGGCCGCCGAGGACGCCGCCGTGCAGGCCGAAGCCGAACATTCCCGGGCCATCTCAAAGCTTGCGGCGTACGGCGCCAGCGCCGATTCGCTGGATGAAATCTTCAATCTGCGCAGTCCGCTGGCGGGAACCGTCGTGGATAAGACGGTTGGCGCGGGGCAGGAAATCCGGCCGGACCAGATGCTGGCCAATGTGCCGGAAATCACCGCCCCATGTTACACCGTCAGCGATCCGGCGCATTTGTGGATCCAGATCGATGCGACGGAAGTGGACCTGCCGCACTTGCGGCCGGGGCAGGAATTTACGGTGACCAGCCGGGCCTTTTCCGGCCAGAGCTTCACGGGACGTGTGGAAAAAGTGGCGGAATCGCTTGACCCCAACACGCGCACGATCAAGGTGCGGGGGGCGGTGGACAACCAGCAGCGGCTGCTCAAGGCGGAGATGTTCGTCAACGTGAGCCTGCCCGGCGAAGCCGCCGCGGACATCAGCGCGCCGGCGCCGGCGGTGTTTCTGAAAGGTCAAAAGCATTACGTCTTTGTCCAGGACCAGCCCGGTGAGTTCACGCGGCGCGAAGTGACCATCGGGACCGAACAGGCAGGGCGGGTGCTGATTTTAAACGGCCTGCAGGCCGGCCAGCAGGTGGTGACGGACGGCTGCGTTTTTCTGCAACAGATCATGGAATGAAATCCGCCACCAGTTTATCCCCCGAAATTTCCCATGATTAAACGCGTCGTCAGTTTCGCGCTGCACCAGCCGATGTTCATCGTGCTGATGATTCTGCTGTTCATCGGGGGCGGCGTGGCGGCGTTCATCCAACTGCCCATCGAGGCGTTCCCCGATGTCTCGGACATCCAGGTGAATGTCATCACGTTGTATCCGGGACGCGCGCCGGAGGAGGTCGAGAAGCAGGTCACGATCCCGCTGGAAACGGCCTTGAACGGGATGCCGCATGCCGTGCGGTTGTTTTCGCACACGCAATTCGGGCTGTCCTACATCGTGGTGACGTTTGACGATCACACCACGGACATGGTCGCCCGCCAGCAGACGCTGGAGCGCCTCACCACCGTGGATGTGCCGCCGGATGCGCAACCGCAGCTCCAGCCGCTCTCGACGGCCATCGGGGAAATCTTCCGTTACCGGGTCAAGGGTGACGGTTACACGACGCGCGAACTGCGCACGTTGCAGGACTGGGTGGTGGACCGCAATCTGCGCGGGGTGCCGGGCGTGGCGGACATTGACACTTTCGGCGGCCTCGTCAAAACGTACGAAGTGAACCCGGACCTGGCGAAGATGCGTTACTACGGCATCGCGTTGCAGCAGCTTTACACGGCGCTGGGCCGCGGCAACGCCAATGTCGGCGGCAGCAAGGTCACGCAAGGTTCGCAGCAATACCTGATCCGCGGCGTCGGCATGTTGAAGTCGCCGGATGAAATCAAGGACATCGTCATTGCCGCCCACAACGGGACACCGGTGCTGGTCAAGGACATCGCCGAGGTGACGCTCGGCAATCTGCCGGTCGAAGGCATCGCCGGACAGGACAAGGACGACGACATCGTTTTCGGCATCGTGGACATGCACAAGGGCGACAATCCCTCCGTGGTGCTGAAGGCGATCAAGGCCAAGATTGAGGTGCTCAACAATTCAATCCTGCCGAAAGGCGTCAAAATCGTGCCGTACTATGACCGCGCCTGGCTGATCGGAACCACCCTGCACACCGTTTTTGAAAACCTGGCCACGGGCGCGATGCTGGTGACGTTTGTGCTGCTGCTGTTTTTGGGCAACATCCGCGCGGCGGCGATCGTTGCGGTCGTGATTCCCCTGTCGTTGTTGGCGACGTTCATCGGCCTGACGTGGCGGGGCATCCCGGCCAACCTGATCTCCCTCGGTGCGATGGATTTCGGCATCATCGTGGACGGCGCGGTGATTGTGGTGGAAAATGTGTTCCGGCGGCTGGGTGAATTAAAGCCGGGCAGCGACAAGAAAGCCTTCCGGAACGCGATCGAGCACGCGACGGTGGAAGTGGGCCGGCCGACGTTTTTCTCGATGCTGATCATCATCGCCGCGCACATCCCGGTCTTCACCCTGCAACGGCACGAGGGCCGCATCTTCGCGCCGATGGCCTGGACGATCACCAGCGCGCTGATCGGTTCCCTGATCCTTTCGCTGACGCTGGTGCCGCTGCTGTGCTATTTCCTGATGCGTAAGAAGATTCCGCACGAGGAAAACGCGCTGGTCCGCGCCATCAAAAAACCTTACGTCGCCTCGCTGGGCTGGTCGCTGGCGCATCCGAAATTTGTCATCCTCGCCGGGCTGGCCGCCCTGGGCATAAGCCTGGCGCTGGTGCCCCGGCTGGGCACGGAATTTTTGCCTGAATTGAACGAGGGCTCCATCTGGGTGAACGCCAACCTGCCGGCCGGCATTTCCGTGGAACAGGCGCGCGAGTATTGCCGCAAGCTGCGGGAGCTTCTGCGCCGGACGCCGGAGGTGAACACGGTGGTCTCCAAATCCGGCCGGCCCGAGGACGGCACCGACCCCAAGCCGATCAACATGGCGGAGATCTTTCTGGATTTCAAACCGCCGGCTGAATGGCGGCCCGGCATGACCAAGCAGAAGCTGCTGGACGAGATGAACCGGAACGTGTCCACGTTGCCGGGGATCGACATCAGTTTTGACCAGCCGATCATGGACAACGTGCTGGAAAGCATCTCGCAGATTGACGGCCAGGTGGTGGTCAAGGTTTTCGGGGACGACTCCACGGCCTTGCGCAACAAGGCCAAGGAGATGTGCGCGGCCATCGCCGACGTGCGCGGCGTGGACACGGCGAGCGTGGACCGCGCGGGCGAAGTGCCGCAGACGATCATCGACATCGACCGGAAGGCCGCCGCGCGGTACGGCCTGAACATCGGCGACATCGAGGACGTCATTCAAACCGGCCTTGCCGGCAAGGCCGCCACGGAATTATGGGAGGGGGAAAAGCATTTTAGCATCGTGGTGCGGCTGCCGGAAGCGCAACGCAGCCTGGCCAACCTGAAGAAGATCCTCGTGGACACGCCGGACGGGCTGCACATCCCGCTGGAACAGGTGGCGACGTTCAAGGAAACGAGCGGCAGCATGAACATCAGCCGGGAGGACAACACCCGTTTTTCGGCCATCAGCGTTTTCATCAAGGGCCGGGACATGGGCGGCGTGGTGGCGGACATGCAGGCGCGGCTGGCAAAGTTTTCCCTGCCACACGGCTGGTTTGTGACGTGGGGCGGCGAATTTGAAAGCCAGCAGCGCGCCATGAAGCGGCTGTCCATCATCGTGCCCATCAGCATCTTTTTGATTTTTGTCCTGCTGTTCAACGCGTTCAAATCCGTGAAGAGCGCGCTGCTGATCCTAGTCAACGTGCCGCTCGGGCTCATTGGCGGCATCTTTGCGCTGCTGCTCACGGGGATTCCCTTGAGCGTCTCGGGCTGCATCGGTTTCATTGCGCTCTTCGGGCAGGCGGTGCTCAACGGCGTGGTCATGGTGAGCCATTTTAACCAACTGCAGGACGAGGGCCTGCCGACGCATGAAGCGGTGTTGCAAGGCGCCACCGACCGGCTGCGCACGGTGCTGATGACCGCGCTGCTGGCCATCCTGGGCCTGTTGCCCATGGCGCTCTCGCACGGCATCGGTTCGGAAACGCAGCGGCCGCTGGCCATCGTGATCATCGGTGGCCTGGTGTCCGCCACGCTGTTGACGCTGATGGTGCTGCCGACGCTGTATCTGTTGTTCGAAAAAAATGACAAATCCGCAGCCACGCCGGTGGCAACGCCGCCGGGCGGGCCAACGAAGCCATGAGGCAGATCAAGCCGCAGAGATTTCAAGGAGCCATGGAGCGGCTGATGCTGGTGTGGGTCGCGGTTGGAAGCTGACCACCGGCCGGGCTGGCCAGACTGCTCGCCTGGGTGAAGGGGAGAAAGCGCCGGCATTAAAATATTTCCATGCGCTTGTCCGTTTGGGCGTTGAAGCGACCTGAAGGTCGCGCCCCGCAGGCGGCGCGCACGGAGTGACGCGCCCTGGCTCGAGATTGATAAATTTTTTGGAAATTTCCGAAAGTTGGTTGACAATTTTTTGGAACGGGCGTTTAATCGCCTTGCCTTGGCAGTAATGCCCGGGCGACGGTTCCTCAAACCTTCCTGCGCCCGCTGTGTATGCGTGCGTTGCCATATTGTTGTGATACGCCCCTGAACCAGTCCTCATGATTTTCCGGCGCGTCACGGCATAACCTCGAGCGTATGAAGAAATACAGTAACCATTCGGTTGGAGAGAAGTTGGGGGCGGTCTTTTTTGGTTTTGGCATCGTTTCGGCTCAGTCACAGGGTTTTCAAACCTGCTCCTTCGCCAAAGCCTCGCCAAAACCCAAAAATCCTCGCTCCGAATGGCTACCGTATTTCTTCAAACGCTCCCAACCCTAAACCCCGCCCGCGAAGAGCGGAGCGACACGAATTATGGCTGCTGATATGTCCCGTTGGTCGGCGTACGAATCCGCCCTGATCCTTGCGTTCGCCCAGGCTCTTCGCCGGCATTTCCGAACCGCCGGTTATGAACCTCATTGTCTCCCGCATCCTCAGTCGCGCCAGCAACCTCGTCGACGTCGAACCCACCATCGCCCTGTTCATCGGTGCCGCCCTGCTCACGGTCTTCCTCACGGCCCTGTTCGCGGCCCGGCCGGCGGTTGAACCCGGCGGCCCCAGCCTGATCTGGACGATTTACCGGAACTTGATGCGCCTGACCTGGGCGTTGTTGCTCGTGACGCTGCTCATGGGGACGATTTCCGTGCTGCGCTCGTATCTCCAGCACAGCCTCGCGAATTTTCAGCGGACGCACGGCCGCGTCACGCAGGCGAACTACGACGCCGTGCAGTCGATCTGGGGCGCGGAACAGGCGCAGGGCGAATTGAACGTGGACATCTATCACACCGAGGAGGTCACCGAGCGCATCGAATCCGAAGACCCGGCCAAGCCGGCGTTGTTGAAGACCAAGACCGTCCACAAGTCGGTCACGGGCAATCCGTTCGTCAGCGCCCGGCACCAGGTGACGTTGCGCCAGAATCCGCGCAAGAAAGGTTCGGCCTATTACGACGGCTACGAAACCGACTGCGCGTTTGCGTGGAAATTGCGGAACCCCGCGGACACGGCGCAAAAAATCGTGCTGACGTTTCCCCTGCCCGCCCAAGGGGCGATGTACGATGGCCTCAGCGCGACGCTCGATGGCCGGGATGTCCTGCCCGACGTGCAGATCAAGGACGCCAGCCTGGTGCTGGAACGCCCGGTGGCACCGGACGAGGTGCTGGATTTCCGGATCGCCTTCAAGAGCCGCGGCCTGGCGAGCTGGGATTTTCAAGTGCGCGAAGCGCGGGAGATCCGGGACTTTACGCTGACGCTGACGTTACCGGATTTGGCGAAAGCCCGGCTCAATTATCCGGAGGGTTGTATGCCGCCCAATGACATCAAGCCGACGAAGGATAATCTGGGGAGCGTGTTGACGTATCACTTGGACCATGCGCTGACGGACAAGGGCATGGGCATCGCGTTGCCACAACTGGCGCAGCCGGGGGAAACGACGCGCGCCGTGCTGGATGAAACAGAAAATGCGTGGTTGCTGGTATTCGCCGCGCTGGCGTTGTCCCTGGCGATTGCCGGGGTACGCCATGCCGTACTGCTGGTGATCTTGTTTGCGGCGGGAACAGCATTTGGTTACGGCTTGCTGGCGAACTTCAGTGATCTGCTGTTCGGTTTTTGGGGAACGTTTGTGGTCATCATGTTGCCGCTGTTCACCGCTTCCACGATGTTGCTGTTGCGGGTCGCGCCGGAGGCTGGGAAAGGACTTGCGGGGCAATTCATCCTGTTCGGCGTGGTGTATCCGTGTCTGGCCGGGCTGGATTCTGCGCGGCAGCCGCTGTATCTGAATTTGTGTGCGCTGGGGTTGTTGGTGTTCACCGCCAAGCTGCTGGTGCAGCGGCTGGCCAAAGACAAAACCGAGGCGCAGCCGGTGAGGGCAACTCCGTCCACGGCTTAGATAGGGTCCTTACTTTGGGTCAATAGTGACGCTTGCCCGTTGATTTGATTCTGGATGCCATTGTAAGGTTGTCTCTGTTACACAACACCAGCGATGGAATTCTTATAGGGTTTTGGGCGAACACTCATTTCGCCCCAAAGATCTCCTGCAACACGGCCAGCAGTTGATTTTCGGTGAACGGTTTGTTCAGATGCGCGACCGTGCCCAGGGTTTTGAATTCCTGGGCGGCGGCGTCTTCCAGCAATCCGCTGGTCACCACCACGGGAATGTCCGGCAGCATCCGGCGCAGCACGCGAATGAAGCTAAGGCCGTCCATGTGCGGCATGTGCAAGTCGGTGATGATGGCGCGCAAGTCGATCCGGTGTTTGGCCGCCTGGAGCAGGCCGTCCGCGCCGTCTTTGGCCATTACTGCCTTGAAGTTCAGCCGCCGCAGCACCGCACACGAGACGTTTCGCACGCTGGCCTCATCATCTACAATCAGGATGGTTTCCCCCTGCCCGCGAAATTTCACTTCCGTTTTGGGTGTCTGCGCCAGGTTGTTTTCGATGCCTTCGGCGGGCAGGTAGGCGGTGAAGACGGAACCTTGGCCGGGATGGGAATACACCTGCATGAAGCCGCCGTGGCCCTTGACAATGCCGATGACGGTGGACAGGCCCAGGCCGGTGCCTTTGTCCGGGCCTTTGGTGGTGAAGAACGGGTCAAAAATCCGGTCCAAAATTTCCGGTGGAATCCCGGTGCCGGTATCGCGCACGCGCAAGACCACATAATTGCCGGGCTTGGCGTCGGGGATGGCGCTGGCGCAGGCGGCGTCCACCGCCATGCGCTCCGCCTCCAGCGTGAGCGTGCCGCCGTGGGGCATGGCGTCGCGGGCGTTCACGCATAGGTTCAGCAGCACTTGATGCAACTGCGTGGCGTCACCCAGAACGGTCGGCAGTTCCCTGTCGCAGTTGACCACCAACTCGATGTTCTTGGGAAAAGTGCCCCGGATGATGCCCTGCAATTCCTTGACCAAATGCGTGAGTTGAATGGCGACGCGCTCGCCTTCGGCGCCTTTGGCAAAAGTCAGCAATTGCCGCACCATGTCCGCCGCCCGCCTGGCGCTAGTCTCAAACCAGCTCACGATTTCCGATTCCTTGGGATAGTCTATCCGCAACATTTCCACTCCCATCAGAATGGGACCAAGCGCGTTGTTGAGGTCGTGCGCCACGCCGCCGGCCAGCGTGCCGATGGCTTCGAGCCGCTGGGAGCGACGCGCGAGCCGTTCGCTCTTCAGGCGCTCGGTGATGTCGCGCCAGATGCAGTGATAAACCGGATGTCCTTGAATATCCACGATCTGCGCCGTCACTTGAATGTGGCGGATTTCGCCCTGCCGGGTGCGATAGGGGTTTTCAAAATCGCACCGGCCTTCGCGGATGACCCGGGCGATGCGCGACCGGATGTCTTCCGGTTTATCCGAGGCGTCAATCTCGCAAAAGCACAGCCGGGCAAATTCCTCGCGCGAATAACCCAGTTGCCGGTGGGCGGCGGCGTTGAATTCCAGGGGCCGGCCGGTTTTCGGATCAATGATCACAATGCCGTCGGGCGATTGCTCGAACAGCGTGCGGTAGCGAGATTCCGCCTCGCGCAGCTTGTCCTCCGTCTGCCGGCGTTGGGCGATGTCCTGCTCCAGGGCGCGATTGGCTTTTTCCAACTGCGTCATTTTATCTTCCAGTTTGCGGACGAGCACCTGGTTGTATTGTTTGAGATACACGGATTCCTGCTCGACGGGCGCTTCCACCGGGAGCCGAACCGGGGCAGCGACCGCCGGCGGCGGAACTTTCCCGACCAGTTCCCGGATGATCGCCAAGAGCGCATCCGGCTCCTCCGGCTTGATGAGAAAGCGTTCAGCGCCGAGGCTCAGCGCAAAATCCCGGTCGCGGTCATCGGTGTAGGTGGCGGTGTAAAAAACAAACGGAATCAATTTCAGCCGCCCGTCCTGCTTCCATTCCCGGCACAAGGTGAACCCGTCCATCACAGGCATCAGAATGTCGGCGATGATCAGATCGGGCGGCTGTTGCCGCGCCTTCGCCAGCGCCTCGACCCCGTTCGCCGCGAGTTCCACGGCAAAGCCATTGCCGGCGAGCAGGGCGTGCAGCAGATACTGGTTCTCCTCCTTGTCGTCCACCACCAGAATTTTTTCCACAGGTCAGGTTCCTTTCAAATAACTTTCAATTTCCACCACAAAGGTTTCCGGATTGACGGGCTTTTCCATATAGCCGGTGCAGCCGGCGGCCAGCGCTTTCTCGCGGTCGCCCACCATCGCATAAGACGTGACGGCCACGATGGGAATGTCCGCCAGTTGCGGATTGCGGCGCAGCGCGCTCGCCACCGCGTAGCCGTCCATCGCGGGCAACTGGATGTCGAGCAGGATCAACTGCGGCAAAATGCGCCCCGCCAGCTCGATGCCCAGCTGGCCGTCGGCGGCGGGAACCACCGTGTAACCGGCATTTGCCAACAGGAATGTGGCGAGGTAGCGGTTTTGTTCGTTGTCCTCGATGAGCAAAATGGTGCGTTTCATGGTTTCCTTTCTGATTGAAGATTGACCGGCAAGGTGAATTGAAACGTGCTGCCTGCGCCCCACTGGCTCGTCACTGAAATTGTGCCGCCCAATCGCTCCACCAGCCGCCGGCAAATCGCCAGCCCCAGGCCGGTGCCTTCATGCTGGCGTGTCAGGCCGGTGTCGAGCTGGCGGAACGGCTGGAATAATTTGTTCAAGTCTTCCGCTTTGATGCCAATGCCGGTGTCGGCCACGGCAATGCGGATGGTGCCGTCCGTGTTTGCCGCCGCCAGCGTGACGCTGCCGCGCTCGGTGAACTTGATGGCGTTGCTCAACAGGTTCAGCAAGACCTGCTCCACGCGCCGGCGGTCGCTGGTGATCTGCGCCACGCCGGGCGCGAGCTGCACGACAAGCTGCAACCGGCTTTTTTCGGCGAGCGGCGCGACGAGGTTCACCACCTTCTCAATGGCTTCCCGCAAATCGAACGGCGCGGGCGCGATTTCAATCTGGCCGGCTTCGATCTTGGAAATGTCCAGCACGTCGTTGATGAGTGCCAGCAGATGCCGCGCGCTGTTCCGCACCATTTCAAGCTGCTTCCGCTGCTCCGCGTTCAACGGCCCGGCCAGTCCCTGCAAAATGATGCCCGTGAAACCGATGATGGAATTCAGCGGTGTGCGCAGCTCGTGGGACATCGTGGCGAGGAAGGCGGACTTGAGCCGGTCCGCCAGTTCGGCGTGTTCCTTGGCCACGGCCAGCTCGGTGGTGCGCAAAAAAACGCGTTCTTCCAGGCTGGCCTGGGTGTCGCGCAATTCCTGCTCGACCCGCTTGCGCGTCGTGATGTCAATCCCCACGCCGACCAGTTGCCGCTGACCGTCAATCTCCGCCGTCAAGCCAGTGAAGAAATACGGCATGCGCCGGCCATCCTTGGTGACAAAGTCCGCTTCCGCTTCCGCCACACCCTTGTCAAAAGCCTCGCGAATCCGTTCCGCCAGCAGCGCCTTGTCCGCACCGGCAAAAAAGTCGAGCGGACCAAGGCGGGCGATTTCGGCGGCAGTGTAGCCCGTGACCCGCTCAAAATTTTTGTTCCAGCGCCGGAAACGCAGGTTTTCATCGTAGCAATAGAACACGCCCGGCAGGCTGTTGAGCGCGGTGTCGGAAAAATCGCGCTCGCGCTGAATCGTGATCTCCACCTGCTTGCGCTCGGTGATGTCGGTCAACACCGCCACGCGGGCATTTCGCCCCTGATGCACGAGGTCGTGCGAAAACACCAGATTGGTGATGAAGGAGCCGTCGCGTTTGCGGTGATGCCATTCGCCGACGTTGGCGTGGCCGTGCAACTTTGGAATCAGCACGGCGATTTTCATTTTTTCATCATCGGGATAAAGATCGGGCAGATGCAACGCCAGCACCTCCTCGTAGCTGTAGCCATAGTGCTGGATGAACGCCTCGTTCACCGCCAGCATCTGCAGCGTGCCGCGTTCATAAATAAGCATCGGCATCGGGTTCTGCTCAAAAAGAAACCGGTGGCGGGTTTCGCTCTCCTGCAAAATTTCCGCCGCCCGCTTGCGTTCGGTGACATCGTCAATCAACACCACGGTGCCCGCCGCCGGGTCTTCAGCCTGGAGCGGCGCGGCCGTCATGATGACATCACAGAAGGTCCCGTCACGGCGACGCTGCCGGGTTTGGATTGCAGTCGGGCTTCCCGCCAACAGCTGCTCGTAGAATTCCCGCCCGACCCGCTCATACTCTTGGTCGCTCTCATACAACATCCGGGGACTCTGGCCGAGGAGGTCTTGTTCGGCGTAGCCAAGGCGCGTGCACCAAAAGTCGTTGACCTTCTGAAACACGCGGCTCTTCATGATGCAAATGCCCACGGGCGCGGATTGGAAGACGCTGTGCAAAACGGCCTCGCTTTTTCGGAGAGCGGCTTCCGCCCGCCGGCGCTCGGCCAGCACACCGGCCAGAAAAAGCGCGCTGATGATGTTCACATCCAAAAACGAATGGAGGGCCAGCAGTGAATCGTTCACCGTGTTTTTTACAAACGGGCTGCTGCCCTGACTGGTGCCAATGGTTGCCAAAACCGCGATGACCGCCGTGGCGGTGGAAGCGCCGCGCATCCCGAAACGAAACGCCGCCCACAGCAGCAGCGGCAGGAGGCCGTAGGCGAACGGCACATTCCGAAAGAAGACAAAAGCACAAAGCAGAATCGTCGCCCCGCCCAGCGTTGTCGCTTCCACCACGCGCCAGTTTTTATGGTGGAAAGGATGCGGCTGGTGCCACGCCAGAATCAGCGGCGCGGCCACAATGGCCCCGGTGGCATCGCCCGCCCACCAGGTGATCCACGAATAGCCGAACCGTTCCCAAGGGATATGGCCGCCCAGCGCCAGGCTGACCACCCCAACCGTCGGGCTGATCATGCAGCAGATGAGCGCGCCGACCGTCACCAGCACCAGCACATTCCAGCCGCTGTAAAGCGGATGTTCACCCTTGCAAAAACGCCGCACCAAAAATGCGCCGACGCCCGCGCCTGACATCGCGCCGAGACCGATAAAAGACCCCACCAGCAAGACCGGCAACACGGCATGGGCTGACGCCATTGTACCGTCGAAAAAGGAAATGCTGTTGGCGACAAAAGAACCGAGCCAGACGCCGATCAGCACCTGGCGCCCCAAAATCATCACGGCAGCCAAGGCAATGCCCGCCGCTGGAAAGATTGGGGAAACATTACCCGGCGGAATCGTGAAAAGAAAACTGACCTTGGCCGCCACCGCATAAACGCCGGCCACCGCCAAAATGGCGAGCCACGACGAATTAAAAATCCGAGACCCGGAAGACACTTTGATGGCCGCGTGATTCATTTTTTACCCCCTCCAACACGGCCCGTCGCCACCGGCAACCGGCATGAAAAAGAGTCCAGCCGGACTGGCCGCTGGTGCAAACCGGGGAGCATGGTGCCAACTCTAGCCCCGGCCCGGCCCGCAAGGCCAGAAGAATAAACTGACATTTCCCATATGACTTCTGGCCCACGACCAGCGGAGGCCTTTTTCGCGACTTTCGTCCTGCTCTACAGCTTTGCAAAAACTTTTTTCCAGTCCGTCCCGGTTATTCTCCGGCACAGGGCTGTTTCGATGCCTTTTTGGGCTTGCCCTGACTGACGCAGCCTAGGATTGCTGGGCCTTCGACAATCCAAACAAACCCGGTCTTCGTCCCGCTCAACTGTGACCATGAATTTCATGGGTAACTTGGCTCGAATCACCGCCCTTCACCAGGGCATCCAAATCTTCTGGTTCCTGCTGAAACCACTCACTCGTGATGAATAAAGCCAGGCTGCTCAAGGCGAAGACACCAACGCCGCAGAATGTGGAAGCTGGGGTCAGACTGTAGCCGGGATTTGAATTTGATTTTGAAAATGCACTTCAGGCTGACGGGGGAATTTTAGACAGGAGGGACATGAAGGACAGGAGGGACAAAAGGGCCGACAGTTTGACTGGAAGGCTGTCACGTATCCGCTTTTCTTTTTTCCGCCGGCCAAATATACAGACAGTTTTTTTGGGAAAACGTTCAATAAAATACCTGGATTTATTTGCGGTGCAGGGGTTCCGGGAGGGCGTGAGGGGTTATAGTGTCGATCAGTTTTATGGTCCAAGATGGCCCAGATTGCAGGCGAACGTGTAAATGACGAATGCCGAATGACGAATGGTGTGGCGAGCGGGTGTTTTGAGGCCGACAGCTTGAATTTATCCGGCTGAATCCGACCGAATCCGACTGTTGAATTTTTTTACCCAATCCAAAAACATGTATCTGGCGCGGCAAGGCAAAAGCAGGCATTGAGCGAGGGCGTGGGCGTGGGGCACCCCTCACCTTGATCCTCTCCCCTCCGAGGGGCGAGGAGACTTTGCAGTCGGCCACCAAATCGAGGATGGCAGATGGCCATGCAAGGCCTTGGGTATCAAGGTCCGTTAGCCCTTGTTAGCCTTTGTTAGGCCCTAGAAATTTTAAATTTTTTTTAAAATATGAAAGTACTGGCGTACGGCCACAGGGGGACGAGTGGCGGGGAATGAATAACCATCCAAGCGTTGGCGGCGGCATTTTTTAGGCGGGAATGCTTTGGTGGCAGGCGAAAGCGGTGTCGCCGCTGCGCTCTGCCACCGCAGTCCAAAACACGCTGGCGCGTTCGCGGGGGCGGTCGGTGAAAAATGGGGTCCGCCTTGGCTATTGAAAATTTGTAACAAGCCCAATGAAGTGCGGGCCGCACGGGCCATCAAATTAAACCAAATTAAAGTACTGGCGTACGGCCATAGGGGGACGAGTGGCGGGGAATGAATAACCATCCAAGCGTTGGCGGCAGCATTTTTTAGGCAGGAATGCTTTGGTTGCAGGCGAAAGCGGTGTCGCCGCTGCGCTCTGCCACCGCAGTCCAAAACACGCTGGCGCGTTCGCGGGGGCGGGCGGTGAAAAATGGGGTCCGGGCCGGACGGGCCATCGAATTAAGGTAAATTAAACCAAGTTAAAGTACTGGCGTACGGCCATAGGGGGACATGTGGTGAGGGAATGATGAATAACGGTCCAAGGGTTGGCGGCGGCATTTTTTAGGCAGGAATGCTTTGGTTGCAGACGAAAGCGGTGTCGCCGCTGCGCTCTGCCACCGCAGTCCAAAACACGCTGGCGCGTTCGCGGGGGCGGGCGGCCATAGGGGATGACAGACGAAATTCGAAATCGAATGACGAATTTTGTTGGTTTGCTCTTTGATATAGCAGGGATGGGTAGCGAGGTGCAATCCGGCGGGCAGGATGCCCGCCTCTACGTCAGGCCGGGAGGCCCGACGCTACTGCCAACGAGACCGAAGGTCTATGGCCGTTCGAGGTATTTCACGACGGCCTCGGTGCGGGATTGGACGTGGAGTTTTTCGTAGACGGTGTGCAGGTGGGCGCGCACGGTGCTCAGGCTGATGCCGAGCTGGTCGGCGATTTCCTTGTAGAGAAAACCTTTCGCGAGCAGCGCGAGGATCTCGGATTCGCGTTTGGTGAGCTGTTCCATGTCGGATTGCGGTTTCTTGATCTGCTGGAAATGGTTCACGACTTTGCGGGCGATCTGCATGGACATGGGCGCGCCGCCGGCGTGGACCTGTTCGATGGCCGACACGAGTTCCGCCGGCAGGGTGTTTTTCAGGAGGTAGCCGCTGGCGCCGCGCCGGAGGGAATCGAAAATCAGATCGCTCTCCTCGTAGGTGGTGAGCATGAGGACCTGGGTCTTGGGGAGCTGCTGCTTGAGCTGGGCGACGCACTCGATGCCGTTCATCTTGGGCAGGTTGATGTCCATGAGCACGACGTCGGGGCCGTCGCCGGGGATCTTGCTGAGGGCGTCCTCGCCGCTGGGATGGGCGTTGATGAAGCGCAGCGACGGGGCGCGGCCAAGGAGCTCGGTCAAGCTTTCACGAGTGCCGCGGTTGTCTTCGACGATGGAAACCCGGATGCGCATATCAGGCTTCTTGGACTTTGCTTCAAGATTCTTGCTCATGCAATTGTACGAATGTTCGAGTAACTATTGTGGGGCCGGCCAGGGCAGACGCAAAATGATTTTCGTCCCCTGCCCGCTTTGGCTTTCGACCTTGAATTCACCGCCGATGTCGGCCATGCGGTGGGCCATGTTGCGGAGGCCGTCGGACAGGGCGTCGTCGGGCGCCTGGGTGAAGCCGCAGCCGTTGTCTTCGATATAGATGACGAGCGCGGTTTCATCGACCACGACCCGGAGGTGGACCTCGGTGGCGTTGGCGTGCTTGAAGATGTTGTGCAGCGATTCCTTGACGACGAGAAAGAGGTTGTGCCGCAGGTCGGTGGAGAGTTCGCGCGCGGGAATGGTTTCGGGGAAATCGAGCCGGCAGCGGATGCCGATGAGCCGGAGGTAATCGACGGCGAACTGGCCGGCGTAATCGAGGAGGTGCGAGAGGGTGTCGTTGCGGGGGTTGACGGCCCAGACGATCTCATCGAGGGATTTCACGGCCTGGCGGGCGGTGGCGGAGATTTTGCGGATGCGTTCGCCGACGAGATTGGGTTCGTCGCGGTCCTGGTTGGCGAGCTCGCCCATGAAGGCGATCTGGGTGAGGTTGGCGCCGAGGTCGTCGTGGATGTCCTTGGCGATGCGGGCGCGCTCGCGTTGCAGAGCGGCCTGCTGCTCGAGCACGCGCAAGCGATTGTGCAGGCGGCGGAAGGAGACATAGCGGACGACGGCCACGATGCAGCCGGTGAACGCCAGCACCACGAGGCTGCGGAACCACCACGTCTCCCAGAAGGACTTGGCAACGGCGAGGGTGATGGAGGTGACGTTCTGGCTCCAGTCGCCATCGCCATTGCAGGCGACGGCTTCGAACTGGTATTCGCCGCTGTTGAGGGTCTGGTGGGTGGCGGAACGGATGGATTTGCTCTCCTCCACCCAGTTGTTCTCCACCCAGTTGTTCTCCATGCCGAGGAGGCGGTGGCGGAACTGGACGTTCTCCGGCGCGCGGAAATCGAACGCGGTCAGCTCGAACCGCACGCTCAAGTGCTGCGCGGGCAGGTGCAGGGTGGCCGGGCCGCTCAACACGGCGGGAATTTCCACGATCCCCGGCGTGGGCGGGAGCACGCCGAAGTATTGCGCGATGACGCGGTCATCGAGCAACACGCGCGTGAGCAGCGTGGTTGGCGGGCCGGTGTTCTCGTAGATCTTCTGCGGGTCCACCACCGCGAGGGCGGTCTGCATGGGGATCCAGAGCCGGCCGTCGCGGCTGCGCAAGACGTCCGGCGAATCGCCAAACGTCCCTTGCAGGCTGGGCAGGCCTTCGCCGCGGCCGTAGTGGATGGAGCGGACGCGGGAAATCTTTCCCGCGGCAAAATCATCGAAGTCCGCCACGCGCACCTTGAACAGTCCGCGGTTCGCGCCGAACCACAGCCAGCCCTGGCCGTCGGCGACGATGTGGGAAACGTACGCATCGAACAAGCCCTGGTCGGTGTTGACTTCCGTGTAATGTCCGTCCTTCAAGCGGCCCACGCCCCAGCCGGCGTAGCCGATCCACAAGGCGCCGTCCGGCGTGGTGTACAGGCAGCGGATGGAGGCGAGGTCCTCCGGCGGACGCGGGGTGGCATCGATGATCTGGTCACCGGTGATGCGCAGCAGCGTCCCCTTGGACGTGCCGACCCAGATGTTTCCGCCGGCGTCCTCGACCATCGCGCGGATGATGCGCACGGCGGGCGGAATGGGAAACGAAGTCACGCGGCCGTCGCGCACGCGCAGGATGGCGTTGGGTGATTCCTGGCCGACCCACAAGTCGCCGGATTTGCCGGCAAGCAGGGTGTGCAGGGTCTGGCCGCGCAGCACGCCTTCATCGCCCCAGGTGACGAACTTGCCGTCCTGCCAGCAGTGCAATCCGTGCAGGCGGGTGCCGACCCAGATCCGATCCCGGGCATCCGCCGTGACGCAGGTGGCGTCGCCCGGCCAGTCGCTGTTGGTGCGAATGGAGTCCCAGCGGTCGCCGGATTTGCGGACGAGGACGCCGTTTTGCGTGACGGCCCAGACGGTGCCATCCACCGCCTCGCAGACGGATTCAATGGAGGTGAACGGGAGCCCGGATTGCGCGCCTTCCAGGGTGATGGCACGTTCGCGGATGCGGTTCAAGCCCCCGCCGGAAGTGCCCGCCCAGATGTTGCCCTCGCGATCTTCGATGAGGCTCAAAATTCCGCCATGGCTCGTCTCGACGGGTTGAAAACCCGACTGGCTGTGGCGATAGAGCCCGTTGTAGGGCGTGCCGATCCACACGTCGCCATCGCGATCCTCGATCATCACCGAGGCGCCGCTTCCGCTGTTGTCGGGATAAAACTGGCCGGAATCCAGGCAGCCGCCGTGTTCATCACATTTGAACAGGTGGAAGCCGCAGCAGACCCAGACGCCGCCACCCTGCGCCGCGGACAGCCGCATGGGTGTGGGCGGATTAAACTCCTTCACGACATGGAAGACTCCATTGGTGAAGATGCCCACCGCCCCATCCTTCGCCCACCAGAGATGGCCGTGGTCATCCGCAGTTACGGCACAGATGTCCGTGCCGGCGGGAAATCCCGGGTTGGTGGTCACCAGCGAAACCGTGTCGTCCTTCACGCGATAGACGACGCCACCGCGATAGGCCAGCAGCAGGGTGCCATCCGCACCCTCGGCCAGGCCGTTGGGGATCAGGGCGGGAAGTTCCTGCACGAAGGAGCGGGAAGTTTTCCCCGACAACCGGACGAGCCCGCCGCGATCCATTGCGAGCCAGAGGGTGTCATGCCGTCCGCGCAGCATGGTTATAATGCCGCGGTTGGGCATGGTGATGACGTTGGTCAGGGAAAGGTTGTCGAACCGGAGGCCGTCGAAACGCGCCAGGCCCGAGGGCGTGCCGATCCAGAGGTAACCATCCTCGGTTTGGGCAAGGCCGTTGACGCTGTTGTCCGGGAGGCCTTCCTCGGTCTGCCAGGGACGCGCCCACCATTCTTCATTGGTGCCCGCCGCGAAGGCCGGCAGCGCGGAGCAAAACCAGAGCCCCGCCAGCAGGAGAATGCGGCAAAGCAAGGGGATGAACACGAGGGCAGGATAATGTCCGCCGCCGGTTGAAGCAAGGATGCGACGGGATGGCGGCCCGGAAACAGATGCGCGAGCAACAGGTGGTGATGGAAAGATCTGGCCGGCAAACGCGGTGCGCGCGAAGCGACGCGCCCTGCTGGCGTCATTGAGCGCGGCAGTCATAAGCCGGGCGGTGCTGTCAAGGTGCTTCAATTGCTCGCACGCAGCATGCCGTCGTCATGCTTCACAAAGACGAGGTACATGTTGCAGGACTTTGCCTTTGGATTTTCCGTGTTGGAACCCAGCGTGAGGCTTTCACCGTTGCGGGCGCGCCGGGAATAGATCTTCATCTCCTGCCCGTTCACCATGAGGGTCAGTTCCGTGGCGGCAAACTGCTGCCGCAACCAGTCCGGCGCCGGCAGGCGGCTGTCGTGGGCCACATAGACCATCACATCCGTCTTCAACGAAAAATCCAGCAGATCCGCCGCACTATAAAGCTTGTCCTCATTTGCCGTCTGCACCCAGTCGCTCCCGGCGAGCACCGGCGGCAGGCCGCTGAAGGTGAAATTACGGTCCGCATAAATCCGCGCGCCGTCATGCGCATCCTGCTCCACGCGCACGGAGGTCGTCGGGCCGGAATAGGAAAACGCCGCGAGGAAACGTCCGGGGTCCGCCTTGGAACCGGCGGCCAGCGCCGTGTCCGCCGGTGCCAACACCGGCCGGGTCAGCGCGGGCGGCGGCGGCAGCCGGGGCGATTGCAACGCATAGCCGTTGGCCGCCGGAAATTTCTGGCTGATGATCGTGGTGCCCGCCGGCTTGAGGCCGCCGCCGTGCACCGTGACGGTGATGTCGCCGGCGGTCGTCGTGGAACGGACCGCCACGCGGTTGATGCCGCATTCGAGGTCGAGGAATGGATTGTTGACGGAATTCGTCTTGCCGCTGTTGTAGCCGCCGCGCCAGACGGCCGGGCCGCTCACCTCAAAATCCACGCGCTGCTGGAAGGTCGGGCAACGGCGGCCGGCGGCATCCACCGCCTCCACGTCCAGCAAGGCCACGTCCGCGCCGTCGGCCTGCAATCCACCCGGCCCCAGAATCTGCGTCAGCTTCAACGCGACCGGCGGGCCCACGGTGACGCGGCTGTCGGTCGCCGCCGGTTTGCCGTCATTCGCGGCCACCGCCTTGAGTTCGCCGGCTTCCCAGGAAATATTATCGAACGTAAACAGGTAACGGTCGGAGGCCTTGCCATGACCGAGCGAACGGCCGTTCAGGAACAATTCCACGTCACCGCAATTCGAGGCGACATAAATGGTCTTCTTGGTGCCGGGCGCGTAATTCCAATGGCCGATGATATGGACCTGCGGGTCGGCGCGGAACATCGTCTGGCAGACATAGTAGGCCTCCTTTGGCAGGCGCACGCCGTCCACTTCGCCGCCCGCGCGGGCGACCTCGGCCGCATCGCGTCCGCCGCTGGTGGTATCGGAGAAGATCCAGTTCGCGCCGCCGCTGTGGCTCGGCGCGCCGATCTTGAGCACATACTGCTGCACCTGGTTCGCGGCGTATTGTTCGGAGGTGAGAACGTAATCAGATTTTCCCTTCGCCTCGGGATAGCCGAAATTCGGCGGCGAGGCGTCATCCCACACCCGGCGCGGCGATTCCTCGCGATCATACTCGCCCTCCACGACGGGCAGGCCCGGGATTTCGCGGCCGCCTTCGGTCCCGATGCACACATCCATCACCGTGGCGGTGTTCTTGTCCGCGCGGCGATGCGCGTAGGCGCGTCCGCCGTGCGGGTCGTATTCATCCATGTAACCGCGGAGTTCTTTCGCGTGGGCGAGCGTCACCTTCTGGTTGCCGCCTTCCCAGATCATGATGGAAGGATGGTTGCGGAAATAGATGATCATGTCGCGGAACGCGGCCGAGCGGACCTTCCAGGCCGCGCCCACGGTGTCGGACTCGCCGTCCACGCCGGGCTGCTCGGCCATGATGCCAAGTTCATCGCCGGCCTCGATCATGGGCTCGGAAGCCGCACAATGGCCCCAGCGCACCCAATTGCCGCCCGCCTGCTTCATCAGTGCCAGCGTGTAATAGTGCAGCCAGTCCGGTTGCGCCGCGCCCAGGCCGGGCCATTCATCAGTCGGCTTCTGGCCCCAGCCATGCAGCTTCAGGTGATGGCCGTTGATCCAGAACCCCGTCAGCGCATCCCAGTGAACGGTGCGGATGCCCAGCGGCAGCGTGGCGGTGTCCACCGTCCCGCCGCCCGCCCGCAAGGAAATGGCGACATGATAAAGATACGCGTAATCCGGCTCCCACAATTCCGGCCGGTTCAATATGCCAGACAGGTTCAGTTTCGTGCTGGCGCCCGCCGCCACGTCACCGGATTGGTGCAGGGTCAGCACGGTTTTTCCGGCGCGATCCACGACATCGGCGGTGACCTCGATGTTGCCGGCGGACGAACGGGCGTTTTCCACGGGCACCTCGAGATGGATCGTCGCCGCATTGGTGGAGACGTCCGTGGTGTAAACGTAGGGCCCGGCGGTCTGGAGAAAACTGTAGAGCGGCAGCGAAATATGCAGCGGGTCGGTCACGGTCAGCATGACGTTCCGGAACAGGCCGCCATGCGCAGGGTGCCAGTGGGGATTGTTCCAGGGGATCTGGTCCGCCTGCAACTGATCCACGTCCTCGGGGATCTGGGAGTTCACCTTGGCGGAAAGTTCGGACAGCAGCGGGCTGGCCGCCGGGGCCAGGCTCAATTTATCCTCCGCCGTCTTGCCTTCCGGTGCCACCGGGGTGTCGGTCGCGGGCGGATCCTTCATGAACCGGTTGTCGCACATCACGGCCAGCACGTTTGGCCGCCCAAATTGCAGCCACGGCGTGAGGTCAAAGCCGAACGGGATGAACCCCGTCTTGCTCACGCCCAGCAGATGACCGTTGAGATATACCTCGGCGACCTGCCGCGCCGCCTGGAACTCGATGAACACCTTCTTGCCCGCGAGATTTTGCGGCAGGGAAAAGGTCTTGCGATACCACGTGCGGCCGCCCCACTGGTTCTGCTCGCCGCGATGGCCGAGCAGCGAGAAATCATCGAACGTGTCCGTGTCGTTGTAGGTGTGCGGGAGGGAGACGGCGGACCACTGCGCATCGTCAAAACCGGGCGCGCTGGCGTTTGTATTGTCGGCCTTGAGGAACTTCCAGCCGGGGTCAAAATTGAGCGTCAGGCGCTCATCGGCGGCGGCGGAAAATACGGACAGAAAAACCAAAAGCAGCGATGCCCGGAGACACCACCCCGGCAGCCGTGTTGAACAGCTTCTGCTATTAAGAAACATCGTGTTATTTAAGTACCCCAAAGCCCCGGCACCCGCCAGTGAACGTTCGTTCTAGCCACCATCTGTGCTATTTCATTTGCGAAATCACGGCTTCAATTCCAAGGCGCGCAACCGGAACAATTCCCCGCCGTTGATCGTAACCGGGGCGATCTTTATTTGGGCTGAGCCCACCGCCCAGAATCGCATCGCGCCGAGTGATGTGGCTTGAGATTTCCCGGCCTTGACCACGCCAAAGGCTGAATCGGGCGCCATGGCTGACGTGGATTTTTCCGGCAACTGGAACGTCACCCGGAATTTGCCGCCCGCCGAACCCTCATCCGCATCGTAGTTGGCAGTCACTTCATATTCCCCGGGCTGGGTCACGCGCACCGGCCACGTGATAAACTGATTCGTCTGCGTCCAGTTCATGGCCACATCATCGGTCTTTTTGCCGGGGCCGAACTTCAAGCCTTTGCCGTGCAGGTCTCCATCGAACGCACGAAGTGTTTCCATGGGGAATTCCGGTTGCAACAGGCGGTTGGTGTCGGTCTGGATGTCGCCGATGCACTCCAGCACAATGACGGAGTCCACCTTGTCGGGCGCGTTGGCCGGAACGGAAATACAAATGTCAGTTGCGTTCAAGCGCGTGACCGCCAGCGCCGGGTCATGCAGATTCGGGCTCATCAAACCGGCAAGCGAGGCGGCGGTTTTCACCTCCGATTTCAATCCGCCAACAACAAGCCTCCCATTCGTCGGCCAATTAAACACGTGCAGGTACAGCGTGTTGCCTTTGCGTGTGGATTCACCCCAAGTCTGCACCGGCAGCGGCGTGCGGGTGGTGCCGCGGATGGATTCACCGTTCACCTTCCACCAGTCGCCGATGCCCTGCAGGATGGCCACGTCTTTCGGATCAATGTTGCCATCGCCCATCGGGCCGATGTTCAGCAAAAGATTTCCCCCGCGCGCCGCGCACTTGGCGAGCAGTTGGATGAAATGCGACGGTGGCTTGTGTGACGTGTCGAATTTGTTCCAGCCGTAGGATTCGTCGGTGGTGGGGATGCCTTCCCAATCACCCTCGTGCGGCGGGAAATTCGCCGGCCGGTCGGTGGTGTCATCGTAATCGCCCCAGCCGTGCACGAGCCGGCCGCTGATGACAACGTGCGGATCCGCCTCACGCACGGCGCGCATGATGCGCAGGTTTTCCGACGGCGGCAATTTGCCCGGCGTGTCGAACCACAGGATATCCGGATGATACAGCCGGATCAGTTCGCGGATCTGGGGGATGGCTTTTTCATCCACATACTTGCGCGCCTGCGCCATGAACTCCGGACGCGTCTGCCACCAATCCACGCCGCCGAGATGCTTGTCGCCTCCGGGGTTGTTAAAATCCCAGTCGTTGCCCGGCGCGTTGGAATTGCCCCAGTCGAAGGCATGCGAATAATAGAAGCCGAACTTGATGCCCTGCCGGCCGCACGCGGCGCGCAGGTCCGCCATCGGGTCGTGATGCCACGGCGTGGCGTCCATGATGTTGTAATCATTCACTTTCGTGGGCCACATGGCGAAGCCGTCGTGATGCTTCGAGGTGATGACCATGTACTTCATGCCGGCGGCTTTCGCGAGGGCCACCCAGGCGTCGGCGTTGAAATTGGTGGGGTTGAAATTCCCGGCGACCTTTTCGCGATATTCCGGTATGGGAATCTTCAGCACACGCTGGATGTGTTCCGCGTAACCGCCGCCTTTGCGCCCATCAAACTCGTTGCCCAGCCCGGAGTACACGCCCCAGTGGATGAACATGCCGAAGCGCGCATCACGGAACCACGCGAGGCGTTCATCCAAATTGGTGCGCGAATCGCGCCACCACTGGACTTGGGGACTGTCCTTGGCGGGCAGGTTGAACGCGTCGTTGGTGGATTCAACCACTTCATCCGCGGCGAATAAAGTTTGGCCAAAAACCACCACGCTCAACGCCAGCAACCCCGTGGTCAAATTTCTAATGTTCATAGGCGGTTTTGGCCGGATCGTTCAACTCGAAGACCACGACTGTGTCAATCGGATCAATCGGTTGGAGTGGCAAATGAAGTGTTATCGTGCTGTATGGAACACCGATATTGGAATAAATTTGCATTGGTTCAAGTGGCTTGTTCCTATCCGACAGCAAATATGTTGCCTTGGCCTCAACGCCATGAATTGTCAGTTTTCCATCCTTTGGCCACTCAAAAATGTGCGCATAAAGTTTATCACCCTTGCGGGTAAAACGTCCCCATTCCGGTTGCGTTTTGAACGGCGGGCTGGCGCTGGTGCCGTAGATGGATTCGCCGTTCACCTTCATCCATGCGCCGATTTGCTGCAGATCGTTTACGCCGCCTTGCGGTATCACGCCCTGCCCCGTCGGGCCGACGTTGAGCAGGTAATTGCCGCCCTTGCTGATGATGTCCACGAGGTTGTGGATGACCGTCGTCGCCGGCTTCCATTTTTCGTCGCCCTTGAAATAACCCCAATGCCCGTTCAGCGTCATGCACGTTTCCCACGGCTTGACATCGCCGGCGCCGGGAATCTTCTGCTCCTGCACACCGTAATCGCCCAGGCCGTGGCCGACGCGCGAATTGATGATGCAATCCGGCTGCAGTTTGTGAATCAGATCCACAAGTTCCTGGCTTTGCGCGGCGGAAATCTTCTCCGGCGTGTCAAACCACAGCACCGCGATGGGGCCGTAATGCGTCAACAGCTCGGTGATCTGCGGCTTCACCTTGCGCGCGAAGTATTTTGAAAAATCTTTTTTGTTCTCGTCCGGATAATCCCAGGTGTTGCTGCGGTAACCATCGCGCGTCGGCACATCCGGGTCCTCCCAGTCGCGGCCGAGCGAATAGTACACGCCAAACTTGAGCCCTTGTTTGCGGCAGGCTTCGGCCAGTTCCTTGACGGGGTCGCGATGCCACGGCGTGCGTTTGACGATGTTAAAATCGCTGCTCTGGCTGTCGTACATCGCGAAGCCATCGTGATGTTTCGCGGTGATGACCATGTATTTCATGCCGGCGTTTTTGGCGATGCCCACCCATTCGTCGGCGTTGAAATTGGTCGGGTTGAAGTCATCTGCAATCTTCGCGTAATCGGCGAGCGGAATTTTCAGCCGCTGCATCATGTGCTCGCTGCCGCCGTTCGTGCCCTTGTAAAAACAGCCGTCCTGGGCGTACAAGCCCCAGTGGATGAACATGCCGAAGCGCGCCTCACTCCACCAGGCCAGCCGTTTGGCAGCAACGGGATCGTTGGTGACTGTGATGGGCGTATCTTCCGGCGGCGCCGGCAGCGGCAGGTCCGCCGCGCGGGTGTTCAATGCCAGCAAGACGGCCAGGGTGAAGAAAAATTGTGAGGCCGTTTTTTTCATGCGACTTAATCTGTAAAAGTTGGGCCAAGATAAATGGACGGCGGCATCTTCATTTTCAAGACCACCGTGGTCGAGACCGGGTCGGGCGCGGTTTTCGGCACCGCAAGGGTCACGCTGGGCTCGTTTGTAGAGCTGTAAGCCACGCTGGCAACCTTCAATGTTTGGTGCTGGCCGAGCCGGTTGGGTTTCAGCACGTACGCTTTCGTGACCGGATTCATCAAATCAGGCACAACCAATTTCCCATCTGTCGGCCATTTGAAAACGTGCAGATAAAGCGTCGCGTCATCCGGCGTGATGCGCATGGTGCTGCTGCCCCACGCCAGCCCCAGTGGAAATTGACAGCCGCGCGTACCGTAGATCGCCGGGCCGTTCACTTTCAACCACGCGCCGATCTGCCGCAGGCGTTCCGTCTGTTCGGCTGGGATTTCGCCCAAGGAATTCGGGCCGACATCGAGCAGCAGATTACCGTCGCCGCCGGCGCAATTGACGAGGGCCTGGATGCATTGCGCGAACGTCTTCACCTTGCCATCCGGGCGATACGACCAGCCGCCGCCCTTGGCCGTGACGAGCGAAAGGCAGGATTCCCACGGGCGGTCATTTTGAAACTTGCCAATCTTTTGTTCGGGCGTGTCGAAGTCGCCGCGATAAGGGGCGGGCTGCTTATTATAACCGCCGAGGATCGCCAGCCGGTTGTTGATGACGATGTCCGGCTGGAGGGATTTTATCAGGTCAAAGGTCTCACCGATGCGCCAGAAATCCACCAAGTCGCCCCGGCCATAGCTGTCGAACCAGAGGATGTCGATCTTACCGTAGCGGGTCAGGAGTTCGCGGAGCTGGCCGTTCATGTAATCGACGTACTTGCGGTTGTCGCCGATGCCGTAGTCGGGTTGATGCCAGTCGCGCGGCGAATAGTAGATGCCGAAACGCATGCCCGCCGCGTGACAGGCGTCCGCCAGTTCCTTCACCACGTCGCGATGAAACGGCGTGTGCATGATGGAATAATCGGTGAGCTGCGTGTCCCACATGCAAAAGCCGCCATGATGCTTTGCGGTGAAGACGATATATTTCATGCCCGCATCCTGCGCGAGCTTGACCCACTGCCGGGCGTTGAAATTGGTGGGATTAAACTTCTCGTACAGATGATCGTACGCCGGATCCTCGACGTAGCCGGCGGGGTCGTGCGTGATGTCCAGCGGCTTGGTGCCTTTGCGCGACCAACTGATTTCCGTCCCCGCCATGCTGGACATGTCCCAGTGGATGAACATGCCGAAGCGGGCATCGGTCCACCACGCCAGCCGTTTGGCCGCGGCGGGATCGTTGGTGGCTTTGATGGGCGTATTTTCCGGCGGCGCGGGCAGCGGGTTGTCCGCCGCATACACGTTGAGCGTAAGCGCGAGAATGAACAGCAGCACTGCTGGGGTTCGCCGAACAACAAACGAACAACTCGAACGCTCTCTATATGAGTTCCTCTCCCCGGGGGAGAGGACACAGGTGAGGGCGAGCGATAAAACCAACTTTGCCTTTGGTATACTGGCACTGCCCCTGCCCATGAAAGCGAAAGGATTCATTCTTATTCCACTTCCGGCGCGCCTTTGAGCTTCAGCACGATGGTGGACGAAATTGCGTCCGGCGCAGTGGCGGGAACGGAAATCGTCACGCCACCGTCGGCGGCGGACGTTTTCAGCTTCTTGCCCGAAGCCAGCAACGTGGCGGCGATGTCTTTGTTCTTCAAGCCGGTCACAACGATTTTGCCATCCGCCGGCCAGTCGAACACGTGCAGGTACAGCGTGTCGCCTTTTTGCGTGACGCGGCCCCAGGACGGCTCCGCTTTCAACGGGCTCTTGGACGAGCCGTAAATTGCCACGCCGTTCACCTTCATCCAATCGCCCATTTGCTTGAGGCGTTCGACGGAGGGCGCGGGGATGAGGCCTTCGCTCGTGGGACCGACGTTGAGCAGGAAATTGCCGCCCTTGCTGGCGATGTCCACAAGGTTATGCAGCAGGGTGTCGGTGGATTTCCATTTGCTGTCCGCCGCGCGATAACCCCAGGTGCCGTTCATGGTCATGCACGTTTCCCAATCGCTCGCGAGGGCGTTGGTCGGGATCTTGTTTTCCGGAGTGCCGTAGTCGCCCGTGAGCTTTTTGGAATCAAGCCGGTTGTTGCTGATGATGTCCGGCTGCAACTTCAACAGCGGCAGCAGCCGCTCCGCGCGCTCGGGCGTCATGTTCACCGGCGTGTCCCACCAGATGACGGCAACCTTGCCGTAGTTGGTGAGCAGTTCCTTCACCTGCGGAATGTCCACAGTGTCGATGAACTTGTCCATGTCGCCGTCCTGGGCGGGGTCCCAATGACCGCCGGCCGCCGCGCCGCCGGGATGATTCCAGTCCTGCGCCTGCGAATAATAGAAACCAAGCTTGATGCCGGCCTTGGCGCAGGCATCGGCCAGCTCCTTGAGCGGATCGCGCTTGAAGGGCGTGGCATCGTAGATGTTGAACGCGCTCGCCTGCGAATGGAACATCGCAAACCCGTCGTGATGCTTCGCCGTAATGACGATGTATTTCATGCCTGCGTTCTTGGCGATGCTCACCCATTCCTCCGCGTTGAATTTCTCCGGATCGAACTGCGCGGGCAGCTTCTCGTAATCCGCCATGGGAATTTTGCCGCGGTTCATGATCCACTCGGAGCCGCTGCGCGGGACGTTCGTGCCGTTCCACATACCGGCGGGCACGGAATAAACGCCCCAGTGGATGAACATCCCGAACCGCGCCGCGCGCCACCATTGCATGCGCTCGTTGTGCGACGCGCCGAACGCCTGCTGCCACGCCTGCAGCGCCGGATTATTCGTGTCGTCCGTGGGCGCATAGGAAAAAGACGGGGCGGAGTCTTTCGGGGCCGTGGCGGTAACCTGCGCCCTTGCTGGCTGAGTGCCGGCCAATACCAGCGCCAAAAGCCCAAACGATGACAATACTGCGAGATGTTTTTTCATTTAGATTGCTTGATTCAATGGTGACGACGATGGTGGCCGGGTCAAGGTTTCCAAACCTGAACGTTTGTTCAGTATCCGGGCGGTCCACTAATTTCAAATTGGCTTCGTTCTGTAATTTTCCTCTCTCCGCGCCCACCCCGCGCGACGCGCAAACATTTATCACAACACATTCATTACAAGATATTTGCGATATTTTTCACAGCCCGTCACCAGCCACTCGACACCCGCCTTTTTGGCTTCGTTTTGGCTTCGTTCTTCCCCGACCATCAAGCCTTCTCTTCCTCTTCCTCTTCCTCGAATTGTTCACGTCACGGATCACCCGTCACCCGTCCCATTCACGATGGCTTCGTTTTTCCAGCGCAAATCTCAGCCTCGCCCCCAGACCCTGGCAGCCTGTCGGACCTAGCTAAGGCGTGGGTTGGTCGGTAAAATTAATTACAGCTGCCCTTTTTCATGGCAACCGGATAACCTCATAGACCAAGGGCAGGCGTCATACCGCAACGGACGGCGCGTGAATCTCCGCGCGGGGTTTAATGGAGGGCAAAAATCTGAGGGGACGGCTTGGGGGGCGCTGTTACTTCACTATTTCTTGTGTCGGTTTATGCATCCGCATCAGGGAGGGCGGTTTCATAGGGCGGAGGGCCGGACGGGGCGGGGGTTTAAATGGTTTGGTCCCGTTTTATCGCAGGTTCGGCGGC
>JARLJW010000016.1 GCA_031290985.1 Verrucomicrobiia bacterium | reverse complement strand
CACGGGGGGGGGTGGTTTTGTGTTCCCGCGTTTGGGCGCCCCGCGGGGGTCACCCCCCCCACCCCCAAAACGCCGGAACTCCAAACAGGGGGCAGCGTCAGGATGCGTCCGCGCGACTATTTCGGCAGACTGTGCAACAAGGTTTTGGCGCGGCGAACCCACACCCGGTCGCGCCGGCGCTGATAAGCGGGCGCGTGCGGATCGTCGCTCAACACGTCCTTGAGTTCGGCCCGGGCCAAGTCTGGCTGTTTTTTGGCGGCGTAGATTTCCGCGAGCTGAACTTTCGCGCGCGGGTAGAAATGGCTTTTGGTGATGTGCTGCCAGTAGAGCAGCGCATTGTCGGTCTCGCCGAGGGCGCTGAGCGTTTCCGCGAGCGCCATCATCGTGTGTCCGTAGTCATGATCCGGCTTTTCGAGCATCACCCCTTCGAGCCACGGGCGCGCCTCGGCGGGACGCTTCAACCGCAGCAGGCACTGCCCGAGATGCGCCCGGGCATCGACGTCCTTCGGGTCGCGTGCCAGCGCCGCCCGGTAACATTTTTCCGCCTCCGCAAAATTTCCCTTCCCAAAATAAACGTCGCCCAGTTTGAAGTGATGATACGCATTGTCCAGGTGATGAATCTGGGCCTGGAGTTCCTTGATGCGCTGGCGGCCCGCCGCGCCGGGCAGTTCAAAGCCGCTGGCCGCCGTGGCCCCCTGATACGCTGAAAAATAGTACCACAGCGCCGCGATCCCAAAGCCGATGAAAATGAACAACGCCCAGACCCATTCGCGGTTCCGGAGGGCATGGACCAGCATCCAGATCTGGAACACCGTCATCGCCAGCATGACCGGGCTGGTCAGGAGGTACGCCAGCCCGTCGAAACCGTTGAATAGCGACGTGATCATTGCGCAAAAGCTATGCGCGGGACTTCCGGCTGGCAATGAAGATTTGCCAACCATTGAACTGCCGGCTTGTTTTTACGTCTGATGTTTTTAACAATCTGCGCCGCCGCATGAACCAGACGCTCATCATCTTGCCGACCGTCAATGAACGGGAAAATCTCCCGCGCATGGTGGAGCGCCTTTTATCTTTGCCGGTCAAGGTGGACATTCTCGTCATGGACGGCAATTCCTCCGATGGCACGGGCCAGATCGCCGATGAACTCGCGGCCAAACACCCTGAATTTCACGTCATCCACGAGGCCAAAAAGAACGGCCTGGGCCGCGCCTACATCGCCGGGTTCAAATGGGCGCTGGAACGCGGTTATGAATATATATTCGAGATGGACTGTGACTTCTCGCACGATCCGGCGGAGATCCCCACGTTCCTTAAGGCCGCCGAAAACGCCGACCTAGTCCTCGGCTCGCGCTATGTTGGCGGCATCCGCGTCATCAACTGGCCTCTGAAACGGCTGCTGTTGAGCCGGTTTGCCGGCAAATACGTCATGTACGTCACCGGCATGCCCATCAGCGATCCGACCGGTGGTTATAAATGCTTTCGGCGGCGGGCGCTCCAGGCCTTGAAACTGGATGAAATCCGCTGCCACGGTTATGGCTTCCAGATTGAGCTGACCAACAAGCTTTGGCGCGATGGTTACCGGGTGGTGGAGACGCCCATCACCTTTCTTGACCGCACCCATGGCCAGTCAAAAATGACCGGGGGGATCGCCAACGAGGCGTTCTGGCTGGTCTGGCGGCTATGGGCGGAAAACGGCTTCCGCCGTTCGCCCCGCCGGAAACGGTGAGAGCGGGAGGGATTTAGAATTGGTGGGGTGGCTCCAGGGCAAAAGCCTGCCGCCGGGGAGAATCTTCCGGCGCAAAAAGCAGTGGTGCCGGCCAAAATGGTGGGGTGAAGTTTTTTGGGGGTTGGACAGCCTTTGTCCAAGTGATCCTGTCAGGATGGGAGGATGAAAGGAAAAATTGAAACTGGAACACGACAACCAGAGAGGGGAACTGAGGTGCGGACGATGTCAGGGAGCAGGCGACGGCCGACGGGCCGCAGCCGTGCCGGGGCCGGAAACCTCAAAAATGGAATTTATCCGGCTGAATCCGGCTGAATCCGACTGTTCATTTTTTCAAACCCAATCCAAAGCCATGAAGCTGACGCAGCCAGGCAAAAAAGCGTTGAGGGAGGCGAGCCGGTGCGAGCCGAACTGGCCAGCCGTTCAGGCTGGCCACGCGGGCGGGCCGCCCGCGCTCCAATCCAACCAAATCCAACCAAATCCAACCAAATCCAAGTAAATCCAACCAAGAAAATTTATGAAAGCGAAACTGGAACGCCGAGGAAGAGGACGAAGACGCGCCGAGGACACGGGGACGAGAACGAAGCCAAAACGAAGCCATTTTTTGGGCGGAATTGGGGCGGTGGACGGGCGTGCGATATTATTTCAATTCGTTTATTTACAGGTATTTATGTATTTTTATTGATTTGAGACGGTGGCCGGCGGGCGAGGGGGAAAATTACAGAACGAAGCCAATGTGAACGCGACGGGTGGCGAGGTTCTGGCGGATGGTCACCGGTGCGCTGGCCATGGGGAATCAAGGGAAATTGGGCACCGGCCGGACCCGGGAAAACTGGAGACGAGGATGAGGAAGATTCCAAGTCCGACGGGTTCAACCACGGGGCACCAAATTAACCGCTTTTATATGAGACACGACTTGAAATCAGCTCACACAAAGGCCGCAACGGATGCGGAGGTGCTGGCAGACGGCCTTCCGGCGCGATGGAGCGCTGAAGCGGGCAAAGCGCGGCGGTTTCGCTTCTTGCTGAAAAGGCTTTTTCCATTGCGGAGAAACTTCTAACCTGCGCCCGTGTCTCTAAAGATTGGCGATCAAATTTCCCTGACCATCCACGACCTGGCCTTCGGCGGCGAAGGCGTGGGGCGCATCGACGATTTTGTGGTGTTCGTCCCCTTCGTCATCACGGGCGAAACCGTGGAGGCGCAGGTCACGGAGGTGAAAAAGAATTTTGCCCGGGCGAAACTATTGCGGATCATCACGCCCTCGCCGGAGCGCGTTGCGCCGGAGTGCCGCTACTTCACGCAATGCGGCGGCTGCCAGTATCAGCATGTCAGCTATGCGGAACAGCTCCGGGTCAAACACAAGCAGATATCCGACCTGTTCGAACGCCTCGGCAAAATTTCGCCGGAGAAGGTGGGCCCGGTGCTGCCCTGCCCCGCCCCCTACCATTACCGCAACCGCATCATGATCCGCAGCCAGTGGAACGGCCCCGCCAAAAAACTGGAGATCGGCTTCATCCGGGCGGACAACAATTTCGTGCAGGACATCGAGGAATGCAAGATCGCGGAGCCGCCATTGAACGAGCAGATCACCCAGGTCCGCGCGAACCCGCCGCCGCGCGGCGGATTGAAGGTGGTGCTGCGCGTCCAACCGGAGGGCTGGGAGGTGCCGAAGGATTCATTCTTCCAGAATAACTTCTTCCTGCTCCCCAAACTGGTGGAGACCGTAAAAGGTTTCCTGAAGGCCAGCGGTACCCGGCACCTGATCGACCTGTATTGCGGCGTGGGGTTCTTCGGCATCGAGGCGGCGGGTGCCGTGGAGTCCTTTGTGGGGGTGGAATACGACCAGATGGCCATCCGGGCGGCGCGGCAGAACGCGGCGTCACGCAAAATTAACAACGGCGAGTTTGTGGCCGCCAAATCAGAGGATGCACTGCCGGCGCTGTTGAAACAATTTCCCGTGGATCAAACGGCGGTGCTGCTCGACCCGCCGCGCAAGGGCTGCTGGCCGTCGCTGCTGGAACTGCTGCGGACGACCCGCCCGGCGCAGGTGATCTACGTCTCGTGTCATCCGGCCACGATGGCGCGGGATTTGAACATTTTATGCGCGGATGGTGTCTTTGAATTGGCATGTGTGCAGCCGCTGGACATGTTCCCACAGACCCAGCATGTGGAGTGCGTCGCCGATTTGCGCCGCCGAAACTGAACTTGCCAACGTGCACCATTTGCATTCAACTGGATTGAAACCCGATGCCAAAACATAATCAGACCGACCCGCGAAGGAATTTTGGGCCGCTCATCCTGCCCTGGTTGCTGGGTGCGCTCATGCTGACGGTTTACTTGTTCACCCTGAACCGCTGGGTGACCCTCCACAACCTCGGCTGGGTCGCGCAGGTTTCAGGTTTCATCTGGCAACCGCAACTCTTTAATCCGCTGACATATCTGGTGACCCTGCCGCTCAAGTGGCTGTCACTGGCGACAATCCCGTACGCACTCAATCTGTTCTCCGCCGTTTGCGCGGCCCTGACACTGGTGATGCTGGCGCGCGGCGTTGCCATTTTGCCCCAGGACCGCACCGAACCGCAGCGCCAGCGGGAAAAAAGCGATTTCAGCTTCCTGACCGGCTGGCAGTCCTTTTTTCCGCCAACGTTGGCGGTGCTCCTGCTGGGGTTGCAACTGGCCTTCTGGGAAAATGCCACCAGCTTCACCGGTGAAATGTTTGACCTGCTGCTCTTTGCGTTCATCGTCTGGCAGATGCTGGAGTACCGGCTGGATGAAAAGGAGTGGCGGTTGATGGCGGCGATGCTCACGTATGGTGCAGGGGTCACCGAAAGCTGGATGTTCGTCGGGTTCTTCCCGGTCTTTCTCGCCACCATCATCTGGCTGAAAAAACTGGAATTCTTCAATTTGCGCTTCCTTGTCCGCCTGGTTTTATGCGGCCTGTGCGGATTGTTGTTCTTCCTTTTGCTGCCGTTGATGGCAAAGTTTAATTCTCATTTCAAGCTCGGAATTTGGGAGTCGCTAAAGCCCAACATCCGGCTGGATTGGAATACGATCAAGTCCATCAAGCAGTTCGATGTGCGGCTCCAGCTCGCGCAAGCCAGCTTGGGAACGGTGCTGCCGTTGTTGCTGATCGCCATCCGTTGGAGTTCCGGCTATGGCGACAACAGCCGCATTGGCGCGACGCTCGCCACCAACATGATTCATCTCGTCCACGCGGCGATGCTTTCCGTCTGTGTCTGGGTGATGTTTGATCCACCGTTCTCCCCCCAGCACCTGCTGCAATCGCCCGCGCTGACCCTGAATTTCTTTTGCGCCTTGAGCATTGGCTATTGCTGCGCGTATTTCCTGTTGATATTCAGCCGGAAACCCGTGCCGACGCGGCGGGACACCAAACCCTTGCCGATATTCCCGCCGGCCTTGATGTGGCTTTGCCCGGTCATCGTTGCCGGGGTGGTTGTCGGCTCCCTTTTTGGCCTCACGACGCTGATCTATAAGAACAAGCCAATCATCAAAGAGGTCAACAGCGACGTGCTCTTGCAGTTTGCCAAGTTCACCATCGAAAATCTCCCGAAAAACGGGGCGGTTGTCTTGTGCGACAGCGATACACCCGGCCATGACCAACCGCTGCGCGCCTTGCTGATTCAGGCCGCCATCGCCCACGAAGGCCGCCTCCGGGACTTTCCCGTGCTCGACACCCAATCGTTCAACTGGCCACCCTATCACCAGGTCATGCATGAACGTTATCCGAACACGATTCCGCTCGTGGTTAAGCCGGGTGATTTGGGCATGGTCAATCCGTTGAACCTTTTTATGTTGATCAGCGGGTTGGCAAAATCTAATACGCTGTGCTACCTCCATCCCAGCTATGGTTATTACTTCGAACATTTCTACGAGGATCCGCACGGCATGGTATACCCGCTCAAAATCCTCTCCGATGAAACCATCCTGCCACCCCCGCTTGACAAAACACAAATTGCAGAGAACGAGGCTTTTTGGACCAGGGTCGTGGAAGCGCTGGACTCGCCGGTGCAAAAAGCGGTTGCTCCAGACATCCAGCCCTCCCCGCGAAACCCTTTTGAATGGCTGTTGATGCATCTGCACCCCGTTCCAGAGCCCAACCAAAATGCCGTCATTGTCGGCTTGCTATGCTCCCGCTGCCTTGACGATTGGGGCGTCCAGCTCCAACGCGCCGGCGAACTGGACAAGGCCGCCCGCCGTTTCACCCAGGCCAAACGCTTTAATCCAGACAACATCGTCGCTGACATCAACCTCGCTTTCAACCAAACGCTCAAGTCCGGTGCCCCGGTGGAAATTGACCTCACCCACACAACTCCTGACCAATACGGAAAATCCCGCGACTGGAACAGTCTCGTGACCGCCAACGGCCCATTCGACGACGTCAGCTTTTGCCTTCGGGCTGGATTCCAATTTACCCAAAACGGGTTTTTCCGGCAGGCCGCCAAGGAATACACGCGCGTCCGCCAGCTCGCCCCTAACGATCTGTTCACGCGCCTCCAGCTGGCTCAGACATATTTGGTCAACCACCTGCCGGATCGCGCGCTTGAAGCCATTCACGATCCCTTGGATCGGCCGGCGAAATTTGGCCTGAACGACGACAATTCCACCGACCTCAACATTCTCGCCGCGGCAGCCTGGTTTCAAAAAAATGA
Source organism: Verrucomicrobiia bacterium (assembly GCA_031290985.1). GTDB lineage: Bacteria > Verrucomicrobiota > Verrucomicrobiia > Limisphaerales > UBA11358 > UBA11358. The sequence goes on along the minus strand of JARLJW010000016.1, from coordinate 65,249 downwards.
AGTCGCCGCCGGCTCGCGTTTGTTGGAAAAGGAGGTCGCTCACCACCCGGATAACGAGGTGCTGCTCAAAGCCACCACCCAGGCCTATTTCATGCACGGGCTTTATACCAACGCATTGCATGTCATCAACCTCAAGCTGGCGCGTACACCTGATGATGTCGTCTGGCTCTCGGGCAAGGGTTACGCGAGCATCCAAATCGGGGCCTTCGATGATTCCATCAAGGCCATGACGCACATTCTTGAGATCCAGACCAATGACCCGACCGCCCGCTTCAACCGCGCCCTCGCCTATTTCCAAAGCGGGAAACTGGACGAAGCCCGCGCTGACTACACCATATTGCAAAGCGATCATACAAATACCTTCCAGATCGCCTATGGCCTGGGCGAGATCGCCTGGCGCAAGAAGGAAAACGCCGAGGCTCTCCGCAATTACCAGATCTACCTCGCCAATGCGCCGACCAATGCGCCGGAATTCAAAACCGTCCGCGAACGCGTGGCGCAGTTAGGCGGCAAATGACGCCATGCGCGTCACCCACATCATCACCCGGCTGGTCATCGGCGGCGCGCAGGAAAACACCCTTGCCACCATCGGTGGACTGCGCCAGAAGCCCGGGCTTGAAATCCACCTGGCCTCCGGACCGACCACCGGTCCGGAAGGCTCGTTGGAACCGGCGGCCGCCGGCATTCCCGGGCTCCTGACGATTATCCCCGAACTTGTCCGCCCGGTTCACCCGCTTAAGGACTTCATCGCCCTGCACAAGCTGGAAAAGCTTCTACGCGAACAAAAGCCCGACCTCGTCCACACCCACAGCGGCAAGGCGGGCATCCTCGGACGGCTGGCCGCCCGGCGCGCCGGGGTGCCGGTCATCATCCACCACATCCACGGCCCGTCCTTCGGTAATTTTCAAGGCCCGTTCGCCAACTGGGCTTTCACGGCGGCGGAAAAACACACCGCCAAGATGACCGACCATTTCTTCTGCTCCGCCGGGGCGATGACCAGGCTTTATCTCGCCGCCGGGATCGGGCGGCCGGAAATGTACACGCGCATCTTCAGCGGCTTCAAGCTGGAGCCGTTTCTCAATGCCGCCAACGACCCTGCCCTGCGCCGGCAGCTCGGCTTGGATGAAAACCATTTTGTCATCGGCAAGATCGGGCGCATCTTCAAACTGAAAGGCCATGCCGATCTGGTGACGGCCTTCGCCAAAATTCTCCCGGAAGCGCCGCAGGCCCGGCTCCTGTTTGTGGGCGATGGCGCATTGCGCAACGAGATCGAAAACCTGGTCCGGGCGCTGAACCTGAACGGCAAGGTGATTTTCACCGGGCTCGTGCCGCCCGGCGAGGTGGCGCGTCACGTCGGCATCATGGATTGCCTCGCCCATCTTTCCTACCGCGAAGCCCTGTCCCGCGCGCTGCCCCAGGCGCTGGCTGCGGGCAAACCCGTCATCGCCTACGACTTCGATGGTGCGGATGAAATCTGCCTGGAAAATGAAACCGGGTTTCTCATCCGGACCGGTGACACCGGCGCCGCCGCCCGGCGCCTGCTGCAGCTTGCCGGCGACCCGGGCTTGCGCGAAAAACTCGGCCGCCACGGCCGGAACTTTGTGCGGGGAAATTTCTCCATCGAAAAGATGGTGGATGACCAATACAATGTTTACTTAAAACTGGCCGCTGAACGCGGCATCCGCGCGTGACGTTCCCGTTCAACTTTTTCGCCGCCGCCTTTGCGGGCGCGTTTCTCACAACGCTGCTCGCCCTGCCCTTTTGGCGCCGCTGGTGTCTCCGCACCAACCTCGTTGATGATCCCGGCCACCGGAAAATCCACAACTCGCCCATCCCGCTGGCGGGCGGATTCGCGGTCCTGACGGGCATCCTGCTCCCGCTCGCCGTCGGCGCGCTTTTGCTCAAGCTGGGATTCATCAAGCTGTCAACCACTTCAGCCATCATCCACGGGATTGACCGCCGGAAGCTCGAACTGGCGGTGCTGGCCCTTGGGGCCATCGCCATCACCATGCTTGGCTGGCTCGATGATCGCCATGAATTGAAGGCCCTGCCCAAATTCATCGGCCAGTTGCTCATCGCCATTGCCGTGGCCGCCGCGTGCAAGCGCATCACGCTCTTCGTGCACAGTGAAATCTTCAGCTATGCCATCACCATCCTCTGGCTGCTCACCATCATCAACGCGTTCAATTTCATGGACAACATGAACGGCCTGTGCGCGGGCGTCGGCGGGATCGGGGCGGCCCTGTTCGCCATCATCGCCGCCGCGAATGGCGAATACCTCGTGGCCATCACCGGCTTTCTCATGTGCGGCGCCCTCGCCGGGTTTCTCCCGTGGAATTTCCCGGAGGCCCGCGCCTTTCTTGGTGATGCCGGCAGCCATCTCGTGGGCTATCTGCTCGCCGTGATGGCCATCCTGCCGCACTTCTACAACAAACAAAATCCGCATCGGCTCGCCGTGTTGTCCCCGTTGCTCGTGCTGGCCGTTCCCCTGCTCGACCTGGCGCAGGTCAGCGTGTTCCGTACGCTGAACAAAAAGCCGTTCTGGATCGGCGACACCAACCATCTCTCCCATCGGTTGACGCGCACCGGCCTGAGCCGGACGCAGGCGGTTCTGCTGCTCTGGCTGGCGGCCGCAGCCATTGGCGCCATCGCCTGCTGGCCCGCATAAGGCGGTGCCTGCCCAAATTCTTTCGTGTAATTCGTTTGTTTCGTGGTTAAATTTTGCCCGTGAAAATCCTGTTCATCGGCGACATCGTGGGCGAACCCGGCCGCCGCGCGGTCAAAAACCTGGTACCCAGGCTCCGCGAAGCGCACCAGCTCGATGTCATCATCGCCAATGGCGAAAACTCCGCCGGCGGCAATGGCATCACGCCAATGATCGCCCACGAACTGTTTGAGGCCGGCATCGATGTCATCACCACGGGCGACCATGTTTGGGATCAAAAGGAAGTCACTGAAATCCTCGACAAGGAACCGCGTCTGCTCCGCCCTCTCAATTACCCGCCCGGAACCGTGGGCCGCGGCGGCGGCGTCTACAAGATCCGCGACCTGCCGCCCGTCGCCGTGATGAACGCCCAAGGCCGCACCTTCATGCCGCCGCTGGAAAACCCTTTCCTCATGACGCGCGAAGAACTGGCCCAACTCCGCCAGCATGCCCGCATCATTTTCGTGGATTTTCACGCCGAAGCGACTTCCGAGAAAATTGCCTTCGCCCGGATGCTCGATGGCCAGGTCAGCGCCGTGGTCGGCACCCACACGCATGTGCAGACGGCGGATGAACAGATTTTCCCAGGCGGCACCGCCTATCTGACGGATGCCGGCTTTACCGGACCACATGAAAGCGTTTTAGGCCGCGAAATCCATCCTGTCCTGGAACGGTTTCTTACCAACACTCCCCAACGGTTCGGCATCGCCCGCAACAATGTGCGCCTTCAGGGCGCGGTGATCGAAGTGGACGAATCCACCGGCAAAGCTGTGGGAATCCAGCGCGTGTCCGAGGCGATCTAATCGTGGAATGGCGGAGTTTGTCGCGCTGCAACAAGGTTGCCTTGTGCAGCAGTCAGATTATGGCGGATTAACTTCCTGACACGCTCACCCGCACTGGGCACGGTGGCGCAGAGCATGATCCACCAAAACCAGTGCGGTCATCGCCTCGACCATGGGCACGGCGCGTGGCAACACACAAGGATCATGGCGTCCACGCCCTTTAAGCGTGGTATTCTCCAGCTTCTCGGTGATCGTATCCTGCTCGTGCATGACGGTGGCGACCGGCTTGAACGCGACCCGGAAGAAAACCGTCTCACCATTCGAGATGCCGCCCTGGATGCCGCCGGAGCGGTTCGTGGTCATGAAAACCTTGCCTGCCTTTGCCCGGATCAAATCGTTGTGCTCCCGGCCAGTCAGCAAAATACCGCCAAAGCCGGAACCGACTTCAAACGCCTTGGATGCAGGCAGGCTCAACATTGCCTTGGCTAAATCCGCTTCCAGCTTGTCAAATACCGGCTCGCCCCAACCGGCTGGCACCCCCCGTGCGATACCCTCTACAATGCCGCCGACGGTATTGCCTTCGCGCCGCATCTTTTCGATAAGCCGGATCATCTTCTCCGCCGCCTTCGCGTCCGGACAGCGGACGATGTTGGACTCGACATCCTTCAATCTCACCTTGTCCAGGTTCACAGCCGCGACAAGCTTCTGGACCTGTTTAACGTAGGATAAAACTTCGACGCCAAATTTCTCGGCCAAAATCTTCTTTGCAATCGCACCGGCCGCCACCCGGCCAACCGTCTCGCGCGCGCTCGCGCGCCCGCCACCCTGCCACGCGCGGATGCCGTATTTGGCAAAGTAGGTGAAATCGGCATGGGACGGACGGAACTTGTCCTTCATCTCATTGTAAGCCTCGGAACGCTGGTCCTCGTTTTTGACCCAGAGACAGATCGGCGTGCCCAGCGTCCTGCCCGTCGTGGAAATGCCGGACATGATCTGCACCGTGTCCGATTCCTTCCGCGGCGTGACGATTTTAGACTGGCCCGGCCGGCGGCGGTCGAGGTCCGGCTGGATGTCCGCCTCGGAAAGTTTCAGGCGCGGCGGACAACCATCCACGACCACTCCCACGCCACCGCCGTGCGATTCACCCCACGTCGTGATGCGGAATAATTGTCCAAAGCTGCTTGCCATGCGGGGATTGTGCGAAATATTCGCCGCCCGGTCAAATGTGGTCTGGTAACGGACCCCTCAACCTCGTGGCAGCCGGGGGTTTTGCGGATTCGCTGGCGGTGCCGGCGGCGGGCTGGCGTTGCCGAGGCGGGCCGCCAGTAAACGCGTGAGAAACTGGCGGCTTTCCTCCCGCCGCCGGTGCAATTTCCCGCGGAATAGAATCCACAATCCCATGAAAGCCACGATGCTGATCAGTGCGCCCGCGATCAGGGCATAGAGCAGGTTCTCGACCAATTGCTGGGAGTTGGAAAGAAAACTCTTGAACACGGTCTCCGAACAAATCAGGCCGACCACGGCGAGCAGGATGATGATGGTCAGCAGCCAGACCGCACGTTTCACCACGAGCATTTCGTGCTGGATGCGGGAGAGTTTATCGTGCAGGCCTAGACGGTCAGAATTGCCATCGTACCGCAGGCAGTGCTTCAAAAATTCCGTGTGTTTGTGGCGCTCGCTCATCATCGTTTTGGCAATGCCATTTGCGCCCGGCATGCCAGTTTATCCGCTCATCCACCCGCCACCATACACCATTTCAAGCTTCCCCGCCATAAGGCAAACCTTTGGGGCGGGTTTCCAAAACCTCAAAACTTGCCGCTTGAAACTTGAAACCTGAAACTTGAAACTTCCCGGTACATGAATCGCATCGTCGCAAAGTTTGCCCAGTTGAAGTCCGCTGGTAAAAAGGGCTTGGTCGTCTATATCGGCGCGGGCGATCCGAACCTGCCGGCCACGCACGATCTTGCCCTGGCGTTCGACAAGGCGGGCGTGGACGTGCTGGAACTGGGCGTGCCGTTCAGTGATCCCCTCGCCGATGGCCTGGTGAACCAGCTTGCCGCCCAGCGCGGACTGGAATCCGGCACCACCCCGCAAAAACTTCTGGAGACCATCACCGCGATCCGCAAGGACTCGCAGATGCCCGTCGTGCTCTACATCTATTTCAACCTCATCCACAAGGTCGGCCTGGAAAAATTCATCGCCAATTGCGCTGCTGCAGGCGTGGATGGCCTGCTCGTTTTGGATCTGCCGCCCGAAGAATCGGACAACTATGAGGCGTTAATGAAAAAAGCCGGCTTGTGCCATATCTACCTCGTTGCCCCAACGACGCCCGAAGACCGCATGAAACTCATCGTCAAGCGCGGCAGCGGGTTCATCTATTACATCTCACGCGAGGGCGTCACCGGCATGCAGTCGCAGGTTGCCTCAAACCTGACCACCCAGGTCGCGAAGATCCGCGCACATACCGGCCTCCCCATTGCCATCGGCTTTGGCATTTCCAATCCCGATCAGGCCAAAACGGTGGCGAAGGAAGGCGATGCCTGCGTGGTGGGCAGCGCCATCGTAAACCAGATCGCCGAACACGGTAAATCACCGGACCTGGTGCAGCACGTCAGTGCCTTCGTCAAATCGCTGGGCGACGCTGTCAAGGCGGTCTAATACCCGGGCGATCAGGCGTTCAAGGTGATACGGAAGCAAGTGGCTGCGGGTTCGCCGCTTGCTCACTCACCGTCGGCCCGGCCAGAAAATCAGCGGCATCCAGCAACGTCTTTTTCTCGTTCAGGTCTTCCGCTCGCATGGCTGCATCTCTGAGCGCGGGGATGATTTCGCGATGACCGCTCTGTTTAGCCGCAGCGATCGCCGCGAAACGGATTTTGCGTTCAGAATTGGTCGCCAGTTCATTCACGATGTTGTCCAACCCGGCGGCATCATCTGCCTCCGCCCACGCCTGCAACTGATGCAGTTGCCGGTCGATGGCTGCCTGTTTTTCCTCCGGACTCGGCACTGTTTCCGGCGCGGGTGCAAACACCGTCGTTGGCGGTTTTGCCACCCCCGACCTGGCTGGCGGCGCAGAAACAGCCTCACTGGCCATCTGCGGTTTGACCGCCGCCGGCTTTGGATGCAAAACATACACTGCAGCCAGAATCAAGGTCGTGACCGCCGTCAATGCCAGCAAAAATTTCGGTCTCATAAGGTCTAAAGCTCCAGAACGGGTTGGGCTCCGTTCTGGAGCCGGTTAGTTGATCAATCCGCTCAGGTGTTCACCGGCGGCAATTGCGACAGGATGAACCACTGCCAGAACGGGAATTCGCCGTCCGACACGTTCTCGACGCTGCTGCCCAAGCCGGCGGCTTCGACTTCCACCGTGCTCGGAATGCCGCCGAACTGGGCGGCACCGCTGCCGAAGACGTCAAACGACACGTCAGTCAGTTGGCTGCCATCCGTGCCGGGGGTGAACACCTGCCAGTCAATCTGCGTCACCGAAGTGATGGAAAACGAATCGCCATTGGCGTCATTGAAGAAAAAATTGACGCTCAAGCGGTCAAGTTCCGTGCCCACGGGCCGGCCGCGGTGCGGCCGTGCCGGCGGAGTGATGTTCTTGTTAAAGGACGAGACGATCGGCATCGCACCCACCAGGCCCGCAAACGAATAATCCTGGCCTGTCACCGGATCATTGCCTTGCAAAGCAAAGGAGAAACCATTTTTGTTCGTGATGATCACATCGAACTTGGAAAAGTTCGCGGCCATGGCCAGCCTCGAGCCGGCGGGGATGCCGCTGTAACCGGTCACATCCAGCACCACATTTGAGACCGCCGGAGACTTCGCCAGCAGGGCGACCAGGTCCTTGCTGTTGAAGTTTGCCGAGAAGGTTTTTAACGACGTGAGACTGCTGTCCGCCGTCTGGTTGGTGTTGTAGAAAAACGTGCCACCAACGGATAACGGCACGACCGGGAATGACTGCGCTTGTGCTTGTGTATGGCTGAACAACCCTGCGGCTGCCAGCATGGTAAGGATTATTTTATGAGTTTTCATGATATGCCCGTATGTTTTGTTTTTTGGTTTTGGTATGATGCGCGATAAAAAGAATTATCGCTGTAGCGTTCCAAACTCCCACACACTTCCGGGTTGTCAAATGACTTTTAGCCAATGAATACGGGCGCTTTATCCATGTCGTCAAAAGTGTAATCGGCCGGGACAATTCTGTCCGCAAGCAGGACAAAAGGCCCCCTGGCGCCGGCCCATGTTCAAAAAATAAATTAAAAAATATTTTCCCACCCAGCGCGCCTGCCACACGTGCGGGAGATTTTTTGTCCGGTGCCACCCTACACGTCGGCGTATCCAGACCGGATGCAGGCACAGACAAGCAGGATTGATTTCATCACCGCAATCAAAGACATTTATTGCCAGTCCGGCGGCATGGATCCGTGGTTGATTAATTATGAAAACGAAAACTGACATCAAAGACCGTTTCGTCATCATCATGGCCGGGGGGCGCGGCGAGCGTTTCTGGCCGCTGAGCCGCGAGCAGACCCCCAAGCAACTGCTCGCCATCCTTGGCAAAAAATCCTTTTTACAGGAAGCCGTTGAACGCGTGCTGCCGCTCGTGCCCGCAAAAAACATCTTCATCATCACCAACGAAGTCCAGGCGCCGGCAGTGCGCAAACAGCTGCCCAAGCTGCCGAAGGCAAACGTCGTGGCTGAACCGGTGGGCCGCGACACCTGTGCCGCGGTGACGCTGGGCGCGGCGCTCGTCGGCGCGCGTTCGACCACCGGCGTCATGGCGGTTTTGCCCGCTGACCATGTCATTCCCGATGAAAAAAAATTCCAACAGGTCCTGAGTGATGCCTTTGATGTGGCCGCCCAGGGCCAGGCCATCGTAACCATCGGCATCAAGCCCAGTGAACCGGCCACGGGTTACGGTTATATCCAGACCGGCGCGGAACTGCCCACGCCTCCCGGCGCAAGGAAAACGAAAACCACATTTTTCAAGGCGGAACGCTTCGTGGAAAAGCCGAACTTTGAAACGGCGCTCGAATATGTGAACAGCGGGCAATACCGTTGGAATGCGGGCATGTTCGTTTGGAGCTTCATCACCGTCACCAATGGATTGGAGAAACATCAGCCGGAAATGTTTGCGGCGTGCCAGCGGTGGTTCAAGGTCGCCGGCAATCCGGCGAAGCTCGCCAAGGTGCTGGCCAGGGAATATCCCGACGTTAAAAAAATCTCCATCGATTACGCGCTGATGGAAAAGGCCCAGAATGTCATCGTGGCCGACGGCGCGTTTGAATGGGACGACCTGGGCGCGTGGCCGGCCCTCGCCCGCCACATCAAGCAGGACGCCGAAGGCAACGCCGCCGTGGCGGATTTCATCCATGTGGATGCCGCCCGCAATATCATCTACGACGCACGCACCAAAAACCGCACGCCCATCGCCGTGGTCGGCCTGCGGGATTCCATCCTCGTACAGACCGACCATGCGGTTTTGCTGGCTCATAAGAGCCAGGCGCAGAAAATCAAGGAACTGGTCAAAAAACTGGCGGATGATCCCCGGTTAAGGAAGCTGGTTTAAATGCCCCTGAATCAACCATGTACCGCAGCCTGAACGCGAGCCTGATTGTCGAGACTTGCCGCTCCACGCAGGCGCGCATCGCTGAACGATTTACCGACTCGGGCCTGAGCAAGATCGCCGGGGAAATCCTCACGGTCAGCGAGCAGGCGGCCGGCCTGTCAGCGTGGCTGGCCAAACCGCACCTGTCGCTGCGCGCGTTGGCCGGCGTCGGCATCATCACGATCTTGATCATCGTCGCCAGTGTGGCCGTGCACATCAAGGTGCAGATGACGGTCGGCAACATTGGTGAATTCTTGCAGGGACTGGACGCCGCCATCAATGAAGTCGTGTTCATCGGCATTGCCGCCTACTTTTTCATCAGCTTGGAAACCCGGTTGAAGCGGCAGCGTGCACTCAAGGCCATCCGCGAGCTCCGTTCGCTGGCGCACATCATCGACATGCACCAGCTAACCAAGGATCCCGAGCACATGGCTGAAACCTCAACTGATACCGGCCGGTTCCCCAAACGCCCGCAAAACCCCGTCGAGCTGATCCGCTACCTTGACCATTGCAGCGACCTGCTGGCGCTGATCAGCAAAATCTCCGCGCTCTACGTGCAGGAATTTGACGACCCGGTGACCCTCGTGGCCGTCAATGAAATTGAAAACCTCACCAACGGCCTCTCCCGGAAAATCTGGCAGAAGATCATGATCCTGGATCGCATCCTCGCCCCGGGCAACCCCGCACCCGCGCCAAACCGCGGCTGATTAATCTCCCATCCCGGCCTGGCCGTTCGCCCGCGCCATGTGCACGCGGCTCCGGCCTTCCGGCTTTGGCGCCTGATCTGCCGTTCCATCCGGACCAATGGCTGCGGCAAACAGATGACAAGATTGTCCCCGGATTTTGCAAGATAAGGCTCACGACTTCCCGTCAACTTGCCGATGTATGATTTGTGCGAATCCAATTTGTAAATTGACGCAAAATAAGCATTCAAATCAAGAACCATGAAGTTTAGCCTTAAAATCCGCAGCCGGATAACCCTGTTAAGCTTCGCGCTCGTTGCCATTACTATTTTGGTTTTAATGCTGATTTTGGTCATTGAAAAGGGCCGGCTGTCACCGGCCTTGAATAAAATTGCAAATCAGCAGACCTATGAGCAGGCCACCAAGCTGACCACGACGCTATGGAACATGTGCGCCGCCACGGAAGCCCAAGGCAGCCGAACATTGGAACATGACTTTGCGGCCGCTCATGACCTGCTCCAGCAACAAGGCCCGATTTCGCTTGGCCCGGAAAAGGTAACCTGGGAGGCGGAAAATCAGGTTACCCATGAAAAGGCCCCGGTGGAACTGCCCAAGTTGATGGCCGGCAGCCAATGGTTCGGACAAAATGCCAGCGCAAAAAACATCTCCCTGATGGTCGATGATGCCAAGCATTTCACCGGTGCGGAAGCGACCATTTTTCAACGGATGAATGACGCCGGGGATATGTTGCGCGTGTGCACCACCGTCATCAAGCCCGATGGCCAGCGGGCGGTCGGCTCGTATATCCCAGCCATTGACCCCAACGGCAGTCCGAATGCCGTGGTAAAGACCGTCCTGGGCGGAGACACCTATCACGGCCGGGCGCTCGTTGTCAATGCGTGGCACAATACTGTTTATGAACCGCTTTGGGATGCGGCCCATCAAAAAGTGATCGGCATGTTTTTCGTGGGCGTGAACATGACTGATGCGACCCGGTCCGCACGGGACAGCATTCTGAAAGTCACCCTGGGCAAGGGCGGCTACGTCTATGTCTTGGGCGGCAAGGGAGATTTGCGCGGGCATTATATCATTTCCCACAACGGGGCGAAGGACGGCACCAATGTCTGGGAAACCATGGACGCAAAAGGCAATCTCGTCATCCAAAACATCGTCAATCAAGCCCTTGCCACAACCGCTGGTGACGCCAAAATGATCGATTACCAATGGAATGATCCGGGCAATCCCATGCCGCGTGAAAAATTCGCGGCCGTCACTTATTTTGAACCTTGGGATTGGGTCATCGGAACCAGTGGTTATTATGATGAATTCATGGAGGCGCAGGCTGCCACCACGAACAACTTGAACCAGATGCTTTGGGTGATGATCTTGGTGGCTGTTGTCTTGTTGCTCATGGCATTGCTGGCCAGCTTTTTAATTGCCGGTTCGATCAACCGGCCGATTCAACGGGTTAGTGAAGTGCTTGATATCAGTGCCGATCAAACCGCTTCCGCCGCCAATCAGGTTTCCCTGGCCAGCCAAACCCTGGCGGAAGGTGCCAGCGAACAGGCCGCCTCCCTGGAAGAATCAAGCGCCTCTCTGGAGGAAATGGCCAGCATGACGCAACGCAATACGGACAATGCGATGAAAGCGAATGAGTTGACGCGGGCGACCCGGGCGGTCGCCGAACGCGGTTCGACCGACATGGAAGCCATGTCCGCCGCGATGCAATCCATCAAGGTTTCATCCGACGATATTGCCAAAATCATCAAGACGATTGATGAAATTGCCTTTCAGACCAACATCCTCGCCTTGAACGCCGCCGTCGAGGCCGCTCGCGCCGGTGAAGCCGGCATGGGTTTTGCCGTCGTCGCTGATGAGGTTCGCAATCTCGCCCAACGCAGCGCCCAAGCCGCCAAGGAAACCGCTGCCAAGATTGAAAGCGCCATCGACAAATCCGCCAAGGGAGTGGAAATCAGCGGCAAGATCGCCGCGGTTCTGACTGAAATCGTATCCCAGGTCCGGCAGGTGGATGAACTGGTCGCCGGTGTTTCCGGGGCGTCACGGGAACAGACCCAGGGGATTACGCAAATCAATCTGGCGGTCAGCCAGATGGACCAGGTTACCCAGTCCAATGCGGCAACTGCCGAGGAAAGTGCGGCGGCGGCGGAAGAATTAAATGCCCAGGCCATCACCATGAAACAGTCCGTGGAAGAACTATTGCAACTGGTTGGCGGTAATGGACGGCCAGCCACCAGCTCTTCCCACAATCATAATCAGAAAATTTCAAAAACAGCACCTGCGGCCAAACGTCCGGGCCCGGCAAATGAGAACGGCCGCTCCAATGCCCCTGTCCGGATGCCCTCCACAGTCAGCCGGAACCAGATGCCGCCAAAAATGAAATCGAACAAATTCTGAAAGACATCCCCGATGTTAATACGCAGCGACGGACCGGGCTGGCATTGATAAGATGATCTGGGTCATGGGAAACGGGCGTTCTCCGAACGCGTGCAAATTTCCATGTTTCTTCCCTTCACGATCCGTGGCTAACTGGAGCAAATGAAACTTGGCCCCAGCCTGCTCGTTTTGGCCGCCATCTCGGCGCATTGTGCCGGGACCGGCTACACACCGCCGGACTTGGAGGGCCAGACATTCATCCATGATCCGTCCACAATTGTCAAAGACCACGGCCGTTACTTCGTCTTCGGCACACGCCCCGGCATCAGTGTCAAATCGTCCCCGGATCTGGTTCATTGGCAGCCGGAAGCACCCGTGTTTACCCGCCCGCCGGGCTGGACGAAAACCATTGCGCCAGGTTTTGACGGCTATTTCTGGGCACCGGATGTCATACGGGTGAAGGAAAAATTCTTCCTCTACTATTCGGTGTCGGCCTGGGGCAAACAGACTTCGGCGATTGGCCTGGCAACGAATGCCACCCTCGATCCTTCCGCGAAAACGTTTCGGTGGCAGGATGTCGGCGAAGTCATCCATTCCACCAACGGTTACGCTTACAACACCATAGATCCCAGTGTGTTTCTGGACACCGATGGACGGCTCTGGCTGGCCTTCGGGTCCTACTGGCGGGGAATTTTTTTGACCGAGCTCGACCCGCAAACCGGCCTGCGCAAGGCGACCAACGCGCCGCCACAACCACTGGCCTGGAACCATTCCATCGAAGCCTCCTGCCTGACACGGCACGATAAATTTTATTACCTCTTCGTGAACTGGGGACAATGCTGCCAAGGCACCAACAGCACCTATGAGGTGCGCGTCGGTCGCGCCGAAACGATCACCGGTCCCTACCGCGACCGGGACGGCAACGACCTTGCGACCGGCGGCGGCTCACCCTTTCTGCAAAGCAGCGGCCGTTTCATCGGCCCCGGCCACATCGGCATCGTGGCTGACGGCGGCACGAACGGCGTGACCCGGTTCAGCTACCACTACTACGATGCCGATACGCACGGCCGTTCGCGGCTGGCCATCGGGAAGATCGATTGGAGCAGCGGCTGGCCGGTGGCCGTAAATTAGGCGGCAAACACCCCGCCGGCCTTCAACGGATGACCGGAGAGAAATTGCGCGCAGGTGAGCCGCTTGCCGCCTTCCAATTGCAGTTCCAAGATGCGCACCGCGCCTTCGCCACAAGCGACCACGATTCCGTCCTTATCCACGGACAACACCTCCCCTGCCGGGCCGGACCTTTCAACCAGTTCCAGCCTCCAGATTTTCAGCAGTTGCGGCCTGGGCGTCGCCGGCAAAAAAGTAAATGCCCCCGGCCACGGCGTGAAGGCCCGCTGCCGGCTCCAGATCCGCTTCGCCGGCAAATTCCAGTCGATATGTCCGTCCTCCTTTTTTATCTTCGCCGCGTAAGTCGATCCTTCGGCCGGTTGCGGTTGCGGCCGGATCTTGCCGGCGACGTAATCCAGGATGGTCTCCACCAGCAGTTGCGCACCGAGCTGCGCCAGACGGTCATGCAAAATTTGTGAATCATCCTCCGGCACGATCGGGGTCCGGCGCAGAGCCAGCACCGGCCCGGTGTCCAGGCCGGCATCCATCTTCATGATGGTCACCCCCGTCTCGGCGTCACCATTGGCGATCGCCCATTGGATCGGCGCCGCCCCCCGGTATTTGGGCAGCAATGAAGTATGCACGTTCAGGCAGCCATGCGCCGGAAGATCCAGGACGCTTTGGGGTAAAATCTGGCCATAGGCCACCACCACAATCAAGTCCGGCTTGAGCGCACGCAGTTCGGCAATGAAATTTTCGTCCCGCGCCTTCAGCGGCTGCCAGACCGTCAGGTTGAACTTCTGCGCCAGAACCTTGACCGGCGATGGCTGGAGTTTCAGGTCGCGGCCCTTGGGCTTGTCCGGCTGGGTGACGACTGCGACGACCTGGAACCGGGGGTCGCCGCAAAGTTTTTCCAGGCTGGCGCAGGACAGTTCCGCCGTCCCCATGAAAATGATCCGCAGCGCCGTCATGGCCGCGTTATTTTTTCGCCACGTGACGCAGGATGTCCACCAGCACCTTGGCCGGTGACTGGTCGGCGTTGATGTTGTGAACCAGGCTGCGTCCGTAAAATTTCAGCACCGGCTTGGTCTCGCTTTCGTAGACGTGCAGGCGGTCGCGGATGACATTCAAGTTGGCGTCGTCCAGCCGGTTCTCCTTGACCGCACGGCGCTGGATGCGCGCCACCAGCTTCTCCTCATCGGATGAACGCATGTAAAAAACCGCCGCCACGTTGAGCGTGTTCTTGAGAATTTTCGCCTGCGCCACGTTGCGCGGAATGCCATCCAGCACCAGCGTGTCCGTCGCGGGATGGAACCGGCCGATCTTGGTGTTGTTCTCGATGAAATGCCGCCACAACTCAATCGTCGGCTCATCGGGCACCAGTTGGCCGCGGCCGGAATACTCGATGAACAGCCGGCCCAGCGTACTGTCGGCCCGCAAATTGCGGAACACATCACCGCACGCGCAGTGGAAGAAGTTCGGGATGGCGCCGAGGATTTTACCTTGGGTGCCTTTGCCGACACCGGGGGCGCCAAAGAGAAGGATGCTGCGGTATTTCAATTGGTCTTGGGGTTTAGTTTGATTTCCTGGATGTCGGCCATCGGCACCGTGATCTGGCCTTTGGGGGTCTCAAAAATAATTTCCGTCGCGCCGATCTGCGCGATGTGCTCAACGGTCAGCAGGTCTTTCATCGTCCGCACTTCCATCGTGAACTTTTTCGCCTGCTCGCCGCCCGCCCCGCCGACGAACGCCGCAAACCGGGTTTCGACAAAGCGCTTGTTGAACGTAAACTTGCCGCGCGAATAAACCTGCGCTTCCGGCTTTTTCTCCTTTTCGTCCTGCGGCTTCCAGGAAGCCTCCCCGATCTGGATCTGTTCCGGCGGCTTTTGCCCGGGGATGTGCTTGGGCGCCTCGTCCGCCGGCGCCACCTCCTCGGGCGGCGCCTCCACCTGCATGGGCATGATCAGAAAAATGACCGGCCCGATGATCGGCAGCACTGCGGCCAGCCCCATGACCTGCGCTGGCGCGCGCGCCTTCACAATGGAGATTTCATACGCCGCAAATAGATTCGCCACATAAATCACCAGCAGGATAAACAGCCCGAGGCCGGACTTGAACAATCCGCCGAAGAACGAGGGATGGGCGGGCAGTTCCGGACGCACCACGGCCACGACCGTGATTTCCGCCTTGGGCGGACGCTCCGCCTCCGTCGGCACGATGAACGGCTCGACAAAACTCTTGAGCTTCGCGTTGGCCGAAAGTTGCTTTAACGCCTCCTGCGAAAAACGCGCCCACGGTACGTTCGTATAAGCCTCCTCCGGCGTGTGGATCATGATCCCGTTGTCATCGAACTTCACAATCTCACCGGCCACCGAGCCGCCATCGGCCATCGAATAGGTGTCGGCCGCCGCCGCCAGCGCAGCGAGGCCCAACCACAGGCTGAAAAGCAAAAGGAGTTTACGCACAGCATTTTTCTAGCAGAGCCGGCTGGACGGCGAAAGCAAATTCGATTTGATAAAGCGGGCCATTCTTCACCATTGCCGGTCCTCCGGCCGCGGTTTCGCCAGAGCGGTTAAAGAAAAATTGCAGCCATTCGGAGCGAGGATTTTTGGGTTTTGGCGAGGCTTTGGCGAAGGAGCGGGTTTAAATAACCCCGTGACTGAGCCAAAACGAAGCCAAAACCCAAAAAGACCGCCCTCACTCTTTCCCAACCGAATGGCTACCACTTTTCTTTAACTGCTCCAGCCCGGAAAACAGAAAACCGCCAGCAAACGCTGGCGGTTTAAAGTGGTGCCCCGGCACGGACTCGAACCGTGGACCAATTGATTAAGAGTCAACTGCTCTACCAACTGAGCTACCGAGGCAAACCGTCCCGCCCGGGTTTTACCCCGGCCGAAACGGACGAGGAATCTATCAAACTTTTCCCCGGCTGCAAGCGCGGATTTGCGCCCCCTTATTTGCTGATGCCCCGCTCGCTCGCCCGGACGAACTCGATGAGATGCTTCAGCTCCGGCAAGGGCGGCAGATCCCGTTCAATTTTTGCCAGCGCATTGGTCCCGCCCAGGTCGCTGCGGAAGAGTATCTTATACGCCTTCTTCAACGCATTCTGCGCCTCCTCGGAAACCCCGTTGCGCTCCAGCCCGATCTTGTTGATCGTCCGCGAACCCGCCGGGCTCCCGTCACAAATCATGTACGGCGGAATGTCCTGCACCACCTTCGAGCAGCCGCCGATCATCGACATCGTGCCAATCCGGCAAAACTGGTGCACCGCCGCCAGGCCGCCGATCACCGCCCGGTCCTCCACGATCACATGGCCGCCCAGCGTCGCCACGTTGATCATCGTGACATGATTCCCCAACTGGACGTTATGGGCGATGTGCCCGTACGCCAGAATGTGATTATGTGAACCGATGCGCGTATAGCCGCCCGCGCCGCCCGGCCCATGGATCGACACGTACTCGCGGAAAATGTTATGGCTCCCGATCACCGTCCGGTTGATGCCGCTCTTGACCTTCGTGTCCTGCGCCCCCAGGCCGATGCTGCAAAAAGGATAGATGTCATTCTCCCGCCCGAGGCAGGTGTGGCCGTCGATGACGATGTGCGAATGCAGCCGGCACTGCTCACCGATTTCCACATGTTCACCGATGACGCAATACGGTCCGATCGCACAACCGGCGCCGATTTGCGCCGTCCGGTGAATGATCGCCGTGGGATGGATCAGTTTCGATTTCTTTTTGGCGGGCACAAGTTGTAAATCAGAGGTTGGAAAGCGTGGTGGGTTTGGGGTTCTGTTCAGACATCGCGCAGCATGAAGGTCACCTCCGCCTCGCTGACCACGTCACCGTCAACCAGGCATTTGCCCTTCGCTTTGCAGATTTTCCCGCGCGACTTCATCATGTCCACCTCGATCACCAGCGAATCCCCCGGCAGCACCGGCTTGCGCCACTTCACATCCTCGGCGGACATGAAATACGCGATCTGTTTTCCTGGCGCTGATTTCTGCATCATCAACAGGCCGCCCACCTGCGCCATCGCCTCGAGCTGCAAAACCCCCGGCATGATCGGGTGGCCCGGAAAATGCCCCTGAAAAAACGGTTCATTGATCGTGACGTTCTTCAACGCCGTGATCTTCTTTTCATCCATCGACAACACCCGGTCCACCAGCAGGAACGGATAGCGATGCGGCAGAAACCTCATCACCTCGTTGATGTCCATCGCGCCGGCGGCCGCGGGCGCCGCTTCCGACCCGGTCTGCCCGGGCGGCGTCAGCGCCTGCGCCACGCGCAACGGCCGGTTCACCTGCTCCAAAATCTTCCGCGCCAGCTCGCAGTTCGCCGCGTGGCCCGGGCGCACCGCCACCACATGCGCCTTCAACGACTTGCCCAGCAGCGCCAGGTCGCCGATGATGTCGCTGATCTTGTGCCGGACAAATTCCTCCGGGTAACGCAGCGGCTCCGTCGTCAGCACCGCGTCATCGCGGATCACGATCGCGCTCTCCAGGCTGCCGCCCTTGATCAGCCCGTTCTTGAACAGGTATTCCAGCTCCTCAAAAAAAACGAACGTCCGCGCATGGCACAACTCCTTCTCCCAGACCTTCGGCGTGATCTCCGTCGAATAAAATTGCGTAAACCGGTTCCGCTTGTCCGTGCTCGTGCACGTGATCCGGAAATTCTCATCCGGGAAAACCGTCATCAGCGTGTCCCCCGACCGCAGCTCGATCGGCTCCGTCAACGTGATGAACTCCCGCGCCTCCGGCAGCTCCTTGATCCCCGCCGCCTTGATCACCTGCGTGAAATCCCGCGAGCTCCCGTCCGCAATCGGCGGCTCGTTCGCATCCAGCTCGATCACCGCGTTGTCCACCCCCAGCCCCACCAGCGCGGCCAGCACGTGCTCCACCGTGTGGATTTTCACGTTCCCCTTCGCCAGCGTCGTCGACCGGTTCGTGATCGAGATGTTTTCCACGCGCGCCTCCACCTCCGGTTTCCCGTCCAGGTCCGTCCGGCGGAAGATCAGCCCGCTGTTCCCCGGCGCGGGCAGCAGCGCCATGTTCACCCGGTTGCCGTTATGCAGGCCGATGCCCGAAAAATTCGCGGCGCGATTGAGAGTCTGCTGGTTGAGCACCCCCAAATTAGACAAAAGCCCGGTCGCCTTGGCAAGGTCACAGTGCATCCGGCACCTTCAATCCCTCCAGCGCCATCCCCTCGCGCAACCCCACCGTCGCCTCCACCTTCGGCACATACATCTGCGTCTCCGCCGGCAGATGCGTCGCGATCTCCGCATAACTCTTCGCCCCGTAACGCGCCAGCGCCTTCGCCACCCGCCCCGCCCCGCAATTATACGCCGCCACCGCCAGCCGCCAGTCGCCGAACTGCGCATGCAGCTTGCGCAGCAGCTTCGCCGCCGCGTGCGCCGCCGGCTCCGTCTGCTTCCGTTCATCAAACGGCCACAGGCTCAGGCCATATTGCCTGGCCGTCGCCGGCATCAGTTGAAACATCCCCAGCGCCCCCGCCGGGCTCTCCACATCCGCATCGAACCCCGACTCCACCTCCGCCAGCCACACCAGTTCCGCCGGCACCCGCTCACTCACAAAAATCGGCTTCAACTCCGGCACCACCTCCGCCGCCGCCTTCGGCCACGGACGCGGCGCCACCTTCTTCACCCAGATCTCCTGCTCCGTCTTGAACGACGGATTCGCCGCCCGCACCGGGCTGATAATATTCGTCACCCCCGTGGACGGCGGCGCGTTCGTCTCCGGCCCGGGCGCCGTCGCCAGCGCCTGCATTTCCTGCGCCGCCTCAAAATAATCCAGCCGCGACCGCAACCACCCCGCGTACGGCTTCGACTCCTCATGCGCCTCCAGCAACGGCAGCACCGTCGTCGCCGTCTCCTTCAACTGCGCCAGGTCCAGCACATAATCCCCCTTCAGATAATCCTGGTAATGCTTCAGAAAATCCTCCACCTGCGACCGGTCCACCCCCTGCAACGCCTGCAACACATCCTCATCCAAATTATCCTTCGCCCACGCCTGCGCCGCGTTCAACATGCCGTTCACATCTACCGTCACCACCTCATTCGTCGCCGCATTCGTCTGCGCCGACGCCAGCCGGCCGACCAGCAACCACATCAAAATGACCGCGCTAGAGCGGTTAAAGAAAAACTGTGGCCATTTGGAGCGAGGATTTTTGGGTTTTGGCGAGGCTTTGGCGAGGGAGCAGGTTTGCATAACCCTGTGACTGAGCCAAAACGAAGCCAAAACCCAAAAAGACCGCCCCCGCCTTCCGTGCCAGCCAAGTGGCCACAGTTTTTCTTTACCCGCTCTATATTTCATTCGCCAACGATAATTCATTTCCGCCCCGGTTCAAACCCAGCAGCGTCATTCGTCATTCGTCATTTGCCCCCCGTCACCCGTCACTTTCAAATTGGCTTCGTTCTGTAATTTTCATCTCCCCGCGACCGCCCCTCACCTCGCGCCATAAAATATCACAAGACATTAATTACAATACACTTACAATATTTTCAACACTCCATCAAAGCCTCGCTACAGCCTCGAAAATTGGCTTCGTTTTGGCTTCGTTCTCCTTCCGTCCAAACCGCCTGTCCCCAAAGGGACAATGTCGCGCTGCGACCTTTTCTGCCTGCACCGCAGACTGTTTGAGGCCTGGCCACCCATGAACGCACACAACAATAACTAACGCTGCGCCAAGTCCGAAAACATCATGACGGGAAGCGCAGCGCCACGCCGCTTTCGCACGTCAAAAACCATTCCCTTCCACATTCGTTCTCACCCGCCTGTGCGCTCTCACCCTCTTAAATATTTCACCACCGCCTCCGTCCGCGAATGCACATGCAATTTCTCGTACACCGTCCGCACATAGCTCCGCACCGTGTCGATGCTGATGGTCATCCGGTCCGCGATCTCCTTGTACGCATACCCGTTCGCCAGTTGATCCAGAAACTCCCGCTCCGCCGGCGTCAGCTTCGCCAGCGACGCGGATTCCGGGGTCGGCTTCGAAAAAAACTGCACCACCCGCCGCGCGAGCTGCGGCGACATCGGCGCGCCGCCCTCAAACACGTCCGTGATCGCCTCCAGCAGCCGCGCCGATGCCGTGCGCTTCAGCAGATACCCGCTCGCGCCCGCCCGCAGCGAATTGAACAGCGAATCGCTGTCCTCATACACCGTCAACATCAGGAACTGCACGCCCGGATGCGCCGTCTTCAGCTTGCGCACGCAGTCATAACCCTTCATGCCCGGCAGGTTGATGTCCATCAGCACCACGTCCGGCAGATTTTTCGGGATCTCCTTGAGCGCCGACTCGCCGTTGGCGAATTCGCCCGTGAGCTTCAAGTCCTTCGCGCGCTTGATCAGCGCCGACAGACTGCTGCGGATGCCTTCATCGTCATCCACGATCGCTACCTTGATTTGCATAAATTATGTAAAATCTTCCGCCAAAATCGACGGCCGATAAAACTGCCGTCATCCAAACCACCCGGGCCGCAACCACTGGCTCCCTCTCCTTAACGGGGAGAGGAGGCCTCGTAAAAACACATCGCATTTCGACACGCTCCTCCAAAACAAATTGCCCGTAAAACAACTTCCCGCCTGCCTCGTTTTTCGCATCTATCGTGGTTCACGCACAATTTGGTCTTAGGGATGCATTGAAAGTAACCGCGCGTCGTTTTTGGTCAACCGGTAAAATTCACCGTCAGCTCCACCCGCGCCCCCTTCCCCGGCTCGCTCGTCACCAGCAGTTGCCCGCCCACCGCCGCCGTCCGCCGCCGCATGTTCTCCAGCCCGTTCTGCCGGCCGTCGGCGGTCTTCTTGTTCACGTCGAAGCCCCGGCCGTCGTCCGCGATCACCATCTTGAACTGCTGGCCGGCCATCTTCACCGACATGTGCACCACGCTGCCGCCCGCGTGCTTCAACGTGTTCGTCAACGCCTCCTTGGCGATGAGAAAAATGTTATGCCGCACGTCCGGCGGCAGCGGATGCGCCGGCACATCCGCCGGCAAATCCAGCCGGCACCGCATCGGCCCCTCCGCAAACAGCTCGTTCGCAAAATGCGCCAGGTACTCCACCAGGCTCTGCAACGTATCGCTCCCCGGCCGCACCGCCCACACGATCTCCTCCAGCGCGCGCACCGTCTGGTCGGCGGAATGCGTGATTTTTCCCGCGTGCGTTTCCACCTGTTCCGGGTTGTCCTTGTCCGACTTCAGCAGGCCGCCCAGCAGCGAGATGCGCGTCAGCAGCGAACCCAGTTCATCATGCAGGTCCTGCGCGATGCGTGCGCGCTCCTGCTCCAGCGCATGCTGCTGCTCCGCCCGTTGCAGCCGGTGCTGGTATTTCCGTTTTTCCACCATGCGCACCGTGCCGCCCACGCCGGCCAGCACCACCGCCGCCACCAGCCCGAAAAACCACCACGTCTGCCAGAAACGCACCACCACGAAATCGTTGAACGACGTCGCCACCGCCATGTCGCTGAAGATCCACCCGTTGCCCCCGTCATGCAGCGAGCCGCCGGTGCCATCATGCCGCAGCCGGATCTGGTCGAATGACGCGTTGGCCTTGAATTTTGTGGTCAGCTTTTCCGGCTGGTTCTCCGCCGTCGCCCCATGCGTCAGGTTGGGATCCAGCCAGACGGTGATCAAATCATCGCCGCCGGGAACGTATTGCACCTTGAAAACCAAGGTCCGTTCATGGTTTTGTTTCACCAGTTCATAAGGCATGAACACCCCCAGGCCGGCCGCCTCGGGATGGACGGATTTCAGGTTAAATTCCCCGTCATCCAAGGAAAGCTTGTTCGACGGCCCCAGCTCGGAAGTATAAGCCGCCGAATAACCCCAGGCTTCCAGCGCATTGCCCACGCCCAGCCGGTTGGTGTTCCCCTCGCACAATTGAAAAAACGCGTAATACGGTTCACTGGCGGCATCCGAAAGCGGATCCACATGGAACTTGAAATAGAGCACATCACTGGCCTTGTCATCCCGCTTCACCTTGCCGCCAAGGATGTCCGACCCGACCGGCGTGGTATGGATCACCCGTGACGCCGCATCGCTCCACAATATCTCCGCCCGCGCCGCCGGGGAAAAAATCCCCGCCAGCATCGCCAGTACAAGCAGCGCGGCCCGGTGGAACATTGAAAAAATTATGCGCCCAAACCCCGCCCGACACAAGCACCGCAAAAAACCACCCGGAGCGCCGGCCTCCGCCCCGGCGCGTTGTAGCAGCCGAGGTCAGGCGGCTCAAAATTTTAGGCGACCTTTCGTTGAATCAAAACACGCTGAACCCGCCCGCGTTGGTAGGGCGCGTCGCTCCGCGCGCGCCGCGCCTGCCAACCGGATTATTCCAATTCATTTGACCGCCCGCCCGCCGTGCGCCCACGCGCGATTATGTCGCAGACCAGCCGCAGTGCGTGTATTATTCCACCGTCTGGCGAACACGTCAGCGTCTTGGACCGTGGCCACTTCCGCACCGTTCTCGCCTCGCCTGTCGGCCGCCGGCACCATTCGTCATTCGTGCTTCGTCATTCCCTGCGCCCCTACGGCAGCAGCTTCACCCGGTAAAACCGCTGCGGCGTCCCCGCCGGCGGCGCATCCGTGAAGTTAAAACTCGTCTGCGGCGGCAGGGCAAAATTCGTCCCCGACAGGTTCGTCCACGCCCCGCCGATCTGCGTCGCATACTGGATCTGGTAATTGCGGCCCGGCATCACCTCAAAATTCAGTATTCGGTTGCCGTTCTGCGCCCCCGCCCCGTTGAGCTTGAACCCGCGCGCCGGATCGCACAGGTCCAGCGTGCCGTTCCCCCACGAATCCCGCAGCGCGGCGAGCGGCAGCACCAGAAATTCATTCGTCTCGATATTCGCGCCGGTGCCGGCGGGACACTGTGCCGCCAGCGTCCCGCCGTCCGCCGTCTGGTACGCCGCCGCGCACAGGTAAAGATTTGCCGGCACCGCGCCGAATGCGCTCACCAGATCCAGCGTGCCCTCCAGCGCGCCGGCATTGGTGGCCGCCTTCGCACACGGCCAGTTCGTCGCGGCATTGTTCACAAACCAGCTCACATAAGTGCCCTGGCTCTCGCCGGCGAGAAACGGCTTGCCCGTGCTCACCGCCACCGTGCCCGCCTTCGCCCACGGCGCCGCCGCCCCGGCCGGCAGCAACTGGTCCGTCACAAAAATAAAATGATCGTTCGGCCCGGTCGTCCCCGGCGACCACGTCGCCACGTAAAGCGTCGTGCCCCGCACTGCGCCGTAAAGCACCATGCCGTTGTTCGCCAGCAGGTAACCGGCGGAATCAAACCCGCCATCCATCACGAACGCCGGCAGATTCGTCAGCACCGCCGGGGTGTTCGTGCAAACCGTCGCGCTCGCGGCCGACGCCCCCACGCTGTTCGAGGCGATGATCGCATAACAATGCGCCGAGTTCGCCGCCAGCCCCGTGTCGGCGTAATTGGCCGACGCCGTCGTCGCCACCGTCGCGCTGTCACGGCTCACGTAGTAAAGGCTCGCGCCGGCTGACGCCGACCACGTCAGGTTGATCCGGTTCGTGGACGCCGGGCTGGCCGAAAGATTCTGCGGCGGCAACGGCGCCTGCGGATTCGCATTCGCGCTGACGGCGAAATTCCAGTTCGCCCCGCCATTGTTGTCCCACGTGCCGGAGCCGTTGTTGAACACGCAGTTCAAGCTCGTGGCATTGTTGGGAATGCTGACCGTGTATTGCCACCAGTTCGATGCGGAATTGAAAGTCATCGCGGCGTCCGGCGAAACAATCGTGGAATAATTATTCCAGCCAAGGTGGAGGTAAACCGGGTTGGCCGAGGCGATCCCGCGGCCGGCGGCGGCATATTGGATCGTCACGGAACTTCCCGCGACGGGATTGGTCGGCGTCAGGCTCACCGGCCCGCTGCTGCCGGTGCCGCCGCCCGAACCGCTGCCCGCACCGACATACACGTGCTGGATCGGCGACTTGTACGTGTTCCCGTGCGCATCCGTCGCGCTCACATAGTAATCCACGTACGCATTCGTGATGCCCGTGACCTTGGAATAATAATAGTCCGCGATGTATTGCGGCGTGTAGCCGCTGGAATCATTGGTGACCCGCAGCGTCATCGCGCTGGTCTGCCACGCGCCCGCCAGCGGTCCGCCCGCGTAAGTCTTGAACTGGTCGCTCGTCGGCGGATTCGTCCCGTTCACGCGCAGTTGCAGACTGACGTTCGTGATGCCCGAGGCGTCGTAGGCATAGGTCCAGATCCAAAAATCAGAATTCGGCGCGGTATACGTTTTATAACCGTATTGCACCCCGAAATTGACCCCGCCAGGATTCCACGGATGCCGTTGCGGAATGAACACCGTCGGCGGCGTCGTGTCGTTCGCCAGGTTCGCCAGATAGGCATTCACGTTCCGCACCGCGTTGGACTGCGCCACGATCGCGCGGAGGCATTCATCATCGTGGCAGCCGTAATAAACAAAGCCGCTGTCGAGCCCGGCCAGATAATAATGCCAGCCCAGTTCCACGCCGTTCGGCGACGTGGAAAAACTCCCCGGATCGCGCACCTGGTCCAGGTTCGGCGTGATGCCGGAAATCTGCTGCGCCGTCTTTACCCGGTTTTCCGTGGCGATGATCACGCGCCAGTTGTCGCCCTTGTCCGTCACGCCCTGGCTGGGATCCACGATGTTCCCGCTGCCGGTGGAATAGCTCGGCGGCCAGTTCCAGTTGATGAAACTGGGCGAACCCATGTCGCCGTCCGCAAACACCCAGCCGCCGTCCTCCACGTGCACCACGTCACTTGTGTCCGGCGGAAAATCGTGGATGAACTGCTCGATGGTCGTCGGCTCGTAGCCGTCACTGACGGCGGTGCTTGCCATCTGACCGACCCATTCATTGTAATAGGACGAGCCGCCGCTCCACGCGTTGTCGCCGTCATGCGCGCAAAACACCAGCGACGGCTTGGCCGGATCATTGCGTGCCGCCACCGGCGCGACCAGCCCCAGGTCCCACGTGCTGTAACTGTCCTTCCAGCCGAACGCCTGGTCGCTCGGTGCCAGGATGATTTTACTCTCCGCGCCCGTGTTCGGGTCCACGTAACGGCCGTAATGCAGTTGAAAGCCAAACGGCATCACCTGCGTCGGCGAGCAGCCGCGGTCGATGGAAAGCGTTCGATAATTCCCCGCGCCCTGCGCCGGGTTGATCTGGTCCGCCGCATTGGGCAGATCGCACATCTCCCCGCCGCTCCCGGTCACGATCGGCATGTCCGGGCAGGTCCGTGACAGATGGTTGTTCGCGATGACCGTCCACGCGATGCCCACCTTGTTGAGCACCGGGATCATGTGTTCCGAGAAACATGTCTCCGCCGGAAAATAACCGCGCGATTGCGGCACGCCCGTGCCCCAGAAAATCTGCATCTGCCGCTGGTGGATGCGCAGCTCCATCTCCAGCGTCTCGTCGCTGATCAGCGGCGCGAGCGAGTGATGATACGTGAAATTGACCAGGTCCATGCGCGGCTTGCCGCTGCTCGTCGTCCACGTGCGCGCCGTGGCATTGCCGTTGTTCCAGCCGCTCCCATAACCGAGCTGGCCGGCGGCCGCCAGGCTCTGGACATTTTCCATGAGCGCCCCGGACATGTTCACCTGCGCCCCGGCATTCGCGTAGCCGCGCAAACCATTGACCGTGGAACTCGGCCCGCCCTGATAAGCCGCGACGCGGTCGCCCGCGCCAAAAACCGTGGTCAAAACCGTGTCATTGGGATGGGCGTTGCCCAATTGGATGGTGTCCCAGGCGTTTTGATAATGATCCGCCGCGTGGTTGGCCGGCGCACGGTCCGGCCAGTAGATCGGCTGGTGCAGATGCCACAACCACGTCGTGTGCACATTGGTGTTGGTGCCCGCGAAAGCGGCAACCGGAACAAGTGAAGAAAACAAAAGCGCTGACAGCGCGTGGCGGCACGGCAGATTCATGAGAGAATTCGGGATGCCTCACAACATACGCCGATTTACGCCGCTGCCTACCGCATGTAAATGCGGGACCGCGCCCACCGCCAGTCTCCCCCCTCGAATTGTTTACCCCCAACGCGCTCAACTTCACCCCGGCCGATTTTTGGCCAAAATAAAACTTGCCTTCAAAGCTTTGACTGATAGTCTTTCCGGCCTTTTACGAAAGAAAATTTATGGCACGCATTTGTGAATTGACCGGCAAACGCCCGATGAAGGGCAGCATCATCTGGCGCTCAGGTAAATCTAAAAAATCCGGTGGTATCGGTACGCACATTACCGCCATCACCAAGCGGCGGTTCTTTGTGAACCTCCAGCGCGTCAAGGCCGTCATGCCGAACGGCGAGGTGCGCTATGTGCGCGTTTCCGCCGCCGCCATCAAGAAGGGCCTGGTCACCAAGGCCCCCAAGCGCACCTGGAAAAAGGGCGACGAAGCCAAGAAGAAGGCTTAAGCCGCCAACCACCATTTTAAAGCGAGGCCGCACGGCCTCGCTTTTTTTATTTTTTGGTGGCAACCATATCGAATTGGCAAACGCATGGTGGTTCGTGGCGCAAGGAACAGATGAAGGCTTCTGGTTCCCTCGCCCCGCGATTGAGCGGGGAGAGGGTTAGGGAGGGATCCCGCCATCCTCCATCTTCAATCCTCCATCCTCGCCTGTTACTTCTCCGCCAGCCCCGCCCGCCGTTTGATCTCGGCGATGTCCGCTTTTTCAATGAAATAGACCAAGTTCTGCCAAAGCGGATTGAACCCAAAACCGCCGCGCTTCATCTCGTCCAGTGCCTGCTCCTTGGTCCAGCCGCAAACCACGATCCGGTACATCGCGCACATGGTGCCCGTGCGGTCCGCACCGCGTTCACAATGGACAAACACCGGCACATTGTTCGTATCCGTCGCCGCCCTGAGAAACCTCACCACCTCATCCTCATCGCTGTGCCACGGCTCCATTTTGAGGCGAACCAGCTTCAGCCCTGTGCCCGCCACCACATCCTTGTCCGAATGCAGATCACGCAAACTGATGACCGTTTTGACGCCCAGCGCCTGCAAGTGCTTCAGGCCTTCCGCTGTGGGTTGCGCACCCCGATAAAGATTCGTCGTCACCCGGTGGCAATTCCCGATGCCCGCCACCACCACCGGCTGCGCCCAGTTCGCCGGACGACTGGTCGCCTCCTCCGCCCGGCCGCCGCCGGCCACAGCGAGACAAACCATCACCAGTAGAAGTTTTTTAAACAAGAAATCTTGCATCACGCGACGTTTGCCATCCTCCATCTTCAATCCTCCATCCTCGCCTTTGCTTCGCCGCCTCACCGCCCCTTCGCCCACTTCATCGTGGCGCGCTTCATCTCGCGATCATCATCGCGCTTCTTGAGATCATCCCGCTTGTCGAAAGACTGCTTGCCCTTGCCCACGCCGATGGAAACCTTCACCTTGCCGTTCTTCCAGTAGAATGCCAGCGGAAACAGCGCGTTGCCCTTCACCGAAGCCAGTTCGAACAGCTTGCGGATCTCCGACCGGTGCAGCAGCAGCTTGCGCGGGGCCTTCAGCTCGTGGTTGTTGACGTTGCCGTGGGAATACTCGTCAATGTGCGCGTTGTAGAGCCACGCCTCCTCCTTCTCGATGCGCGCGAAGGCATCCGCGATCTGCCCCTTGCCCGCGCGCAGCGACTTCACCTCCGTGCCATGCAGCACGATCCCCGCCTCGAAGGTCTCGAGGATGTGGTAATCCCGCCGGGCTTTATGGTTGGTCACGATGTCGGCCATGAATCAATTAATTGATGCTATCAGACTGCTCCGCAAATGGAAAACGACTTCGTGCCTGGATCGGCGCACCTTGAATGGATGTCCCGTCAGGGACATTTGAAAATAGCCCGGCGTTTTAACGCCGGGAACAGTCCGGTTAAAGACAAGTCCCGTAGGGACGGCTGAACAACTCACCCCAATAACCTCTGCCAAATAAAAAAGCCGGAAGAAAGATTCCTCCGGCTTTGAAATGGATTACGGCAATCGCTTAATGCTTCTTGCGCTTCTTCGGAATCAGGCGCACGGCCGCCACTTCTTCCGGCAATTCAAAGCCCATCTTGTCCTCGATGATCTCCGTCAGCGCGATGTCCGCCAAGCCCATGCTCGCCGGCACATCCACGAGCGGACGGCCCCAGCCGCCACCGCCGGCATTCAACTGGCGCACGCGACGCGAAATGATGTTGATCAGCACGTTCGGGTTGCCCACTTTTTCCAGGGCCTTTTTGCAAAGTTCAGCGTTCATTTAATAAAGTCTAAAGTCGAGCGCGTCAGAATACCGGGAGCCCGCCTCAAAGCAATCATAAAAATCAGGCATTATGCGCCGTCTCCGGCGCGCCGGACTCCAACCCGGCGAGTTGGGCCGGATATTTGGTCACTTGCCACCCGTCCCCCGTCACCCATTTCATGGTTTAACTTGCTTTAATTCACCCTAATTTAATGGCCCGTCCGCCACGGACCTTGATCCACCGCTTGCCCTCGTGCCCCTCATTCCCCCGCCCACCCGATGGCGCGACCGCAAGTAGAACCCTGGCCGTCCTTCAAAGCGGCATCCGCAAAATCCGCGACGTCATGGACTGCGGCGGGAAGCGCAGCGCCACGCCGCTTTCGCGCGGACGAAATCGCACAAACCACCCCAACCCCGGTGCGTACAACGACGTGGTTGCAAAATCCAAAAAACCGCCCTTCCGGAGTGCGCCCGTCCCGGGCGCAGCAACTTTCGCGAACCGTGCCGCGGGAAATTTGCGAACGCTTTCTTATCTTCGGACATTGCTGCGGCCAAGGAAGGTCTCACGCCGGCTCAAATCATCAGCAACAGCCGTTTGACCTCCCTTACCCGCGCCTTGATTTCTTTTTTAGTGAGGGTCACTGACGGGGAAAATAGGCGGACCGGCAGCTCTGCTCCACCCAATCTTCGTGGCACAACCGCCAGGCGGTTCACCAGAAATTTGCGAATCATGGCCCCAAAAAACTCCGCCGCGTGGCCGCTTTTGCAATCTGCCGCAACATCCCGCCAAACAACAGTTCATGCAGCGGATAAATCGCATACCAATAGGCCAGCCCAAAAAATCCCGCCGGATCAAAACTGGCGGTCTGGCGGATCTCCGCCCCGTCGCCGCACGCAACCACTTCAAATTCCAGCCAGGCGCGTCCGGGCAATTTCATTTCGGCCGTGAGCCGCAGCCGCCGGTCAGGTTCCAGCACTTCCACCCGCCAGCAATCCACCACGTCCCCCGTCCGGAGCTTTTCCGGATCCCGCCGCGCGCGGCGCATGCCCACGCCGCCCGCCAGCAAATCCAGCCAGCCGCGCAGTTGCCAAAGCCAGTTGGCGAAATACCAGCCGGTCGCGCCGCCGATCCGGCGGATGGGTTCGAAGGCCGTCGCCGGCGGCACCTCCACCCGCACCCGGCGCGCATCCACCAGCCGGTTGCCAAACCGCGTACCGCCCCATGGTCGCACGGCGCCGCCCGACGACAACGCATCCGACCACCGCGTCGCCGCCAGTTCCTTGTCTTCATTGCGCAACGCGCTGGCAATCGCTTCGCGCACGCCCATCGGCCGGATGGCAAAAGCCTGCAATGCGGAATCGTCGCTCACCACGGTTGGGTTGCGGATACTGTCAATCAGTTTGCGCCCGATGCGCGCATAGAGCGGCGTCACCAGGCCGAGCCACAGGCTCGATAATCGCGGCGTCAGCAGCGGGACGCGGATCATCACCCGCCGCAAACCGCGCTGCCGCGCATATTCACGCATCAAATCCCCGTAAGAAACCCGGTCGGGACCCCCGATTTCAAAAATTCTATTATCTCGTCCGCGCCAATCACCCGCGGCGATCAGATATTGCAGCAGATCATTGATCGCCAGCGGCTGCGCCAGCACCGTCACCCATTTTGGCGCAATCATCATCGGCAGCCGTTCCACCAGCGCGCGAATCATTTCAAAGGACAGGCTGCCCGAACCGATGATGACCGAAGCGCGAAACTCGATGACCGGCACCCCGGTGGAACGCAGAATGTTGCCCACCTCCTGACGGCTCCGCAGGTGCGACGAAAGCTCGCTGCCCGCGCCAAGGCCGCCGAGATAAACGATTCTTTGCACCCCCGCCTCCCGCGCCGCTTCCGCGAAATTGTGCGCGGCCCGGCGATCCGTTTCCTCGAAATCGTTTGCGGCCATCGAATGCACCAAATAGTAAGCCGTCGCCACGCCGCGCATGGCCCGCGCGAGACTGTCCCGATCCAGCACGTCGCCCGCCATGACCTCGGTTCCCGGCGCGACTTTTGGCAAAAGAAATTCCGGCCGGCGCGCCAGACAACGAACCGTCAGGCCACGCTTCTCCAATTCAGCCAGCAACCGCCCGCCGATGTAACCGCTGGCACCCGTCAACAACACACGTTTAGGTTCTGGCTCACTCATGATGTCGCGCTGGCGCTGCAGCATTGATGGAAGTGCTCGAAAGCATGGCTTTGGAAAGTGCGGCGAAAAATGTGAACCGAACGTGGCGGATGAAATGGCAATTGGTTCCCGATCAGATGAAGCTACGCGATTGGCAGAAATTTGTCATGGGGTAAAACCCCACCCCGAATGACGACCGCCAATGGCATGTGCCGTTTTTGGCCGGTTCCAATAATTTGAGAGCGGCAAAGAATCTAACTCCATTGGCTGGCGCGCTGGCGCGGAAACAGCGGCACCCACGCCGCCGCCGGCAAATTAATGCTGGACAGATTTCATCCGTGGGTGCGTTATGGAGCCAGACCCTATGCCTCCCGGCGCGACAAATCGTGGTCATGCGTTCACGCTCATTGAACTGCTCGTGGTGATTGCCATTATCGCCATTTTGGCGGCCCTGCTGTTGCCGGTTTTGAACCAGGCCAAGGCGCGCAGCCTGGGCATCGTCTGCACGGGCAATTCCAAACAACTGGGCCTCGCCTGGCATCTGTATGCCGATGACCACGCCGGACAACTCGTGAACAACGGCGTTTTCAACGGCTGGGCGGTTTATTCCGGCCCGCAGACCGGCCAGGCCGTCGAAATCCCCAACTGGGTTTATGGCATGTTGGATTGGTCGGCTTCACCTGATAACACCAACACGCAACTGATTGCCAATGGATTGCTTTTTCCCTACACGTCGCAAGTCAAACTCTACAAGTGTCCGGCCGACCAGTATCTGTCAGCCGCGCAGGTGGCCGGCGGTTATGGGTCGCGGGTTCGGAGCGTCTCCATGAACATGTTTGTCAAAGGCAGCGCGATCCCCGGTGCCTACTGGCTTCCAGGCTACGCCGTTTACGCCAAGGAAAGCAACGTGACTGCACCATCGCAACTCTGGGTCTTTGCGGACGAAAATCCCGATACCATCAACGATGGCTGGTTGCACACCTCCATGGACAACGCGAATCAGTGGAACGACATGCCCGGCAGCTTTCACCATGGCGCCTGCCCCTTTACCTTTGCGGATGGCCACAGCGAATTGCATAAATGGCACTCATCCAAAACCTCCCCGCCCGTGCAATACGACCGGAACGCAATTGACGACCAGGGAAGCGTGGACATTCAATGGATGTTCGAACACACCACCGTGCCGTTGCCCTAGCACCGGCTGGCGCGATGGCAAGTAGAACCGTGGCCGTGCTTCAAGGAAACATTCGCAAAATCCGCGACATCATGGACTGCGGTGGCAAGGCGGGAGCCGCAACACCGCTTTCGCGCGGACGGAATCGTACAAACCACCATGATCCCGGTGCGTACGACGACGTGGTTTCAAAATCCGAAAAACCCCATCCCCCTCAAATCGCCAGCAACATCCGCCATGCCCCTTGTCGCTTCGTTTGTCGTTCCGTTTTGTGGCCCGGGCGGCACGCACTGCGTGCCACCGGCATTTTATAAACACGCGATTTCCCGTAATCCACCGTGAGCCCGGGCCCGCTGCGTTGTCAAAACTAGGATGCCGCCAACCCGTTCCCAAAACGCCGGCCTGACCTTGATCGAGCTGCTGGTCGTCATTGCCATCATCGCCCTCCTGGCCGCCCTGCTCCTCCCGGCGGTGGCCTCCGCCAAATCCTATGCCCATTCCGTCTCCTGCAAAAACCGTTTGCACCAGATGGGCCTGGCGCTGTCGATGTATGTGCACGATAACCAGAACAAATATCCCTTCTATCTTGGCCCCGCCGGCCCGTCCTATGGCGATGCCCTCGGCCCGGGCGGCCGGGCCACCGGCCTGGTTTATTGGTCATCGAAACTATTCCCCTACTACCCGCTCAATTGGACGAACCTTTCATTCCAGTGCCCGGGCTACCGCGGAAAGATTTCCGGCCCGGACATTCCGGGGGCGATTGATCGCGCTGGCGGTTATGCCTTCAACTCCTGGGGCGTGCGGACCGATGATCGCACCAATGAGAATTTCGGGTTGGGACCGGTCATGTACTGGAAGGATTCGTCGGGGAATTTCATGCCCGCCATACCAGAGTCCAAGGTCAATGTCCCTAGTGAAATGCTGGCCATCATCGATTCTCGCATGGACGCGGGTGAGGTTGGTGGTGACGATTGGGGTCATTGCGATGGTTCTTCAGCCGGCGGTTTGGCCCCGCCCTACCCCTACGTTTTACGGCATGGAAAAAATTACAACCAGTTGTATTGCGATGGCCATGTCTCCGCCACGAAACCCTCAATTTTATTTGATCCGGCAAAGTCTGCGGCCCTCTGGAACTACGACCATCAACCACACCCCGAACTATGGACGCCATAAACCTCCCGCCCAACCAGCCGCCAAAGTCAGCCATCGCCGACATCCCGCGCCTGAGTCGGACCGGATGCATCGGAACGCCCCAAAAAACCCTTATCCCAGACCGCATGAAACGTATCCTGAAATACAATGCCGTGACCCTCATCGCCCTGTACGGCGTCTGGCTTTGTGGCTGGTTTATGAGCGACGATTGGTTGCACATCATTGATTTTGGCGCGCCTTGGTCGTGGTTTGCCGTCTTTTTCACCAGTTCGTTATTTGCCCAAAGACGGCAGTGTTCCAAAACCGAGGCCTTCGTCGGCTCCCTGGGTGGCGCCATCTGGACCTGGATGCTCTTTTGGGTGCTCTGCTTTCTTTCCCTCCCTTTCGTTGACCCCCATTGGTGAATCATGACCAACCAGGCCGGAAAGCACCGGCCTTGTCTGGGCTAATAATTGGGCCGCCAGCACAATCCCAGCTTCGGTTTTTGGAGTTTGTTGGCTGTTTTTTGCTCGCACTTTTTATTCAAGAGCGTTAGAAGAAATACTGTAGTCACACAATTTTGAGCCATGACCACCGGCAAAATTATTCACCTGGTTCTTGTCATCGCCTTTTGGTCGCTGGTGATCGCTTGCTTCGTATCGTCTTCCATCCGCCGGCGGCGCGATGCGAAAAAGGACGCCACCGAACGCCAGGCAATCATTGAACGCCTACTCCATCCCGACTGGGAATTTTACGAACGACACCTTCAGCGCCCGATACCGGCCGCCCTGCGCGAACTTTACGCCGACCAAGAGCTGGTCACCCGCTGCGGTCTTGCTTATGGCAAGGGCAATGGCCTCAGCACCTTCAATCCCTTGGATGAAGCAAGCTTGCTCGACACCCGCGACCAGGTTGGCAACGACATCGTCGCCTTTGCGACCAGCGACTGCGGCGATCCCATCTATTTACGTCCGGGCCCTGCCGAATCCGACACCGTTTACGTCACCTACCACGACGAAAACAAAACCAAGGTGTTCGCGGAGTCCGTCACCGTGATGCTCGAGAAATTGCGACAGGCCAACCGCCCCGCCTGATAACCAACCCGGCCAAAGGAAAATCGCAACCCATGCTGCCGCCGCTGGTGGAGTTTGTCGCGCTGCGACAAACTATGCCTGCACCGCAGACACTTTGAGGTGTGGCAATTCATCAGTTCCAAGAACAGTCCGGCCGCTGTAGCCAGCCCAGAAATCGTCATGGACTGCGGTGGCAAAGCGCAGCGGCGACACCGCTTTCGCCTGCAACCCAACCCTGCTCACAAAACAACGCTCCCACCAGCACAGGTCTTGCACTGTGACGAGCAACTGAAATTCCTTCGGGGCTTGAATGTTTGGTTCCCGCCATTCGTCATTCGTGCTTCGTCATTTCCCCTCCCCGGTTTTCGGCAGTGAAAAATAAAACACCGCCCCTTCGCCCACCTTCCCCTCCGCCCATGTCCGCCCGCCATGCCGCGAAATGATCCGCCGCACGTTTGCCAATCCGATCCCCGTGCCCTCAAACTCATCCTCGCTGTGCAGCCGCTGAAAAACCCCGAACAGCCGCTCCGCGTATCGCATGTCGAAACCCACCCCGTTGTCCCGCACAAAAATGACGGTTTCCCCCGGCGCCCCCGCCACGGAACCGATTTCAATCCGGGCCGGATTCCGGGGGCGGCTGTATTTGATCGCATTGAGCAGGAGATTGCTGAAGACCTGCCCCAGCAGCGCCGGGTCAGCCTGCGCCACCGGCAATGCGCCCCGCTCCCACACGATGTTGCGACCTTCCGTTTCCGGCTTCAGCCGCTCAATTGTTTCAGCCACCAGCTTCTCCAGGTTGACGTCGGCCCGCCGCATCTCCGCCCGGCTGTTCCGGGAAAATTCCAGCAGATCGTCGATCAATCCGCCCATGCGCTTCGCCGCGCCCGCGATCAGTTCCAGATAATGTCTCCCTTTGTCCGATAATGATTTTTCCGATTCGCCGAGCATCCTGCCAAAACCGTCGATGTGCCTCACCGGCGCGCGCAGGTCATGCGAGACGGAATAAGAAAACGCCTCCAGCTCCTTGTTCGCCGCCTCGAGCTGCGCGGTCCGTTCGCGGACGGCCCGTTCGAGCGCCGCATTTTCCCGGCGCAGCCGCCGCACCGCCAGCGCCCGGTCCAGCACCGGCAGGATCGCGCTCAATTTGAACGGTTTCAGGATGTAATCCAGCGCGCCCGACTTCATCGCCTCCACCGCCGTGGCGATCGTCCCCTCGCCCGTCATGATGATCCCCACCAAATCCGGATGCCGCTTCAACGCCGTCTGCAACAGCTCGATGCCGTTCATCTCCGGCATCATCAAATCCGTCAACAGCAGGTCGAACTCCATCCTTTCCAGCTCCGCCAACGCCGCGCCCGCCGAGGAAAACCCGGTCGTTTCGTAATGATGATCCCCCAGCGTGTCGCACAACGCCTTCATCTGCGCAGCCTCGTCATCCACGATCAAAATCTTTGCCGGCGGTATTTCAGCCATAAAATAAATAGTTCAAGGTCTTCCCGGTCGCAGACATTTCGCCAGCGCCTCGCGCAAATCGCGCAGCTTCGGCGGCTTGCTCAAAACCTGGTCCACATGCGGCGGCACATCGTCCTCCGCCACCAGGCGCTGGCCCCACCCGGTCAACATGATCACCGGGGTGGTCGGCGATATTTTCTTTATCGCATCCGCCACCTGCCGTCCGTCCACGTACGGCATCCCCAGGTCGGTGATGACCACCGCAAACGGTTCGCCACCCTCGTGCGCCTTGCGGAACACGTCAATCCCCTCCTGCCCCGCGCCCGCCGCCACGATCAGATGCCCGTCCGTCTCCAGGGTGTCCCGCAGCGATTTGATCAACAACGGATCATCATCCACCACCAAAATACGCTGCCGCACCGGCACCAGCAGCGCCGGCGCCGCCGTCCCGCCCGCCGCCGGCTGCGCCGCCGGCACCGCGAAGCTGATCCGCATCGTCGTGCCCTTGCCCGGCGCGCTTTCGATCCCGATCTCCGCCCCATGCCGCCGCACCGCGCCATACACCATCGCCAGCCCCAGGCCCGTGCCCCGTTCACCCTTCGTCGTGAAAAATGGTTCCAGGCAGCGCCGCCGCGTGTCTTCATCCATGCCGATGCCCGTGTCGCTCACCTCCACGACGACCGGCTGGCCGGCGCGTTCCGGCGCCTTCGTCCGTATTGACAGCGTTCCGCCCTCCGGCATCGCATCCACCGCGTTGAAGACCAGGTTCACCAGCGCCTCGCGGATCTCGCTTTCCATCCCCATGATCACCGGCAGTCCCGGCGCCAGGTCGGTCTCGACTTTTATGAAAATTCCCCGCTGCTGCGGCATGTCGCTCCAGCGCGCCCGGGAAAGATCAACGACCTGCTGGATCAACGGGTTTAACTGCACCGGCCGCGACATCAACTGCGGCTCGCGCTGCCGGTAAAATTCCCGCATCCGCGCCACCGTCTGCGCCACGTCATCGATCGCCCGCTGGATCGTCGTCAGGTAATCGCGCGCGCGCGGGCTTAAATTTGGTTCCTTTTCCAGCAGGGACTCCGTGTACAATGCCACCGGTGAAATCGCATTGTTGATGTCATGCGCGATCCCGCTGGCCATCTGCCCCAGCGCCTTCAGCCGTTCCTGCTGCATCACCGCGTGCTGTGTCTGGCGCAGGTCGTCGTATGCCTTCTGCAACGCCTCGTAAAGCTGCGCCTGATGCGCCGCGAGCGCCACATGCTCGCTTAACTGCCGCAGAAACTCACATTCCCCGCTGCTGAAGCTGTCCGGCTCCCGCCGCGCCGAAACCAGCACGCCAAACACCTTGCTCTCCACCAGCAGCGGCGCGGCCACCAGCGATCGCAGCCCGCCGCGCGCCAGCCGTTGCGGAAAGGGGAACTGGATCTTCACCACGTCCGGCTCGTACACCAGATGTCCGTTCACACAGCGGGAAAGCCCGTTCTCATCGATCTCCACGCGCGACTGCTGCGTCAACGCCAGTTCCATCGCCAGCGCTTCGCTGTGCACGCCCACGCCGGTGACGGTCAGCACCTTGACCTCCGGGTCATACAGGCAGATGCAGCAGAAATCCACCGGCAACTGCTCTTCCAGCGTCCGGATCACCACCTGGAAGATGCTTTGCAAATCCTGCCGCTCGCCCGTGGCCTGCGTGATGCGGTGCAGCAGTTCCAGCCGCGCCAGTTGCGCCTGCGCCTTGACCTCCGCCCCCTTGCGCACGCCAATTTCCGCCCGCAACGCCTTGTCCCGCTCCTCGATGCTCGTCAGCAATTGATTGAACGCATCGGTGAGCTGGCCGATCTCATCGTCCCCGTATCTGGCCGCCCGCAGGGAAAAATCCGAATGCCGGGAAACCGACCCCGCCATCTCCGCCAGCGCCAGCACCGGGCGCGAAATCTGTTTTTGGAGCAACAACGATAAAAAATACGCGATGCCGATTGAACTCACGATGACCGCCGCCGCCAGCCAGCCATACGCATAATAACGGTCCGTCAACGCCGTCAGGTCCGACTGCACATAAACGATTCCGTACGCCCGGTGGTTGTCGATGATCGGATAATATACGGACAGGCTGGACGGCTCGTAATCATACCCCTGGCCGGCCGGCGCTTTCGGAAAGGCTGCGCCCGGGGTGTTGGTCGGGTATTTGGCGAATACCCCGCCCAGATTGTCGTAGATGCACGCCTTGACGATTCGCGGATCGGTCTTCAGCGCGGACAGCACCCCCTCGGCATCCGCTTCATTTTGAAAGGCCAGCGCCGCCGCCGAATTCGCCGCGACGATGCTCGCACGCGTCAGATAACCCTGCACCAGCCCCTTGCGCAGCGTGACGATCTCGTAGGTGATGAAGGCCGCGCACGTCAGCAGCAGCACCACGCCGCTGATCAGCAGGTTGACCGTCATCAGCTTCCTCCGAATGGGCAGGTTTCTCAGCATGTCAGTCTCCTCCCGGTGGCACGATTTCAGCCAGCCGCAATAACTTGGAACTCGCCGTCAGGCTGGCCTTCTTGACGGCTTCCGGGCTGATCCGGAAATGAATTTTGTTTTGCTCCGCGACGAACCGGATCACCCCGCCATCCTTGCAGAAACCGTCCACCTCGCCGACCGTCAGCACGGCTTGATTTTTCAACCCGGCGAAAACTTCCTTCAACTTTTTCGCTTCCGAACGGCTGACGAACAACACCTGGCAGTTGGTTGCCTCCTCCACATGACGGCAGCGCTGGACCACCAGCGGATGACTGCCGATCTTTTCCCCCCGGACCGTTTCATCCAGATAATTCCCGAACGGATCATCCCCCAGGATGCCGATGCAAAACGGCGCGTCCGCCCCGCCAAAGGCCGCCGGCGGCCAGTCGATGAACTGCGCAAAGTTGAAGAGAAACGTCGCCTTGATCTGGTATTCCTTCGACTGCCCCGGCGCATTGCCCGCCACCAGCAACGACAGCAGGAGAATGCCCAGCCATCGTCCGGCGAACGGTCCCGCCACCTTATGTGCCCAGCCAGTTACCATCGGAAGGTCACCTTTCCATAGACGCTGCGGACGATGTCCTCGCGCGTTGCGTTCGGAAAACCGTATTCCGGGTGATGATTGTGCAGGAGATTCTGCCCCACCACCGCCAGTTCCAGGTTTTTGGTCGGATGCCACGCCAGCCGCGCATCCAGTTCAAAATAGCTCGGCACCGTGCCCAAATTCGCCCCGTCATTGTTATGCAGCGTGTCCACCCAGCGCAGGCCCGTGTCGAACTCGATGTTGCCCGGCAGATCCATCGAGGAGCGGAGGGAGAACTGGTGCTCCGGGTCGGCGGTTTCGTTGCGCCCGTTGTTGATGTCCATCTGGCCTGGCTTGACGTGGATATGTTCGTCAAGAAAATCATAGCCGGCATGCCACCGCCACCAGTCGAGCACCTGATAATCGGCGGTCAATTCGATGCCGTAAGTCTGCCCCTCAAGATTGTTGGCAAAGAACAACGGGATGATGGTGCCCGGCGTGAAACTCAGGCTCCGGACATTGTCGTAGTCGTTGTAAAAAACCGAGAGGGAGGTGGAAAGTTTTTTGGCAAGCTGGGCGCGATACCCCAGTTCATAGGCGATCAGTGTTTCCGATTCGAAGCCGGGCCCGCCGGTCAGGATTGGCGCGGCGGAGTCCGGCTCGCGGGTGTCGCGATCGACCCGCGACGGCGTCCGGACCGCGCGCGAAACCGCGGCCCAAAGCATCTGGTCCGGGGTCGCATTCCATTGCAGCCGCCCGCTCGGTTCGAATTCAAAGTGGGTGTAATCGTTATGCTCAACCTTGGTTCCCAAAGTGAGGAACACGTCTTTACACAACATTATTTCATCCTGCGCAAAAGCGCTGAACAGATTGCGATCCAGCATTGGGGGCAAAAACGCCAGGTTTGGCGCCCCCTGATCCACGTCCCGGGTGAACCGGTAACCCAGCCCCCAAACCACGCGGTTGCGCTCGCCCAGGTGGAAGCGATGCTGGAAATCCAGGTCATACGTGTCGAGGTCGTCCGTCAGGATTTCCGCCGTGCCGAACTGATTGCTGATCGGGTCAACCAGATGCGTCCGGTCATAATACAACTGCAGGCTCAGGTCGGAATCATCCGAAATCGTATGCGACCAGCGGCCGAGGATGTTTCCTCCGCTGGCCCTCCCTTCATCACCCGTTGAAACTTCCACATCGCTATAGTAAAAATCACCTTGCAGGGTGAAATTATTTTGCTGGCCGGCCTCGTCATCGATGCGGAACCCGGTCTGGCCCATCCGCCAGGAATCCGAAGCGTCTTTCCCGCTCGCATACACTTCATCGCCCCGGTTGAAGTATTTGCCATACACCCGGTAGGAAACATTGGTCGCCAGCATGCCGCCGTAACGCACCCCGGTAAAATCCTGCAGCCAGCTCCCGCCGCCGCCCTCGACATATAGTCCCTGCGTATCCCTCGCGCTCTTGCTTGTGATGTTGATCACGCCATTGACCGCGTTCGCCCCCCAAAGCGTGCCGCCGGGCCCGCTGATGACCTCGATGCGGTCGATGTCTTCGAGCAGGTAATCCTGGACATTCCAGAAGACGCCGGAAAAAAGCGGCGTATAAACCGACCGGCCGTCGATCATGACCAGAAGCTTATTCGCCAGCCCGGAGTTGAAACCGCGCGCGCTGATCGACCAGTCGTGGGAATTTTGTTGCGCCACCTCCAGGTTGTCCGCCAGCCGCAGCGCCTCCGGAATGCTCGACGCCCCGGAACGCCGGATCTCATCGCCCGTCACCACCTGGATGGCCGCCGGCGCCCGCCCGAACGGTTCCGGCTGCTTGGCCACCGAGGTCACGTCCAGATCCATTAACTGCTCCAAACTCATCTTCTTGTACACCGCCACCGTTTCGCTGTTCGTCGAGACATCGGATGCCGGCCCGCCCCGCCCCGGCATGGCCACCAGCACTTCCGTGCCCAGCCACAAAATCAAAACCTTCGTCCGCCAGCCTGGGTTGGGTCGGGAAAACGTCATAAAATTCCTCCCAATGAAAAAGCCCGGACGGGATCTGGACTTATGGAATCGAAACGATGAAGCCGCCTTCCGGGAAGGCTGGGTTGACAGCCGCCCCCTGAAACCCAACGCACCAACCACTGTTTAAATGCAATCATGCTACTTGCATAAGTAGTGGTGTTGCCCTCTGAATGCGTTGGACTTACCTTAATTGCACCTAATTTAAAATACAAGAATTTCTTTTCTGG
Organism: Verrucomicrobiia bacterium; assembly: GCA_031290985.1. Classification (GTDB taxonomy): domain Bacteria; phylum Verrucomicrobiota; class Verrucomicrobiia; order Limisphaerales; family UBA11358; genus UBA11358. The sequence continues at coordinate 24,487 of JARLJW010000016.1, read as the reverse complement.
AGTTTTTCCGCCAATCCCAAGGTGAACCGTGGCCGCGCGGATGGGCATGACCCTCCTGCTCGAAAGCGCCATTTTTGCATCCATTCCTTGACCGGATTGAAAGTGCTGGTAAAACAGTACGCGGCGGATGAAGACGGGTGGATGATGGCAACATTTTTATGGAGGAATCACCAGCATATGATCGACCAGTCTAAAAAAAAGGCGCTCATTGAGCACATCAAGCAACGCCAGACAGCGAACGACATCGAGATCTTGCTGCCGCCGGACCTCTATTTCGATGGGTATGAGGCTGCGCATTGCGCGATTTGCGCGAACAACACCGAATCGATTTCCACTGCTGAATTCACGGCCCGCTTGCAGGAAATTCAGGAAAGGCCGGACGTTTCAGCCGTGTTTGTCCGCTTTTACGATTATTCCGATGCTGAGGCATCTGCGGATTGCTGGATCGGCAGCGATTTGATTTACCTGGTCACCAGAGCCGGCCTGGATGACGTGCGGGAGTGGTTTTCAGATTTCGAGGTTTCCGACGTTTGGTTTGAAGACAACCTCGCCAAATTTGACGGACTGCCCCAAGTCCCGGACGGCTTTCACCTGGTCGCCGCCTGGTGGGATTGAGGCCAACCGCTGACAGCCTTCGCACCAAACCAAATGTTCTGCCCGCGCGCCAGCGTGTCCTGGACTGCGGCGGGAAGCGCAGCGCCTCGCCGCTTTCGCCCGCACCAAAATTAATCATAATAAATTTCGCCCTCGTTCGCACCAGGATGCTTGGTGCTCAAAAGTATTAACCAAAAAAAACGGCGACCCTTTCAGGTCGCCGTCTTGAATTCGAACCGGTGATTTAAATTAAATCAGATCCCCTTCGCCGTGATGTACTTCACGAGGTCAACCACGCGGTTGCTGTAACCCCATTCGTTGTCGTACCAGCTCACGATCTTGAAGAAGCGCTTCTCGCCCTTCAGGTTGTTCTGCAACGTCGCCAGGCTGTCATAGATCGAGCTGCGGTCGTCGTGGATGAAGTCGGTCGAAACCAGTTCTCCGTCCGCCACGCCGAGGATGCCCTTGAGGTACGTCGTCGAAGCCTTCTTCAACGCCGCATCAATTTCTTCGATGCTCGTGTCTTTCACCGTGCGCACCGTCAGGTCCACCACCGAGACGTCCACCGTCGGCACGCGGAAGGACATGCCTGTCAGCTTGCCCTTGGTGCTCGGCAGCACTTCGCCGACCGCCTTGGCCGCGCCCGTGGTGCTCGGGATGATGTTGATGGAGGCCGCGCGACCGCCGCGCCAGTCCTTCTTCGACGGACCGTCCACCGTCTTCTGCGTGGCCGTCGTCGCGTGAATCGTCGTCATCAAGCCGGTCTCGACGCCGAAACCGTCCTTGATCAACACGTGCACGAGCGGTGCCAGGCAGTTCGTGGTGCAGGAAGCGTTGGAAACGATGTTGTGCTTGGCCGCGTCATATTCGCCTTCATTGACGCCCATGACGATGGTTTTGACGTCACCTTTGCCCGGGGCGGAAATGATGACCTTCTTGGCGCCGGCGGTAAGGTGGGCTTTCGCCTTCTCGCTGTCGGTGAACAGGCCGGTGGATTCGATCACGATGTCCACGCCGAGCGCCTTCCAAGGCAGCGTCGCGAGGTCTTTCACCGCGCCCACGCACTTCACCTTGTGGCCGTTGACCACGATGATATCGGGTTCTGCGAGCGTCGGACTGCTCTTTTCCGTGGTCACGGCGTGCTTGAACTTGCCGTGGATGGAGTCGTACTTCATCTGGTAGGCGAAGTAATCAGCGTCCGTGGACACGTCCACGACCGCGACAACGTCGATTGATTTGCCCAGCAAACCCTGATCACAGAGCGCCTGGAAGACCATCCGGCCGATGCGGCCGAATCCGTTGATTGCTACTTTTACTGCCATAATTTTTTAGTTGATAAATGGTGACCGAAATCGAATCTGTATTTTAACCGCGAATGCTCAACCGTCAATTCAGAATTCGGAACTGGATTGCCAATCCCCCACCCTTTCTTGCGCCCGGCCACAATTGTAAGCGACAACGTGAGGAAAATCCAACCATCCTCCTTCTCGTCCTCGCACGCCTTCCACTCAAAAAAGCGGGGCGTTCAACCACCTGATTTAGTGGTGCTTGGATGTTGGACGCTTGGAGCTTTCCCCTTTCGCCTCCTCATACAACTCCAGCGGCAACCCGTCCGGATCCGCAAAAAACGTGAACCGCTTCCCCGTCAGCTCATCCACCCGCACCGGTTCCACCGCCACCCCCTTCGCCTCCAGTTCGCGGATGGCTTCCGCGATGTCCGCCACCGCAAACGCCAGGTGCCGCAACCCCTGCGCCTCCGGCCACGACGGCCGCGCCGGCGCGCCCGGAAACGTAAATAATTCAATCTGGCTCCCATCCGGCAGCGCCAGATCCAGCTTGTGGGAATTTCGCGCCGCCCGGTACGTCTCCGCAACCACCCGCAGCCCCAGCACCTCCGTGTAAAACCGTTTCGACCGTTCATAGTCCCCGGCGATGATCGCCGCGTGATGGATTCGGATCAAGCGCATGACAACTGCGAGGCTATCCATCCGCTAGAAAGTTGTCGCGTAAATTTTCAGAAGCGGAGCAGTCCCGGCACAAAACCAAAAATTGAGCAGCCGTTCACTGTACGCCGACACGATAGAAGTAGGGCCCGCCGTTCGTGGCACTCACGTCCAGGAAAGTGGTCACGCCAGCTTGACCAACTAGGTTGCTTTGCAGGGCGGAAAACGCGGCGGGCGCAGTCAGGTTGGTGGTTCGCTGGAGATAGTACAGGCGCGTGCCCACGCTCTGCCAGCTGACCGACACGCCGCCGGCGGCATTGGTGAGTATCGGGGACAGAAGCACCAGCACGGAGGCGGGATTGGTCGGATTCAATCCGGCAATCCATTTTTGGCGATTGTTCATGCCGGTGCCATCCAGATCCAGATAATCGGCTGACCCGTCAGTCGGCAGGCCGTACTGCTGCGCCCAGGCATAGGAAAGAACCGAACTGGGCGCTTGATATTCGTAAGCGCCGATGTCCACCGTGCCGCCTTGAATACGCGGGTTGCCGTCAAAATCATTTGTCCAAGCGATGAAAGCGTTGTTGCCCGAATTGATGCAGGGCGAAGCGGCTTGGAGATGAAAGTCGTTGTTAACATTTACGAACAATGGCGGATTGGTAAAATTATTGATCCCGGACGCCGGCGTCTGGATGCAACAGTTGGTCGCGCCACCACCTTTAAGCGAACCGCTATTGTAATAAACGATGCAGTTCTTGAGATTCGAATAATATGCGCCATAACCTGATGCGTGGCCGGCCAGCGTGCAGTTTGTCAGCGAGCAATCGTACGCGCCACCATTGGTTCCCACATTGCCGATCATTAAGCAGTTATACGCAACGCTGTACTTGATTCCCCCAAAGCCATTGCTGGCAACCAGGCAATTGTTCAAAGCACAGTATTTGGCACCGGTATTCTGGTTGCTGGAAACAACGCAACTCGTTAGCGTGCCATTCTGTGCACCATCGCCTCCATTGTTCGTGATCGCGCACCCCGTCAACGTGCCGAGATAAGAACCGACCGTTGAGTTGCGCACGAAAGTGCAATTGCTAAATATGCCGGAGTAAGCCCCATAACCGGCGTTATTAACAATCTGGCAATTCCAAACGGTTGCATTCGTCTCGCAGCGGACACCGGCGCCCTTGCTGGCAATTCCGTTGCTAAGGGTGAATCCGATCAAGGTGGCGCCATTCGTCAGATAAATGCAACGCATCGTTTGCCCGCCGTCAATTGTCGTCACGGCCGCGCCATTGACACTCTGCAGAGTCACGGCATTGGTGACCGCCACCCGGCTGGCGACACCATCAAAATTATTGCGGCTGCCGGTCTGGTAGACCCCGTTGGATACCAAAACCAGGCTTCCCGGGATCGCCATATCCAGCGCATTCTGGATATTGGTCGCCGCCTTGGCCCATGTGTCGTACGGCGCCGCAGCGGCCGGGTTGGTGGCCGTCACATAGAGTATCACAGGTTGATAGACATGAACTATGAAAATTGCCGTTTGACCCATCGGATGGGTGTCATTGTACGCTGTTAACATGACATGATGGTCCCCGAGAGTTGACCAACTGTACGACATGTATGGCTCGTTGCTCACCACTGTCCCGTCATCAAAATCCCACCTGCTTGCGTAAACGGCACCAGAAATGTTTGCTTGAAATGCATTTGTGTAGCCTGGGGCAATGTTCGTATAAGTTGCGACTATCGCCACGGTCGGATCGCCGGTGACGGCGCCAGCGTAAAGCTCGTCACAACCGATGGACGGAGGATTTGCCCACGGCTCACCGTCTGCATCCACGCCAATCGCCGAAGCCGGCTTGCCCGCTCCCCGGCACGGTGAGTTCAGGCTTATGTGGGTTAGGCTTGCCAACAATGGCTCGTTGGTGATGATGGCCGTTGACGGATTGGCTGGCGTCGTACAGCAATGATCCAGGGAACCGCTGCCTTGCTGGTAATTGTCAACCAATCCACTACCGGAAGTATTGTAGTAAATGATGCAGTTGGTTTCGTAACTGAGATATGTTCCACCGTTTCCATGACTTTTTTTTGCGGTGTTGCCAATCACCGTACAATTCACGAGCGTTCCAAAAGCCGCCCCTCCGCCTGAGCCTTCTACTGAATTACCTGAGATGGCACAATTGATCAGCGTCGAATAATAGGCCCCGCCTCCTTCGCTGAATTGGCCGGTGGCTGAATTTCCAGTGACGCTGCAATTGACCAAAAAACATTGGGCCACGCCTGATCCCCCGATATTACTCGCCACCGTGCAGTTCGTTAAAATCGCATAATTTGCCCCGCCACCTGAATTGCCGATGATTGTGCAGTTGTTAAACTCGCCCTGATACGCCCCCCCGCCCGCATTCGCGGTGATAACACAATTGGAAACGATTACATTGGTTGTTGACGCACAATAAATGCCACCACCACTGCCAGCAATTCCATTGGATAAAGTGAAACCGGTCAATCCGGCGCCATTGGACATATAAACACAACGCATGGAATGAAGGCCATCGATGATTGTCATAGCAGGGCCGTTGACGCTTTTCACGGTCACCGAATGATTAATTACCACCCGGTTTGTTACCCCGTCACCCGCCAATTCGCCGCCGGTTTGATAAACCCCATCGTTCACCCAAATTTGATCACCATCGCTGGAAGCATCGACGGCGCTTTGGATATCTGTGGCAGCCGTGTTCCAAGTGGCGTAAGGCGGCGCGGGGTTGGTGCTGTTGATATCGACATAAAAGACAGCCGCTTGCGCAGGGTAAAACCATAGAACCACGCAAAATGCCCATATCCCAATTTTTTTGTATCGCTTGTCCATATCCCGGCCTCCGTAAGGGAGGCCACCATCAATTCAAACGAAAAGCCGCCAGGTTTCAAGTCCTAAGATTTGGCTTTGGCCTTGTCACAGCCACGCGCGGCCAAAATACGGATGCGTTTGGATGGGCAAAAGCTTTCAATTCAAAAAAAATCCGTGTTCATCCATGTCCATCCGTGGTTAAACTTTCCCCATGAAAATCGAAGCACTGCACATCGGCATGGCTGTCCGCCACCCGCAATACGGCCTCGGCACCGTCAAAAGCATTTCCGAACTCACCGCCGACATCCAGTTCAACGACGCCAAACGCACCGTCGAACCCAACGTCGCCGGCCTCGAACCGGCCGATGCCCACGCCACTTTTACCGGCCTCGACGTCCCCCTCAAACAGTTCGTCGAGCAAACCGTGGATGCCGCCATCACCAAGCTCGGCCTCCAGCCGCCGGACTCCATCGTCGAACAGCTCGGCCTCCGCTGGCACGGCGGCAAAGTCGTGCTGCATCCCGCCGACGCCACCCTCCAGACCAAGGAAGTCCCGCTCGAAGTCTTCTTCCACAAGGTCGTCATGGTCCGCAACAACCTCCGCGTCCTCGAACAAAAGATCAACGCCCACGAAAAACTCACCGACGGCGAAAAGGTCGAGTTCCAGCAATACATCACCAAAAGCTACGGCTCCCTCACCACCTTCAACGTCTTGTTCAAGGAAAAGGAAGGCCAGTTTTAAAGAAAGAGTCGAAGGAGGTTGGTAAAGTTGCGGGGGCGTGGCCAGTCTGGCTCGGACCGCGCGCCAGGCCTGCAAACAAGAATATTCTATATCTCACAACGCGCCTGCTGCCTTCACCCCCTTTTCGGCGCACGGCGTTCACGCCGCTTCAACGCCGCTTGCAACCGAACTACCACACCATCCACCGCGTGCGGTCCCCAGTTTTATCCGTGTTCATCTGTAGTTGTCCCCATGGTTTACAAAATTCTACTCCATCGACGTTGGGCGTTGAATGTTGATTGTTGAATGTTTCCACTTTTTGCCTTCCGCTTTGTTTGTCCATCTTCGATCTTCCATCCTCGGTGTTTATCCGTGTCCATCCGTGTCCATCCGTGGTTAGTCCTACCCCCGCTTCCGCCGGATATCACTCGCAATGATCCATCCCAGGTCGCTCACAAAAATCAACACCACCAAACTGTCCATCACCGTCGCCACCGCCCCCGGCTCCATAAACTGCTCCCCGCCCCACAGCAAAAATCCCGTCCCCAGCAGCAGCCCCTTGATATGGCTCCGCCACCGGTGCCCGTCGCTTAGCAGCAGGCAGATGTACGACGCCCCCACCAGGATGAACGCCAGCGCCCCCGTCCGCTGATGCAGGAACGTCAGGCGCAGGTGATTCGCCACGTCAAACCACAGCAGGCACACCGTGCCCGCCAGGGCCGCGATCAACAGAACCGCGCTCAATTGACGGAACAATCTTCTCATGGCCAGATCAGCAGCCGCACCGGCGTGGGATTATATGCATTGCATGGATTATTGAGCTGCGGACAGTTCGAGATCAGGCATATCAGATCCATCTCCGCCCGCAGCTCGACATACCGTCCGCCTGCGCTCACGCCGTCCGCAAATGAAAGCCCGCCGTCCGGCGTCACCGGCACGTTCATGAAAAAATTGATGTTGTGCGTGAGGTCGCACTTCGTCACGCCCTTGCCCCAGCGCGCGATCTCCAGCATGAACGTATCCCGGCAACTGTGCATCCACCGCTTGTCGAGCGCATAGCGTACCTGGTTGCTCTCCGCCGCGCACGCCCCGCCCAGCGTATCGTGCCGGCCGCACGTGTCCGCCACAATCGTGGCCAGCACATTGCCCTCGCTCGACATGAGCTTCGTGCCCGTCGTCAGGTAAATCCCGCCCTGCTCCCGGATCGTGTCCTGCGCCGAATAACGGTCCGCCATGTCCTGCGCGTTGTAAAACAGCGTGTCCACCGCCTGGTTGCCCTCGAGGTCCACGATGCGAAAGGTCTGCCCGCGCTTGATTTCGTGCATCCAGCCGTCACCCGCCTTCACGGTGAAATCATACATCGCCGCCGCTGGATCCAGTTTGCTTTCGGTTAAAATGAATGTGCTCATTGCGACGCTCCTTGAAATAATCTTTCGGTTAAAATGAAACTGCGCTGGTTCTCGCCCCGGAAATTCCGGCAAAAATCATCCGGCCCCGGCGGCGGCGTTTTCAAGACCGTCAACTTCACCGGCTTCGGCCCATATTCTGGATTCGGATCCAGCGGATGCTGGCAAGTGTTCAGAACCACCAGCACGTTCATCTCCGCGCGCAGATCGACGGACGCGCCTTCCGTGGAATTTCCCGGATGAAATTTCATCCGCCCTTCCGCGTCCACATCCAGCCGGCTGAAAAAATTCACGTTCGCCACCAGGTCGCGTTTCCCCAGCCCATGCTTGCCGAGTTCCACCAGAAAATTGTCATGCGCGTTGCGATACCAGTCGTTGCGCTTTTCCTGGTACGTCGCCTCGCCGTACTTGCGTTTGACCAGCGCCGCATTGCCATGACCGCCGAGCGGGTCATGCCACCCGACCGTATCGCTCGTGATCGAAAGCAGCGCATGCCCCATGTCGCTCATCAACACATGACCGCGCGTCAGCTTGGCCGTGTATTGCGCCTTCAACGTGTCCGGCAGGTTCAGCCGGTCCAGCGGCTGGTCCGCGTTGTACGCCATCAGCCCGACATTGGTGCCGCCCTCCAGATCGGTCAGCCGCAATGTCGTGTGCCGTCGCAACGTCCACGACCACAGCCCGCCGCCGGGCAGCATTTCCTCAAACAGAATGTTCTCAGTGCTCATGATAAATTATTTTGCCAGAGACTGGCGGAACGCCCGCCAACCGCCGAATTCCGTGATGTCGCGCGCGCCCTCCAATCCGATGGGTTCGCACAAAAAGCCTTTCACGCTGCCACCATCTTCCAGTTCCAACGTGCCGATGCCCAGCGGCGCCGGAATTTCCGCCACGAACGAACCGAACGCCGCCTCGTCCAGCGCCCAGATTTCAATCTCGATGCCCTGCGCCAGCTTCTCCGCCACGCGCCGCAGCCCCGGTTTCGGCGGCTGCGTGTTCGCGAGCGCATACAGCCGGTAATGCGGCGATGTCCGCGTCGCCCGCACAAACCGCGCCCGTCGCGACGTAAGCTGGTGATTCAGCGGCTGTCCCCGCAGATGCGCCCCCACGACCGCGAGCAGCACCCCCTCGTTCTTTTCCTTCGGCAACGGCTGCCCGGAAATGTCCGCCGCCGTCACGCCCATGCCGCCGCCCGTCGCCTGATGGTACCGGGCCCCCAACGCCAGCAACGCATCATCCGAAAAGGCCGGGCCGATCAGGGTCACGCCAAATGGCAAACCATTCGTCGCGCGGAATCCGGCCGGCACCGCCAGCGCCGCAAGGTCGAGCAGGTTCACAAAATTCGTGTAATAACCCAGATTGCTGTTCAGCGTGATCGGGTCGGCCAGCACCTCCGCGATGCGATACGTCGTGCCCGTCGTCGGCAGCAGCAGCACATCCAGTTGCTTCCACACTTCGCGCGTCGCCTGCATGAAGGCTTGCAACTTGTATTGCGCGGCAAACGCCGACACCGCGTCATGCTTCGCCGCGCCACCGATGATTTCGCGCACCACCGGATGGATTGCGCCCGACTGCGCTTCAAAAAACTTGCCCAGCGCCCAGCGCCGTTCCGCCACCCACGGCCCGGCATACAGTAGCTTGGCCGCGTCTGCAAAGGGTGTGTAATCAAACTCCACCGCCTCGCCACCCAGAAGGCGCAACCCCGCTATTGCCTGGTCGTACAACGCCGCCGCCTCGACATCGCCAAAAAACTCCCGTTGCTCCGCCGGCAAAATTCCGAAGCGAAATTTTTCGGGAAAATTGACGCCGCACTTGGGCCGCATCCGCGAGTACGCATCACCGGCATCAAATCCCGCCGCGACATCCAGCACCGCCTGGGCGTCATGACAACTGCCCGCAAAGATGGAAACGCAATCCAGCGAACGGCATGCGGGAAACACGCCCTGGTTGCTCAATAATCCGCGCGTCGGTTTGTGCCCCACGATGTTATTGAACGCCGCCGGCACGCGCCCCGAACCCGCCGTATCCGTCCCCAACGCAAACGCCACCATGCCCGACGCCACCGCCACGGCCGACCCGGAGCTCGATCCGCCCGAGATGTAGCTTTTATCGAAAACCGATTCACACGCGCCATGCGGCGAACGCACCCCGACAAGTCCGGTTGCAAATTGATCCAGATTGGTTTTGCCGATGGGCAGTGCTCCCGCCGCGATGAGCCGCTTCACGACCGTGGCCGACGCCGCCGGCACAAACGAAAACTCCGGGCACCCCACCGTCGTCGGCGTCTCCGCCAGATCAATGTTGTCCTTGATGGCAAACGGCACGCCGTAGAGCGGCAGCTCGGCGGTCGGCTTTGACGGCAGCGCGCGCGCCATCGCCAGCAGACGTTCCCGGTCGGTCTTCGCGATCCACACATGCGGATACCGCGCATCCTCGCTCCGGCGCAATACCTCCAACACCACCTGTTCCGGTGTCAGCATCCCGTCAACATAAGCCTGCCGCAGCGTCGTCAAATCTAGAAACACCGGTGCGCTCATGCCCCCTCCTTTTCGATGATCGCCAGCGGTTGCCCCGCGTTGACCAGCTTGCCCGGCACGGCGGCCATCTTTTTAATGACGCCCGCAAATGGCGCTTCCACGCCGACTTCCATTTTCATTGCTTCCACAACCACGACTTTCTGCCCGGCCGACACGCGGTCGCCTTCTTTCGCCAGCACCGTCCAGATATTTCCGGTGATGGGCGAGGCGATAAGCTGTCCGTTCGCCGGGGCGGTCATTTCATCGGCCACCGTTTCCACTTCGGGTTCAGCCGCCACCGCCCCCGAGCCGTCGATGGCCCAGCGCTCCCGCTCTTCCGCAAACGCCTTTTGCTGCCGGTTGCGGAACTTCGTGATGCCCGCCTCGTTGTCGCGCAAAAATTTCCGGTACTTCGGAAAGCTGAAGACATCCTCCTGGATGTCCAGTTGCACCTGCCCATGTAAAAATGCCTGGCGGAAATCCAGCAGTTCCTTCGCCGACACCGGATAGAAACGTATCTGGTCAAAGAACCGCAGCAGCCACGGCTTGCCCGCCTGAAATTCCCGCGTGCTGCGGTAGGTGTTCCACACCTGTGCCGTGCGCCCAAACAGTTGGTAGCCGCCCGGGCCTTCCATGCCGTAGATGCACATGTACACGCCGCCGATGCCCACGACGTTTTCCACCGTAAATGTGCGCGCGGGATTATATTTCGTCGTCACGAACCGGTGCCGCGGATCCACCGGCACCGCGCACGGCGCACCGAGATACACATCGCCCAGCCCCAGCACGAGGTAGTTCGCGGCAAAAACGGTGTTGTACACCTCCTTCACGCTGTCGAGGCCGTTCATCCGCCGAATGAACTCGATGTTGCTCGGCAGCCACGGCGCCTTGGCGCGCACGGACTGCTGGTATTTCTCAATGGTCAGCCGGATGCCCGCATCATCGTACGATAGCGGCATCCGCACGATGCGCGTCGGCACTTCGAGCGATTCAACGGACGGTAGTTCCTGCTCCGCCTGCACTAGAATTTCCAGCAGCTGCTCCAGCGGAATCACACGGCTGTCAAAATTGATCTGCAACGAACGTACCCCCGGCGAAAGCTCGATGACTCCGGGCACGGGATGCTTCGCCAGCCATTCCATCAGCAGATGCGCCCGAAAACGCAGCTCAAAATCCAGCACCAGCGGCCCGTATTCGATCAACAAAAACTTGTCGCCCGCCTGCCGGTACACCACGCCCGGGCTCGTCGCCGAGGCCGGGACGCTGTGCAAAATCGAATCGCTCGCCGCCGCGGACTTCTTAATCACCACATTCGGCGGGACGGAAATTATCTTGGCTTCCAGCGCCCGGATCGACTCGTCCTGACCGCGTTCAGTGGCCAGGGCTTCGTCATAACTCATCCGCACAAAACGGATCGTGTCGCCGGGCCGGAGCTGGCCGACCTTCCAAAATTCCGCCTTCGCGATCGTCGCCGGGCACACGAAACCGCCCAGGCTCGGACCATCCTTCGCCAAAATCACCGGCATGTCGCCCGTGAAACAGATCGTGCCAATGGCATATTCCGTGTCATGGATGTTGGAGGGATGCAGCCCCGCGTCGCCGCCGTCCGTGCGGGCAAAACCCGGCTTCGGCCCGATCAAACGGATGCCGGAACGGTTGGAATTGTAATGCACCTTCCAGTCCGTCGCGAAAAACATCGCGATGAACTCTTCCGTGAAAAAATCCGGCGCGGCGTGCGGGCCGTACAGCACGCCAATGTTCCAATGCGCATGATATTTCGGCACCAGCGCCGGCGGCGCGGTGCGGATGGGTGCGAACGGTTCTGTCGCGCGGTGAACGTGCAGCACATCGCCATGCCGCAAGGTGCGTCCGGCATGACCGCCAAATTTGCCCAGGCCGAAGGTGGATTTGCTGCCCAGGTAATCCGGCACGTCAAACCCGCCCCGCACCGTCAGATACGTCCGGCACCCGGCCGCCTTTATTTTTTGCAGGCGCAGAACGCTCCCCGCGCGCACATGGATGCTCTGCCAGAACGGCACCGGATTCCCGTCAAGGTCCGCCTCCATTTCCGCGCCTGTCAACGCAATGGTTGTATCAAGGTTGAATTTCAACGTCGGCCCGCTCAGCGTGATCTCCAGCCCGGCGGCCTTGGCCGGATTTCCCACCAGTTCATTCGCAATGCGAAATCCGTAATCATCCATCGGCCCGGACGGCGGCACGCCGATGGACCAATAGCCGATGCGCCCCGGATAATCCTGTACGCTGCTCTGCGTGCCCGGTTCGATGACATCAATCGTCGCCGGCCGGTACGGAAACGTCGCCAGCCACTTGGTGTGAATGTCCCCCGCGGCAAATTCCGCGCTGCCGATGACCTGCCGCAGATATTCCAAGTTGCACTCGATGCCCGCCACCTTGGTTTCCGCCAGCGCTTTTTGCAACGCCACGACGGCCTCACTCCGCGTCGCCGCCCGCACGATGATCTTGGCGATCATCGGATCATAAAACGGCGGGATTTCCGAACCTCGCTCAACCCACGTCTCCACGCGTGCGCCCGCCGGAAAAATTGTTTCCGTGAGCACGCCAGAGCTGGGTTGGAAATTCTTGTTCGGATCTTCCGCGTACAGCCGCACCTGGATGGCAGCGCCGCACGTGACCGCCTTGTAAGTGCCGAGATCCAGTTCACCCGCCGCCTGCTGGATCATCCACTCCACCAGATCCACGCCGGCCACCTCCTCGGTCACGCCATGTTCCACCTGCAAGCGCGTATTCACCTCGAGGAAATAAAACTTCAGCTCCTTCACATCAAAAACAAATTCGACCGTCCCGGCGGATTGATAACCCGCCTCGCGCGTCAACCGCACCGCCGAATCCAGCAGCGAGCGCCGCAGATCTTCCGACAAGCCCGGCGCGGGCGTTTCCTCCACCACCTTCTGGTTGCGCCGCTGCGCCGAGCAATCGCGTTCGCCCAGTGCCACGACGTTGCCCTTCCCGTCGCCGAAAATCTGCACCTCGATGTGCCGCGCGATGCCCACAAATTTTTCCAGATACACCCCGTTCTGCTTGAAGGCGCTCGCCGCCATGCGCCGCACGGATTCAAATGCGTCCACCAGCGCCGCTTCATCCGGACACATCCGCATGCCGATACCCCCGCCGCCGGCCGTGCTCTTGAGCATCACCGGATAGCCGATCCGCCCGGCCTCCGTCTTCGCGTGGTCGAGCGAATCCAGCAGCCCGCTGCCCGGCAGCATCGGCACCCCGTGCTTTTGCGCGAGCGACCGCGCCGTGTGCTTCAGCCCGAAATCTCGCATGTGCTGCGGCGTGGGGCCGACGAACACAAAACCTTCCCGCGCGCACGCCCCGGCGAAATCCGCATTCTCGCTGAGGAACCCGTACCCCGGATGGATGGCCTCCGCGCCCGTCTTCCGGGCGGCGGCAAAAACCTTCTCAAAATCCAGGTAGCTCTCCGCGGCGGTCAAACCACCGATGCCCACCGCCTCGTCCGCCTGCGCGACATGCAGCGAATTCGCGTCGGCGTCCGAATAGATCGCCACCGAACCCACGCCCATCCGCTTGAGCGTACGGATGATCCGGCAGGCGATCGCGCCACGGTTGGCGATGAGAACTTTCTTAAACATAATTTATTGTCGGTCTTTGGGTCACTGGTTCGTTCCAGCTTAAATATTTTTTCCGGCCGGCACGAGCGGGTTTGGCTCCGGTTGAGATTTTTTATCTGATTCGGAATTAAAAATTTCCTCAAACCGTTGTCGTTGCCGCGCCGCCATCCAGGCATTGACCTCCACCAGGTCCGCGACCGGTTTTCCGGTGAATGGCTGGCATTGCAAATAACCGTCCGGCCCGAATTCAGGGGTCATCGTGGTGACCGTCAGACCGCGTGCGGCCTGGCTGCGCCAGATTTGCGTCCACCAATTCTCGTGTGCCACCAGCGCCGCACGGTATTCCGGCGCGGCGGGATGCGGCACTTGCGGTCCTTGGTCATAACCGACGCGCGCGTGGATGTGATGCGCCCGTCCGGCGCAAAGCGCCAGCACCTCCGGCTCGGTATCAATCAGCCGCTCGCAAACCACACACCAGTGCGAAAAATCACAGGTAAGCTTGAGCGCGGGCAGTTGTTTCAAAATGTCCCGCGTCGTCCATGGATTAAAAAAAGAACGGCTGCGATGCGTTTCAAAACTCGCGGTGACGCCCAGTTTGCCGGCAATCGCCATGGCTTCGCCAAAAAAATCCACGCTCTGCGCGATGCTCCACGCATCGCAACCGGCGATGACTGTCAGGAACAGCGGGCGGCATTCCACGGCGGCTTCGGCCTTGCGCCGTAGTGATTCAATATGTTCCGTCGGCGTGGCCTGCCGGTCGGGAACATAGCTGCCCGCCGTGCAGATTTCTGCGATGTAATCCAGGCCGTTTGCCGCCAACCCTTTTTGGAAAACCACCCGCTCCATCGCCTCCACCGGCACCGGACCTTCGATGCCGTCAAAATCATATTTGCGACAGGCATCCAGCGCGTCATCCAGGCTGCCGGTGTGACCCCAAAGCGTTTTGAAAGTTTTAAGCTTCATGGTCAGGTGGCGTGGGATTCCATGTCGTTTGTAGCCACGCGAAATCCGATGTTGTCAGCGCGGCAATCCGCCGGCCGCCAGTCGCGCCACGCGCTGCGCAACAGGCGCGGCAAATAATCCCACGCGCCGCCGCGAATCACCCGCCGCCCGCTGCCTGCCTCCGTCCAAGAGCGGCCATCGGCGGGGGCGCCGTGATAATCCGGATGCCACGCGTCAGCCACCCATTCACAAACGTTGCCGTGCAGGTCAAAAATCCCAAAAGCGTTCGGCGCGTAACGCCCGGGCGGCGAGCGCCGGCCCGTTCCGACGCGCAGGCCATTTTCGTCGTATAAATAATTCGCCTGTCCCGGTGAGATTTCATCGCCCGGTGCAAAGGGCGTACGGGAACCCGCGCGGCAGGCAAACTCCCATTCCGCCTCGGTCGGCAGCCGGAAATTCCGTCCGCTTTCCAGCGTCAGCCATTCGCAAAAGGCGGCGGCCTCGTGCCAGTTCACCCGCACAACGGGCAAATCATCCGCCTCGTCCAGCGCATGGCTGGAACGAAATTTCCGAAACTCGCCGACCGTGACCGGAAAACTGCCGAGCGCAAAATTATTCGGTATGGTTACGCGATGCGCCGGCCGTTCGGTGTCGGTCGCAAATTTGTCGCCGTCATTTTCCCCCATGATGAATTCGCCCGCGCCCAGTTCCACCATGAGCGGGAACCCGGCGGCGGCGCGCCAGACGCGCAGGGAACGTGGCGGCACTGGTGCGTCACGGAGCATCGACCCACCTCCCGTCTTGGATGTTGGCCGGCGGCACCAGGTCGTATTCCGTCCAGCCCGCCGTGAGTCCGCCGTCGATCGCGATGTTCTGCCCGGTGATATACGCCGCCTCGTCCGACGCGAGAAATTGCGCGAGCGCGCCAACTTCCTCCGGCCGCCCCAGCCGTCCCAACGGGGTGCGGCGGGTGATGAAGGCGATCTCCGGATTGTCCGGTATGTCCGTGACCGCCGGTGTCAAAATCGTGCCGGGACTGATGGCATTGACGGTGATGCCACGGGGCGCAAGTTCAATGGCACCCAGTTTTGTAAGATGGATGACGGCGGCTTTCGAGGTCGAATACGCCGCGCCGCCGGGTGTTCCGATCATCCCGGCAAATGAGGCGAGGTTGATCACGCGGCCGCGATCGGCCAGCAAACGCCCGGCGTACTTGATGCCGAAGGCGACGCCATTCACATTGACGTCGAGCGTTCGGCCGAGCAGTTCACCGGTGAGCTGTTCAAAGCCGACGCCCAGCGGCTGGATGCCGGCGTTGTTCACGAGCACATCCACGCGCCCAAAACTTTTCCACGCCGCCTCGAACATCGCGGCGATCTGTTCTTCGCGCGCCACATCCGCCCGGAAGAATTCCGCGCCCATCGCCGTGACCACGGCCGCACCCACGGTCGAACGGTCCGCCACCAGCACACGCGCGCCGGCGGCGATAAATCGTTTCGCGATGGCCAGTCCGATGCCGGACGCGCCACCGGTGACGATCGCGGTTTTGTTTGCGAGCGTGAACATGGATTGGTTTGGTGAAATCAACTGCGTTGACCGGCAGCGGCATCGCCGTCATCCGTCGGCCATTTTCCCTGGATGCGCGCCGCGAGGTAACGGTGGAAAAGCCAGACGGGCATCTCCAGGTGGCTCAACCGGCCCGGCTGCCAGCCGCTCGCATAAAAACCGCGCTGCACGGCGGTGCAGACCTCCATGTCTTCGAGGTGAAATTCCGTGAGCTGTTTCAAGGCTTTCTCGCGCAGGTGCGGAAAATTTTCCCGCGCCGCCGTTTCGGCGGGGACGAGCGTCGTCGTGACCAGTTTCAGCCGGTCCGGCCCGAGCGGCTGTAGCCGGTACCAGATCACCCGGTCCGGCGCGGTGGCCAGCAAAAAGGTCGGATGCACCAAAAACAACCCCCACTCGGACTTTTGCGTATCGTTCAAGCCGGCGACCGGCGGCAGATCGTCGGAGAAATCACCCTTTTCGGCAAAGGCTTGATACGCCTCGCGCACGGAATCTTTGTACGGCAGGTGCGAACGCACGTAATGGCGGCGCTCGCGTTCCGTCCAGGTGTCCCGCGCCGGCATCATCGGCTGGAGCGATTTGTGATGGATGCCCAGATGATGGTAGCTCTCCATGAAATTCTCCACGAGCACCTTCCAGTTGAACGGGCAGTCCCATTCCCGCGCGATGACCAGCTTCATCGTGTCCAGTGGAAAGGGCGCAAGGTCGTTCGCCATTTCGGTGAGCCCATCGGCAAGCGGCGGTGACTGGCCGTCGAGGTTCACGAAGATGAAGCCGTTCCACGTTTCGCTGCGGAACGGTTTCAGGAAAAAATCGTCGCGGCAGAAGTTTTCCGCCTGCTGCATTTCCGGGCAGGCCTTGAGCTGGCCGTCGAGTTCGAACGTCCACGCATGATACGGGCAGAGCAACAGCCGCGTCTGACCGCAATCCGGTTTGCCCTCGCGCGCCTCGGCCAGCGTGTGGCCTTCATAGCCAAAACCTTCCGGCATGATGTCCATCGAACGGTGCGGACAGACGCGCGACAGCACGCGGACCGCCTCATCCTTGCCGCGCACGACGATCAGCGGTTCGCCGAGCAGGTCGAGGTTCAGAAAATCGCCGGCCGCCGGGATCTGCGAAACATGCGCGACGCATTGCCAGCCGGCGCGCAGGACGTGTTCGGTTTCCCAGGCAAAAAATTCCTCGCTCGTATAGGCCTGCGCCGGCAGCGTGGTCGCCCGGTTCAACGGCAGCTTGCCCGCCTCGACGATGCCGTGCTGGATCTCCGCCAGCGTCAGCGGACGCTGCGCGGTGCGCGTGCTCGACTGCCGTGCGAATGCCAGCGGCTCGAAGGCCGGTTTCCATTCCATGCGGGTTGCGCTCATGCCTTCACCGTGGTTGAGGTTTTCATTCGGTCAAAATCGGTTTCATGGCGCGCTCCGGGATTTTCCCGGAAGTAGTCCGCAATCTCGCGCCCGCGCGCAAACCACACACCGCCGCGCTCGCGCATCGCGCCCACCAGATCCTCCAGCAGTTGCACGCGCGATGGCCGCCCGCTCAGCCACGGATGCAGCGTCAGCACGAAGCAGCAGCCGTAATCGTGCATCGCCGCAAATTCGCGCCACCACAGGTCAAAAACTTTCCCACAGTTCTCCGGGATAAATCCCCACGCCGGGTCGGCGTTGAAGGCGAATTGCTCCCAGTCTTCCAGCAGCCACTGGCCGGGAATTTCAACGAGGCCGTTGTCATGAAAATACGGCACGTCATCGCCCATCTCGCTCGCGCAGTAGGCGAGGTTGTGCTTTTTCAAGAGCCTCGGCGTCCATGGGTTGATCTCGAACCACGGCGCGCGGAAGCCGACCGGATGGGAACCGCTGAGGCGCGTCAAAATTTCGAGGCTGCGCAGCAAAATGGCCTCCTCTTCGGCCTCGTTCAGATACGCGAGTTTTTCGTGCAAATAACCATGCAGGCCGATCTCATGGCCGTCGGCCACGATCGCCTCGACCATGCGCGGATGGTGCTCGGCAATGTAGCCGGGGATAAAAAATGTCGCCGGCACCTCGAGATGCTTCAGCAAACCGAGCAGGCGCGGCACGCCGGTGCGCGGGCCGTACTCGCATTGCGACATCAGGGTGCGGCGGCGCGCCAACGCAGCATCCTCGGAGAGCGCGGTCGTTTCGCCATCCACGTCAAAGCACAGCATGGCCGCGCAACGCGCCCCGCCCGGCCAGGTGAAACGCGGCGGGGGCAGGAAGCGGCCGGTGGCTTTTCCGGGTTCACTCAACTTCATCGCCTGCCTCCGTCAGTTTGATCATGGGTAATTTTTCCACTGTTTCCGTTTCCGCCGGCGGATGGATGTGCTCCTCCAGGCGTTTCTTGAGCGCGAGAAATTCCGGCGAGATCAGCTGCGCCGCGCTGCGGGGACGCGGCACGGGATTCTCGATGAATTCCACGACGCCGCCCGGGTTCGTGCCCATCACCAAGATCCGGTCCGCGAGCAACGACGCCTCGTCGAGATCGTGCGTGATGAACAAGATTGTGACGTCCACCTTTTTCCAGATCTGCATCAGGTAACCCTGCATGTGGCAGCGCGTCTGCGCGTCCAGCGCGGCGAAGGGTTCATCCATGATGAGAATGCGCGGGTTGTTCGCCAGCGCACGCGCGATGGCCACGCGCTGTTTCATGCCGCCGGACAGCTCGTGCGGATACGAATTTTCAAACTTCGCCAGGCCCACCATGTCCAGCCATTCCCGCGCCTCGACATCCGCCGTGCTCGGCGCTTTCCCATGCATCTGGAGTCCGAACATCACGTTGCGCTTCACCGTGAGCCACGGAAACAACGTATACCCTTGAAAAACCATGCCGCGATCCGGGCCGGGGCCGGCGACCGCCTTGCCGTCCAGCAGCACTTCACCGCCGGTCGCGTCATCCAGGCCGACGACGATGCGCGCCAGGGTTGATTTTCCGCAGCCGGACGGCCCAACGGCACAGATGAATTCACGACGGTGGATGTCGAGCGAGACGTGATCGAACACCACGCGGGTGCCGCCATTCGAGCCGAAAGATTTTTTCAGGTTGCGGATGGTCAGAATCACCGGCCGCTGGCGGATGCGCTCGAAGCGCGCCGCCACGGCGGGCAATTGTTCGCGGTAATCCGGCAGTTTTAATTCACCCGGCGACATCGGTTTTAACCTCCAGTTTGGGCGCCGTCAGCGGCTTGATGGGTTGCCGGTCAAAGAGCGGAAAAAACGTATGCGTCCGCGTTCGGCGCGCCGTCTTGCGCTTCCAGGGAAACAAAATGCCGCCGACCCACGCCAGGAACATGTCCGTGGAAAAGCCGATGATGCCGATCATTGCAATTGCCGCATAGACGTTGTCGAAATTGCGGTAGCGGGCCTGCTGGTTGATGAAGAGCGTGATACCAGACATTGTCCCGACGACTTCCGCGACGATCAGGTACGTCCACGCCCAGCCCAGCAAGATGCGCATGTCGGTGTAAATGTCCGTGATGGACGCGGGGATGACCACGTGCCGGACGATTTTCCAGCCGGACGCCCCGAGCGTCTGCGCGGCCTCGATCAGGCCGGGGTCCACCTTGCGCACGCTGTTGGCGATGACCAAAACCTGCTGGAAAAATGTGCCGATGAAGATGATCGCGATTTTTGGCGCATCATCGATGCCGAGAACGGCCACGCACAGCGCGCCAAAGGCGGGCGCCGGCAGATAGCGGAAAAATTCGATGAACGGCTCCTGCACCTTCGCAAAGAAACGGAAGCTGCCGCAGAGGATCCCCAGCGGCACGCCGATCAATGAGGAGAACAGGTAGCCGAGAAAAATGGTGCGGATGCTGTGGCCGAGGCTCTGGTGCAGCCACGGTTCATCCTGCAACCGCGGCGGCGTTTTGAACGCCGTGTAAAAAGCGCAGGCGACCTTGTGCGGCGCGGGCAGATAAACGGGGTTGACCCGGAAGCCCTTGGGCAACGCCTGGCCCGCCGCCTTCGCCTTGGCCTCCTCCGCATAAAACGTCGCCCGCGGGATGTCCAGGCCTTCGCTGAAATAATCCACCGAACCCGGGTCCATGACGTGGATCAGCGGATGCCAGACCCACGGCACGTAGCTCAAAAAACACCAGACCGCCAGCGGGAGGACGAACGACAGCACGGTGAGCTGGAGCTGCCGCTTGCGCGGCAGCTCCTTCTTCAATCCCAGCCAGTCGTTATGCGCCATGGCAATATCCGGGGGTGCGTTCCTCGGGATTTATTTCAATCCCATCACGATGCCGGGAACGATGTAGTCCGACGGCTTTTGCGACACCTTGTACACCGCGTTATCGAGGTTAAATTTGTCGCTCAGCTCCATCGAACCGTAGATGGACATCATGTCGTGGCTCTTCTTCAAGCAGGTCTTCGCCTCAGCCACCGTCAGGAAATGCGTGCCGGGAACGTTCTTGGCATATTCGACCGGGTCCGCGCCCACTTTTGCGGCCATGATTTTGATGGCGTCATCCCGGGTCGCCGGATCCATCAGATAAGCGACACACTTGTAATAGATCGCCGTGATCTTGGCCCAGTCCTCCTTGTGCGCGGCGTAGCTCGCCGGGTTGACGGCGATCACGTCAAAGATCAGCCCCTTGGCGTCGGCGCTGGTGAACAGCTTCTTCGAACCGGCAACCTGCTTCAGCGCCTGGCCCGAGATCGGATACCACGCACCGATGGCGGCGACCGTTCCCGACGCCAGCGTCTGCGGCGTCTTGTCCGTGGCCGTGCCCACGAGCGTGACGTCCGACTGGCTCAGGCCGTTGACTTTCAGCGCTTGCAGCAGAAGTTCATGCTCCACCAGCGTGAGTTCCACGCCGACCTTCTTGCCTTTCAAATCCTTGATCGAATCGATGCCCGGCCCGCCGACGATCATGTCGCTGCCTTCGCTGTAATCCACCAGGCAGACGATCTTGCTCTTCGCGCCGCTGGCGCCGGTGACCATGTCATCGCCCGCGACAATCATGTCCGCGTCGATTTTCCCGGCGGAAAAAGCGTCGATGGAGGGCGAATATTCGAACCAGACCATCTCCACATCCAGGCCGGCGTCCTTGAACCAGCCTTTTTGCTTGGCGACTTCCATGACCGTGTAACCCGGCCAGTCGCTGTAGCCAATCTTGATGGTATCGGCGCGAACCCCGGCCAGACTGGCCAGCCCGACGAGCGCCATGGTAGCTGCTGTTTTTAGTTTCATTGTTTTCCTTTTTTGTTTTGGTTTGTTTATTGATGGTTGGTGACCAAAAAAATTCAGAACAACCGCGCGTAGCGGTCAATTTCCCACTGGCTCACGCTCTGGTGATATTCCTCCCACTCGGCGCGCTTGTACTTGATGAATTCATTGCGCAGTTCCGGGCCGAGAATTTTTTCCACGAACGGATCGGCGGCAAACGCATCCACCGCCTCGCCCAAGGTGCGCGGCAGTTCCTGTACGCCGATCTTCTCCAGTTCAGCCGGTGACAGTTCGTAAAGATTTTCGTGGTGCGGCTCGCCTGGGTTCAGTTTCTCGCGCACGCCCTCGAGCCCGGCCGCCAGCACCAGCGCGGCGGCGAGGTACGGGTTGCAGGAGGAATCCGCATTGCGGCTCTCGCACCGGCCGCCGCCCATGGGCACGCGGATGGAATTGGTGCGGTTGTTCGTGCCGAAAGAATTGAACACCGGTGCCCACGAGTAATAGCTCATCGCCCCGCGCCGGATGAGCCGCTTGTAGCTGTTCACCGTCGGCGCCAGCACCGCGCACAACGCCCGGCCATGTCGCAGGATGCCCGCAATGAACGCGTAGCCCAGCGGCGAAATCCCCAGTCCACGCGGGTCTTTTTTCGATTCGAAGAGATTTTTCCCCGTGCGCAAATCGGCCAGCGACATGTTGAAGTGCGCGCCGTTGCCCGTCTTGTCCGCAAACGGCTTGGGCATGAAGGTCGCCAGCAAACCATGCTTCGCGGCAATGGTCTTCGCCATGTAGCGGAAGAAAATATAGCGGTCGGCCATCGTCAGCGCGTCGGCGTATTTGAAATCAAATTCAAACTGCGAGTTGCCGTCTTCGTGATCCAGCGAGTAAACATCCCAGCCAAGGCCGTTCATCGTCGTGACCATCTCATCCAGCCAGGGAAACACATCGAGGAAACGCTTCACGTCGTAGCAGCTCTTGTCGAGATTGTCATCCGGATTGGGCACCAGCAGGCGACCGCGCTCGTCCTGCTTCAGCACGTAGATTTCGCACTCGATGCCGAGGTGGAAGGTGAAACCCATCTTCGCCGCCTCGCCCAGGATGTTCTTCAACAGCACGCGCGAATTGAGCGGATACGGCTGGCCGTGGAAATGATTGTCCGCCGGCATCCACGCCACTTCCTTCTGCCACGGCAACTGGATGATGTGGTTTAAGTCCGGCACTGAGGAAATTTCATCATCGTTTGGTGCCTGCCCCAGCCCGTCGAGTGCATAGCCGGTATACAACTCCGAGCCGGCGGCAAAGTGTTCGAAGTGCTCAATGGGCACAAACTTGCCCTTGGGCACACCGTGGATGTCTACATAGGCGCCGACGCAATATTTAACGCCCTTTCTGACCAGGCTTTGCTTTATTTTTTTTGAATTGGCGGAGGGTTTCATCAAATGGAAACAGCAGTTGAATATTTTTGGTTGAGGGGTGGTTGCTCGGTCAGCGCGGCGCGGATGATGCCGCCGAGGTCTTCCACCATCATGCGAAACAAATTTTCGCCCTGCGCTTTGGTGGCGCGGCTCGGAAAGCCGGTCACTCCGTTCTTGCTCGTGCGGTTGACCGGATGCGTGAAGACCAGTCCCGCCGTGCGATCCTCATCATCGGCTTCCGCGATTTTTTCCGGACGCACCAGTTCCGGCGCGCCGGCCAGCATCAAGGCGGTTTCCGCCGCGTTCGCGTGCCAGTCAACCGCATCGGCAAAGAATTCAGCGCGCACGCGCGGGCTCAGTTCGGCCACGTTGCAGATGCGTACCAGCGCATCGTCATAACGGCTGCGGATGATCTCCAGCGCGCAACGCAACGGCGCGGCATTGCCCACATGGCCGTTCACGATGATGAGCCGCTTGAACCCTGCGCCGTACAGCCAGTCAAAGATTTCCACCAACAGGTTCATGACCGTCTGCGGCTGCAACGCAATCGTGCCCGGCCAGCGCCGCGAATGCCCCAGCGAACAGCCGTACGCCAGCACCGGCAGTACCGGCACGCCGGTTTCACATGAGACGGCTGCCGCAAGTTTTTCCGCGATGCATGTGTCCATGCCCACGCCCAGATGCGGACCATGCTGCTCCGTCGCCCCCACGGGCAACAGACACAGGTCGGTTCCGGACTGGCGCAGGCGCGAGATTTCCTCCCACGTCAAATTCTGCCAGAACACCGGCTTTTCAGCGGACACACGCATTTTTCAGTCCTTCAGGCAAATGCCTTCAGGCGGGAACGTTGATTAAGATTGCCCAACAACAAACGATTGGAACTTTTGACCAAGGTCAAAAGGAACCAAGCTGGATTGAAACTCTGGAAACGGAGGTTCCAGAAACGGCGGGACGATCAATGCGCGGGCGGGCCGCAGCAGATGTCGATCAGGGTGAGACGTTGGAAGAAATGACTGTCGTCAAAACGTCGCGCGTAGAAAAATGGTAGCACAGTAGCCAACGAATGGACGTTAGCACCTAACATGCCATGCATTCGATTTTCAAATAAGCCCATTGAACCTTAACAAACCGGAAACCGCTGCCGATTTTTGACCGCCCCCGGCTGGATGAATTTTGACAATCTGAAAATAAGTCCGCACTCGCGCGGACGCAATGACTCCTTGAAATCCCCCATCATTGAAATACGGCGCGCAACGAGCGGATCAGCTGCAATGTTTGCCGAGATGGCCCGACGGTTCAAAACCGTGGCAGTTTTCTGCTGGCCAACAAGTATTCGTCCGAAATACAATCCACCTATGGCAAAAGATAGACTGCAAAACAGGCCGTCCATTAATTTTAGGCCACATTCACAGCATGACCAGATTGACCGATTATTTTCCGAGCTGGCATTTTCCGATTTGGCTGAAGACGGCGTTTGCAGTAGTCATATTATGTTTAATGGCGATGCTGCTTTATTACGCTTTGACCGCTGGCGAGGCATTTCAAGGCGGTCGGGCATTTAAGCGCAGTGAGAATCCAGGAAGATATTGGTTTGCGGTAGCCTTGAATATTATGCTTCTTCGACGTTTGTAATGGGTAAAAATGTTTGAAAAAGCTGAGGCGGGGCGGTTAAAGTGGTGACTTTATGATTCCAGAGAAAATGTTTCATTCGATTTTGGCACTGGGTGAAAGGTGGCGCATCAAGCAGGTT
>JARLJW010000090.1 GCA_031290985.1 Verrucomicrobiia bacterium | reverse complement strand
TCCGCATCCTAATACAACCTTGTTCATTTCTAAAAACCCACGACAAGACAGTTCAAACGACCACCGGATCACCGCGTCCCAGTCCCCTCGCCCCTCGGAGGGGAGAGGGTTAGGGTGAGGGGTGCCCATGAACCAAGGCGCTACCTTCTATCAGAACGCAGCAACCGTTTTGAATGAGAGCAGGTGGTTTGAGAAGCCCGAAAGAGGGCGAATAAGGCCGAAAGAGCCCGAATTACAGGGGTTTCCGCAGCCAGCACCGGTTTCAGAAGAACTACCCCCGATCTGGCCTGTTTTGAAAAGGTTTAAACCCCAACCAGGCCAATTTCTAACGACCGCCACACCGGGCTTTAACGGCCCATTACAGCCCGCTTAATTCCGGTTCCGCGCCAGCGGCGAGTACACCAGCATCGACCCGTTGGATCGGCACCAGGCGAGCGCGGCCTCGGCCTGGGGAAAAGGCATCGTATTGCCCTGGCTAAAGTCTGGAGGTGTGGGTTTCATCAGAACGGGGCATCGACCTTTTTCGGTACCGCCGGCAACCCGGCCAGGGCCAGGACGAACGGCAGGCGGTTTCTGGTCGTGACGCATGGCTTGCAGTTGCACTCCACGCCGGCTCGGACCTTCATGTCGTGGATCGTGTCGCCGGCCTGGTTGCGCAACTCATTCAGCCGGGCGCTCAAGGTGTACTGGAGCTGCTCAAGCTGGCTGGGATATTCTTTGACCTCTCCCGTGGCGCGGTCGGTGCCGGGAATCTTTTCCGCCGACAAATCCATCAGCGTCATCTCGCACTCCGGCCGGTCGATTTTCCACCAGCGGTTTTTGTCCTGCATTATCTTCGTTATGTAGGCGCGGACATCCTCAACGTATAGCTCCAGGCACGGCACCAATTCGGTCAGGATATGGTTGCGCAATACCCGCGACCGGTTGAGCGATGGATCAACCGTCTCGTGCGCGGCCTTTAGGCTGACGCCCTGCAAGACGAGCAGCTCATTCAGCACCTTGGTGAAGCCGGCGACCCGATCCACATCTTTTAGCGAATCAAAGCCGCAGCCCTTTAAGAATTCCTTCCGCTTGGCATCGATCTCGGCGGCGGTCATGCCAGCCACGCGAGTCCACTGCATCGCGGCACAACTCTTCGGCCATTCGCGCCAGAACCGTTGTACCTGTGGTGTGCTTAATTTCATTTGCTCATTTTTGTTTCCGACCTTACTTGGCGCATCAGTTTATCCGCCTTGGTGTGGTACCAGATAATGTTGTGACTGTATAATCCGGCACACGCCATCATTTGAACCGTTGTTTTTACCGTCCGCTCATTGAACTTATAGGGGAGAAAAAGCTTCCGGTTTTTCCGGAGCCATGCCAGCCGTTCAGATGTTCGTTTATCAGCCATGACGATTTCACGAAGTCACCCACCGGCTGCCCGGCTCGTTTTTAATTGGCCACAGGACAAATGGGCCGTTCCGTTTTGGTTGCAAAACAAACCACCGCTGGGGACAGCCCGTGATCATAATCCGCTGCCAGTGTTCAGCCTCAGCCACGATATGCGGGCGACCGCAGGCCGGACAGACATGCAAGGTGGCAGCGGATTGGCTCATGGGAATTTAACCAGGACAATGTTTTTGCATGCCTGCTTAACGGCCCGCTGATGCGGCTCGCAGTAGCGCAATCCCGTCCGGCTGCCTTGTCGGACCTCGCGGCACACTGCCGGATCGTTGCAGCGCCGCTGCCGGCCTTCATCCTTGATGAGGTACTGGCAGCCGTCCGGATCAGCGTCGGCGATGGATGGGCGTTCAGTTATGCGGTCATCAGGATGCGGGAAGTTCAGCTCGGCACCGTAGCGCATCCACATCCGGTTGATCACGATGATGCGACCAGGCGAGAACCATCTGGTCGGCTGTCCGGCCTCGACCCAGCTCGCCAGGAAACCGGTCTCGAACTCGTCCAAGTTCATTGAATTCTTGCTGCGCTGATCTGTCTCCAGCTTCAGCATAAACAGGTAGCATTGTTCGTTGGTGATCATATCGGCGGAGTTGGTAGATTTTTGTATGTCGGGAGATGACGCATTCGATCAGCCGACGTTTCTCCATCCATTCGAGACCGTCAGCGACCTGGTGTTGGTTCGCCGTGAGCAGCGGGTATCGGCGCTGGAGCGCGATACTGATCTGGACAGCGGAGAACCGTCCTGGCCAGCCCAGGACGATCCGCCGGATGGCACCGGCCACGCCGCCCCGTTTAAACACGAGGTCGGCGATGGCCGCAGTGCGGGTATCAATTCCCTTTTCACCCATGACGCGCTTTGGATCACTTCTTGGGTTTCCAGATTTTGAAATGCGCCTGGATCAGCTCCATCGCGGCCTCGTACTCCCTGGCATGTTCGTTTTTGCCGTGGGTTGTTTTAAGCTGCGCCTCGAACTCCTCAACCGTTCCGAAGAAGCAGCCTGTTTGCAGCCGGATGCCTTTATCAGTTGAAAAGGCATAGAGCATTCGTTCCGCACTTCCGATGGGGCCAAGGGTAAAAAACGGGCGGTCACTTTCGCCTACGATCTCGCCGTTTTTTAATTTTGCGCCACTGAGGTCAGCGCCACTGAGGTCAGCGCCACGGAGGTAAGCGCCACTGAGGTCAGCGCCACGGAGGTAAGCGCCACTGAGGTAAGCGCCACGGAGGTAAGCGCCACTGAGGTCAGCGCCACGGAGGTAAGCGCCACTGAGGTAAGCGCCACTGAGGTCAGCGCCACGGAGGTAAGCGTTCGCCAGAGAAATCTTTTTCTCAAAAGCTGCCAGGACCGTTAGCTTGATCGTGTTGTCCTTGCAGTCATGCTCGAAGAGAACGCTGCCCGTGAACCGACATTTTATTTGGATGTTCATATTGATGATTCAGCGTTGCGGTTTAATCGCTCTCGACCATCGCCTCGACGAGCTTCGAGATGAGTTTGTTGATCAGCTTCTCCACGTCGCCGGCCACGCGCTTCAGCACGACCACGTCGCCCGCGCCGTCGATCTTGCAGCCGAGCTTCGCCAGCTCCACGGACGTGAGCGTGCGCAGGGCATCCTTATTGACCTCCTCGGTTTTGCGGATCAGCGTATCGACCTCGTCCTTGCGGTACCTCTTGATCAGGGCGATGACCGTCTCCTCGTCGTCGAACTCCACCTTGCCGTTGCTCACCGTGAAGCCGACCTTCACGCCGTGGACGGTGATGGTGCGCGGCTGTTTGAAAAGCCCAGGGGCGGACTCGACCAGGCTGTGCAGCTCGGCCTGGCAATTGGCGACCGCGTTGGCCTGGAGCTTGATGCTGCGCAGGTGTTTTTTCTTCACGGCTTCGAGGTCGGCTTCGAGGTCGGTGATGAGCTGCTCCAACGCCGCGCTCTCGCGCTCATAGCGTTCACAGCCGGTTTCGATCTGGCCCAGCGTAACGGTGCGTCCGCCGGAATTTTCCAATGTGCTTATCATGATATGTCCTTTCGTGTTGGTTGTTGTTGAGTGGTGCCGGTCCTCGGCTTAAAGAAAAATCAAGGTGATGATGAATCCGAGGATCAGGCCCCAAAAAATCCCGTCGCCGAAGCCCTCAAACCACTGCGCATAGTCACGCTGGCGCTGACCTCCGTCGCGGTTATCCAGATTACGGATGCCGCTGGCGTAATCGTGCAACGGCAGATGATCGGCGACCTTCATGATGCTCCTTTCGGAATGGTGGCCGCACCGCCAGGTGCCTCAAGCGCTTCCAGCCAGGCCACGGCCACGGCGGCGACCTGGGTGAGTTCATCTTGGATCAATGCCGGGCTGTGGATCGGGCGCTTGCCGGCGTTGCTCTGTTCGAGCAGATCACATTCCTGGGCGACCTCGCCCAACTCTTCCACCAGCACGCGCAACTTGCGCTTCGGCGCGACACGGTAGTAGCTACAATTGAAATGCAGCTTGCCGCTGATGACCAACTCCTGTTGCCGGTCGCGCTCGGCGCTGATCCGGTTCAATACATCGTCGGTCGTCCGTTTCGTGCCCAGGGCCACGAGCCAACCGGTCGTGAAGCCGAAGATTTTGCGGAGGTGCGCCTTCGTCCATCCGGCATCGTTCAACAGCGCCGCGAGCTGGCCGATGCCAACGGTCAGGCGCATCAGCTTATGATCCAGGTCGCCCTCGCCGTGGCCGTCCATCACCGCCATCATCGTGTCCGGATCGGTTTCGACCAGGGCCAGAATCTTGGCCCGTTTTTTGGGGATGCCGCTCATTTCGCCCTCCCTTCGATGATCTTGAGGCACATCTCGCAATTGACCGGGCCGATGTCCGCCTGCCACTCCGTCACCTTCCTGGCTTGATGCCCACCGCCGCACAGCGGGTTGCCCGCCGCCGTCTCAGCGTGAACCCGGTGCGTTTCCGATTTGGTCACGCCCTTGCGCGGCATCAATACGAGTTGCTGGCTCATAGCTCACCCCTCTCGCCACGCAGCGTGATGCCGTGGCGTGCCAGGCTTTTCACCAGGCTCGCCTTGGCGGTCGCGGCCAGCCGACGAACGATGCGCTGCGGATCGTCCTCATAGTTCTCCACCACGCATTCAGACGATTGCACTTCGACCTGGTCGAGGTCTTCGGTCAGGTGCCAGTAACGAAGCCGGACATCAAACATCCGATCCGGGTTCAGCTTCACCACGGCAACGGTGCTGAGCAGGATTTCCAGAACGCCGGCAATGCTCTCGCCGCGCACGGTGATTTCGATGCCGCCGCCGTTCTCAAACGTCGCGGTGATTTCCCGCTGGTAGAAGGCCGGCTCGTCGGACGGAACGTGAACCAGGGCGGTCATATGCCCTCCACCAGTTGTGCCCGCGCACTGGCGAGCTGTTGCGGTTGCGGGTTATGGAAGACGATCTTGACCTTGTCCTCCTGGATGCGTTTGGTGAAGGTATGCTTCACCCCGAAGCTGCCACGCCGCACGGTCTCTTTGAACAGCGGCGAATCTTTGAATGTTTTACCCATAATTAAGTCGCGTTTAATTGTTGGTTAACCGGTGTGAGATTTAGGAGAGCTGCCAGTCGCGCAGCAGCTTGGTATGCGCGGCGCGGACGGCCTGCTCGTGCGTGATCGGTTTGCGGGCCAGCGAGCGGATTTCCTCCGCCAGCTTGAACTGCTTGTAGACGGCGCGGTAATAACCCTCGTGCGAAACGATCTGCTCGCCGAGATCGCACACCGTCTCCAGCTCGCCGTTCAAGTTCGGCATCAGCGAAGCGGCCAGGTGCGTCACCAGCACGCGGGGATTCTCCGGCTTGATCTCGTTCCAGAGCTGGATGCGGCTGAAGCGTTGCGTGTCGCTCATCAGCAGCTCGTGCAGCGCATGCGTGCCCACCAGGCCGATGGGAATCAGCGTCTCCTCCCAGAAGTCCACGATCCATTGCAGCGCCGCCTTGGTCAGCTTGTGCGCATCGCCGATGATCAGCAGCCGGTCCGAGCCGGCCAGCTTCTGCACCATGAACTCCGCCCGCTTCGTGCGGTTGTCATAACCGGCATCCCCGACCGCCTTGAACAGCGCACCCTCCACGCTGTGCTTGTCATTGTTCCAACTGCGCACCTGGAAGTGGATCGCCAGCGGGTTATCCTTGATATACAGCTCCTCGCCCCGCGTCTTGCCGCCGCCGCTCGAAAGCACGATGCAGCCGATCTCGTTCAGCTTGCGCAACGTCTCCAGCGCCGAATGGATGGACCGGGTCTCATCGGTGACAATCGTCTCCACGCCGCTGGCCTTGCGCCGGGCCTCGTTGCGGAAAAAGTCCTCCAGCCGCTTCTCGAACGTCACCAGGTCGCCGGTGAACCCGTTGCCGGTGCAATACTGGCTGACGTAGCTGGAGTTCAAGCCCAGCTTCTTGGCCATCTGATTATTGCTGTACAGCGCCTTGGTCGGCCCGGCCCGCAATTCGAGCAGCCGCTGCCGCAGGGTTTCGTTGAAGCGTGGCACCTTGGCCACCGCCGTTTCCGTTGTCGCGTTTTCGGTTTTCATTTGATCCTCTGGTGTTTTTTTGGTTGATGTTTGACCTACACTAAAATCAATTGCGTGCCTTTCGTCGGCAGCTCGGCCTCGGCCAGCCGCACATTGTTCGCATTCGCCCAGGCCATGGCCTTGGCCCGATCCTTCAGCCGGTACGCCGCCACCCAGCGGCCCTTGGCGCTCTCATTGAGGTTCTGAATCCGGCCGCCGTAAATCTTGTAAAACTCATCCGTCACATTCATCGGGACGCGCTCAATCAATTCCAGCGCCGCCAGCGCGTTCCACGCATTGCTCGCCACGCCCTGCCGGTGTTCCTTTTCCACGATGCCTTCCGGCACATCCCCGGCGCTCACATATTTCCGGACCAATACCAGGCGGATGATGTGCGCCATCACCCGCTTGAGCAGCTCACCCTTGAAGTGATGCACCGCCCGCTCGGCGTCGGAAATTTGTGGTGACAGGGTGAGCATGGATTTGGGTGGAGCGTCACGCTCCCAGCGCCTCGCGGGCGATGCGTTCGTCGTCTTCACGCCGCCGCTGCTTTTGTTTCGTGATCTGCTTTTCGCCGGCAACGGCCACCTGATGCCTGGCCACAACGGAGGTCACGGGGAGCGCTGGCATCTTGCCGGCGGGTTCAAACACCGTCACGAAGCCGGCATTATGTTGGCGCATGGTGTCCAGCTCAGCCCGTTCGCCGGCCGCCAGTTCGCTGGCGCGTTCCTTCACCACATTGAGCGCACTCACCGAGTGCCGGATGGCGGCGCTCAACGCCTCGCGGTCGCCGTGTTTGACCAGGCCCGTGCGGAGCCAGGTGCCGAGGATGCCGCCCCGGCCATCCGTCAAGGTAACGAAGCGCGGATCGTTCGGATTGAAGTAGCACAGGACCTTGCGGTCGGCCACCAGGGCAAACTCCGCTGACGGCGGTTGGAAGCGGAATGTTTTACCTTCATGCATCATCACCACTTCCCCGCTATTGGTCACCGTCACGGTGCGCTGGGTATGCTCGTAAAACGAGGTGAAGATTTCCGGCGATACCGGCGTAAAGGGTTGGCACCCGATCAACAACCGCCCGGCGCGTTCCACCGGCGATTCCATCCGCACGCGGACTTTGCAGTCGGCCACCAGCGGCGTACC
Source organism: Verrucomicrobiia bacterium (assembly GCA_031290985.1). Taxonomy (GTDB): domain Bacteria; phylum Verrucomicrobiota; class Verrucomicrobiia; order Limisphaerales; family UBA11358; genus UBA11358. The sequence continues at coordinate 29,843 of JARLJW010000090.1, read as the reverse complement.
GGTGCGCCAACAATCGTTAGCCAGGTCATGCCATTCAACAACCTGCTCGAAGCCTTCACATTGATGCGCACTCCGTGCGTTTTGCAGCCGGAAAACTTCCAGCAACTTCTCGCGTGCCTGGGGAATGGTCAGCACGGGATAGATCAGATCGGCACGATCCTCGGCGCGGTGCGACCGCCAGATTTCTTGCGCCTCCTGTTCGCGGGCCGTGAGTTCGGCAGGCCGCTTGCCGTAATGAGCGCCGATCTGGCCGGGGAAGTGCGAGGTCATCATGTGCTGAAGCCGGTTGAGGCTTTCCAGCATCGCCTTGGCCTTGGAATTACCCAGGGCTTTTTCCTTATACCCGGTGGGGCTCAGCCCCCCGATCATTGAGCCGAGGGAAAAGTCGATGCGATCCTCGCCGAGCATCTCGACCAGCGCGGCCCGCACCGCCGACGCCAGCGTGGCTGTGCCGTTCTCCAGTTTCAGGAACATCTTCCAAGGCGGCAGACCGTAGGCTTCGAGATTCCAGCCGATCAGCTCCTTCATGTCCTGGAGCTTCAAATGTTCCTGCGAGCCGTCATCACGAGCCAGCGCCGGGCGCATGCCAAAGTTGAGCAGCATCGTCGTCGCCACATCGCGGGCCACGAGCAGCCACAGATCACAAATCTGGCCGGTGACCGTGTCGATCACCCGGAAGTCGCAACGCACGTCGTCGAATTGGATCAGCTCCATAAACCGGAGCGGGCCGCTCTGGCCATCACCAGCGCGTGTGGAGTGAACTTGTGGAAGATAGGCCCGGGCGGCAGCGATCCCTTCGTGCATCGCGGCTTTGACCGCCCTGGTGAACTTGGCACGCTTGGTGAGCTGCTTGCGGATGTTCGTCGAATGCCAACCATCGGGCGGGACGGCGCGTTGCCGGGTGTCCCAGTCTTTCTCATAACCAGGTATCACCTCGGCGATGCCTTTGTGCGTGCGCCCGGTCTGCCACTGGCGATGGATGGAAATGATTGCCTGCTCCAAGGTGTCACCGCGCTTGAACTGGCCAGCACGGGCTGCGACGTAGTCCAGGAAGGCATCCGTCAAACCACGTTGCGTCTTCTGCCAGACCGCACCGGCCTTCGCCCGGTTGACCAGGCAAAACCAATCCTGTTGCTTCGCCCATGCAGCGTACTTGGCGTTGAAAGTTTTCAGCGGGCGCAACTCGGTGTAGATCGCCAGCGCCTTTTCGCAGGCGGGTTGCACCTTGATGCGGCCCTTGCCGGTGGTCAGGTTGCGGACATAATTGCAGGCCGCTTGCAGCCGGCGCACTTCATTGCGGATCGTGCTCGGCAATTTGTCGAACAGCGGCTTCTCCAATTCAAAGCGGGTCACCGGCTGCCGCTTTTGGAGATACGTCCGCACGTCGGCGATGACCTGGGACACCACAATTGGATGCAACGTCACGTTGCTTCCACGTGGAACAATTAGTGCTGAGGTGACCGGCTGTAAAGCACCTGACGCCGGACAGCTCGCGTCCGAAGGAGATATGTTTGCGACGGTGTCGTCCGCGTCAGGTAAATTGGAAGGTTCAGAGATCATGATTTTTGAAAAACAATCCAATGCGTCTTTGCGGTCGAACCGCACCGCTGGCCAAACAAAGGTTTCTCGGGCGTGAGCGACAAGACGGAAGAGATCGGAACGCGATGTTCGTTCCATTTAAAAATTTAAGTTCCAAACGGTGCCAGCACCCGGAAGCATTCAGCAAATCCAGAGCGGATTTGCTTGCGCCAGTCTGGTTCCAGCGAACCATATTTTTTCCGCATCCAACTGTTTTTTCCGCAAAATGTGTGGGGAGGATCAAACACAACTAACGCAAATGTGGCATCAGCAAAAGGGAGTGATTGAAAATCCGCCAATACATCTGGCTCGACCGAGATATGCCGGCGTCCCTCACGGGTATCGGCAACACAATCCTCGCGGCGCTTATCAACGAACAAGGCCCTGGTATCATTTCGATCAAACCAGAACATGCGCGACCCGCAACAAGCATCCAGAATCTTCGGCATCCCACTCACTTCGCACCTCCCGGCGTCCAATGAAACACGGTGAACCCGCAGCAACTTGTACGCAGCCGGCGAAAGCCCAGGCGCATATAGAAGCGGTGGAGCGTGGCCCGCTTGCGCTCATCCGGCACCGCCGTCAGTTGGATTGGCTTGCCGACTTTTTGCAGGGCACGCATCGCCCTGGTGCCGAGGCCGCGACCCCGGCATTCCGGCGCGACGATCAACAGATCAAGTTCCACCTTCGCGGCGCGGCGCGTGATGTGCATCGTGACCCCTCTGGGTGCTGCTTTGAAAATCACTTGGCACCTCCGTTCCTGATGAAGCTGCGGGCCGTCTCCATCGCGATGTCGAGGTCGATCAGTTCCTTCGTGCCGAAGAGTTCGCCGAAGCCCTTGTCGTCCGACATTTCCAACAGCCATTCCGCGACCTCCTGGGCCTTCAGCGTGCGCTCCGTGATCCGCTCCTGACGTTCCAACTCGGCGGCGTCAACCCGTTGCGCCTTGCTCGCCCCGCCCCGACCTTTGAGCGGGCCAAGCTTGACCTTGCCCTCTTCCTCGGACTGCTTAAATTCGCTGAAGAGTGACCGCTGAGTTTTGCCATCGACCACCGCGCAGATTTTTGCATGGAGTTTTTTCACCGAAACAGGAACGTCAACATCTGCCAGAAGAAAGATTTCGCCGCTGTACGATATCCCCAACTGCTGGGGATTTAACTTCCCAAGCACGCCTCTAATTGAGAGACCACAGCTTTCAAGGGCGCTTTTTGTCAGCCGCATGAAGCTATCCAAAGTTGAGGACGGCTGGGGAATTTTAGAAACCGAATGGAGCTTGCAGTAATCTGGAGCGACCACCTGAAGCCACGGGCCAAATTGCCCGTGCTTTAAATGGATTTCCTTAAGCTCGTAGCAGAACAAGCCAAAGGCCACGACGCGGCGCAGACCGTTCTGCGCGTCGGTATGAAGGCTCTTTAACCTTTCGGCTGCTGCCGCGTGGTCGAACGTCTTGTGCCGCGAGAAGCGATCAAGTCTTTCGACTTGTACTTCTTCACCACGCATTTGTTGAAGCTGCTTTCGAACCTGTCCGTGAGAATCGTTTTTACGGTCTGGTTTGATAGCGGTGGCTGCTCCATCGGCCTGCTGTCTATGAACCAGCCGCGTCCCTTTGCCTTGACCAGCACCGCGCTGAAGCTCCCCGTCGAGAAGAACAGACACTCTTGAATCGTGTCCAGGTGAAACGTGTTTTTCATTGGTTTTGGCTTTCATGTTTAGTGTGTCGTATCGGTTTGGATGGGGGAAGGAATTTTTGGGTCCAGCGTCACGCTGGTGGTTCTGATGATCGTCATGGGTTGGAAAAGTGCGGGGTCGTATTTAAAATCCGGTGCCAGCCGGGCGAGCTCGCTGGCCAGCTCCTCGGCGTTGGCGCAAACGATGATCACGCTCACGCCGTTCTCCTCGTAAAACGCGCCCACGCCCGCGAAGCCCTGGACCGGCGTCTTGCGCACCACCATGCCTGATTTGAGTTGGCTCATAGGTTCGTCCTTAGTGCTGCGAGGTGATGGGCCAGCGCCAGCAGCTTGGGCTGCACGGGCGGCACCAGGTGGAACACGTCATTGAGCGCCGCCGCCACCGCATCAATTTCCGTGATCAATATCAGCCGCTCATGCCGCCCGATTAAAATGCGCGCCGGAATCTTTGTGTGCCCGCGTGTGGTCAGCCCGGCCAGCCGGTGCTTCTTGGAAAGTTTTAACCAGGCCTTAAGCCCCCGTTCCCGCCGCGCCGCCAGGCGATCCGCCGCCGTGAAAAAATTGGGCCGCCGCTGAAACCGCGTCCCCTTCGTGGTCAACCCCTGCGCCCGAAAATTCTGCGCCCGCTTGCGGTAGCATTTTAAACTGGGTGAAATGGTTTTCATCATCGGATACATTCATTGCCGGATGAATGATTACTTGGAATGCCTGCCATTTCTCCGCTCGGAGCTGGCCCGGCTGGAGCAGCCAGAATTGCGTCTCGCCGCTGAATCAATTCTCGAAGTGATGGCGGCGGAAGGTTGCCCCGAAGCCGACGCCGCTGTTCGGCAATATGCTGCAACGCTGCTTTGGCCTCCCGTTCCAGACCGCGTGCGATTTGAGCTTTGCTTACGCCTGCGCGTTGCAATCTGGTGGATAGAATCGTTGAACGACACAAGCACCGACCAGGAATCTCTGCCAACCTTTTTAACAGACACCATGATAGATTACTGGCGAGATGTTGGACGAACCGACTATTTGTCGAACGAATTGATTTACCGAGATGAAGTTCTTTGATCGTGCTCATAGCATCCGTCCTTTCAGAAACGCGGCGGCGCTCGTGCGCTGCACCTTCCAGTTGCGTCCGACCTTCACGCCCGCGATCAGCTTGGCGCGGATCAGTTCGATGATGGTCTGGTTGCTCACGCACCAGGCGCGTTCAAGCTGCGAGGAGTTGAGGTGGAATGTTTCATTCTCCAGTCCGACCAGGTTGGTGAGCAGGCAATCGGCGATGATGGCGTCTGGATCGGTGATACTGGAACCGCGCAATGCGCCGGCCCAAACGCGCAGCTCTCTCCGGCCTGCTTCGCCACCGGCAACGGAAACGTCGAACGCCTGGAGGTAGTCGGCACTCAGATGATCTTCCGTCCGTTCAATCACCAGCTCCGCCGTGGTGCCGAGCACCGCCCTGGCCGTGGTCAGATCAACCAGGCGCACCTCGTCCGCAATCGGCAGGACGAAGCGGGTTTGTTTTTGGACGGTGGCTTGCATGGTTGCGTTACTTTTTGAGGGGCTGTTCAAACACGCCAGCGCGGCGGCAAAGCTCATCTTCTTTTTCAGCAACCGCCACATGCAGCGCCGTGCGCTGTTCGGCGGTGATGCCCTTCAAGTTCGGGATGCGCAGACGGCGGATGTTAGTCAGCGCGCAAAAATCCAGCGCGTTCAAGATGGCTTCATGGACCGGCTGGCAGATTGGGCATTCGTCAAGGTTCATTGATTTCCTCCGGCAGTGGTTTTAGAATTGCGGACATGAACACTCCCGAACGCCTGCGCGACCTGGCGGTGCGGTTTGCCGCCAATGGCTGGGTTGAGGCCAGCGCCATCACGCCCAAAAAATTCAACTTCAAATTCACCAAGGAAGGCGTGGAGCGGATTTCGTTGCTGGCAGAGTTGCTTCATGACTTGGAAGGGTTGACACCAGATGAAGCCGTGACCTTGGTTGTCTTCTGTGAGCAGCTCTTGGCAGACGCCAAAGGCGAATAAACGTTTCCGTTGCGCTTGAGGAAGGCGCGGATTTTTTTTGCGTTGGGAGTTTTCATAATTGGGGTCCAGCGGCCCGCTGGAATTTCTGGATGATCCTTTTCGACGGCAGTTCAACCTGCGGCAGTTCATCGCTCGGCGCGGGCGGGCAGATAAACTCATGGGCCGGCTCCGTGCGGATCGTCGGCAGCTTCACAATCCCTTCCACGATGTCGCGGCACGGATTGCTATCCTCGCTGATCTGGCGGATGGTGGTCATGCGATCCCTCCGGTGACTTGGAATTGCGGCGGCAGCGGAAAAGTTTTATCCAACTGGTAGGCGCGTTTTGCAACGATCCAATTAATCTTTACTCCCTGGCGGCGGAGATATGTGACATCGCGGTGAATCGTTTTCGTGCAGGTGTTGGTTGCGGCGGCAATGGTCTTGCAGTTGAAAAGCTCACCTGTTTTCAAAAGCGCTAAGATATTTTGCAGTCGCATCCAGGCCGACCTCGTCTCTCGCCAAATCGGAACAGAACCGATTACTTGTTGTGGCCAGAAAAAAGTCTGTGGCGCTGTCAATGCGCGGCGTATGGCTTCGCGGCGAGTCACTTGGCACCTCCGATCAATTGTTGGTAACGGTTCCGCAGCGAACGGCTTTCCCGCCGCCCAGTCAGCACATGCCACAGGTGGCCGCGCGATACTCCCAAGCTACGTGCAATGCGGCTGATTTCTGGATGCTTGACCGACCGTTTGGTTTTCGCTTTCATGTTGCTGTTACGGGGAACAGCTTTTCACAAGTGTTCACATCCGTCAACAAGAAAGTGAACAGTTGTGAACATTATAGAGAGGCTTGAACAAATTCGTTTGAAAAAGGGCTGGTCGTGGGATCAGCTTGGGGAAGCATTGGAGCTATCTCGGACGATGCTCCATTACGTCAAAAATGGGGCCCGCGAATTGAGTGACAAGGCCGTCTATCGTCTGACTGAGCTTGAGAAGTCCCTCGGCATCGAACCTCCAAAGCCCATCGTTCAGGATACCTCCGACCGTCTAAAAGAAGATGTCACACCCTATCGCATCACTTCACCAACGCCTAAAAATTCCATTGCCAAACTGCGTGAGCAGGTTCAAAACATACAGGCACAAATTAACGCCATGACCGCCGCGCTGGATGAAATTGAATCCGAGGCCGGGGCTTCAAAAAAAGCACAGACTATAAATCAACTGCGCGCGGCCTTGGATACACTCGGCCCGGAGCATATCGCCGAGGTGAAAGAAATGGCCCGGAAGATCCGAGAAAACAAAACATGAAAACTTTGCTCTGCCTCCTCGCCGCCACGGCGATGCTCTGTGGCTGCCACAGGGCCGCGCCCGTGCGGTGGGAATATAAAACCGAAACGCTGGCGGCAGATGCTTCCGCCCGCAACGCCAGGTTGACCGGCACCAATATCGACTGGTCCGCCGTGAAATATGAGGACGAGCAACTGGGTGAATTTGATTTCCCAAAAAATTGGAATCTGTTGGATGCGCAAGGCAAGGATCATTGGGAGCTGGTTTCGGCGACACCCCTGATCCAGACCAGCTACCCGGATACGGCCGCGCAGCCATATACGCGCACTGAAAAAATATTCCTCATCTTCAAACGGCCCTATTGATTCTCCGTACTGAAAAGCAATGGGGTGAACACCCCATTAAATTTTTCTCGCCAGCTTTCCCCGGCTGTGATTAGCTCAGGGCACCGGAGCGCGACGCCGATTGTCCGCTCCGGTTTTTTCTTTCCCGCCCGTCTTCTTCCGAATCTTCCGGTTATGTTCGCCGCGAACATGAAGTAAATCCACGCCCATGGTTTACTCCCATCGTGTACGCGACTACCGACCAAAATAAAACCTTCCGGCCCTTGGGATGCACCTCTGGTGTGTCGTCGCGGGCATGCTTTGCATCCTTGGGGCCGGTCTTTAACCGCCAGTTAACCACCATGAAAAATAAACGTTCCCTCATCGCCGTCGCCGCCACTTTGGCCGTCATGCTAATGACCAGCGCCTGCACCATGGAAAGCAACCACACCACCATCAACACGCCGGCTTTGTATAGCGTCAGCAAGGATGCCGCCGGTGCGTTGCAGACGAATCTGGTCTCGCCGGCTTCCATCAAGGAGACCATCAAAAAAGAACGCCTCTGGCTGCCGGAAGGGTATGCGCTGCTGGCCGAGGATGATACCTGGGGATTCAAGGGCGAGATGACCTCGGCCTCCAGCTCACTACCGAACGTCATGGCTGGCATCCACCATGGATCGTTTCGCTGGCTGCCGACGAGCACCAATCAACTCTACGCCGCGAGCATGACTGCCAGTGGTTCGATTGATAACAAGGCCGTGCCGTTCTGGATGAGCGCCAAAGGCCAGTTCACCGCCGGCCCGGCCCATGTCTCTAACGCCTCGGATACGAACGGGGTGACGGCGGATGCCGGCATGATTGTTCCCGGCACGCCTGCCAACCAGACGAAATAATAATTCATCGCAACCATCAACCAAGAAAGCAAAAACACCATGCACTTCAAAAACGGACGTGAAGCCAAACTCGGCGACCAGGTCATCGGTCGCATCAGCGGCAATGTCATTGCCGGCACCATCGTGGCACTGTTCCCCGCCGCCACTTCCTGCAACGTCACCGTGCGGACGGCGAGCGCCCATCCGCTATCACCTGGCTTGCCGACGTTCTATGGCAATCCGATGATCTCGGTGGATGCCGATGGCAAGACACACCAGGTCAATGATTCCAATCCGTGCTGCAATGTCGCGGACCTCCTGCATGCCGAGGACGCCCTGGCCGAAGTTGAGAAGGCGATGGCGGCGGCGGTCCCGGCCCAGGCGGCCAGCTAACTCAATCGTTTAACACGATTCTAATAAAACCAAACGAACCGACCGGAGAGGTTGGCGGTGAACCGAAAAAACCGCCCTTGAATTTTTAAAATGTCCGACACGCAACAAATCGACTGGTCCCTGATCCGCACGCTCGCGGAATACGCCGACCGTGCTTATGACGAATCCACCGCGACGGATGCCGCCACAGCGGCCTCGGCGCTGGTGATCGCGCATGGTGGCGATATCTACGTGGCGTTTCGGGGCAGCAAGGAGCCGGAGGATTTTATTCAGGATGCAAAATTCATGCTCGTGCCCCTGATGTATCTGCGGCACCAATCCTCGCAGCCCTGCACCGTGGAAGTGCATAAAGGTTTTTTGGAAGACTTCGATGCTTTGAGCGTGGCCGTCATCAACCAGGTGCGCAACTGGCTGGCCGTCATGCCCTGCGCGAAGGTGTATGTGACCGGCCATTCGCTCGGCGGCGGCATTGCCATCCTCTGCGCCTTCGTCATGGCCCGGCAGCACATTCCCGTGAGGGCCGTGGTCACGTTTGGCCAACCTCGCGTCGGCAATGCAGCGTTCAAAAAACTGTACAACGGCATGCTCGTGATGGATCGCGGCTTCATCTCAGCCACGCTTGGTCATATCACGCACCATGTCATCAATGCCTGCGATCCGGTGCCGCTGCTGCCGCCGCTCTTGAACGGCTATCGCGATGAAGGGAACGAAATTTTCCTACCGCATACTCCCGGCTATCTGGTGAACCCGTCCATCGGCCTTCAGCTCTTTGTTGATGTCCTGGGCATGTTCGCCTCCTGGCGTCGCGGCAAGCTCGCCTTCATCCCGAACCATTTCATGAAGGCATACCAGGAAAGGATCAAAGACCTTTGACTGACCCCACCGTCATCACCAACGCAGTCGGTCAAGCCATCGAAACGGCCGCTGCCGTGAAGTCTCAGTTCTCGCCCTACCTGCCGGCGCTGGCCGTGGCGGCGGCCTGGGCCGGGCGTGAAATCCGCAACGTGAACATTTATCTCGAATCTGTTGCCAGCAAGATCATCGCGCATGGCGGCATCTGGCAGATCGTGAAAAAAATCTGGAACAACCCGTCCCCAAAATGACTGACACCAAACGCACCAAACCGATTCTCCGCTGGCAGGGAAGCAAGACGCGGATGTTGAAACACATCCTGCCGCTGATCCCGCCGCACGTTTGTTACTGCGAACCGTTCTTCGGGGGCGGGGCCGTGCTGTTCGCCAAGGAACGCGCTTACACCGAGGTCATCAATGACATCAACGGCAACCTGGTCGCGCTCTATCGCAACCTGCAATATCACCTGCCGGCCTTGATGGAGGAAATCGGCTGGCTGTTTTCGAGCCGGCAGAACCTGCATGACTTCATCGACCAGCCCGGCGTGACCGAACTGCAACGCGCGGCCCGGTTCCTCCTGGTCAACCGCACGAGCTTCGGCGGCGACATGCATTCCTTCGGCGTTTCCAAGACGAGGGGCGGCGGCGTGGGTTTCGACCGGAAGAAAGTTTCCGACCTGATCGGCGGGGCACACGAGCGTTTGAACGGTGTTGTCGTGGAAAACATTTCCTATGACCGCTGCCTGAAGAACTACGATTCAAAGGACAGCTTCTTTTTCATCGACCCGCCCTATGAGAACGCCACCAACGGCGGCTACAAGGGCTGGGATCAAAAGCAGCTCGCCACCTTCCGCCAGGATGTGGGCCGGCTCCAGGGCGACTGGATCGTGACGCTGAACGACAGTCCGTTCACCCGCGAACTCTTTGCCGGCTGCAACCTGAAACCCATCGTCTCCCAAAACCGCGCCGTCAACACGCGCACGCACGGTTCGCAGACCTTCGGCGAACTGATCATCACCCCGAACTGACTATGATGCTTGCCGAACAAGTCGCCACCAACATCAACTGGACGCTGATCTGCACGATCATCATGGCCATCGCCACCTTCGGCATGTGGCTCGACTCGCGCAAATCGCGCACCACGAACATCACGCCCAATCCGCTGGAGGTGAAAGAGGCCGCGAGCTTTGTTCATCGTCAGGAGTTTGAAAAGCACGTCGAGGTCAATTCACAGACGCACCGCGACATCTTCTCCAAGATCGGCGGCGTGGAGCGCGGGGCCAACTCTTCCATTGAATCTAAAGTCGAGACCGTGCGCAAAGACCTCGTCCACGTCAGCAACCAGGTATCGGCCTTGGAATCAAAGACCGACGCGCAGAATCAACAACTCGCCCGGATGGATGCCAAGCTCGACCGCCTCACTGAAAGACAACAATTGGATTAAACGTCACGTTTATTTATGAACGCCGAACAAAAAGAAAGTTTCCGCCTCGCCCTGTTGCGCGTGCTGGATGAACGCGCCAGCGAGAGGTTTGGCCTCACCGTGCAGGCCATCCAGGTATTCCTCGGCCAGTTCGGCTTCCGCGCCAGCAAGGTGGACGAGGTAAACGTCGAGCTGCAATACCTCGCCGACAAGGGCTACGTCGTCGAGATCAGCAAAACCATCTCGCCGGAAAACCGCTGCTGGCGCATCACCGCCGAAGGCCGGGATTTCATTGCCCAATGAACGATGAGCACCAAAAAACCATCCGCCCTGGCCGTGCTGAAAAACCTTTCGCCGGAACGCCAGGCGGAAGTCTGGTCACGCCTGACCGTCAAGACGGCGACGTGGCAGGACACGAGCTATGCGGCCGTGCGCAAATGGCTGGCGGCGGATGGCATAAAAACCTCCGAGGCATCGCTGTCGGATTTCTATTCCTGGTATCCGCTGCAACAGCAATTCCGGGCGGACGAAGTGACGACGGAATCTCTGCTGGAGCAGCTCAAGGCGGAGATCCCCAACCTGACCGAGGAACAATTGGACGAGCTGGGGCAACGAACCTTCAGCCTGCTGGCGATCCGCAACCAGGATCTCCATGGATTTGTCACGGTGCGCTCGGCGCGGACGCACGCGCAACTGGAAAATGCCAAGCTGAAATTGCGCGAGAAAAAACTCACCCAGGACGAACGCAAGATCGTGCTGATGGAAAAGAAGGCGGCGGCATTCGATGCGGCCAAGAAGGTGACGGACAACAAAACCCTGACGCCCGAGGAACGCGAGGCGGAGTACCGCCGAATCTTCGGCATGAGCTGATGTCCAAAGCCACCTCCAAAGTCATCGTCAAATCCACGCCGCTGGATCTGCTTCTGCCATATCAGCGCAAACTGGCGGATGATCAGACCCGTTTTAAATTCGCGCTCCAGGCGCGGCAGACCGGCAAAGATTTCACCAGTGGTGCGGAGGGCATCCGCGATTGCTATCTGCACGAGCGCAAAAAAGAAAAGGTCAACTGGCTCATCGCCGCGCCATCCGAGCGCCAGAGCGTCGAGTCCCTGGACAAATGGAAGGAATGGGTCGAGGCGTTCAAGCTCGATGTGGCAGACATCCAGGAGGAGCGCACGGATGAAAAAAATTCCGAGTCGCTCATCAAATCGTCCACCATCGTTTTCCCGAATGGTTCCCGCGTTATCGCCGTTCCCGGCAAGCCGGACACCTGCCGTGGATTCTCGGCCAACATCCTGCTGACCGAGTTTGCCTTCTTTGAAGATCCGGATGCCACATGGCGGGCGATCCTGCCGAGCATCACTAATCCGTTGCGCGGCGGTCTGAAGAAATGCCGGCTGGTCACGACGCCCAATGGGATCGGCAACAAGGCCCATGAGCTGTGGAAGAAAAATTATCAGGTCGCCGGTTCCACCTGGAGCTGTCATCACGTAGATATTTACGAGGCGGTGGCGCAGGGATTACCGGTGGATATCGCCGAACTCAAGGCCGCGTTGGATGATCCGGAAGGCTGGGCGCAGGAATATGAATTAAATTTTCTCGACCAGGCCACTGTGCTGCTGCCTTACGAACTGATCACGCCCGCCGAGAATCCCGAGGCCACGGCCATCTGCGATCCGGCTTATTTCCAAAATGGTGGCGCTCCGGTCTTTTGCGGAATCGACTTCGGCCGGTCAAAAGATTTGACCGTCTGCTGGACGTTGGAAGTGGCCGGCGGCGTTTTCAAACAGACGAAGGAAGTTTTGGAGCTTGCCAAGATGTCCACGCCGGATCAGCTCGATGTTCTCCGGCCGCGCCTCAAGCGCGCCACCCGCGTGGCGCTGGATTACACCGGCCCCGGCATCGGCCTGGGCGATCTCATGGTCGCCGACAAGGAAGGCTTCGGCCGGTACAAGCCGGAGGAACACAAGTTCGGCAAGATCGAGCTGTGCCAGTTCACCAACAAGCTCAAGCTGGAGATATTCCCCGCGCTCCGCGTGGCCTTCGAGCAAAAGCGCATCGGCATCCCGGTGAGCCGGGTGATCCGTGAAGATCTGCATAGTGTCAGCCGCGTGGCGCTGGCCGGCGGCGGCGTGACATACAAGGCACCACACACCAAAGACGGCCATGCGGACCGTTGCACCGCCCTCGCCCTGGCCATCCGGGCGGCGGGTGAAAGCCGGAACACCTGGGGCGGCGGGAAGGGGGCCATCGTCATATGAGTAACTGCGTTACTGCCACCATCTGCCCGGCCCTCTGGCAGGCCCAAGGCGCGTTTGGGGCGTCCGGTCATGGCTTGTTGGGTGCTCGCCGCGCCGTGCGCCATGCTGGGGCCGTTAATACCCCGTTAAAAAATGAGCGCCCGAGGCGGCACGCCTCCAATTTTAAGGGGGGTAGCCGATGAACCCGGATTACGCCACCCGCGCCGCCAACTTTCTGCGCACCCAGAACGCCATGCGCGACTGGCACAAGGTCGCCTTTATCACCAAGGATGTCTCCGACGCCACCATCGGCACCGGCAACTTTACCCAGGGCATCCCGGCTTTCTGGTTCGCCCGTGGGCTGGATGGCGGCGGCGGCGAGGGCATGAACCATCCCTACGCCCAAAGCGCCTGGGTACGGCGCGCCATCAAATATGTCTCCGGCCCGATCTCCTCGGTCGACCTGGTCTTTTCCAAACCCACCACCAGCCCGGCCCTGCGCCGCTGGAAAAAGCGCGGGTCCCGGCTGCACACCAAGAACGGCTGGGTGAAGCGCGATCCGAACAGCGAGGTCGAACTCCCCCAGATCCGGGAATGGCTCAAGGAACCCATGGCCGGCCTGACCTATGAGGACTTTGTTGAAGCCTCCATCGGCTGGTACAAGCTTCAGGAATGTTTCTGGCTGCTGGCGGATAAGGGTGCCCGCGTGCCCTTCCCGGAAGTGAAGGCCAATCCCTACGCTCCCATCATCGTGGCCCGGCCAGACCGGATGCGTCCCACTAAGCAAGGCAACCAGATCATCGCCTGGAACTTCACGGATGAAGGCGGCAAAGTCTGGGAACTGGAACCGGAACAGGTCGTCCGCCTCTTCGGCTGGAATCCTTACGACCAGCATCGCGGCCTGGGTGACTACGCCAGCGCGCACCTCGCCGCCGAGACGCATCACCTCGGCAGCAAGTTCAAACGCAACCTCACGGCGGATAACGACACGGCCCCCATTATCTCCGCCAAGAACGGCACGCCCACGGATACGCAGATCGAACAGATCAAAATGTCCATCATGGAACGGCGCGCCGCCCGCATGCGCGGCAACTCCAAGGCGCTCTTCCTCCCAGGTGAAGTGGATGTTCACGATCCGAAGATTCTCAGCGTGGATGCCGCGTTCATCGCCGGCATGCTGGAAGACCGCCACGAAATCTTTGTGGCCTTCGGCGTGCCGCCCTCGCTGGCGGACGTGAAGGCCAGCTATTCCATCGGCCAGGCGAGCGACTGGTTTGCGCTCATCTTCAACACCTGCATCCCGGAAGGCGGCAAGTTCTGCGCGGCCGTGGAGACGCTGATCTTCCGGCTCACGGGCCAGCACATCGAGGTCGGCCTGGATTGGGATGACCACTACGTCATGCAACAGGTCCGCAGCGAACGGATGAAAGATGCGGACAGCCTGTTCGCCAAAGGCGTGCCCATGTCCGTCGTGGATGAATATCTGGATCTCGGCCTGCCGGAATATCCGGAAAAGAAACAGGGCTACATCCCCATCAACCTCACGCCCGTCAGCGCCGCCGCCAACGAAGCCGCCCAAACCGTGCCGCAACCGGGTGCCGATGATTTCACTGAGGCCGGCAACGATGACGAACCCGAGGCGCTGAAAATAATGAAGGCCGCCTTCGCCGGAAAAAACAATGGCCAGTGCGGCACGCACAAATCCGGGAAGAGCAAAGCGATCTGGGAGGCGCACATGCGCCTGCGTTCGGTCGCCGTCAAACAATATCAGAGCAAGGCCAGCAAGGTCTTGATGGAATACCGCGCCACGGCCCTCAAACACCTGGCCGCCGCGCATGCGGATAAATCCATTGCCACCAAATCCCTGGTGGATGTGATTTTCAATCCGGAAAATTTCGGGCGCGATCTCAAAAAGAATCTCGACCCGGTCACGCGCAGCGTGCTGCAACGCGCCGGCGATGAGCTGATGGCCGAGATCGGCGAGGATCAGACTGGCGAGGACCCCTGGAAGATGGCCCCGATGAAGGCGCTGCACTTCATCAGCCTCCGCGACAAGCTGCTCGACAGCGTCGGCGAAACCGCCCAGGCCCAGTTGAACACCGCGCTCGCCACCGGCATGGACAAGGGCGAGACCACCGCTGAGCTGACCGACCGCGTGCGCGGCGTCTTCAACAACCTCCAGAAGTACGAGGCCAGGCGCATCGCCATGACCGAGACCAGCGCGGCCTATGGTTACGCCCGGCACGAAGCCATGACCGATGCCGGCATTGAATACAAAGGCTGGCTCTCCAGCCACGGCCCCACCGTCCGCGAAGCGCATGCCGCCGCCGAGGAACAATACGGCGACGCGCCGATCCCGCTGGATCAACCGTTCATCGTGGACGGCGAAGAGCTGATGTATCCCGGTGACCCGTCCGGCAGCGCCGGCAATGTCATCAACTGCCACTGCATCCAGACCGCTGAACAAAAACCAGAAGGAGAAAACGCATGAGCAAAAAATTCACCAAGGCCCTGCGGCCGGACATCAAGGTCCGTCGCACCGGCTTCCTGGGCCTGGGTCGCAAGATCGAAGTCAGCGGCGGCGGCCTGACCTATCGCGTGGACCGGCGCGGCGCGAATGAAGAGACCGCCGCCGCCATCAACAGCCGCATCCCCGTCATGACCGTGCGCAAACCATGAAACACAAAGTCAAAACTTACGGCCGCGTGAAGTGGTCCGATGCCGGCTCGCTCACCGCCGTGCGGCGCGACCTGGTCAAGGCGAAGCTCGCGGATGTCGTCGCCGTGCATATGTCTTTAAAGAATTTCTGGAATCCCATTGTCCTCTGGCGGGCGGTGAAGTTCATCTTCGCCAACCAGCGCCGGAAAAAAATCCTCGCCACCATGGTCCGGGCCAAGATGGGATTCAACTGGCGCGATTCCCGTCCGCTCAAAAAACAACGCCAGCTCGGCCTATTGCCAAAAGCACCTAGCGGTGCGGCCAACTAATTATGAAAGCCATCCGCAGAACCATTCACCCGGAGGTCAAGGTCATCGATGCCGCCAAGGGCATCGTGGAATACATCGCCAGCAACGAGACGCTCGACTACCACAATGAGATCGTCCGCGCCGATGGCTGGCAGTTCAACCGCTTCAAAAAGAACGCGCCCTTCGTGGACTCGCACAATTACGAATGCCTGGATTGCCTCCTGGGCAAGGTCATCGATTGGAAGCTCTCCGGCAACAACCTGGTGGAGACCGTGCAATGGGCGATTGATGCCGGCCTGCCCGAAGATCACCTGGCCAACATCGGATTCAAGATGACGGCGGCCGGTTACCTGAAGGCTGTCAGCGTCGGCTTCCAACCGATTGAATACTGCACGCGCTGGGACAATGACAAAACCGTTTACAACGAACAGTGCGCCGCGCTCGGCCTCAGCCGTGAGGTTTCGCCGGATGTGATCTACATCCAGCACGAGCAGCTTGAGCTGAGCGCCTGCATCATCGGGGCCAATGCGGATGCCGTCGCCCGCGCCTACAAGGCCGGCGTCGTCACGGATGCCTTCCTTGAAAAAATTTCCACCGAAGTAGCCAGACTCAAAACCGCCGACTCGACCGATGGTCCCGCTGCCGTCGAGAAGGCCCGCCAGCGGGTGCGGATGGCAACTCTGATGGAGTTCAAAACCAAAATCAACCGTCTCTAAATTATGAATCCGAAATATACACGTCTCAAATATGTCGCGTGGCCTGTGCTCGCCCTGGCGGCGCTCCCGCTGCTCGCCCTGCTGCTGCTCTGCGCGCTGTTCATGTCCATCCCGGTCGCCAAGGCCGGCGTCACCTGCGCCATCACCCCGCTGGTCGCCCCCAAAGGCAAGGCCCTGTCCGATGAAGAGTTCCAGTCCACGCTGATCGGCGGTGTCAACTCGCTGATCGAAGAGCAGGGCGGCTTTAAAACTGCCCAGCAAAAAATCCTCGATGACCTCGGCCGGTCCGACAAGGAAGTGAAGGCCGCGCTGGAGGATCTCACGAAAGTGAAGAACACCATGAACACGACGACCGAGGATCTCGTGAAGCGCATGGAAAAGGTCCAGCGCCAGGTCAAAGCCAACGCCCGGTCCAGCTTCCGCAATCCCGTCGAGCGCGTCCTCGCCAATGAGGAAACCCGGTTCGTCCTAAACGCCATGGCCCGCGTGGTCGCGTTTGAAAAAGGTCTCGGCCCCAAGCCGGATGAAGCGTTCGTCAAGGCCATTGATGATTACCGGCCCAAGGCGAAAGCCCTGACCGGCGTCGATGCCGGCCTCGGCCAGGCCACCGTGCCCACCGATACCTTCAATGAGATCTATGACCTCATGTTGGAATATGGCGATTACGCCACGCTGGGCGTCCAGCGCGTCGGTGCCCGGCTCAACGTCCTGCCCATCGCCACCGCCCGGCCGCAGTTCTACTGGATCGGCTCGCAGTCCACGCTTGCGGAAGGTTCCACCATCACCAGCGGCGCGTTCACCGGCACCCAGGTGCTCAATGTGATCAACACCTGTGCGGTGCTGATGTACATCGCCCGCGAACTGCTCGCGGATTCCACCGTGGATCTCGCGCCGTATGTCCTGCATCAGATGATCGAGTCCTCCAACTGGGGTCTCGACACGGCCGCCTTCATCGGCAACGGCAACCAGGACACGACCAACGCCGGCTACATCGGCATCTTCAATGCCGCGCTCGCCAACACCAACCTCGCCTATGTGGCCGGCGCCGGCCGCACCGGCTGCGCCATTCTCAAGCTGGACGACTTCCTCAACACCATGTTGACGGTCTCGCCCGAAGTCTTGAACCGCAAACCCAAATGGTGGGCGCACAGCCAGAACATCGCCCGCGCCGCGCTGATCCGGGACAACAACGGCCGCCCGATCTTCCAGACCTGGTTGGAGGTACCGACCCCCGGCGCCATCGGTTCCATCCTCGGCTCGCCGATCCATCCCACCGCCGTCGCCCCGAACGTCGACGGGCCGTCCACCACGCCGTTTGTGTTTGGCGATCCCATGGGCCAGAACGTCGCCATCCGCGCCGATCTCGAATTGGCGACCAGCGATGACATCGGCTTCCCGCAGAACCTGCGCGCCTTCCGCGCCCTGGTCCGCGCCGGTGTGAAGATGAAAACCGTTGCCGCGAGCACCACGCTCAAACCCTTCGCCGTGCTGAACACGGCGGCGGCCTGACCAACTGGCGGCCGGGCCTTCACCGGCCCGGCCGCCAATTCACCATTAACCATAATTTTTTAACCAAATAAAAAAATGAGAACTGAATCTGAAATCAAAGCCCTCCCGCTGGAGGATAAACAAAAGCTCGTCATCGAGCTGCGCTCGGTCAAGACCGGCGACAAGGCCTACGCCAACGCCAAGGCCATCATCACCCTCATCACCGACGACAAGAAATGGAAGGAGCCCGTCATGGTTGAGGTCAAGAACATCGCCGACCATGATGTCTCCGTCGATGGCAACACCATCGCCAAATACGCCACCGGCAAGGTCTTCCCCTGGCAGCTCGCCGCCCTCGCCCGCTTCCTGGAAGAGGTCAAGGGTTCCGCCGCGCTGATCATCGCGGCGTTGCTGCTGGTGTTTGGGTCCGGCGTCACGCGGGCGCAGACGCAGACCGTGCTCGCCGGCGACAAGAGCGGTTACTACGTCGTGCAGGTGGCCGATCAATCCGGCGGCGCCGTCGGCATCCCGGCCTTGTTGAACACCAACTACAATGCCGCCACCATCACCACGAATCAAACCGTGGTGCCGAGCTGGGGTTACACCAACGGCGTGCCTTACAACACGCCCGCCACCAACTACACCTACGTCACGAACTATGCCGGCGTGGTGCCCATCACCAAATGGAGCGATTTCACGCTGACCGTTGGCTGCGCTGCCCAGGGCACCACCAACATCACCATCCCGTCGGGTTGGGATTATTCCAGCGACATGGTCACCTGGCAGACCAACAAATGGCTGACGCCAGTGACCTGCTACAGCGGCGGCCTGAATACAACCAACCTGGATGTCACCGGCGTCAGTGGCGGGTATATCCGTTTCGGTGGTTTACAAAACAGCGCGGACGCCGGCTACCTCACAAATCCAATTGCCCGCGTCACGTTCAAATTCCCGCGCAATTAATAACCCAATAACGCCATGTTAAACCAACCGCCACGGGACCGGATGATACGGACTAACAGCCGCGAGGTTGTCACCCGTCCACAACGTCCACCCGTGGCGGTCCTTGTTCCCAAACCATCAACGAAGCAACCCGCGCCGTCAGGCGCAAAGGCCCGTGGTGGCCTCACCACATGAATTGCGGATTTAGCAATCTCGACTGGCTGAAGAAACAGCTGCTGCCCGCCTCGGCCAAAACCGATGTGCGGTTCGATGCCACCATCGCCGCCCTCGGCCTCGGCGTCGCCGGCCAGTTCGGCCGGTTCTGCAATCGCGAATGGATGTACCGGCCCGGCATTCAGGAAGTCGCCCAGGGCGACCGCTCCTTCTGGTATGTGCGCTGTGCGCCAGTCACCCAGTTCACAAAAACCGAGCTGCGCTATTTCCGCGCCGACTCCTGGACCGATATTTCCGGCCAGCCCTTGAGCGCCGATGAAGAGAAGGGCCTTATCCATTTCGGTTACACCCTGGGCCGCGCCCCGCTGCAGGTGCGCATCACCTACAATGGCGGCTACGTCTGGGAACAGCTTGAGCCCGATGATGCCAGCTATCCTTCGCTGGTCCCCGTGGACGTGACCAGCAATGCCGCCGGCCTCGATCCCCAAAAGTTCATGCTGCCGGATGAGCTGAAGCTCGCCTGGTTGCTCCAGGTGAAACACAACTGGAAAAATTACGACAAGCTCGGCAACGACCTCACGAAGGATGGCGATGTCAAATCCCTGCGCTTCCCGGAAGACTTCGCCCCCAGCGTTGAACAAACCATCACCGCCTTCAAACGGTATCAGCTCACATGAGTGTCGTCACCACCATCAAGCTTTCGCCCGAAGCGCAGAAACTCGCTGCGAGTCTCAAGACCATGCCCGCCCGCGCCCTGGAAGTCATCGCGGCGGCCATGTACAAGGAAAACACCGCGACGGTCACGCACATCCAGAAAAAGTATCTCAGCTATCCCGCTGCCGGTCCCACCACCAAGCTTGGCCTTCGCCACATCTCCGGCGATTACGCCAAGTCGTTGTGGACCCCCAAGCCCGTCATCAATGGGCAGACCGTGCAGTCCAACATCGGCTCGCCCGTCAAATCGCACGGCGTCAGTTATCCGGCCGTGCACGAGTTCGGCGCGGATTTCCCCAGCCGCCCGACCAAGAGCAAAAATAAAAGCTACGCCAAACGTCATCCCAAAACCAAAGCCTGGTCGCTCCCGGCCCGCGCACCGATCCAGAAGGGCATCACCGACCGCCTGCCGGATTACGGCCGCACCATCTCCGCCGCCCTCATCGCTGCCATCGGTGGCGACAGCGCGAAAAATTGATTATGCAAATCGAAGATATTTTAGATCTGCTGCCCGCCGAGCTGAAAGCCCGGCTGGACAGCGATCCATTCTTTGACGACATCCCCGTCGTCCTCGCCGTCAAGGGCAACGTCGCGCAGGAATATTCCCGGCTGCGCGCCGACATCGAGGCCGCCAGCGGTCATCGCGGCGTGGTCGTCATCGTCCAGCAGATCATTGCCGATGACATTTACCTGGGCCTGCCCGGCGGTCCCATGAAACTTTTCCCGTCATTCCAGGTGATCGAAAATGTTGAGCTGAACAACGACGATTCCGGCACCAAAAAATCCGCCCGCAAAGTCGCCCGGCACATCATCAAGAACATGAAGCTCGCCGGCTTCCGCGATTTCGTCCAGGGCATGAAATGCGCCACGCCCGCCATCCATCCGGCCGACATCAAGGACCTCGCCGATAACGTCGTCGCCGAACAGGTCAACTTTGAATGCCAGGAATTTTCCGACGAACAGTTTCTCTATTGCCTGCCGCCCGTGTTTACCCAGGTGCCGGGCCAGGCACAAATCCAGATCACCACCGCCACGCCCGGTGCGGCGGTCTGGTACACCACCGACGACACCTTCCCCTATCCCGGCACCAAGGACGACGGCTACGAAGGCAGCACGTCCCAGCTCTATGCCGCCCCGCTGGCGTTCACCCTTAACGTGCCCCAGACCATTCGCGCCGCCGCTTATGGCCCATCCGGCACGGATTACATCAGCTCTAGCATCGAACGCGCCGTCATCACCCTCACCAGCCTGTGAACAAAAAAACATCAACCCTCAACCAATAAAAAATTATGGCTATCATCCTACCCACCGTCATCCAAGGCCCCGCTTATATTCTGCACGGCGGCGTCGTTCAATATGTTGAAGACGACATCGCCGTCGAGGAAGTCCTTGAATCCTGGACGCCCAAAACCACCTTTGGCGATGCCGGCCCGCGCCACAAATCGCGCATGTTCAAACTGTCATACAAGCCCGTCGGCATGTTGACCAGCGGCCTGCTCAATTATTTTTACGAGGCCCATCTCGCGCCGCAGACCTACGTCGGCCAGAGCATCATCCCCGCCAGCAATTACGCCGTGACCATCTGTTCGCTCACCGAGAACAAGACCTACGGTTACGTGCGCGGCGGCCTGGGCGCGCCGCCGGATCTCTTCTGTGGCCCCACCGGCTCGCTGTTCGGCCAGGCGCAGATCTGGTGCCTGGGGAATGTCGCCGTCGCGCCCACGAACGCCAACTTCCTCAAGGCCGCCATCAGCACCATCACGCCGGACACCAGCTTCGATGCCAGCAAGATCAAGTCCGACATCTATTCCGGCGTGCTCGGCGCGCTGTCCGCGCCGCTCAACGCGCTCGGGGCCATGAATGGCTTCATGTTCAAGTTCGGCTTCAAGCCCAAGACCATCGTCGCCGCCGATGTCGGCATTGCCGATGTCATCCTGGAAGCGGATGGCTTCAACCTCACCGTGCAGTTCGCGCCCAGCAACCTCACCGAGGCGCAGCTCGACACCTGGCTGAATTACCAGGGCGCGAACGCCGTGCTCCCCGGCCAGTCCTATGGGGGATCGGCCACCGGCGCGGGCGACCTCGTCCTCACCGGCCAGGTGTTTGCCTGGATCTTCACCGCCAAGCAGGTTGGTCCGCGCAGCCTCAAGCGGATCTACAAGATCGGCGAACACCGTTTCCCGGCCGGCGCGCTCGAAATGGTCAACCAGCTCACCAACACCACCGGCGTCCCGAACCCGCTCTTCGCCTTCACGGCCGGGACGTGAGCCACGTCGGGCCATCATTCCGAAATCGAAACATCAACCATCAACCAAAAATAAAACACGAATATGAAATCAAACGCAATTATCTGCGACGGCTGCGAAAAACCCATCGACCCCAAACTTGGCAGCCTCGAATTCCGTCCACTGCGCGGCGGCCTCAGCCTGGTCATCACCGACCAGGCCGATGCCAAAGGCAACGCCCCGGACGTCGAGCACACCATCAACCAGCACGTGCATCTGCATCCTGGCATTGACTGTTTTGGATTGTACATTGGCAACATCCTCAAGGCCGATGAAGCCGCGAAGAAACCCACCCCGGAAGCGCCTGCCAGTCCGGCTCGGACTTCCAACTCGGCCAGCTGACCATCAACCATAAACTAGCGACTATCAACTGTGGCCAAAGGCACCTGGAAAGCAACCATCGGTGGCTCCGCATTTGCGGATTACACCGACGTGTTTGAGCCGTCGGAAGGCGGCGGTGCCGGCAAGAACATCATCGAGGTCCAGGGTTACGGCGCGGCCGCCGCCGTCTTCCTGGACCTCGGCAACTTCAAGATCCCGCGCCGCTTCACGCTCACCCGCACGCATGCCACGGACACGCTGGCCGAAGCCTTCCGTCAAACCGCCGTCGCCACCTGGGCCGGCGTCGCCACCGTCGTGTTGACCCACATCGATTACACCGGCACCGAAACCACCTTCACCATCACCAACGCCAAGGTCGAACTGGACCAACCCCAGCGCATCGGCCTCACCACCATCACCAAAATAAACTTCACCGGCGGCCCGGCAACGTGACGTTGCATCCCTATATTTTTATGAATCCCAAAAAACTTTTCCTCGGCCTGGTTACAATATTCTCCTGGAGCGCCACCATCATGGCCATTGGCTGCTGGGCGGCATTCTTCTTCGCCTTCTGGTTCCGGCTGATAGTCGCCTGCTGTCGCTATGGCTGGACGTTTGCCTTGGTTTTAATAATTGGATCCAACGTCACGTTGGCGGGCACACCCGTGCTCTTCACGCTGAAGTCACTAACCGGCACACCCAACAACCGCCAGATCTTCGTGCAACCGGACAAGATCCAAAACCCGCTCATCTTCGGCACCAACCTGGTGCCCATGGTTGACTTTTATCTGCAACCCACCGGCGGCCAGGTGCTCACCAACCTCGCGCCGTGGGGCTACACCATCAAAGTGGACGGCTGGCCGCGCTCCGCGCACATCAATGTTCCGGACACCACCAACACCATCAATGTCGTCAGCCTTATCAATACCAATGCCTTTTCCCCGCTGAACATTTACAACTTCGCCCCGCTCGTGGGGACCAACGGAACCATTCTCACCACGAACACGGACGGCAGCATCGCAGTCGGGCCGCCGCCCGGCACACTTATCAATGGCACCCCCACGCCGGTCACATTAAATTCAAACCTCAATGTGGGCGGTGCATTTTCCGCGACAAACATTGAACCTGGAGGAGAGGTAATGAATATCGGTTATGGCCTCTCGAACGATGGCTACACAAACGCCACCGTTAATATTTGGCCTGAAACCTCATTTCATGACCTAGTGCATGTCGATCTGCTTTTTGACGCTCTCGGCGGGGTAGACGTTGGCACCAACGGCAACATCGCCCTGAGAGCCGATGGCACCGATGGCGGCGTCATCACCCTGACCGAGCGCACGTCCGCCACCAATACCATCATCTTGAACGGGCAGACGGGAAATATTTCCGCCGCAAATTACACCATCACCGGCACCACGAACCAGCTCATCTTCGGCGGCACCAACGCCGCGCCGCTCTCCACGAACCTCGTCCGCTGGATCAGCGTTCAGATCACCGGCGACACCAACCTCTACAAACTCGGCCTGGCCAAATGACCCTTGAGGAATTCCAGCAAGAAAATCTGAAAAGCCGCGAATACGAACTACATCAGCGGCGTGAAGAATCCTGCTGGCTGCTGATGACGCTGGCCGCCCTTTCTGGAAAAGACATTTCAAAACTTCACCGCCTCGCCGCTGCCGGCCGGGTTCCGGCCAGCAACTCAAAACCATCAACTATCAACTGACCAATGCCCGAATTTAAAATCGACATCGTCAGCACCGCCGACAACGCCGGCTTCAAATCCGCCGCCGACGCCCAGGAGCAGTTGAACCAGGGCACCAAGAAAGGTTCTGAGGCCGCCGATGCTTTTAAAAAATCCACCGAGCATGGCGGTGCAGCCGTCAGCGAGAGCATTCCGCTCATCGAAAAATTTGGGCTGAGTCACCGCGAACTCCATGCCGCCCTGCATCTCATCGCCGGCACCTCCGGCCCGGCCGCTGGTGCGGCCATGGCCGGTCTCGGCCTCGCCGCCGGCGGCGGCATTGGCGTCGCCATCATGGCCGTCCATGAACTCATCAATGCGTTTAGAGACTCCGAGGAAGCCGCCGAAAAAGCCGCCGCCAAAATCCGCGAAACCTACATCGAAACCGTCAAGGAATCCGGCGAGGCTCACGATGCCATCGTAAAATCCACCGAGGCCATCAACGATTTCTTCACCGCCCTTGACCGCAAGACCGGCCTGGACAAAATGAAGGCGCAGTTCGCCGCCCAGCTCACGCAGATCAAGGAAATCGCCGCCGCCGCCGAAAAAGCCGGCATCATCACCAAGGAAAAAGGCGATCAGTTCGTCGAGAAAAAAACCCGCGACACTGAGATGGACCGCGCCCTCAAGCTGGATGCCTCCATCGCCGCCCTCACCAAACAGCTCGAACTGTTGCGCGATAAAATATCGTCTCCAGCCGGCGTCGCCGACAAGGTGGATGAGCTGGCGCTAAAATCCGACCGCGAGAAACTCATCGAAGCCTTCGGCAAAGGCGAAAGCTTCCGCCCCACGTCCAGCGCCCGCAATTCCACCGGCGTCCTAGCCGACAAAGGCCTCCAAACCCCCGAGGCCGAAGCCGCCCGCAAACAGCAATTTACCGCCATCCTCGAGGAGATCGACAAGCGGCTGGCTGGCGATCACAAAACCGACAAGGCCACTGAAGACCATATCAAAGTCCTCGAAGCCACCCTTGAACGGATGACCGCTGAATCCACCGCCCTCAAAGGTGACGTGGATAAATCCCGCGCCAGCGATGCCACCACCGACTTTGCCACCGGCAAAGGTATCGCCGATAAATATGCCAGCGGAGCCGGCATCAGCCAGTCAGAAGCCCAATACCTCATCATCCTGGAACAAGCCATCACCGGCAAAAAACTCACGCTCGCCCAGGCCGTCGCCCTAATCGAAGCCCAGTCACAAAATGACACCACCATTCTCGATATCCTGACCATGCACCAAGACAAGATTGCCGTCGTCGATGGCAAACTTCACCAGCTCTTACAGCAAAATGTTCAGATGCCTAAAAACGGACGATGATCTTCGACACCCTATCCTACGTGGACGGCAGCAACACCGTCCAGGAAGTGGCGCTCTCCCTCGCCAACGTCGCTGGCGTGCCGGCCAATAACAAAACCAGATTCACCCCGCGCTCGCACGCGCCGTCAGAATTTCAGATCTCCTGGACCCAGCCGCCCGAGACCGCCCTCGCCATTCCCTTCAAATCGCGCTGCATCGTTTACGCTGGCCGCACCTCCTCCGCTGGCGCACCCAACACCTTCAGCAGCGGCACCATCCTCTTCCAAGGCCGCCGCTGGGATAATGAAGGCTCCGCCAGCGCCAGCCACGTCAACACCACCATCACCTTGCTGGATGCTTGGAAAGATTTGGAGAAAGTCACCTACGCCATCCCCTGGAATTATATTTCCGGTGGCACCACCAGCGCGCCGACCTATTCCACGTTTCCCTTCACCGATGTCGTCTTGTTCCAGGCCGCGCCGGCCATCACCTACAACCCAGCCGCCGTCAATGGCACCATCACCACCTGGCAGCAGATCCAGGACATCATCCGCTACGCCGCCGCCTACGCGGCCGGCGCTGACGCCGTGCAGCTCCAGCTCGCCAACACCGGCACGCTCACGGGAACGGTATGGTCTGCCGGTGCCGGTGCCGAGTTCACGCCGGTTTATTTAAACTGGTATCCCATCAAATCCGCGAAGTGCGCGGAGTGCCTCACCACCTGCCTGCGGCCGCACCCTGGCGTCTTCACGGAAATTGATTACACCACCACGCCGCCCACGCTCCATTTCCGCAACCGCGCCGCCCTGACGGCCGTCACGCTGCCCTACGCCGGCACTGATGGCGCCGGCATAATCCATGAAGCCACCGAAATAAAATCCCTCGATGAACTGGTCCCGGACAAGGTCCGCCTCTTCTACAAAATCAACGGCACCTATAACGGCCAGCCGGTCACCGGCTTCAGCACCGATTACTATCCCACCAACACCAACAGCCTGTTGGCCCTGGATTTCTCCATCGACATCACCGGCGCGGCCACGTCGCTCACGCTATATAATTTCACCAGCATCGCCTTCGATCCCACGTCGAAAGCCTTGTGGCGCAAAAAAGTCCCCGCGCTCAAACAGGTTTCCGAAGGCGGCCAGATTCCGAACGATGCCAGCACCGGCGCGCTCGCCATCCTCGATACCACCATCAACGGCAGCCTCGCCTCTCATCCGGACGGCCTCCAAGTCACCGATGAAGCTAACGCCGCCATCAACCTCAGCACCTACAAATATTACACCGATCAAAATGTTTACGGCTGGATGAACCTCGGCGGCGGCGCGGCCGCCGTCGTCTCCGCCAACGTCAAAGGCTATTTCTCGTACTACAAAAACACGGGCGGCCCGCTCAATCTCACGCCCCAGATCGGCCGGCATGAGCACTCCATGCGTCTCAAGCTCACCACCGCACCCAGCGGCCTCTACTGGCAGCGGCAGATTTTAAATCCCGGCGAGAGCGTCCCGGCCGGCCTGGCGCAAGCCATCTACACCGAACTGTCGGTCCTGCAATGGAAATTGAAACACGACATCTGGCAGGTCGCCGCCGATGCCACCTCCATTCCCACGCTGATCAAACCCGGCAAGCACAAGGTTAACCTCAGCGGCGGCCTCACCGCCTGGACCACCATGAACGCGGTCCCCGAAAATGTTTCCATCGAGCTTTTCCGCGTCTGGGTAAATAAAAACGACGGCACCGGCAGCGAATGGCGGCTCGCCGCCAAATCAACCATCAACTGCGGCCCGGTGAACCACCTGGAGCCTGGCTACCTCGTCCAGCTCCAAAACCTTTTTTGGAATCGCAACCGCAGCGGCATCGATGCCTATCAACGCCTCACCGGCACCACCAGCTCAACCACCGTCGATCTCTCCGCCGATCCCGCCCGCGAAAACTCCGTTCCCGGCACCGCTGACCACGCGCAGCAGATCGTCTACGCCGCCGACGCCTCCGATGGCACCCGCAGCCAGGTCATCACGCACGACGCCACCACCGGCCAGATCCGCGTTGACCAGGTCAAGACCAGCGATGGCAGCAACTACACCACCGGCCGCATAATGCCAAGCTATAGCGCCGCCGGGCCGCCTTCCAGCGGCACGTTGGCGACAAATGCATTTTATCGGACCTACTCGACTTACATCGATACCTCGGTGAATCAGATGTATTTGTGCACCGCCAGCGGCGACAAAACCTCATCCGTCTGGGCGGCGATTGGCGGCGGGGGGGCGCAACAATTCAAGGTGCAATCCGATGGCGGGGATTATTGGAATTGCAAAACATGGGATGGTACCACGCTGGGAGGCTCCATTGTCAAAGTCGCCAAACCTTTTAAGCTCCGCGCCGGTGCCGGAGCCATCGGCAGCGAAACCATTCGCGGTGTGACCTACACCTATACCTACACCGCCGTCGTCGTCAGCGGCACGACCGTGGAATATACCCGCACCGCCAGCGGCAGTGATGAAAGCACTGAGACGGATTACGTCACGCCGGCTGTATTGGTGAACGCCATCATCATCGGCATCGGCTTCAGCACGGCCACGCCGTCCACGCTCGTTGGCGTCAACTACATTCAAATCGGCGCGGAGGCCTGGGGCGAATGAGCTTGAGCTTCGCCAAATCGCCGGCGCAGTGCTTTCAACGTTCAGGTTGTCAGGCACGCGGTGGTCGCAGCCAGATCCAGGCCGCCATCGCCATCGCCGCGTGGCCACACCAGGGCTTTGGAACCTTCGCCGCTGGCACCACCGATGCCATTGCCACGAGTGCCCCCGGTTATTCGCTTCTGCCCGATGCCGCGACCTGGGGCGCTTCCTATTTCAGCCCGATTTTTACAAAAAACAACACCCAGGTATACCGATCCATCGAATACAAACTCGTCGTCACCGGGCCGACCGGCTACACGGTGACAAAGAAAAACACCTACCAAAAATATTGGGTGAACGGCTTTGGAAGCACCACCCTCGTGTCCGGCTCGCAAACGGGCACGATGATTCCCATCCCCGGCGTCGATTTTGGAATTGACTCACCCGCCATCACGCTGACGCCCACCCAATACACGATTGTCGTTTCTGAATATATTTCAACCTATCCCGTCACGGCGGGCACCTATACTTTCACCTATACCGCGACGCTGTCTGATCCATACAATTATGTGGATGCCCTGGCCGCTTGTCAGGCTGGACTGGCCGCCGTCTCCATTCCCGCGCTGCCTTCATATGCCGGCTCAGGCAGTGGCGTTGTCGCCTACAACCGTATCTGGCCGGACACCGGATCCACCACCGCCATCACCGTCAACTCGGACAACTATCTGGTCGCGGCCGCCAATGGAATGTTAAGCGATTTTCCCAGCATCGCCACCAACGGCATCTCTTTTGATCTCCTAGCCCGCATGGTTCTTTGTGCCAAATCGAATTGGTTCATTCGCAACAAACCCTTTACGCCACCAGTTGGGGGCGGTGGCGGCTATTATGCACCGCCCGTCGCACCCATGCCGCCGTTTGAATTATACAACAATCCAATTGACCCATCGCTCCAACAGCAGAGCGTCAAAGACCTCCTGGATTCGACGCCTGCAAGCCAGCTGTGGTCATTCCCCATTAAATCGGTGCCGCCTTTCGGCTTCGCCGGCGGCTATGCATCACCCTATGACCCGCCTGGCCTCGGCGAAGTTGGCTGGAACAAAATCGCTTTCAACAACGATCACCCAATGACCGCCTCTGCCGGCAATGCCAATGTCGGTGCTGGCAACATGCCCGGCGCTGGCGACCTCTAAGAATTATGAAAACCAAAATCATCCTCCTCCTCATCAGCCTGGTCATCTTCGCCACGTCAGCCTTCAGCCAGCGCGTTTATTTCGTGGATACGACCACATTGACCACCAACTCCACCAGCGGCGGCGGCTACCTCATCACCATTCCTGGCTTCTGCACGAACGCATATTTCACCACGCAGAACACGAATAACATCATCACCGGCGACTTCCTGCCCGTCGCCTTCGGCAAGCTGAACACTAATGGCATTACCCTCTCAAACCTGCTCGTCGTGGTCGTCACCAATGGGGGCACCGGTTACCAACTCAGTGGCACATTTACCAACAGCATCTTAACGCATAGCCTCATTACTAATTCAGCCATCACCAATTCAAGCCTCGCCGGCAATGGCCAATATGTCACCGCCATCAACGGCGCGAACCTCACCACCGGCACGGTTAACAGCAACCAGCTCGATGCCGCCACGCTCACCTGGCTCGGCACGCTCGGCGGCGGCTCCGCGAATTTCATCGCCTCGCCGCTGGCCATCACCGCGCCCAATGGGGAATTATATCTGACCGCCGGCACCAACAGCTTCAACGGCTACGGCCAGGTCGCCGACTTCACCTCCTGGGACACCACCAACAATGTCGGTCGCGGCCTGCAATTCCAAGGCTATGGCGGCGGCAGCGGCGGGCAGTTTCCGGTCAACTTCATCGGCCACGGCGGCGACGGCGATAATGTGAGCGTGAAATTCCT
>JARLJW010000015.1 GCA_031290985.1 Verrucomicrobiia bacterium | reverse complement strand
CGCCACCTTGGCCGTGATTTCCACGCCCTGGCCGCTCTTGGCAATCGCCCCCTCGATTTTTCCGGAGGTTTCCTTGGCCGCTTGGGCGCAGCGTTGGGCGAGGTTGCGGACTTCATCGGCGACGACGGCGAAGCCCATGCCGGCCTCGCCGGCTCGGGCGGCTTCCACCGCCGCGTTCAGTGCGAGGATGTTGGTTTGAAAGGCGATCTCATCGATGGTCTTGATGATCTTTGCGATGTCGTCACTGGAAACCTTGATTGCTTCCATGGCGCTTGCCATGGCCTGCATGTCGCCAGCACCCTTGTCGGCGGCTTGCCGCGCTTCTTTGGCCAGACCATTGGCCTTCTGGGCGTTTTCGGAATTGCGTCTGGTCATCGAAGACAACTCTTCCAGCGAGGAACTTGCTTCCTCCAACGAAGAGGCCTGTTCGCTGGCCCCTTCAGCCAAAGTCTGGCTCGCGGAGGAGACCTGGCCGGAAGCCGAGACCACCTGATTCGATCCTTCAGCAAGTGAATCGCTAACGTTGCGCAAGATACGGGAGGTCCCACGGGTGATGATGAAGGCAATACCCAGCCCAACCATTAAGGCCAGGCTTAAGCCGACTAAAATGCCCGCTTTTGAACTGCTTGCCGCCGATTGAATGTTGCTCGAAGCACCATTGGCGTCTGCCTTGATAAAATCAATCAATGCCTCCAAAGTCGCAAGATACTGGTCGTTTGCAGGATCGAGTTGTGAGCGGCCAAGACTATAAGCCTGGGCGTTGGCCTGGGCATTGGTGCTGCCTTGCACGCTTAAATTCAGCACGAGTGTCCGCACGCGGCTGTTTTCCGCACGCGCCGTTTGGACCTTGTCCAACAAGGCTCGCCCGGTCGGGTCCGTTACCAGCTTGCCCAGTTCTTCATAAAGTTTTGTATTCGCAGTGGAGTTGGCACTGATTGACTCCAGCAGGCGCACCATGTCTGCTTTATCCGTGCTGCCGATATGCTTGTAGATGAGTTGCGCCTGGTCTTTGGAATTCTTCTCCACCTGATACACCAGCTCCATTGCCGGGAACGATTGTTTGGCAATCCGGTCGGACTGCCCGCTGATGCCAACCAGCCGGGTATAAGCGAATGCACCCAGTGCAATGGCGATGATGATCACGCTGGCAAAGCCGGCGAGGATGCGCTTCCCAATGGTCCAGTTCTTCATAAATTTTTGTTTGGCTGGGTGGGTTGCGACGGTGGCCGCTGCTTACTGTGCCCCGACGTTGGCCGGAGTTTGTTGGGAAACGGAAATCAACTTGGCAGCCGTGGCCCCGACCACCCGGTCGATGTCCAGCAGCACCTTGACCACGCCTTTGACCTTGGCCATGCCCAGGATATAGTCAATCGCGATCTGCCCGCCAAAATCCGGTGTTTCCTCGATGTCGGCGGCATTGAGATTGATCACTTCCTCCACCCCGTCCACTTCCAGTCCCATCGGCGTGTTCTTGCCGTCCGGCAAGGTCACTTGCACCACGACCGTGCAGGTCTGGTCGGTATTGACAATGTTTTGAAAATCAAACCGTTGGCGCAGGTCCATCACCGGGATGATTTTCCCGCGCAGGTTGATGACCCCGCGGATGTAGGCGGGCATCTGCGGCACGGCGGTAATCGAGACGTGCCGGATGATCTCGCGCACCTTCAGTACCTCGATGCCGTAGGATTCGCCTTGCAGGGTAAAAGTGAGATATTTGCCCGTGAGCTGACGGGTGCCGGCCTTGGTTTCCAAAATCGCTTCAGACATGGTGTGACGGGTTGTTGGTTGTTGCGTGTTCGCCCAAGAACATTTCTCTTGAGTTTGCTTTCATCCCCTTTATCGACAGATTAGCCCGGCACAATACAAAAAAGACTTGGCATATTTTGCGAAAACTCACCCTGTTTTAGTGTGCTCAAGGCGGAAAAAGCATAATACCTCTGCAAGGGGCGGATGCTCCGGACGGAAAAAAGGCGCGGAAATGATTTCCGCGCCTGGAAAGGCTAATATGGTAAAATAACTGGCTCAAAAATCCTTGAACTCAGCCTCCAGCGGGATTTCATTCCGCCGTTGGTCCGCCACCTTGGCTGAAACCGCATGGCCGTTCCCGGCCCCATTCCGGCCTTTGCTCGTGGCGGGTTGTCTTGTCGGCGGCTTGGAGAAATGAGTTTGCGGTTGCCGGACAGGCATCGCCGTCCGGCCGGTGCCCGCCCCGCTCTGGCCACCGACAAGTTTAAGCAGTTCAGCCACGGACTGTTTCATGGTTTCGGCCTGGGCGTTGAGTTCCTCGGCGGCGGCGGCGCTTTCTTCCGCCGTGGCCGCGTTGCTCTGCGTCACCTTGTCCATCTGCCCCACCGCCTGGTTGATCTGCACAATCCCGTCCGTTTGTTCGCGCGAGGCTCCGGCCACTTCCGTCACCAGTTCATCCACCTGCCGCACCTTGGTCACAATTTCATTCAAGGCCGCCGCCACCTTGGCCGTGATTTCCACGCCCTGGCCGCTCTTGGCAATCGCCCCCTCGATTTTTCCGGAGGTTTCCTTG
>JARLJW010000089.1 GCA_031290985.1 Verrucomicrobiia bacterium | reverse complement strand
TGGGCCGCCACCCTCCAAACCCATTTTACCGGCTTCTCCCCAAAAACCGAGCCCGACCAGAACGGCATAAAATGCGATCACCCTCTCGAATCAGCAATCTTTCTAAGCATCAAATGACATGATCCCAGCCAAACTCCAGCGTCAGGCCAGGAGGCCTGACGGTACACGTGCCGGGGTGCCCGGCGGAAAACAGGGTCGAGCTGGCATTGTTTGGATGGTGCGGTGACGAAAAAAGCAAGCAAAAAGTTTGCGTTCAATCGGGGCCGATTGGACGTAAACTTAATTCTGGTTTTTAAATCGGAGAGGGGTTAAATGGGTAGCGGTAGAAAGGGGCCGTGAAAACGGCTGGGGGCGTTCTTTGACATCGAAAACAAGTAATGAGGTGCGATGCCGCACTGGCAATCTGGGCAAAGCTGCTGGCGCAGGGCTGCCATGAGGGCGGCGGTATGCTGGGAACTGGTCTGAAAAATGAACATCTGGCGGCAGGATGCCGCCAGAACCCGCAGGCAAGAGGCCTGTGCTACGACGGGGGCGTCGGCGCGGGGGATCAAGGTAGATCAAGGTGAATCAATGGGTCGTGGGTTGGCGATGGGAAAGCGGCGCTGAAGCGACCGCAATCCAAACGCTTTGCGACTGCCGGAGCGATGGGCGAGGTGATTGGGTACGGGTGGTTGCATGTCCCAAGTGCCTGATGCTCAGTCAGAAATGGTCGCAGCGCGACCATTGCCACCAGCAACGGGTCAAGCCTCGTCAAACCAAGTCAAACCATGGAATCAAGCCGATTCAAGGTGAATCAAGGTACATGAAGGTGAATCAACCCCGGGAACCGGCCTGCAATTGAACGTCGGGCGGCAGGATGCCGCCAGAACCTGCAGGCAAGATGCCTGTGCTACGACGGTGGCGTCGGCGCGGAAAATGAAGGCGAATCAAGGCGAATCAAGGCGAATCAAGGTGAATCAAGGTGAATCAAGGTGAACAGGCGGGAAAGCTTGAGGGGCTGGGCGATGACGGGGCAAAGTTGCGAAGGAGTTGTGACGACAAGGAAGCTGGCGGCAGATTCGAATCCATTCAAATCCCGTTATTCGACCACACCCACCTCGGACCAACCCGTGGCGGCCGCCCGCCGGGAAACCGCTCACACCAGACCGGGCGCGGACGGCTTGGACTGCGAGGCGTTGCGGACCACCGTGGCCGCCCGCCGCGCGTTGTCGGCGATCAGTTTCAATTCCGGCCGCAGGGCCGGGTTATCCCCGTGTTTCAGCACCAGCCGGTCGGCATAGCCCCGGACGATGGTGAGGATGTTGTTCAATTCATGCGCGACTTCGCGGCTGATCTTCAAGGAAGGCTCGGGCGCGGGTGGCTGCGGATGCAGCGTGGCAAACGACGTCGATCCGGTACCGGGCGTCATCTGCTCATAGATGCTTTCTAGTGACGACATGCCGTTCATTTAGCAAACATCGCGCCAACTTTATATTTCCTTATTTACAGGTATTTTGCAGGCCCCAAACCAAGTGTCCTCCTATTTTTATACGAATGCCATGAACGTGGACAGCAACTCGCGCTGGATTCCCGGCGGATTTTCCGTAAACTCCCCGCCGCAACCGTAAATTGATGAACCTGGCACTTGAATCTCTCGGCCTGATCGCCGGCAACCGCTCGTTGCCGCTGGAACTCGCCCGGCTCGCCCGCGCCGCCGGCGTGAAACGCATTGTCTGCGTGGCGTTTGAGAATGAAACCGATCCCGAACTCGCCAAACTGGTGGATGACATCGTCTGGCTGCGCGTGGGCCAGCTTTCCAAGACGATCAAGGCCTTTACGGACCGGGGGGTGACCCAATGTGTCATGGCCGGGCAAATTGCGCCGAAGAACCTGTTTGAACTGCGTTTGGACCTGCGCGCCATGGCCGCTTTTCTCCGCCTCAAGGAAAAAAATGCCCATACGCTCTTCGGGGCCATCGTCGATGAATTGCGCAAGGATGGCGTGGCAGTCATCGAAGCCACGCCCTGGCTCGCGCCGATCATGCCGCAAACCGGCTTTCATATGGGGCCGAAGCTTTCCGCGGCTCAAAAAGAGGATGTCGCCTTCGGTTTCCGCATCGCCAAGGAGATTTCCCGGCTGGAGATCGGCCAGAGTGTCGTCGTGAAGAACGGGACCGTGCTGGCTGTGGAGGGCTTCGAAGGCACGGACAAGTGCCTCGCCCGCGGCGGCGAACTTGGCGGCAAGGATGGCGGGGCGGTCGCGGTGAAGGTGGCCAAGGTCGGGCACGACATGCGGTTCGACATCCCCTGCTTCGGTTCCAGGACCCTCGAAACCTGCGCGGCGGCGAAGATCGCGGTGCTGGCCGTGGAATCCGGCAAGTCAATCCTCCTCGACCGCGAACTTTGCGAAGGAATCGCCAAAAAAAGTAAAATCACGGTCACGACCATTGCTTAATTTAATTGTAATTGATAACCACCCCCTAAAAATTCAAAACTTTACCCATGCTCACCTCCCACGAACTCCTCGGTTTCATGTCACCCACGCTGGCGAAGGAAATTCTTTCGTTCATCTTTGAATCGGACAAGCCGGCTTACAAGGCCACGCTCACGGCCGTCGCCGAAGCCAAGCACGTCCGCCCGGTCTTCCTCGAACGCCAGCCGCGCGATGCCCGCCACGTCACCATGCTTTCCGCGCTGACCAAGCCGAACTTGGATGGCGCCGCCGCCGCCTTCATCCGCGCCTGGCTCGTCCAGAAGAACGCCCAGATGCTCATGGATTACCTGAACGCGCTCGAAATCAAAAACGACAAGGGCGTGGTCGAAGACCTCCCGTCAGCGGTGGACGACGCCAAGCTGAAAGCCGCCGTTGAACTGCTCCTGGGCAAATATCCGCACGAAGTGGTGGCCGTCTACCTGAACGCTTTCAATGACCTCAATGGTGCCGGCTGGCCCAACTTGAAGGCCCTGCTGGAACATGACCCGCGCCTCCAGCTCGGCGGGAACGGCTAGCAAACCATGGGGGGGATGGCCGCCGTTTACATGACTAAACATCCAAGCACCAAGCTCCAACATCCAGAGAAACACCAAATCGGGCTTGATTTAGGATAATGACGCCGGGAAGTTTGGACATTGGAATTTCTCTGGTGCTTGGATGTTGGAGTTTGGAGCTTTTTTCCCTTGCCCCGGTTCCCCAATTTCATGGCGGGCGGGAGCAATTTTCAACAAGAAACTGCTGGCGGTTAAGGGCGGCTTTTGTATCGTGAGTCCGCGGCTGATTTTAACAAAATTTATATTACCACATGCAACCTCAAGGTGACATCGCACTGATCGGTCTGGCCGTGATGGGCCAGAATCTCATTCTCAACATGAACGACCACGGCTTCACCGTCGTCGCTTACAACCGGACCACCGAAAAGGTGGATCATTTCCTCGCCAACGAGGCGAAGGGAACCAAGGTCATCGGCGCCCACTCCATCGAGGAGATGGTCTCCAAACTCAAGTCCCCCCGCCGCGTCATGATGCTGGTCAAGGCCGGCAAGGCCGTGGACGATTTCATCGAGTTGCTCATCCCGCACCTCGCGCCCGGCGACATCATCATCGACGGCGGCAACTCGCTGTTCGAGGACACCAACCGCCGCGTGAAGTATTGCGAAAGCAAGGGCCTCCTCTACGTCGGCACCGGCGTGAGCGGCGGTGAAGAAGGCGCGCGCCACGGCCCGAGCATCATGCCCGGCGGTTCCCCGGCGGCGTGGCCGTTCGTGAAGGAAATTTTCCAGGGCGTCTCCGCCAAGGTGGAAGGCAATGTGCCCTGTTGCGACTGGGTGGGCGAAGGCGGCGCGGGCCACTATGTCAAGATGGTCCACAACGGCATCGAATACGGTGACATGCAGTTGATTGGTGAAGCCTATAACATCCTGAAAAACGGCCTCGGCCTGTCCGCCCAGGAAATCCACGAAGTGTTTGCGGAATGGAACAAAGGCGAGCTGGATTCCTATCTCATCGAGATTTCCCGCGACATCATGGCGTTCAAGGATGCGGATGGCTCGCCGCTCGTGGACAAGATCCTCGACACCGCCGGCCAAAAAGGCACCGGCAAATGGACGGTCATCAATTCGCTGGACATGGGCATTCCCATCACCCTCATGGCCGAGGCGGTTTACGCGCGCTGCGTTTCTGCCTTGAAAGATGAACGCGTCAAGGCCGCCCGGAAATTGAAGGGCCCCCGCCCGGCGCTCACCAGCATCGCGGCCAGCCCGGAAAAGAAGAAGGCGTTCATCGCCGACATCATGAGCGCGCTCTACGCCTCCAAGATCGTCAGCTACGCGCAGGGCTACATGCTGATGCGCGAGGCCGGCAAGCAATACGGCTGGAACCTCAACTACGGCGGCATCGCCCTCATGTGGCGCGGCGGCTGCATCATCCGCTCCCGCTTCCTCGGCAAGATCAAGGAAGCCTACGACAACAACCCCAAGCTCTCGAACCTCCTGCTCGACGATTATTTCCGCGGCGAGATCAAGAAGTCGCAGAAGGGCTGGCGCAACATCGTGGCCACGGCGGCCAAGCGGGGCATCCCCGCCCCGGCCTTCAGCACGGCCTTGAGCTTCTACGATCAATACCGCTCCGCCGTATTGCCCGCCAACCTGCTCCAGGCGCAGCGCGACTACTTTGGCGCCCACACCTACGAACGGGTCGACAAACCGCGCGGCGAATTCTTCCACACCAACTGGACCGGCCGCGGCGGCACGACCAGCAGCAGCACCTACACCGT
Organism: Verrucomicrobiia bacterium; assembly: GCA_031290985.1. Taxonomy (GTDB): domain Bacteria; phylum Verrucomicrobiota; class Verrucomicrobiia; order Limisphaerales; family UBA11358; genus UBA11358. The sequence goes on along the minus strand of JARLJW010000089.1, from coordinate 5,632 downwards.
GTAAGCCTTTGATAAATTCAAAGCGCGCAGCCCCCGCTGCGCGCTTTTTTTTTGAACGCCAGCCGGCCCAAACGAGGTGGATACCAGCGCGCTGCGACCGTGCCTGTCTCACCTTATTTTGCCAAGCGATGACCATTTGATGCAATGCCATCAATGGTTTTATTCAACCTCTCCCCGCACGAACTGCTTGCCTTTCTGTTCCCCGGCACTTAGCGTCTAGTTGCGCTTGTTTCCGATGGATCCCGACCGGGTGCGATTTTGACCGCACCGGCTTCCTGTTCCTGGTTTTCCAATCGCCGTAGCCCCACGCGATGGGGAAGCTTGATCAGTCAATGAACATGTCACATCCATCAATTATTCAAGGCGGCATGGGCGCCGGGGTCTCGGACTGGCGGCTCGCCCGCGCCGTGTCGCAGGCCGGTCAGCTTGGCGTCGTCTCCGGCACCGCCGTGGCCGCCATCCTCGCGCGGCGGCTGCAGACCGGCGATCCGGACGGCCACATGCGGCGCGCGCTGGAAAGATTTCCCGTTCCTGGCATCGCCGCGCGCGTGCTCGCGGAGTATTTCATCCCCGGCGGCAAACCGGCCACCGAACCGTTCAAGCTGACGCCCCTGCCCACCCTCAATCCCGGCCCGGACTTGATTGCCCTGACGGTGCTCGCAAACTTCGCGGAAGTTTTTCTCGCCAAGGAAGGCCATACGGGCCTGGTCGGCATCAACTTCCTGGAAAAAATTCAATTGCCCACCCTGCCCTCGCTGTTTGGCGCGATGCTCGCGGGCGTGGACTATGTGCTCATGGGCGCCGGAATTCCCCGCACCATTCCCGGCGCGCTCGATCAGCTCGCCAAGGGCGGTGCTGTAAAATTGAAGATCGATGTCGAAGGCGCACTGCCCGGCGAGGAGTTTAACACCCACTTCGACCCCGCGGCATTTTGCGGCGGCTCCGCGCCCGTGTTGAAACGCCCGTATTTTCTTGGCATCGTGGCCTCCGCCACGCTTGCCATCACGCTGGCGCGCAAATCAAACGGGGTAGTGGACGGCTTCATTGTCGAAGGCGAATCTGCCGGCGGCCACAACGCGCCGCCCCGCGGCCCGATGCAGATCAGCGCCGCCGGTGAACCGGTCTACGGCCCGCGTGACATTCCTGAGCTGGATAAAATTCGCGGCCTCGGCCTGCCGTTTTGGCTGGCCGGCTCGTTTGGTCGCCCCGCCAAGCTGGCCGAAGCGCGCGCCCTCGGCGCGGCGGGCATCCAGGCCGGCACCGCGTTCGCGTTCTGTGAAGAATCCGGCATCCGCCCTGACCTCAAACAACTGACCATTCAACTGAGCCGCATCGGCCAGGCGCGGGTGTTCACCGATCCGCTGGCGTCGCCCACGGGCTTTCCCTTCAAGGTCGTGCAGTTGCCCGGCTCCCAATCTGAGATCCACGAAAGCTCCAGCCGCTCGCACTCCTGCGATCTCGGCTATCTCCGCCAGCCTTATCGCAAACCCGATGGCACCGTGGGCTATCGTTGCCCGGCCGAACCAGTGGAAGACTTTGTCCGCAAGGGCGGCATGGTCACGGCCACCGAAGGCCGCCAGTGCGTATGCAACGGACTGACCGGCACCATCGGCCTGGGCCAGATCCGGGCAGACGGCAAAGTGGATCTCCCCCTGGTCACCGCCGGCAACGACGTTGCCGACATCGTCGCGTTTCTCCAACCCGGAAAAACCTCCTACTCCGCCGCCGAAGTCATCACCCGCCTCTTGAGCTGACGAAAGCGGACACGAGCGGGCGGCACTCGTGGCTGCCTGCGTAACCGGCATCTGACGCCCGCATTGCCGTCACAGCATTTTATAACCTTTGCGCCATTTTCATGGGGCAAAAACGTTTGTTTGACGCACCATGGCATAACGGCAAAACTCCCGCATGGCACAACTCGAATTGAAGATCGAAAAACTTGCAACCGGCACCGGCGCGGCCCCCAAAAAAGGCGACACCGTGACCGTTCACTACACCGGCACCCTCACTGATGGAAAGAAGTTCGACAGCTCGGTGGATCGGGCCGAGCCCTTCAGCTTCACCCTGGGCGCGGGCGAAGTCATCGCCGGCTGGGATCTCGGTGTGGCGCAGATGAAAATTGGCGACAAGGTCAAGCTGACCATCCCGCCCGAACTCGCCTACGGTCGCGACGGCTATCCCGGCGCCATCCCGCCCAACGCCACGCTGATTTTTGTGGTGGAATTGCTCGGCATTGGCTGATGTCACTTATAGTCGCAGCGCGAAAGGCGGGGCTTCACTTTTCCTCTCGCCACGCAACCGTATTTTGCTAATCTCGCCGCCGCATTTGAGGCAAATCAATCCAAGCTATGAAAAAATATCTCGTTGAATTCATTGGTACGTTCTTTCTCGTCCTGACCGTCGGCATGACGGTCATCGACCCGGGCGCCGGCAACCTCGCCCCGCTCGCCATCGGCTCCGCGCTGATGATCATGGTTTTCGCCGGCGGGCACATTTCCGGCGGGCATTACAACCCGGCGGTGACCATCGCCGTCTGGTTGCGCGGCCGGTGCGCGGCCGGTGATGTCCCCTTTTACCTGATCGCACAATTTATCGGCGGGGCGGCGGCGGCATTTCTGACGCTGGCGTTAAAAGACCATCCGACCGTCACCGCCATGACGCCGAATGTCGGCCACGCGCTCATTGCTGAATTCGTCGGCACCTTCGCCCTCACTTACGTCGTGCTGAACGTCGCCACGGCCAAGGGCACCTCGGGCAATTCCTTTTACGGCCTCGCCATCGGGTTCACCGTCATGACGATGGCCTTTGCGCTCGGCGGCATCTCCGGCGGCGCGTTCAACCCCGCCGTCGCCCTCGGCATCACCGTCATGGGCCTCGCCAAAGCGGCGAACATCTGGATTTATCTGGTCGGCAATTTCGCCGCCGCCATTGTCTCCGCGCTGACATTCAAATTCATCAATCCGGAAGACAAGTAAGCCCCTTTACGTCAAGTGCCGCCGCCGACCTTTCTCCGCGAAACGTCCGGCGGCACTTTGCTTTCCGTCAAGCTCCAGCCGCGCGCTTCCAAGAATGAGATCGGCGAACCGCTCGGGGATGAACTGAAGATCAAAGTCACCGCCCCGCCCGTCGATGCCGCCGCCAATCAGGCCTTGATTGAATTGCTAGCCGATTTGCTCGGCTGCTCGCGCGGCAAGGTCGAACTGATCCGCGGCCAGACTTCCCGGCACAAAACACTGATGCTGCATGGCTTTACTTTGGAAACTGTTGCCCAAAAACTCGCACTTGTATCCCGTTAAGTTATCCCCATATCGGCAGTTGTTTTTTGGGGGTGTAAGCTTGGATGTTGGAATTTGGATGTTTTTTAAATTGTTTGTCACCTGTTCGCGCTTTCCTGCCACCTAAGCGACGTTATGATGACAACCAAGATTATGCCGGTCACGGCGGACAACGACGCGGAACTGGTCAGCGGCACCCTCGCGGGCAACCGTGATGCTTTCAGCCAGATCATTTCCCGCTATCAATCCCTCATCTGCTCGCTGGCGTACAGCGCCACCGGCAGTCTCGGCCAGAGCGAAGATCTCGCTCAGGAAACCTTCATCACCGCCTGGAAACACCTCGGCCACTTGCATGAACGCGACAAGCTCCGCTCCTGGCTCTGCGGCATCGCGCGCAACCGCATCAATAATTTCCTCCGCCGTGAAGGCCGTGAGCCCAACCATCAAGCTGAGCCCATCGAGGCAATCGCCGAGTCCCATTCACCTGAACCTTTGCCGGTGGACCACACCATCACCAACGAGGAACAGGCCATCCTCTGGCGTTCCCTTGAACGCATCCCCGGGCTCTACCGCGAACCGCTCGTACTCTTCTACCGCGAACATCAGTCCGTCGAGGCCGTCGCGGAAAAACTGGAGCTCACCGAGGACACCGTGAAGCAACGTCTTTCACGTGGACGCAAACTGTTGCACGAACAGGTTCTCGCCTTCGTCGAGGGCGCATTGGAACGGACGAATCCCGGCAAAACCTTCACCTTGGCGGTTCTGGCCGCATTGCCCGGACTTACGGTCTCCACGAAAGCCGCCACGATCGGCGCGGCCGCCGCCAAAGGCGGCGCGACGGCAAAGACGGCGGGCGCGATGGGGTTGCTGGGCGCGATTTTAAGCCCGCTGCTGGTGGTTTTTGGAAACTATGCCAGCTATCGCATGAGCATGGATGAGGCGCAATCGGACTTGGAGCGGTTCCACATCAAGGCCCTGTTCCGCAATTCTCTCATTGTGGCGCTGATCCTTTCCGCCGGCCTGGCCGGGCCGATGTATTGGGCCTGCCGCAGTTCTGCCGAACCTTGGTTGTTCTTGGAACTCCTCTTCAGCCAGGCCATCGTCGTTTATTTCCTGAGCATGCTGTTTTTCATCTTCAAGTCGATGCCTGGGAGACGGCGTCATCTGGCGGAAATCCTGCAGCGGGAACATGCCGGGAATTTTCCGCCCGCCGCGTATGAATACCGCAGCCGCGCGAGCCTGTTCGGCCTGCCACTGGTCCATGTGCGCATCGGCGACCGGTTTGATGTGATGCGCGGACCGGTGAAGGCGTGGATCGCCGTCGGCAGCAGCCATGCGGTCGGCGTGCTGTTCGCCTCGGGCGGGATTGCCGTGGCACCGCTCAGTTTTGGCGGCATCGCCATCGGGCTGCTGCCCTTTGGGGCGATCGCCCTGGGGATTTTTCCGGTCGGGGCGATTGCGCTGGGTGGCTGGGCCTATGGCGGGCTGGCCTTCGGCTGGCAGGTGTTTTGCGGGTGTGGTGCGGCCTGGTATGCCGCAACAGGCGGCCTCGTGGCCGCCCATGGTTTTGCCGATGGCGGGATGGCCCACGCCCTTCAGGCCAACACCGAAGCCGCCCGGCTGCTGCTCCAACAGGATCCTTTTTTCCGCGTCGCCCGGGTCGTCGCCAATCACGGATTATGGTTGATGCTGGCGTGGATCATACCCCTGATGTTGCAATCAAGACTTGTGGCGCGGGCACGCCGTCGCCGGGCACAAAGCAATTCGTGACCGCCCTTTAATTTAAGAAACCATGAATAAATCCATCATCCTCTTGGTAGCTCTCTGCGGCGGCATTGCCTGCGCAATTGTCTATCTGAATAAACAAAAAACAGCGCCGACGACCCCCACCCCTGTGGCGGAAGCGCCCGCCCGCCAGCCGGCGGCGACGCCTGAACCGGTGTCCACACCAAAGCCAGCCATCCCGGCGGCCGATGCACCAGCCGTGCCGGAAATGGTGCCTGCTCAAGCCATCGTCTCGGCAGGACTTGAAGCAAAAACTGCATCCGCGGTGAATTCCATCCATAAGACGGTGGATGCTTTATTGTCCGCAAAAAGCGCCGGGGAAAAGCATGCGCTGTTCGAGGAACTTGTGAAATCCGGCCACATCGACGACGCCATCGCAGAATTGAAGCAACGCATGGTGGATAATCCGACGGACGCGGAAATCCCGACCACCTTAGCCGGAACGATTCAGCTTGAAAAGCGGGGCACCGTCTGGCGGGCTTGTGGTGATGAAACCAAAACAAGTTCCTGAGCCTCGACGGGAGGCGGACCAAACGGTGCGCCTGCCAATTGACACCAAAGACAGCCCTTCG
>JARLJW010000088.1 GCA_031290985.1 Verrucomicrobiia bacterium | reverse complement strand
GACCAACATCCTCGCGTTAAACGCCGCCGTCGAAGCCGCCCGCGCCGGCGAGGCCGGCATGGGCTTTGCCGTCGTCGCCGACGAAGTCCGCAACCTCGCCCAGCGCTCCGCCCAGGCCGCCAAGGAAACGGCGGCGAAGATTGAAGGCGCCATCGTCAACACCGGTCAGGGCGTGGAGATCAGCGCCAAAGTGGTGCAGGCCTTGAACGAAATCGTCATCAAAGTGCGCCAGGTGGACGAACTGGTGGCCGAAGTGGCCGGCGCTTCGCGCGAGCAGACCGATGGCATCACCCAAATCAACAAGGCGGTCGGCCAGATGGACAAGGTGACGCAATCCAACGCCGCGACCGCCGAGGAGAGCGCCGCCTCCGCTGAGGAACTTAATGCGCAGGCCATGACCATGAAACAGTCCGTAAACGAGCTGCTTCAACTGGTGGGCGGACAAAGTGAAACGTCCTCGACCGGGCCGGTGTCGCGCACTGCCCGGACAAAAGAAATCCCGGCGGCCGTCCCGCAGGCCGCCCAACGCTCCGCTGCGATCAGTGGCAATGGAAACGGCAACGGACACGTCCACGCCATGCCGGCCACGCCGGGAAACCGGAAGAGTGAAATCCCCCTGGAAGGCGATTTCAAGGATTTCTGAACCGGCACAGTTTTTTACCATCTTTTGACGGGTGCATTTTGACCAGGTTCTGGTTCGTAGTTCCCACGGCCAAGACCATATCAAGATGCACCCGCTTCCTGCCGCCTTAACCAGGCAGCTTCAAAGGACGGCGATGGTGCACACTTGCTCGATGTCATGACTTGCCGCCCGCCAAACAGCCGGGAGCGAGTCAATCAAGCTGCGGGTACATTTTTCAGCCCTCCTGCCATGCCGGAGGGCTTTCCCCATGATCCTTCCGCGCCGGACCGGGATTGGCGATGCCAAAAACAATTTGCAGTTTCTCAATTAATATCGCTCAAGTGACATCCAGTTTAGCCGATGGCTGCCTGCAGACTATAAGTGACTCAAAATCAGGAACAAACCCAGTTATGACTAAAGCCCCGTTCGAAACCAACACGGTCAGCCGCAACCTTGCCGGCAAATATCTTACATTCACGCTGCAAGGCGAATCCTACGGCATCGAGGTGCTGAAGGTGCGCGAGATCATCCGGCACGTGGTCATCACCGCCGTGCCGCAGATGCCCGCTTACATCCGCGGGGTCATCAACCTGCGCGGGAAGATCATCCCGGTGATGGATCTGCGGCGGCGGTTTGATTTTCAGAACATCACCGATACCGACCAGACCTGCACGGTCGTGGTGCAGGTGACCCTGCCGGACGGCAAGAACACGCCGATGGGGTTGGAAGTGGACGGGGTGGAGGAAGTGATCAATCTCAACGCGGCGGACATCGAGGAAACGCCGGATTTTGGCGGGCAGATCGCAATTGACTACATCCTGGGCATGGCCAAGGTCAAAGGCGTGGTCAAGGTGCTGCTGGACATCGACCGCGTGGTCGGGGCGACGGCCGCCCAGCTGATTTCCGTTTCCCAACAAGCTCCGGCCAACATTGTTTCAAAATAAACTGCCATCTGACTCGTAACCCGCCCGGCTAAAAACTTATGAAGAACTGGACCATCGGAAAACGCATCGTCACTGGCTTCGCCAGCATAATCATCATTGCCGTTGCACTGGGCGCATTCGCTTATACGCGGCTGGTCGGCATCAGCGAGCAGTCCGACCGGATTGCCAAACAATCGTTCCCGGCAATTGAAATCGTTTATCAGGTCGAGAAGAATGCAAAAGACCAGGTGCAACTCATCTACAAACATATCGGCAGCTCTGATAAAGGAGACATGGCGCGCCTGGTGGAGTCGATGAATGCCGTCTCCGCTGAGAATGCAAAACTTTATGAGGAACTTGGCAAGCTGGTCACGGATCCGAATGGCCGCGCCCTGTTGGACAAGACCCAAACGGCGCGTGCGGAAAACAACCGCGTGCGGGCGCTGGTGCAGGGTTTGAGCGAGCAAGGCAGCACCAATGCCCAGGCTAATGCCCAGGCTTACAGCCTTGGGCGTTCACAATTTGATCCTGTAAACGCGCAATATATCACGGCTTTGGAGGCGCTGGTCGATTTTATCAAGGCAGATGCGAATGGCGCTTCGAAAAACATTCAATCCGCGGCAAGCAGTTCAAAAGCCGGCATTTTAATTGGCTTAAGTCTGGCAATCGTTGTTGGGCTGGGTATTGCCTTGATCATTACCCGTGGAACCTCCCGTATCTTGCGTAATGTTAGCCATTCCCTTGATGAAGGTTCGGACCAGGTGGTTTCGGCCTCCGGCCAGGTGTCCTCCGCGAGCCAGACGCTGGCCGAAGGCGCCAGCGAACAGGCTTCGTCACTTGAGGAAACGAGTTCCTCGTTGGAGGAGATGTCCTCCATGACCAAACGCAACTCCGAGAACACCCTGAAGGCCAACGAACTGGCCAAGGAAGCGCGGGCCGCGGCCGACAAAGGCGTGGGCGACATGAGCACCATGGCCACCGCCATGGAAGCCATCAAGGTCTCCAGCGACGACATCGCCAAGATCATCAAGACGATTGATGAGATCGCTTTTCAAACGAACATCCTCGCGCTGAACGCAGCGGTGGAAGCCGCGCGGGCCGGGGAGGCGGGCATGGGCTTCGCCGTCGTCGCCGATGAAGTCCGCAACCTCGCCCAACGCTGCGCCCAAGCGGCCAAGGAAACCTCCGGAAAAATCGAGGGGGCGATTGCCAAGAGCGGCCAGGGCGTGGAAATCACGGCCAAGGTGGCG
>JARLJW010000087.1 GCA_031290985.1 Verrucomicrobiia bacterium | reverse complement strand
GTGGGCCGCCACCCTCCAAACCCATTTTACCGGCTTCTCCCCAAAAACCGAGCCCGACCAGAACGGCATAAAATGCGATCACCCTCTCGAATCAGCAATCTTTCTAAGCATCAAATGACATGATCCCAGCCAAACTCCAGCTGGCGGCAGAATGCCGCCAGAACCCATAGGCATTGCGGAGCGCCGATCTCCGACCCGGCGCGTTTCCGTGCATTTTCCCTGTGTTTTTTGGACTCGCCGGGTCGGAGACCGGCGCTCCGGGGGGCATTGTCAGTGCGCCCACAAACATTTTGCGCGCCCGAATTCCGTCTTTTCAAACGGGCTGCTTCTGACTATGCTGCCGTTTCCATTTTGACCTGCGCGGTGGCTTCACCGGCAGGGGTTTGGAAGAAATTTGTATGGCATTGATTGTCCAAAAATACGGCGGCACGTCGGTCGGCAACACCGACCGCATCAAGAACGTGGCCAAGCGGGTGGCGGAGCACCGGAAGCGCGGCGACCAGGTGGTCGTGGTCGTTTCGGCCATGAGCGGCGTGACGGACGGCCTGATCAAGCTGGCCAAGGACATCGCGCCCCTGCCGAGTGAACGGGAGATGGACATGCTGCTCGCGACGGGTGAACAGCAGACGATTGCGCTGACGGCCATTGCGCTGCACACGATCGGGGTGCCGGCGGTCTCCATGACCGGCGCGCAGGCGGGCATCACGACGGACGGCGTCCACACGAAGGCGAAGATCCACAACATCACGCCGAAGCAGGTGCACGATGCGCTGAACGCGGGCAATGTGGTGATCGTGGCGGGATTTCAGGGCGAAACGGCGGCGGGCCAGATCACGACGCTCGGCCGCGGGGGTTCGGATTTGACGGCCATCGCGCTGGCGGCGGCGTTGAAGGCGGATCTGTGCCAGATTTATACGGACGTGGACGGCGTTTATACGACGGACCCGCGCATCGTGCCGACGGCGAAGAAGCTGTCGGAAATTTCCTACGATGAGATGCTTGAGCTGGCCAGCCTGGGCGCGAAGGTGATGCAGAGCCGCTCGGTGGAATTTGCGAAGAAATTTGGAGTCGTGTTCGAGGTCCGCTCCAGCCTCAATGACAACACCGGAACCATTGTGAAAGAAGAAACAAAAAGCATGGAAGGCGTCGTCGTGCGCGGCGTCGCGCTCGACAAAAACCAGGCCAAGGTGACGCTCGTGGGCGTGCCGGACAAACCCGGCGTGGCCGCGAAAATTTTCAAGGCGCTCGGCGATGCGACCGTGAACGTGGACATGATCATCCAGAACATCAGCCACGGCACCGGCACGCCGTCCACCGACATCTCGTTCACGGCGGACAAGCCGGATTTGCTCAAGGCGCTGAAGGTCATCGAGGGCCTGAAGAAGGACATCGCCTTCAAGACCGTGATCACGGCCGAGAAGATCGGCAAGCTCTCGATCGTGGGCGTGGGCATGAAGTCGCAGACGGGCGTGGCGGGGAAATTGTTCGAGACGCTCGCGAACGAGGGCGTGAACATCGACATGATCTCGACGAGCGAAATCAAGATCTCGGTCGTCATCGACATCGCGAAGGGCGAGCAGGCGGTGAAGGCCGTGCATGCGGCGTTCATCGGCTGAGCCGGCCTCTTTAAAATGCCGGGCGACCCGGAGCCGAAAGGCCCGACGGTTCATTTTTCAGGGATTCGGTCTTGACCGGATGCGCTCATGGAATAACGTCGTTCCCCGATGACTGATGAAAACAGGCCGCCGGCGGTTGCCGGCCCGGCTGGGCCGGTGCCAGAGGGCGGTCGCGAGACCAAAACGACCTGGTTCGCCTTGTACGGTTTTCTGCTGGTCTGCATCGCGTTGTCGGCCTATGTGTTCGGGGTGGCGATGGGGCCGGTGCGCCTGCTGCTGCTGGATCCGGCGTGGTTCCGCCGCTTCAACGAGGCGATTGTCTGGTACAGCGGCATCCCGCTGGTGATTGGCGGGGCGTTGCTGGGCTGGGACCTGTTCGGCCATGTCCGCCAATTGCGCAACCGGAAAAGCATCCGGCATGATCCGCCGGGCAACCTGCGGCTGACGGTGGTGCTGACGGCCTACAACGATGAGCGGAGCATCGGCGGGGCGGTGGCGGATTTCCGGGCGCATCCGCGGGTAGCGCGGGTCATCGTGATCAGCAACAACAGCAAGGACCGGACGATGGAACTCGCGGCGGCGGCCGGGGCGGCGGTTTTCAACGAGCCGCGCCAGGGATACGGCGCCTGCGTACACCGGGCCCTGCGCGAGGCTTTGACACACACGGACACGGAACTGACCCTGCTGTGCGAAGGCGACCTGACCTTCCGGGCGGCGGACATTGAAAAATTCCTCACCTACATCCCGCACGCCGACGTGGTGAACGGAAGCCGGATCGTGGAACAATTGCAGGATCGCAACACGCAATTGTCCCTGTTCATGCATTACGGAAACCTGTTCGCGGGAAAAGTGCTGGAATTGAAACATCTCGGCATGGTATCCCTGACGGACGTGGGCACGACTTACAAGCTATGCCGGAATTCCGCGCTGCGCGGATTGATGGGGAAATTGAACCCGCAGATCAACCTGGAATTCAACGCGTATTTTCTGGATACGGCGCTGCGCAACGGTTTGCGCATCCTGGAATGTCCGATCACGTTTTATCCGCGCGTGGGCACGAGCAAGGGCGGGAACGTGAACAACCGGATCGCCGCCCGGCTGGGGCTGCGCATGCTGCTGGGCATCTTCATCGACTGGAAAGGTTTTGGCCATGAGCGCTGACACGTATCACAACACCCGCTTCACCGCCGATCCGCGCCGGCGGGTGCTCTGGCAGACGCTGGTGGATTGCGTGTTTCAGAAACAGATCCCGCCCGGGGGCGTGGTGCTGGAGCTGGGCGCGGGTTATGGCGACTTCATCAACCACGTGCAGGCCGGCCGCCGGATCGCGGTGGATTGCTGGCCGGGAATGCCGGCGCACCTGGCCCCCGGCGTGGAAGGGCTGGTGACCAGCATCACAAAGCTGGAAGGCGTGGCGGACAATTCCGTGGATTACGTTTTCAGCAGCAATTGTTTCGAGCATGTGACGCAGGCGGAGCTCGTGGAGTGCCTGGCCCAGCTCCGCCGGAAGATGAAACCCGGGGCGAGGTTTGAGATCGTGCAGCCAAATTTCAAATACTGTGCGCGGGAATATTTTGACGACTACACGCATGTCGCCATCTACACGGAACGCAGCCTGAGCGACCTGCTCATGGCGAACGGTTTCCGGATCGAGCGCTGCGTGCCGCGTTTCCTGCCGTTGACGATCAAGTCCGGGGCGCCGGTGCATCCCCTGCTCATCAAGCTGTATTTGGCGAGCCCGTTCAAGCCGCTGGGCAAACAAATGTTGATCAGCGCCCGGCTATGAATGCGACCACCACGCCGACGGATGACCGCCCGGGAACCGGGGCGCGGCAGGTTTTTTCCCGCCACCGAAATCTGTTCACCGCGCTGGGGCTGATGTTGCTGGCGTGGCTGATTTACCTGCCCTCAATCCAATACGGGTACGTCTACTATGATGACGTGCGCATTCTCCGGGATCATCCTGAATTATACGGGCAAGCAAGCCTGGCGGCGGATCTGAAGGGGATTTTCGTGACCGGCTTTCCACGGGAGGAACCCTTGCTGGCGCGGGATGTGGCGTGGGCGGTCGAGGGCCGGGTTTTCGGCTTTGACAACCCGACCGGTTATCACCTGGTCAATGTGCTGCTGCACGGGGCGGTGGTGGCCTGCCTGTTCCTGTTTCTCGCCGGCACGACGCGGCGTTACGGTTTTGCCTTGCTGGTGAGCGCGGCGTTTCTGCTGCTGGCGGTGCATGTGGAACCGGTGGCGTGGATCATGGGCAGCAAGGACATCTGGTCCGCCCTGTTCATGCTGCTCGCGCTGTGCGCCCAAACCCGGCGACTCACCGCCACCAGCGCCGCCGGACAAGCCGGCTGGTATGCCGTCACCCTGCTCTGCTTCGTGGTGGCGCTGCTTTCCAAGATCAGCGTGCTGACCTTCCCGCTGGTGCTGCTGCTCCACGCGCTGTTCCTGCCGTGGCTGCGCGGAGAACGCGCACCCGCGGCGGCGTTTGCCTGGAACCGCGCCCTGATCCGCGAGGTGGCGCTGGTGCTGCCGGCGCTGGCGGTCAGCAGCGGGATCTATGTCTGGTATCAACGGACGTTGGCGCAGATGGGAATTTTCGAACGCGGCTATTCGGCGCATGGCCTGGCGCACCTCTGGAACCTGCTGATGGTGAACCCGCCGGGCTTCTGGCTGTATCTGCGCCAGATTTTTTTCCCGTCGGAACTCGCCGTCATTTATCCGTGGCCGGAGATTGAAACCGAGTATGCGCCGTGGCAGGTCGCGGTTTCACTGCTCACCGTGGCGGGAGTTTTGATCGCCGGCCTCTGGCTGTTTCTCCGCCGGAAGGACCTGTTTTTTTACCTGGCCGTCTTTTTCGTGCTGATGATTCCCTATCTGAACCTGATCTATATCGGGATCTGGGTGGCGGATCGCTATGTGTATTTCTCATCGTTTTGCGTGCTGGCCATCGCCGTGTCCCTGGCCGGAAACATCTGGCAACGGGCAGCAAAAGCCCTGCAACTGGGAATCTTGCTGCTCGTCGCCACGATGGCGGTCTGCAATGTCGGACAGACGCTCGGCTATCAACCCGCTTGGCGAAATGGCGAGACCCTGTGGCAACATCACCTGGCCGAGTCCCGGCATGCGCCGAAGGATTATGATAATTTAGCCGCATATTATTATGCGGATTTCGGCGAGGCCATCGCCCGTCAAGACGAACTGCGCATGGCATCAGCCTTGCATAAAATGACGATTGCCGTGGATGCGGGGCTGGCAGAATACTGGCCCGACCGGAACCAGGCGCCGCCCGCGACGACGTACTTCCTGTTTTTTCTGCGCTCACTGATCGAGGAAGTGGAAGGCAAACCGGAAGCCGCGCTGGGCAGCCTGTTGACGGCGGACCGGCTCCGCCCCGGGTTCGACTCCACGAATCTCAATCTGGCCCGGCTGTATCATAAGCTGGCCCGAGCCGCCACCGATCCCAGGCAGAAAGCGGATTATGCACGGGCCGCCCAGGATCGATACAAGAAATACATCGCATTGGAATTTCATGGCCGGGTGGCGACCAGCGAGGTCCAAAATGAACTCGCAGAACTTGAGCAGGACTGCCCGGCGGCGAGCCAACCAGTGGAAAAATAGCAGCAGAGGTTACGCTAGTTTTGGAGATGAAACACGGCAACGTGATCGTCTTCGTAGAAAGGTTTGCCAAGGGACGTTTGATAGAAATCGTACAGCCGTTTTAAATCGGGCAGCGGTAACGCCACGCCGGTCAGTTGCGCTTCGAAGCTTTTGTGCAAAACCACATATTCCACGCCGTGACGGCGCATTGCTGCCAGGTCGTCCATGGAGAGCAAATTTCGGAACCGCAGCTTGGAGGGTTGATCCACCAAGCTAAGCACCTGATCGATGTAGGTGTTGCCATAAATATTGCCGGCGGCAAGACCGCGGGGCAGCGACACATCCAGGGCATAACCAACCAGAACCGGGCGGCGATGGAAATATTGGTAGTAATAGAGCGGATTAAAATGATCCCCGATCATCATCGGATACTCGAGGATGGGATGATCACCGGGCTGCCGGGCGAGTGATGCGTAAAACGGGGAAACTTCGTCTGCCCGCAAAACCGTGTTCAAGGTGAAATCTGCGGGAGTCAGGCCGCTTTTAAAAGAATAGCGCCAGTCGATGGCGCCATAGTGGTGCTGATACGCGCCGTGATTGGTGAAATTATTTGGCGGCAGATAGCATTGCGGCAACGGGCCGGTGAGCGCCAAGGCACTGATGATGGCCACGGCGGCCATGGTTTGCAGCACCGGTTTCAAGTTCGCATGGGCCGCCAGGAATTCCAGGACGGTTTGCAGCCCGCACGCCACCAATACCAGGCTGACCGGCACCAGCGGAATGCAATAGCGTGTAAGAACAATGGCGCTTTGGGCGCAGTCCGGCCGTGCCAATGCGAGCGCAAACGCGTGCAACGGATAGAGGCTCACCAGCATCCAGCCGAACCAGGGATTTCGGCGGCACTGGTCAACCGCCCCCACCACAAGCAGCAACCAAAACAAGGCCTGCAGAACCGGCTGGCCGGTGCCGCTGAACAATTCCACTACACCGGGCAAAGACTGGCGGCTCAAGTGGCCGGCGAGCGCGATGGTGAAGAAGGTGCTTTGGATTGAATGAATCAGGGCCGGCAGGACCAGGACAGCGATGCCCACAACGAACACCAAGGCGACCATCAACCACTGTCGAAAGGAGGGGCCGCCCGCGACCGGTGGCCCGCCCCGCCGCCAGCGTGACCAGGCCAGGAACCCCAGCACCATCATCATCGGTGCGGCCACGGTAACCGCCGCAAACAGATGAAAATAGACGGCCACGACCCCCGCAACGGCAAAAAGCAATGCCGGACGCAGACCACCGGACCGAAGCCAGCGCGCGGCAAACAATAGCGCAACAAAACCGGTGAAGGCCACCGCGCTGTAAGGCCGGCAAACACGGCTGTAAAAAACCAACACCGGAGCAATGCCCAGCAACAGGCCCAGCCACATGGTGCGACGGGAACCGATCAATTCACGGGCCAGCAACGGGCCGATTACAACGCACAGGATGCCGCAAATCAGCGAGGGGAGGCGCAGCCATAATTCAGACCAGCCGGTGGTCGCCCCCAAAACCCAGGCGTAAAAATTGAGCGGGATACACGTGGCCCCCGGAATCGAGAAATGCGTCAGCAGCCAGAAGGGGGATTTGCCAATCACATAGTACAAGCCATGCCATTCATCATCGGCATAGACCTGATCCATCAGCAAATAGCACCGAAGCCAGAGACCGGCGAGAAGTGCAACCGCCAGCGTCAAAATAAACGCCGGCTCCTGCTTCCACCGCCTCAACAATTTCATCCGCGCAGGTTAAGCGAAAACCAAGCGGAGTGGCAACCATGGCCCCGAGGGAATATGGGCGTCCGATGAAATTCATTTGACCGGACCTGTTGACAGGATTAATTTGAAGCCGTGAATGTGAATTTCAATCTGAACCTGCTGCTTAAGAGCGCGCTGCTTACCAGCGCGGCGGCCGGGTTTTGATGCGTTCATACGAATTTGACCAAAAAACCCACCGCCGAACGGCGGTGGGTTTTTTGTTTTAACTTTTAACTCCGGCGCCGGACGGCAATAATTAGAAAGCCAAACGACCATGCATACAGAACCATCGAAAAAATACCGTGCGTTCCCGCCCGTGCACCTGCCGGACCGGCAATGGCCCAACCGTGTCCTGACGCACCCGCCCCGCTGGTGCAGCGTGGACTTGCGCGACGGCAACCAGGCGCTCGCGGTGCCGATGAACATTTCGCAGAAACTGGAGTTGTTCCAAACGCTGGTGAAGATCGGCTTCAAGGAGATCGAAGTCGGCTTTCCGTCGGCGTCGAACACGGAATTTGCGTTCAACCGGTTGCTGATCGAGAAAGGCCATGCGCCGGATGACGTCTGGTTGCAGGTGCTGGTACAGGCGCGCGAGGATTTGATTGAGCGCACGGTGGAGTCGTTGATCGGCGCGAAGAAGGTGATCATCCATATGTACAACTCGACCTCGCCGGCGCAGCGCCGCGTGGTGTTCGGAAAGTCGAAGGACGAGATCAAGGCCATCGCCGTAAAGGGCGCGCAGATGATCAAGGACCGGCTGCACCGGTTGCAAGGCACGGAGGTGATGCTCCAGTATTCGCCGGAGAGCTTCAGCATGACCGAGGTGGAGTATGCGAAAGAAATTTCCGAGGCCGTGATGGATGTGTGGCAGCCAACGCCGCAGCACAAGATGATCTTGAACCTGCCGGACACGGTGGAGGTGGCGATGCCAAATGTTTACGCGGACCAGATTGAGTGGATGTGCCGGAACCTCCGGAACCGCGACTCGCTCATCATCAGTTTGCACACGCACAACGACCGCAGCACGGGCGTCGCGGCGACGGAGCTCGGTTTGCTCGCGGGAGCGGACCGCGTGGAGGGCACGCTGTTCGGCAACGGCGAACGCACGGGCAATCTGGACATTGTGACGGTGGCGTTGAACCACTACATGCATGGGATTGATCCGAAATTGGATTTCTCGAATCTCGGGGGAATCATTGACGTTTATGAGCGTTGTACCGGCATGACGGTGCCGCCGCGGCAGCCGTATGCGGGAGAATTGGTCTTCACGGCGTTCAGCGGTTCGCATCAAGATGCGATCAAGAAAGGTTTGGCGGAACGGGACCGGATTCCAGGCGAGCCCTGGGACGTGCCGTATCTCACGATTGATCCGGCGGACATCGGGCGGGAGTATCGCGAGGTGATCCGGGTCAATTCCCAGTCCGGCAAGGGCGGCGTGGCGTATCTGCTGGAAAGCGAATTCGGCATCGTTTTGCCGAAGGACATGCAGCGGGAATTCGGGCCGATTGCGAACGACGCGGTCGACCAGCTTGGCCGGGAGGTTTCCGGCACGGAATTGAAGGCGATGTTCTGGCAGGAATATGTGGAGCGCGTTTCGCCGTGGTCGCTCAAGAGTTTTGAAACGGAAAGCAAAGACGGCGTGGTGAAGTGCCGCGCGCAGTTGTTGCGCGGGGGCAAGCCGGTGAAATTTTCCGGCGAGGGCAACGGCCCGCTGGCGGCGCTGGTGCAGGGCTTCACGACGGCCGGCGTGCCGCGCTTTGAGATCTCGAATTACAGCGAACATGCGATGAGCAGCGGCGAGGGCGCGGCGGCGATTGCATACATCCAGATCAAGACGCCAGACGGCAAAGCCCGCTGGGGCGCGGGGGTGGACACGAACATTGAACTGGCGTCGATCAAGGCGGTGTTGAGCGCATTGAACCGGGTTTAGGGAAAGCCCCAATAAGCACCAGAGAAGCTCCAAGCTCCAATGAAGATTGGACCACGGCGGATTTAATGCCTGGTGCTTGGATGTTTCCCGGATGGCTGCCGGGTATTTCTTGATGGCGCGGAAGGGCATTAAATCCTGCTCGTCAAAGCGCGGCGACGGCGTATTTTATACGCCATGCAAATGTATCGGGCCATTTTTACCATTGCCGCGATTTTTACCGTTGGGATCATTTCCGCCGCCGCCCAGAACTCGAACGAGATCACGAGCGCGCCGGTTTATGTGCCGGACACGACGCACCAAAACGATCCGCTGCCGGACGGCGTGCTCGTGTTTGACGCGACCTCAAAGTCAGTGGACGCCGTGGAGGGCGACAACTTTGCGCATTTCACCTTCAGCCTCACCAACGTCACGCCAAACATCGTGACCATCCTGAACGTACACGCCTCCTGCCAATGCACGGTGGCGGAACTGCCGCCGGTGCCATGGCAACTGCCCCCGGGAACCAATGGACAGATCAAGGCGACCGTCGACCTGGCGGGCAAAACGGGGACGGTGTTCAAGACCATTGATATCACGACGGACAAGGGCAAAAAGCAACTGCTGCTGCGGATCAACCTGACGCCGGCGCCAGTGATCGAGATGACGGCGGAACAGAAGGCGGCAGGGATCGCGGCATCGAAGCTCGACCGGCAGGCGGTGTTCAAGGGTGACTGCGCGTCCTGCCATGTCAAAAAAGTCGAGGGCAAGTTCGGGCAGGAGCTTTTCAAATCGACCTGCGCGATCTGCCACGAAGCGACCAACCGGGCAACGATGGTGCCGGACCTCGCCAATTTGAAGTTGCCGACGAATGTGGAATTCTGGCGCACCTGGATCACCTACGGCAAACCGGGTTCGCTGATGCCGTCATTTGCCAAGTCCCAAGGCGGGCCGCTGGACGACGTGCAAATCGTTTCGCTGGCGCAGTTTCTGAACGCCATCCATCCCTCGCAGGCGCCGCCGGCGGGGAACTGAAATTCCAAGATCCAGCAGCTCATGGCGGTTGCAGACGGCCAGATGCGCAAAGGGAAATGGCCTGCGAGTGAATCCGCTCGTCAAACCGGGGTGGCGCGCGTACTTTTATGCGCCATGCAAATGTATCGGACCATTTTTGCCGTCGCCGCGATCTTTACCGCAGGGATCATGTTCGCCCCCGCCCAGAACTCGAACACGGTCACCAGTGCGCCGGTATTGGTGCCGGACACCACGCACCAAAACGATCCGCTGCCGGACGGCGTGCTGGCATTTGACGCGACCTTGAAGTCGGTGGACGCCACGGAGGGCGACGACTTTGCGCGATTCACCTTCAGCTTCACCAACGTCACGCCAAACATCGTGACGGTGCTGAACGTGCATCCATCCTGCGGTTGCACCACGGCGGAACTGCCGCCGGTGCCGTGGCAGTTGATCCCCGGCACCAACGGCCAGATGAAATTGACCGTCAACTTGGCGGGCAAAACCGGGACGGTGTTCAAGACCGTCGATTTCTCGACGGACAAGGGCAAAAAACAATTGATGCTGCGAATCAACCTGACGCCGCCGCCAGCCATTGTAATGACGGAGGAACAGAAGGCGGCGGGCATCGCGGCATCGAAGCTCGACCGGCAGGCGGTATTCAAAGGTGACTGCGCGTCGTGCCACGTCAAAAAAGTCGAGGGCAAGTTTGGGCAGGAACTGTTCAAATCGACCTGCGCGATCTGTCACGAGGCGGCCAACCGGGCGACGATGGTGCCGGATCTCGCGAATTTGAAGGTGCCAACGACCGAGGCATTCTGGCGCACTTGGATCACCTACGGCAAACCGGGCTCGCTGATGCCGTCGTTTGCCAAGTCTGAGGGCGGGCCGTTGGATGACATCCAAATCGCGTCACTGGCACAGTATCTGAACACCATCCATCCGTCGCAGGCGCCGCCAGTGGGGAACTGAAAAACCTCCAGGTTCCAAGGTGCAACGGCCCATGGCTGTTTCAGACCGTCAGCCGAGCAAATGAAAATAGATGGCCGGATTTAGAACAGTTTCGTTAGCAACCGCGGCGCGCGCGGAGGTCCGAGCCGGACTGGCATACGCGCCCTACCAGCTTTAAGCAAACTGGACGCGAACTGGCCTGCTTTACCGCAATAGTTCAGTTGTAAATGAGGTTGAAATGGCATAAATGCCGTGCTCCATGGATGCTTGCGTAATTTTTAGGGTGAATTATCCTGTCAACCATGAGCGATAAACAGGTTGACGCAAGTACGCACACGACACTTTCCGCGCTGGGCCAGCGGGTTCTAACCGGCGGGCAGATCACGCGCGCGGAAGCGATGTGGTTGTTCAACCTCGAATCTTCCGCCGACATCCTTGACCTGCTGTCGTGGGCCAACCGCATCCGCGAACATTTCAAGGGCAACAAGATCCATTTGTGTTCCATCGTCAACGCCAAGGCGGGGGCGTGCTCGGAGAATTGCAGCTTTTGCTCGCAATCATCGCATTACCAGACCGGGTCGCCGAAATACGGCTTTGTGGACCCTGAGCCGGTGAGTGAAGCCGCCGCAGAGGCGAATAAAAACAACGTGACCGCCGTCGGCCTCGTGGCCGCGTGGAAGGGGCTCAACGAGGGGCCGATGCTGGATGAGGTCTGCGACCGCATCGCTGAAATGAAGGCGGGCGGCAAGACACGGCCGGACGCCTCGCTGGGCATCATCAAATCGCAGAAGGTCGCGGACCGCTTGAAATCGGCCGGACTGGAATGCTATGGCCACAACCTGGAAAGCTCCCGCCGCTTTTTCCCGCAGACGTGCACCACGCACACATTCGACGACCGGTTGGAGACAATTGGTTACCTGAAAAAGGCGGGCATCAAAATTTGTTCCGGCGGTATCATTGGCATGGGCGAGACGCGCGAGGATCGTCGTGACCTGGCATTTGAATTGAAGGCCATCGGTGCGAACGTGGTGCCGGTGAACATTTTAAATCCGATCCCCGGCACCCCATTCGCGAAGAATGACCCCCTGTCCGTGATGGAAATTTTGAAGACGATTGCGTGTTTCCGGTTCATCTTGCCGCGGCAGGAAATCATGATTGCGGGCGGCCGCACGGTGAACCTGCGCGATGCGCAGAGCATGATCTTCATGGCGGGCGCGAGCGCGTTGATGGTGGGCAACTACCTGACGACGCTGAACCAGCCGGTGGAAAAAGATTTGCAGATGCTCAAGGACTTGGGGCTGGATCCAAACTGGGACGCCCATGATTTTAGTGATCAGGAGGAAGGCGCGTGCGGGTGTGGCAAGGGAAAGTGTGAGACGGAGGCGGTTAGCGCGTAAAAGGAGTGGTGCGTGTGAATAATTTAAAGGAAAATATTTGCACCTATCTGGCACACGAAATAACCCCTGTTGAATCGATTATAAATGGGTACTCCCTGGAGGAGGTCTTTGTTGAGATCGAATCTATACTGCAAAATTCTTGCCCGGAAGAAATTTCTCATACACTTGGATTTATTCGTGATGCGGGGCTGTACGAGCATCCATTCCATGATGCCTTCCGAAAACATATCAAGACTCCAAGTCTTTGGGGCACGCTGAAAGTTTTGCTAACTTCTTCAGATTTTTTCATCAGGCGGAACACCGTATATACCATCGCAAAACTCTGCGAAAGAAACCGGGCCCATCTTTTGGCTGAGGCATTCCCTTTCTATTTGGAAAATGACCCCATTAATCTTCCAAATTTAATCAAGGAACTCACTTGGCTCACAAACGACCGGAATTGGAGTTTCATAGAACAAATAACCAAAGCAAAACACTTTGCACAGCGTTGGAGCCTCTGCGAATTACTTGATGATGACGGGAGCTCAATCGAAAGCAAATACCGTTATCTTGATATCTTAAAACATCTGTCAAGTGATCCCGAACCCCTAGTTTCAGCTGAAGCAGCCCTACGCTTTGAGCGTATTAAAATTAAAACAGGCCCCAAATTACCGAAACCGGAATGGCGTAAGGAAATCAAAAGAATTTCAAGCCTTGAACCGCGCATAACATTTCAAAAGACGGCAATGCAATTTATGCACGGAAAAGACTGCTACACTCTGGATGAGTTTGAGCGCTTTGTCAGAACGTTGACCTAAATGGATAGGTTCGCCGCGCTTTTGGAAATCATCAACCGCAGGGTTGTTAACGCGCACCCCCTCATCCTATCCTTCTCCCCCAAGTGGGAGAAGGGATCTGCTGTTTTAGAAATACCAGCGGCTCGTGGTTTGCATGGTCATCCGAACTGCCAAGTGCTGAAGCAAAATTGTGACACCGAATTATGATGAAAAGTACGTGGCGCATCTGTTTGACCAGATGGGGCCTTCGTATGATGTCATGAATCTGATCACGTCGTTCGGCTTCTCCGAGGTCTGGCGGGCGCAATGTGTGGGGAACCTGAAAATCACCAAAGGGGCGGTGGTGGCGGATCTGATGGCGGGCAGCGGTGAGTGCTGGACTTATTTGCGCCGTCGGCTGCGAGGAACGGGGAAGATCTTGTCCGTGGACATCTCGCCGGTGATGTGCCGCCGGCAGAAGGCGCGGCTGGGTTGCGCGGGTTCCCCGGTGGATATCCGCTGTGAAAATGCGCTGGCGATGAGCCTGGCGGACGGGTCGGTGGATCATGTCATCTCCGGCTTCGGCCTGAAAACGTTCAATGCCGATCAATTGAACCGGCTGGCGGCGGAAACGTTCCGCATTCTGCGGCCGGGCGGGAGTTGCTCATTTATTGAAATCTCGGTGCCCGAAGCCCGTCTGCTCCAGATGCTGTATGGTTGGTATATCAGCTCGGTGATTCCGTTGGTGGGCAAAGCCTTTTTGGGTGGCATTGATTGTTACCAGATGCTGGGGATTTACACCGCGGCCTTTGGCTCCTGCGCGGGCTGTGCGGATATCTTCAGAAACGCCGGCTTTGCAGTGACGGTCAAAAAGCATTTCTTCGGGTGTGCCACGTCGCTGGTTTTGGTCAAGAAGTGATGATTGTTTGCAGGAAGGCGAAAGTTAGCTCCTCCTCACGTCGGCGGCTGCAACCAAACTGGCAAAAAGGCAGGAGGTGTGAGAAACTATGATGAATTGCCCCAGCATGACTTATGACCTAACCAAGTTCCGATGGCTATTGAGCCTTATGTTGCTTTTCGGCTTGAGCTTTCGGGCCATGGCGCAGAGCAATGTGTCCATCACGGTGAACGCCCAGTTGAACCGGCACGCGATCAGCCCGAACATCTACGGGACGGCCTTTGCAACAACGGCGCAACTGGCGGATTTGAACTGTCCGTTGAACCGGTCGGGCGGGAACACGACCACGCGGCATAACTGGCAGATCAACGCGAGCAATCACGCGGCGGACTGGTATTTCGAAAGCCTGGAGGATTCCTCCTCCACGGTGCCGGGGGCGGTGATGGATGATTTCATCAGCACAACCAAGAGCGGCGGGGCGCAGCCGATGGTGACGATTCCGATGATCGGCTGGATCGCGAAGCTGGGTCCAAGCCGGGCGCGACTGTCCAGTTTCTCGATCGCGAAATACGGGGCGCAAACGGACAGCGACTGGCAATGGTTCGCCGACGCCGGGAACGGCGTCAGTTCGGCCAGCGGGCAGGACATCACGGGCAACAATCCGGCGGATGCGAACACGACGAACAGCCCGGCGTTTCAACAGGGATTTGTGCAACATCTCACCAACCAATGGGGCGGCGCCAGCAACAACGGGGTGCGCTACTACCTGATGGATAATGAACCAAGCTTGTGGTTTTCAACGCACCGGGATGTGCATCCGGCCGGCCCGACGATGCAGGAGATCCGCACAAACTTTTTGAATTATGCCACGATGGTGAAGGGGATTGATCCCGCGGCGCTGGTGTGCGGACCGGAGGAATGGGGCTGGCCGGGCTACTTTTACAGCGGTTACGACCAGCAATGGGCACCGGCGCACACGTGGGATTCATCGAAGTTTCCCGACCGGGCCACCAACGGCGGCTGGGATTTTTGCCCGTGGTTCCTGGACCAGGCCCGCCAGCGCGCCACCAACACGAACCAGCGGTTGCTGGATTATTTCACGCTGCATTGTTATCCGCAGGGCGGCGAGGGCGGGAACGATGTCTCGACACCGATCCAGCAGCTCCGGAACCGCTCCACGCGCAGCCTGTGGGACAGCAATTACCTGGATGAGTCGTGGATCAATGACAAGGTGTACCTGATTCCGCGCATGAAATCGTGGGTGACATATTATTATCCCGGCACCAAAACAGGCATCACGGAATATAACTGGGGCGCGGAGGGCCACATGAACGGGGCGATGGCGCAGGCGGATCTCCTGGGAATATTTGGCCGCGAAGGCCTGGACCTGGCGACACGCTGGACGACACCGGCCACGGGCACGCCCGCGTATCTGGCGATGAAATTCTTCCGCAATTACGACGGGAGCAAATCCGGTTTTGGCGATGTGAGCATTGCCGCCACCGGGCCCAACCCGGATAATGTCTCCACCTTTGCCGCGATACGTTCGAGCGACGGCGCATTGACGCTGATGGTGATCAACAAGCAGGGCACGACGAATGCGGTCGTGGCCGTCAGCCTGACGAACTTTCCGAATATCGGAAAGGCGCAAGTGTGGCAGTTGAAGGCCAACACGCCGGCGGACCAGACGGTTGCGAGCATCACGCATCTGAGCGACCTGGGTTTTTCCGGAAACATGTTCAGCAACACGGTGCCGTCGAACAGCGTCACGCTGTTCATCTTGCCGGGGGTGACGAACCCGGTTGTCCGCACGTCCATCATGGCCGCCAACCATGTGTTCAGCTTTTGGATGGATGGACAGGCCGGGCAACGCTACATCATTTTATCTTCGAGCAACTTGATGAACTGGTCGCCGGTCTGGACGAATACACTGACGGGTGCGTCCACTAATCTCACGTTCCCGGCGCCGGATACAAGGCGGTTCTACCGGGCGGAATGGACGCAATAGGTCGCGGCGGAGATGTATCGTTTGCGCGACGTGGCGGTAAACCAAGATATGCCAGCTATCAGACGGCGGCTTGACAGCGAGCGATTCCAGGGCTAATTATTTAATCGCAATGTCTAATCTGGCGTCATCCCACATGATCATCTCGATCATTATCAGCCCCACCTTGGGGCTTGGATAGACGCGCGCCGATTTTACGCAGTTTTCATCCAAAGCCCCGGGTTTCCCCGGGGCTTTTTTATTCCCTTAAACAGCACTTAAAAATCAAACCTATGAAAAATGAATCGAACCCACCGGTATCGCTGGCGGAAGTCGTGGCGGCGCGGGCACGCCTGAACGGCGCGGTCCACGTGACGCAATGCACGGAGTCGGCGGCACTGAGCGAGTTGACGGGGGCGCGTATTTTCTGCAAACAGGAGTTTCTCCAGCGCACAGGGAGTTTCAAGGAGCGCGGGGCACGCAATGCGCTGGCCCAGTTGTCGCCGGAGCAGGCACGCACGGGAGCGATCGCGGCATCGGCAGGAAATCACGCGCTGGGACTGGCGTGGCATGGGCGCGCACTGGACGTGCCGGTGACGGTCGTTATGCCGAGATTTGCGCCGCTGGTGAAGGTGGCGCGTTGCCGGCAGTTCGGCGCGACGGTGATTTTGCATGGTGACACGTTTGACGAGGCGCGGGGCGAGGCGAACCGTCTGGCGGAGGAGCGGCGGCTGAAGTACATCCATCCGTTCGATGATCCACAGGTGATCGCGGGGCAAGGGACGCTGGCGTTTGAAATCCTTGAACAGGTGCCGGATGCAGAGGCGGTGCTGGTGCCGGTGGGCGGCGGCGGCTTGCTGGCGGGGGTCGCGACGGTGTGGCACACACTGAAACCGGAGTTGCAGATCATCGGCGTGGAGCCGGCGAACGCGGCGTGTTTTGCCGCCGGACTGGCGGCGGGGGCACCGGTGCGGGTGCCGACAAAGTTCACATTGGCGGACGGTTTGGCGGTGGCGGAAGCGGGACGCAACGCGCTGGCTATCGCACGGCCATTGGTCCACCGGCTGGTGCAGGTTTCGGAAGAGGAACTGGCGCTGGCGATCTTGCGGCTGGCAGAACTGGAGAAGTGCATCATTGAGGGCGCGGGTGCGGCGGGATTGGCGGCATTGCTGAACGGGCATCTGCCGGAACTTGCAGGCAAGAAGGTGGTGCTGCTGTTGACGGGCGGGAACATTGATCCGCTGGCGCACAGCCGGGTGGTCGAGCGCGGACTGGCGGCGGATGGACGGATCTATCGTTTTGACGTGCTGCTGAACGACCGCCCGGGCAGCTTGGCGCATCTGTCGTCCGTGCTGGCGGATGCGGGTGTGAACGTGACGGAAATCGTACACAACCGGACTTTCGCAGGCCCGGACCTTTCGCGGGTGCATGTATTGTGCACGGTGGAAACCCGGGATCGTGCACATATCGGGATCCTCAACCAACGGCTCGCGGAAAATAGCGTGGAATTGGTCCATGATAGACATCCATTATGAGACAGTGTCGAAAATCACCGCAAGAATCGGGTGGGAGCCGGCGGTGAGGCGTGGCAAGGTGAACACATGAATGACTACGAGCGCATCGCGGCGGTCATCCGCTTTTTGGATGAACACCACGGCGAGCAGCCGGACCTGGCGATGCTGGCGGCGCACGCGGGGCTGAGCCAGTCGCATTTTCACCGCCTGTTCGCGACGTGGGCGGGGGTGACGCCGAAGGATTTCCTGCAATGCCTGACGCTGGCGCATGCAAAACAGTTGCTCCGCGCCGGTGCGCCGGTGCTGGAAGTCGCACTGGGGGCGGGACTCTCCGGGCCAGGGCGGCTGCATGATTTGTGCGTGAGCCTCGAAGCGGCGTCGCCCGGGGAATTGAAGGCCGGCGGGGCGGGCTGGACGATCACCTACGGCCTCGCCGGGAGTCCGTTTGGAAAATGTCTCGTCGCGGAAAGTCCACGGGGCATCTGCCGGCTGGCGTTTGTAGAACATGAAAAGCCGGCCGTGGCGGAACTGCAAACGGACTGGCCGGAAGCGATGTTGAAGCGCGATGACGGAGCGATGGCGCGGCTGGCAGCGAAGATATTTGCGCGGCCGGATATTTCCCAAGCACGACCGGCCTTGCGAACATTTGTGCGCGGGACGGCGTTCCAAGTGCGGGTGTGGCGGGCGCTGTTGCAAATCCAGCCGGGTGCGCTGACGAGTTACGGGCGGCTGGCGGAAGGGATCGGCCGGCCGGCGGCGTCACGAGCGGTGGGGACGGCGGTCGGCCAGAATCCCCTCGCCTACCTCATCCCGTGCCATCGTGTGATCCGGGAGACGGGCGTGCTGGGCGGTTATCATTGGGGATTGGAGCGCAAACGGGCGATCATCGCGTGGGAAAGCACAGCGCGAACCGGGCGAAGAAATTTAGCTCCGCAAGCGGCTTAAGCCCGGACCCTGCCAACGATGAATGATCAAACCATGCCTTCGAGCATGACGGGTATCTGTTCGAGCGTGCGGGAGACGGCGGCCTTGGTCAACGCGTGTTCGACGGCCGGCGTGTTGGCAAGCAGCAGGTTCCAGACGGGCGCGGAGAAACAGTGTTCGCGCGTGACCGGAACGTAATCGCCGCTGTTGCCGATGCCTTCGCTGCGCAACAGGAGGTCGGCGACATGCACGGCGGTGACGAGATGGCGGTACTGCGGGGCCTTCTCGGGGGTATGATGGTAGCGTGCAGAGTAGACCATGAGTTCCGGCAGGCGATGGCGTTCGAGATAGAGCGCACCGAGTTCGGAGTGGTCCACGCCAAGGATTTCCTCTTCAATGATGGAAAGGGGTTGCGTACCAGCCTGGGCGCGACGATGGATCTCGGAAAAGTGGTCGGGGAAGCTCCAAGCCATGACTATTTTGCCGATGTCGTGGACGAGACCGGCGACGTAGTCGGTGTCATCGGTCGGACCAGGGACGCTGTTGGTGACTTCGCGCGTCATGATGGCGGTGCCGATGCAGTGCTGCCAAAATTCGCGCCAGGGGAAACTGCATTGCTTGGTGAGGCGTTGAAAATCCTCGATCACCGGCGTGACCATGGCGAGTTGCCGGATCTGTCGGACCCCGAGGTAGAAGACGGCCTCCTCGATGCTGTTGATGGGGGTGTTGAGCCCGTAGTAGACGGAGTTGACCAACCGCAGCAGGCGCGACGTAAGGCTGGGGTCGCGCCGGATGATTTCGGCGATCTGCGCGGTGTACCGCGATTCGGTAACGAGCAGTCCCTGTAACGCCTTGTTGATGCTGCCGAGCGACGGCAGCGACGGACAACGCGCGAGTTGCGAGTGTATCTCATTGGTGTTGAGCCGGCTGATGGATGGTTGCGTCGCCACTTGCGCGGTAAATTGGTTCTTCAAAACTGTCATGGTATCGGCGGTAAACGTGGCGGCTTGAACTTGAATAAAATAATTCTTCAGGTAGGTAAATTTTTCCTAAAGGGGACGCGAAATGTTCCGATGACACAGTGGCGTGACATACCGCCCGACTATGAAGAACAAACGTGGAGCAAGCGAGGCTGGTCTCATCAAAGCCATGATTTTGGGTGCCGTCGTCGCCACGGTGGCACGGGCGGGAATCCCGTACCTGCCGCTGACGGGGCCGCCGGCATTACGGATGCTGGCCATGAAAAGCTCAAAGCCATTGTCGGCGATGACCATTACAACATCCACGCAGGTGACCGCAACCGACACCAACTGTCCGGATATCAAGCCATTTAATACAAACACGACCGAAACGGTGGTCAATTCCGCCGGCGGTTATGGCCCAAACTACACGGGGCCCATTGCCATGGGCCCGGACAATCCGCTGGATGTTCCAAATGGCACGTCCATGTTCCCCTTGCCTTCGCCAGACGGCCTGGGAATCACGCCGCAAATCCTGGCAACGTATTTTCAACCGCTGGTCCTGGAAACCAACGGGATGGCGGTCCCCGCCCCCTTCCGTATCGGTTTCATCCCACCGTTCGCACAACCGGATAAATCGAGCCACGCGGAATACATCGTCAAATGACCGGGCCAAACCAGCAATGGAGCGCCATCTGCCGGGCGGGATTCCTGGCGGCGCTGACGTTTTTTGGCCTGACCGCCACAGTTATCGCGCAGGAATCCAACGGCCCGGCCCTGTTGCCGGAATTTTCCCCGGCGGATACAAATTCCACCGCCATCAAAAGGCAGGAACATTTGAAATTTGCCCTGTCCACGGCCCGATTTGCCGCCAGCACGCACGATTACCCGCAGGCGGAAAAGAACTTCCTGTTGTTGCTGTCCGAGGATGTGCCGGATGAGATGCAAAAAACCGCCTTGTTCGAGCTGGGCGAGGCGGTCCAGGCGGAAGACGATCTGCCGCGCGCGCAAGCCATCTTCACCCAGTATTCCCAACGCTGGTCGGGCGACATCCGCCTGCCGGAAATCTACCTGCATCAGGGCCAGGTATTCCGCTCGATGGGCATGAACCAACTGGCGCTGGCGAAGTTTTACAGCGTGATGACCACCGCACTCTCGATGAAGAACGAGCAGATGCCTTATTACAAGCGGCTGGTGTTGCAGGCGCAGGTGGAGATCGCCGAAACGCATTACTTGATCGGCAAATATGCCGAGGCGGCGGAATATTACGGGCGATTGATGAAGCAGGAGGCACCGGAACTCAACATGGCCCAGATCCAATTCCGGCTGGTGCGTTCCCTGGAGGCGCTGAACCGGCATGCGGAGGCGGCCACGCAAGCGCAGGACTTTTTGTTGCGTCATGCCGATGCGCCGGAGGAGCCGGAGATGCGCTATCACCTGGCGCAGGCATTGAAGGGCCAGAACCGCAATGGCGAAGCCCTGCAGCAGGTGATGATCTTTTTGAAGGAGGAACGTGAAAAGACAAAGGATCATCCCGAGGTCTGGACGTACTGGCAGCAGCGCGTGGGCAACGAAATCGGCAACCAGCTTTACCAGGAGGGCGATTATGTGAAGGCGCTTGAAGTTTACCTGACGCTGGCCAAGCTCGACCCCTCGCCAGCATGGCAGTTGCCGGTGAATTACCAGGTGGGCATCACTTACGAGAAATTATTGCAGCCATCCAATGCCATCGTGGCCTACCGCTCAATCACCAATGCCGCGCCAACATTGGGAACCAACGCCGCACCGGGCCTCCGAGCCGTGGCGGACATGGCGCAATGGCGGCTGAATTTCCTGCAATTCCAGAACCGGGTGGAGGAATTCACCCGCCCGAAAACCACGGTCAACCCGGACCCGAAAACCGGCTCCAACCTTTCCCAACGATGAATCCCACCGCCCCGCCGAACTTTTTTGTGGAGTTTGCCCGCGACCTGCGCGCCCACCTGGACATCTGCCACGAGTGCCTGGCGCTGTTTACAGTTGAGAACCGCCGGCTGCGCAGCCCCCAACCGTGGCAGTCGGGGGAGTTTTCCGACCAGAGAAAGCGCTTGCTCCCGCGTTTAGAATCGGTATTAATCAAACTACGCGGTAGCCGTGAATTCTGGCAAAAAATGACACACGCCGAGCGGGAACGCTGCGGGGAAATCAAAAATTTGTTCCAAGAAATACAAAATCTGCTGCCACGAATATTGATGCTCGACCGCGAAAACCAGCAGGAGATGTTGCGCCGGGGCGTATTGCCGGCCGCGCAACTGCCGCCCACCGCCAGCCAGCAGCCTAATTTTGTGGCGAGCCTGTACCAAAGGCACGCCGCCGCCTGAACCATGTCCATCGAAAAAGTCATTGTCCTTGAAGACGATCCCATCGTCCGTGGCAACCTGGAGAATTTCCTCCGCCGGCAGAAGCTGGATGTCGCCGCCGCCCCTACGCTGGCCGCGGCACGCGATTACCTGAGCCGGGACAATTTCGACCTGATCTTCATGGACATGCGGTTGCCGGACGGCGAAAGCATCGAATTGCTCAAGGAACTCCAGACGCGCCCGCAACATCCGCTGGCCGTGGTGATGACCGGTTTTGGTTCCGTGGAATCCGCCGTGGATTGCATGAAAAGCGGCTGTTTTGACTACCTGATCAAGCCGTTTTCGACCGAGCAGATCGCCGTCACCCTGCGGAAAGCGCAGGAATTCACGCAACTGCTCAAGGTAAACCACTTTTTGAGCCAGGAGTCGGACGATGATGAGAAGGAACTCATCGGGCGCAGTCCAGCAATGGAAAACCTGCGCCAGCTCATCCGCAAGGTGGCGCGCACGCAAGCCACCGTCTTGATCCATGGCGAAAGTGGCACGGGCAAAGAACTGGTCGCCCGTGCGCTGTATCGTGAAAGTCCGCGCGCCCAGGCGGCGTTCATCAAGGTAAACTGCGCCGCCGTGCCCGAGAACCTCATTGAAAGCGAATTTTTCGGCCATGAGAAGGGCGCCTTCACCGGTGCGATGACCAAGCGTGAGGGCCGGTTCGAACTGGCCCACGGTGGCACGATTCTGCTCGATGAAATAAGCGAAATCTCACCGTCAGTGCAGGCCAAGCTGCTCCGCGTGCTGCAGGAACGCGAACTGGAACGGGTCGGCGGCAACCGCACGATCAAGGTGGATGTGCGGGTGATCGCCACCACCAACCGCGATCTGCAACAGAGCGTGGAAAAAAAGGAATTCCGGCAGGACTTGTATTTCCGGCTGAACGTGGTGCCGGTCCAGGTGCCTCCCCTGCGTGAGCGCCGCGAGGACATCCCCGAGTTGGCGGGCGAATTCATGCGCCGTTTCGCCCGCAAACACGGCGTCCATGTCAAAGGTTTCACCGATGCCGCATCAAACACGCTGCGCCAGCACAACTGGCCCGGCAACGTCCGCGAACTGCAGAATGTCGTCGAACGCGCCGTGATCTTGTGCGGCGAGAACGGGATGCTCGAGCCCGAGCATCTCGGACTGACCATCAGCCCGGCGGCGGAAACCCCGGCTGGTAATGCCAATGATTTCCTTCCCACCATCAAGGGCAACGGTGAGATGCTGACGCTCGCGGAAATGGAAAAGCGGCACATCCTCGCCGCCCTGGACCGCTGCAATGGCAACCGCACCCACGCCGCCAAGATGCTTAACTTGAGCATCCGGACCCTCCGCAACAAGCTGCATGAATACAATGGCACTTCGCCGAAGTCGGATGACGAGGCCGAATCGGTCGAGAGCTGACTGACGCCGGCGCACTGACAACCTTGCCTAGCCGGTCCGTTTGACCCGGAAACATTTGCCTGTCCACGCCGGGCACCCCGTGGTTTTCCTTGGTTTTTCACGATTTTTTGCTGATGGCATCATCGTTGCTTAGCAGGGCTTGGATTAATGTTATGATCGAAGCCCTGTTCAACCAGCCGAACTACCTCACAGCGAAGAAAACGCTGGATGCCGTGGCGTTGCGGCAGGAGGCCATCAGCAACAATCTCAACAATCTGGAAACACCCGGCTACAAGCGGGTGGACCTCGCGCCCAATTTCGAGCAGGAACTGGCCCGGGCCGCCTCGGCGAACGATGCCGGCGAGATTTCCTCCCTCAAGCCGACGCTTGCGGTCGACACCTCCTCCATACCTTCCAGCAAGGACGGCAATACCGTGCATCTCGAGGCGGAATTGATGAAGATGAACCAGAATGCCATGACGCACGCGCTGGAAACCCAGTTGATCAGCGGCGCCCTGGCCAAAATGCGGCTCGCCATCACCGGTCACTGACCCTTGCTGTTATGATCCAGATCCTCACCGGAATCCAAAACACCTCCGCCGCGCTCGATGCGGAGCGCACCCGGCTGGATGTCATCTCGCAGAACATCGCCAACGCACATACGACGCATGATGTGGACGGCAAACCGTACCAGCGCCGTGTGGTGGTGTTCGAGAACGAATTGAACAACGCGATGAACGGGGGCACGGCGGGCCTGTCCACGATGCACGTCGCAAAAATCGCCCGCGACCCACGGCCACCGACCAAGGTTTACGACCCCGGTAATCCCGAGGCGGATCCCCAGGGGATGGTCGCCACGCCGAACATCAACATCCACGAGGAAATGGCCGACCTCATCTCGGCCTCGCGCACGTTCGAAGCCAACCTCGCCGTCGTCAAAAACGCCCGTTCGATGGCCATGCAAACGCTGGCGATCGGCCGGCACTAACATTTTTAACTAAAAACCGATGTCACCGCTCTCGGGAATTCCAGCCTACAGCCCCGGCCTGATGCCGCGCATCGCGCCGCTGCCCGGGGGCGATGTCTCGGAGTTGCCGTCGCCGCTGCCGTCCGCGGCACCGGCCGGTGGATCCGATTTTTCGTCGCTGCTCGGAAAGATGGTTTCCGAGGTCAATGCGAAGCAGATGGAAGCGGGACAAAGCGTGAACGCCCTGCAAAGCGGCCAGAACGTGCCGCTGCACCAGGCGGTCATCTCCATGGAGGAGGCCAGCGTCTCGTTCCAGTTGATGGTCGAGGTGCGGAACCGGTTGATGGATTCGTATCAGGAAATCATGCGGATGCAAATTTAAGGTCGAATGAACAACAATTTTTCCAAGCTGGGCAAACAACTCCTCGACATCTGGGGGCAACTCGGCGCGAGCCAGCGCATCAGCGTCATCGCCGCCACGTTTGTGCTGATCGCGGGGCTGGGCACGGTCACGTTCTGGTCGTCGCACAAGGAATACGGACTGCTGTACGGCGGCCTGTCGGATGCGGAGTCCTCCAAGGTTGTCGCCGCGCTGGATGACGCCAAGGTGCCATACAAGGTCGGCAGCGGCGGCTCAATCTCCGTTCCGTCAGACAAGGTTTACCCCATGCGGATGCAACTGGCGGGCAAAGGCATTCCCCAGAGCGGCGATGGCGTGGGCTTTGAGATCTTCGACAAGCCGAACTTTGGCATCTCGGACTTCGTGCAGCGCGCGAACTACACCCGCGCCCTGCAAGGCGAGCTGGCGCGGACGATTTCGCAGATCAACGAGGTCGAGTCGGCGCGCGTGATGATCGTGCTGCCGGAAAACCGGCTGCTGCTGGACAAGGACAAATTCCCCACGGCCTCGGTGTTCGTCCGGGTGCGCGGCACCTCCCAGCTTCAACCGCAGTCCATCAATTCCATCCGCTTCCTCGTGGCCAACTCCGTCGAGGGCCTGAAGCCCAACCATGTTTCCGTGGTGGACAACCTCGGCAACGTGCTGTCAGAAAACTCGGACAACGACTCGTTGACCGGGCTTTCCTCCTCCCAACTCGGCGTGCGACGCAACCTTGAGTCGTACCTCTCCAAAAAAGCGCAGGACTTGCTGGAAAAGGTTCTTGGCCCCGGCCAGGCCATCGTGCGCGTCTCGGCAGAGGTGAACTACGATTCGATGACGAGCACGCAGGAAAAATTCGACCCGGACGGCCAGGTTATTCGCACCCAGACCAAGAATGATGAAAGCGTGGAGTCCGCCACCACGGCCAACAGCACCGCCACCGGCATCAGCGCGAACACCGCCACCGACACCAATTCCCTGGCTTCCAGCGGCCCGCTTAATAACACCAAAAACCACAAGGTCACCTCGACCGTTGAATATGAGATCGGCAAGACCCACACGGACATTGTACAAGCCGCCGGCGGCCTCAAGCGTTTGACGGCGGCGATCACGGTCGCCACCCAGATGCAAGGCACGGGGGCGGACCGCAAGGCGGTCCCGCGCACCCCGGAAGAGATGGAAAAATTGCGCCGCATCGTCAGCAGTGCGCTCGGCGCCGACCCGACCCGGGGCGACACGATCGCCCTGGAGGAACTGGCGTTCAACGATCAGTTCGCCACCGACATGACGCAGCAGCTCGACACGCAGCAGAAGCGGGATTTCTGGATGAACCTTGCGGGCAACCTCGCCTTCCCCGCCCTTGGGCTGATCTCGATTTTCATCCTGTTCCGCATGTTCAAGCGCACGCCGGTGCAGGAAATCCCCCTCGGGGTTCCCGTCGGCCGGCTCGCCCACAAAAATGGCAACGGTGCGGGCCAGCCCCAACCGGCGCGCTATGGTGATTTCGCCTATGAAACCCAGCCCGGGGTCGTGACCGTGGACGTGCTGAACCGGCTGATCAAAGACAACCCCAACAACATGACGCAGGCCATCCGCGACTGGATGAACCACGGGCATGTACATGAACCTGAAAATGACCGCCGCTGAAAATACCGGAGCCGCCGTTGAGACGAGCGCCCTCACCAAGCCGCAGATGCTCGCCGCCTTGCTGGTGATGCTGGGACCGGAAAGCGGCGGGGCCATCCTGCGTCAGTTGCAGCCGCGCGAAATTGAAAACATCTCGCGCGAGATGTCCCGTTTCAGCCTGATTTCACGGGAGCTGCAGCAGCAGATCCTCGAGGAGTTCTCCGGGGTGGCGCTGGCGGCCAGCACCTCCATCTCCGCCGGCCTCGATGTCACGCGGCACACGCTGGAAAAGGCGCTGGGCACCTTCAAGGCCAGCGACGTGCTGGGCCGCGTCTCCACCACCCGTGCCCCGCTCGGCTCGATGCAGGTCATCGCCGACATGGACGCGCGCAGCATCTTCAACCTCGTCCGCGATGAATCGGTGCAAGCCATCACCTTCATCGTCAGCCATCTCACGCCTGAAAAAGCCGCTCAGGTCCTGAACTTGTCGCGGCCGGAACAGCGCGACATGGTGGTCGAACGCCTCGCATCCCTGGCCCCCACGCCGGTGGAGGTCGCGGAAAAAGTCGTGGAGGTCTTGAACACCAAGCTGGGCGTCAAACAAACCCGGGCGCTCACGCAGATGGGCGGCATCACCACCGTCGCCGACCTGCTGAACGCCATGGACAAGACCGTCAGCCGCGAACTGCTCACCAACCTCGAATCCCGCAATGCGGAACTGGCCTCGTCCATCCGCAAGAAGATGTTCACCTTCGAAGACCTGCTGCTGCTCCCGGGCAGCGCCATCCAGCGCATCATGCGCGAGATCGACATGCGCGACCTCACCCTTGCGCTCAAGAAATCCAGCGATGCCCTCAAGAAGCTTCTGCTCGGCAACATCTCCCGCCGCGCCGCCGAGACGGTGCAGGAGGAACTCTCCTACATGACCGGCGTGAAACAGCGCGACATCGAGGCCGCCCAGTTCCGCATCATCGATGCCGTCCGTAAACTTGAAGCCGAGGGCGAAATCGACCTCGACGAATCCCGCGTCTCCGAAAATGAAATGGGCTGACACCATCCTGTTTGACCGCCCCCTGCGCGACGTGTGCCTGCTGACCGGCGCTCCCGGCCAGGACTGGCAGGTTTTTTTGCAGGAACGCGAGGCCGCCGCCCATGAAAACGGCCGGCGTGACGGCGAACGCGCCCTGAGTGAACAACTCATCCACCAGCGCAATGAGATCATTGAGCTGCAACGAGGCATCCTCGAATCCTTGCAACGCACCCTGCCGCAGGTCGCGCGCGAGGCGGAAAGCTCCCTCATCGAAATCGCCCTCGAATCGGCCAAAAAGATCGTGGCCGGGATGCCGGTTGATCCGGCGATGATCGAGGCGGTTGTGCGCGAAGCGCTCCGTCAGGCTGAGGACACGGCGGAAATCATCATCCAGCTTCATCCGGAAGACCTCGCGCTGCTGCGCCAGCATCAGTCGCCGCTGCTCAACGGCCTGCCGGAAGCCGGGCCGCTGCGATTTGTCGCTTCGAGTGAAATTTCCCGCGGCGGCTGCATCATCCAGACGCGCTTCGGCGTGATCGATGCGCGCCGCGAAACCAAATTTGAACAATTGCGGCAATCGCTGGCAGCATGACACCCACGATCTCCACCCCGGGCCGGATGCAACACGCCCTGCGCCGCGTGCGCGAAACGCGCGTCACGGAAACGTGCGGGCGGGTCGTGCAGCTCATCGGCCTCGTGGTTGAATCGGAAGGGCCGCTCGCGTCGATGGGCGAAGTCTGCCGCATCATTTCCGGTCGCGGACAGGACGAGACGCTGGCGGAAGTCGTCGGTTTTCGCAACCAGCATCTGCTGTTGATGCCGCTGGGTGAACTGCACGGCATCCATCCGGGCAGCGAGGTCATCGCCACCGGCTCGGCCATGCGCGTGGCGGTCGGCAGCGCGTTGAAAGGCCGCGTGATTGACGGGCTGGGAAATCCCATCGATGATCTTGGCCCGGTCACCTGCGAACATCACGTGGGGCTGAACCTGCGGCCGCCGCATCCGCTCAAGCGCCAGCGCATCAACCAGGTTTTTCGCACCGGCATCAAGGCGCTGGATACGTTTGTGCCGCTCGGCCGCGGCCAGCGGCTCGGCATCTTCGCCGGCAGCGGCGTCGGCAAATCCACCCTGCTCGGCATGATGGCCTCCCAGGCGGAGGCGGATGTGAACGTCATCGCGCTCATCGGTGAACGCGGCCGGGAAGTACGCGAATTCCTGGAACGCGACCTGGATGAATCAGGCCGCAAAAAGTCCATCATCATCGTCGCCACCTCCAACGAACCGGCGCTCAACCGGGTGAAGGGCGCCTTCCTGGCGATGGCCATCGCCGAACATTTTCGCGACACGGGGCAGAACGTCCTGCTGATGATGGATTCCGTCACCCGCTTCGCGATGGCCCAGCGCGAGATCGGCCTGGCGGTCGGCGAACCGCCGACCACGCGGGGGTATACGCCATCCGTGTTCTCGCTGCTGCCGCAGTTGCTCGAACGCGCGGGCGCCGGCGAACAGGGTTCCATCACCGGCCTGTTCACCGTGCTGGTGGAGGCGGATGACATGAACGACCCCATTGCCGATTCCGTGCGCTCCATCCTGGATGGCCACGTGGTGCTGACGCGCGAACTGGCGACGCAGAATCATTACCCCGCGATTGATGTGCTGGAAAGCGTCAGCCGCTTGAACCGCGACCTGTTGCCGCCCGAAAAGGTCAGGCTCACCGCCACGGCGCGGGAGCATCTGGCCGTCCACCGCAAGAATGCGGACCTGATCAACATCGGCGCGTATCCCGCCGGCAGCAACGCGGCCATCGACCAGGCCATCGCGCTGAACGGGCCCTTGAACAAGTTTCTCAAACAGGATGTCTCGGAAGGTTTTCCCCCGGCGCAAAGCTGGAGCCTGCTGGGACAAATCATCAGCCCTCAACCCATCACCAAGCCATGAAAGGATTTAGCTTCCCACTCGAATCCATCCGCGTCCTGCGCCAGCAGCGCGAGCGCGCGGCCCAACAGCGTTATTCCCGTTCCCTGATGCAGCGTGACACCGCGGAACACGTGCTGAAGGTTGCCGGTGATGAATTGACGGCCGGCTACCAGTTGTTGGGCGGGGAAATGGAACACGGTGCCGGCGCCGGCCGCATCATCCATCTCCGGACCTGGTGCAACGTGCTGGAAATGCGCTTCCACGAATGCGAAGCCGCCTTGGCCGAGGCCCGCAACGCCGCCTCCGAGGCGTTCAATTTCATGTGCGCGGCGCGGCGTGACCGCGAGACGCTCGACCGTTTCCACGAAAAATCCCGCGCCACCTGGCAGCGTTCCTGCCAGCAGGCCGAGCAAAAGATGCTCGATGAACTGGCCGTGCAGCGGCAATCCGCGCCGGCACTGGAGCACAACCGAATCCACTGATCTATGAACCGAATCCTGTCCTCACCCCTGACCGTCGTCCTGGCCGGCGGACTGATGTTTTTCCTGACCATGTTTGTCACGCTGAGCCTGGTTCATTTCGGCCCCGTACAACTGCCGTCGACAACCCCGCTGGCGGCGGACGACAATCCCTCCTGGAGGTTCCGCAACCCGGAATTTGACCAGTGGGTTTCGCAGATCAAGGACGAGCGCGCGGCGCTGGCCTTGCGCGAGGAACAACTCAAGGACTGGGAAATGCGGTTGACGGCGGAAAACCGCGAGATTTCCACGGTCACCCAGACGGTCACGAAACTGCAAAATGACTTTGACCAGCGCGTGCTCCAGTTCAAGGGGCAGGAGGCGGCCAATGCCAAGAAACAGGTCAAGGTCATCTCTGATATGTCCCCCGAGGGCGCGGCGGCAATGTTGAATGAGCTCTCAGATGACGAAACCACAAAATTGTTGTACCTGATGAAGACGGACGTTTCCGGCCCGATCCTCGATGCGATGAGCAAGCTTGGTCCCATGCAGGCGAGGCGCGCCGCCACGATCACGCAACGGCTCAAGGATGTCCTGCCAACCTCGGCCACCAACAGCCTTTCCTCCAATGCAACCCCTTGACCTGCTCCCGCCCGCGCCTGCTTCCACTCAAAGCATGGAACCAGCCGCGCCCAAGGACCCTTCGGGACAACCAACCGCAGATGGTGAGTTTGGGCGTTTGATGGAGCGCGCGATGTCGCCAGATCAAAAGCACGAGGACAACCTGCCACGCAAAGGGAAAACAACGACCACTGCCACCAAAAGCCATACCGCTAAAGGCGAACCAGCGACGGGTGCAACGCCCATGAATACCGGCAGCCTGCCGGGAAACACGGAGAAGAACGGCAAGGCGAAGCCGGCAGCCAGCCAGCCAAATGGATTGCCGGCGGCATCTAAGGAAACCATCGCAACCGATCTGACGACCGTCCTATCCATTCCAGGAGCGGATGCCACCGCGCCGTTGTCGGTCTTTTTGTCGCTGCCATTGATGGCCCATCCTGCCACCGGCTATGTGGAAGCCGGAAAAACCGCCCTGCCGGGGGATCTTTTGGCGGCGCAACTTGTCCCCGCTCCAGCCACAGATGCGCCTAAAGCATCACCCGCCATCACTTCCAGTTTGGTGATTGCCGCCGCAGGTAAAAATACCGTCCCGGTGCTCACGCCAGGAAAAATCCAGCCAGAACAACCGGCTGCCAAAACTGCAAGTGATAAATCAGAAACCGAGCCTGTTTCATCCGGGGACAAAATGCTGCCATTGGAAGCTCAAAAGATATCAACCGCCCTCATTGCCACCGCTGCTTTGCCCCCCGTTGCCAATGCTTCGCAGCCAGTCACCAACACCAAGACCGTTCCGTCGTCGATTGATGCCAAGACCGCTCTGTCGTCGATCGACGCCACGACTATTCTACCTCTGACCGATGCCAAGACCACTTTGCCATTAACCGCCACTAAGACAGTTCTGCCACCGACTGATGCCGGAACCGCTCAGCCACCGGCCGATGCCAAGACCGTCCTGTCGTCGATCGATGCAAGGACCGTTTTGCCACTGACAGGTGATATCGGCACGCCAACGAATCCGATCAATGGTGAAAAGCCAGCCGTAATTCATTTGAAGCAGGAAGGCCTCGATTTGACAGCCAGCCTCCCGGCCGGGTCCGATGACAAATTTCAGGCCGTTCCCCCAGTTGCCACCAAGCCGCCCGCCGGTCCTTCGATGAACGATGGCACAGGAGTTGCAATTACAGCCTCGTCGATGAAAAACAGCGATAAAACGAACAAAGTTGCCGGGTTGGGCGTGCAAGATTTGCCGGGCGGCACGAATGGCACCGCGCGGGAGACGGTTTTGCCGGCACGCGCCACGGTCACGGCGGTTAGTTCCTCGGAAAAACAAAATTCAGATATCAATCTTCCACTGCCGGCGGCCAATCCGGCTCCGGTGGATGTCGCGGAAACCGCCAGCATCGTTGCCCTGCCGGCTTTGGGCGACGCGCGGATGCGCGACATTGAGCGCACGCATGATCTGGTCTCCATCCATGCCTTGCGGATGGTGGATGCAAAATCGGATTCCCTCCAGGTGGTCATCAAACCTTGCGCGGGCACAGAGTTGTCCTTGGAATTACGCCATCGCAACGGCACCGTGGAGGCGGAAGCAGTTTTGCAGCACGGGGACTTCCAGCTGATGAACCAGCACTGGCCGGAATTGCAGTCGAAGCTGGAGCAGCGCGGCATCAAGCTCGCGCCCCTCGGCGGCGAAACCAATTTTTCGGCCGCGACGGGCAATAACTCCAATACCGGAAATTTTTCACGACAACAATCGTCCCGCGAAGAGGCGGCATCCCAGGCATCGGCCTTCGCTGAATTTACGGTGGCGATGAACCGTGGCGGCGCAACCGCGCGGCTGGCCCCGGTGACCGCCGGCGGCTGGGAATCCTGGGCGTAAACCAAACCAAATAAAATATGAGCAATGTTTCTTCCGTAGCCTCCACCTCGGGCGGCAGCGCCTATAACTCCACGGACTCCGTGACCAATCCCAGCCAGACACTGAACCAGAATGATTTTTTGAAATTGCTGGTGTCACAGATTCAGTACCAGGATCCTTTGAACCCGAAGTCGGATACGGACATGGCGGCGCAGATGGCGCAGTTCACCTCGTTGCAGCAGGCCAGCCAGTCAACCTCTTCGCTGGCAATGATCCAAGCCAACAGCCTCGTGGGCAGCACGGTGACCTTGCAAGTCGACGCCAAGACCTCCACCAGCGGCGTGGTGACGGGCGTGCAGATGAAAGATGGCGCGCCGCAAATCACCGTCAACGGACAGTATTACAGCCTGAGCCAGATCACGGCCGTCGCCCCGACGCCGGTCACCACCACCCCCGCCTCCAACCAGACGAACTAAAACCAAAACCGCCAATCCAGGAAAATTATGTTACTATCACTCGACTCCGGCGTCAGCGCCTTGGAACAGTTCCAGCAAAGCCTGAATGTCATCGCCAACAACATCGCCAACGTCAACACCGTGGGCTTTAAAAGCGCCACGGTGAACTTCGCAGACACCTTGAGCCAGACGCTCGGTTCCAACGCCGCCGGCACCATGCAGGTGGGCACGGGCATCATGACTTCCAGCATCAACAACCAGTTCACCCCGGGCTCCATTTCCAGCACCGGCAAGCAGACCGACATGGCGGTTGATGGCAACGGGTTCTTCCTGGTGAAAGACCCAAGCACCAGCAATTCCTACGTCACCCGCGACGGGGAATTCAACGTGGACTCCAACGGTTACCTGGTGACGAACACCGGCATGCGGGTGCAGGGTTACACCGACGCCGCGCTGACCACGGTTGGCGACATCCAGATCAACAACACCGGCGCGCCGGGCAGTGACACCTCGGCCGTGCAATCCTATACGTTCAATTCCGACGGCAAAATCTCGGTGCTGCTGGCGGATGGTACGCAGTTCACGCGCGGCCAGGTGCTGCTGCAAAATTTTTCCAATCCGCAACAGCTCTTGAAGATCGGCAACAACCTGTTTTCCAGCCTCGCCACCGCCGGACCACTGGCGGCACCCGTCGCCCCCGGCAGCAATGGCCTGGGCAGCCTGGCCACCAGCGCGCTAGAAATGTCCAATGTGGACCTCGCCCAACAGCTCACCTCGCTCATCACCACCCAGCGGGCATACGAGGCCAACGGCAAGGTCATCACCACCAGCGACGACATCCTTCAAACGCTCGTTAACCTGAAACGCTGATCTTATGGCCGAAGAAAAAAACAATCCGGAGGGCGAAGCCACGGCCGCCGCACCGGCGAAGGCATCGGCGGTAAAGGCCTGGTTGCCGCTCATCGCCAGCATCGTGCTGATGCCCGCGCTGGCGTTCGGCATGACCAAGTTCGTCATCGTGCCGGAGCTGCAAAAAAGCCTCGGCATCAAGGAACCGGTGGAAAAAGGCGCCGCCACCACCGCCAAAAAAGCGAGCGATGCCAAGAAGTTGAACGTGCCGTTCAACAAGCTGCTCGTGAACATCGCGGGCACCATGGGCCAGCGTTACCTCCTGGTCAGCCTTTCGCTCGCCAGCACGGGCGGCGAGGAGTTCAAGACCAAGCTCACGGAAAATGAAGCGCCGCTGCGCGACATGGCCATGGGCATCCTGTCGACCAAGACGCTCGCCGACCTCGAAAAGCCCGGTGCGCGCAATCTGATCCGCACCGAACTCATCAACGGATTCAACGGCATCCTTGGCGACAATGCCGTCTCCGAAATCTACATCACCGAGTTCGGCATCCAATAACATCATGGAACCCGCCCCGACAGCCGCCCCTGACGTCATGGTGTTCACGCACAAAGGAGTGCGCGAACCACGCCGGGCGGCGGACATCCGCGCGCATGATTTCCGGCAGTCCGGGTTCCTCGCGGCCAGCGAATTGCGCCGCATCCGTCAACGGCATGACCAGTTCATCCGCTCTCTGGCTGCGCGCATGGCGATGTTCCTGCGGCTGGAATGCCGCCTGACGCTGTCCAAGGTTCACATCGTGGGTTTTCAAAAATTTACTGAAAGCCTCCCGAACCCCACCTATATCACGCTGTTCAAAACCGAGCCGCTGAAGGGCGTTGGGCTGCTGGTGATCCCGCCGCGACTGGCCTTGCAACTTGTGGACCGCCTGCTGGGCGGGCCGGGTGAACTGCCCGCCGACAATCGTGATTTAAGCGACATCGAAGTGGCCCTCTCCGACCAGGTTTCGACCTTGATCCTGTCCGAGTGGTGCAACCACTGGCCCGAGATGCGCGATCTGCACCACCAGTTGCTCGGTCACGAAAACAACAGCAAGTTCCTCCAGACCTCCCCGCCGGATACGGCCATGCTTATCATCTCCGTGGAAAGCAGCATCGCCGAGCAGAAGGAAACATTTCACATCGTTTTTCCCTATGCCACGGTGGACCCGCTCATGCGGCTCATCAACCCGTCCCTACCCGGGGCCGATCCCGCCGCCCCCCGCGCCGCCAAGGCGCGCTGGAACAGCGAATTTGACACCGTGAAGGTTCCCGTCACCGCCGAATGGCAGGGGCTGAAGATGTCCGCCGGCGACGTCACCCGGCTCAAGCCCGGCGACTTGCTTTCGCTGGATCCCGCCTGCGCCGCGCAAGTACTCGTGCGCTTTGGCAACATCCCGAAATTTTTAGGCCGGCCCGGCACCAGCGATGCCAAATGGGCCGTCCAGCTTACCAGCCCGATCACCAAATGAATCCCCCCACCGAAAATCCGTCCAACCTTGACCTGGTGCTCGATGTGCCCGTCAGCCTCACCATCGAACTGGGCGGCTGCAAGCTGCCGATGCGCGAGGTGCTGCAACTTTGCATCGGTTCCGTGGTGCAACTCGACAAGGCCGCCGATGCGCCCATCGAATTGAACGTGAACGGCAAGCTCATCGCCCGCGGCGAAGTCGTGGTCATTGAGGACCGTTACGGCGTGAAGATCACCGAAGTCGTCGGCAGTGTCGCTCCTGCATGAGCCCCATCCGGCAATCACCTTATTCCGTGCTCCAGTCCCCCGTTATTCCTTTTTGCTTTCGGGGGTGTCCAACTGGAGCGCGGAAACTGTTTCTCGTCGCGCTCCTCAGCGTGGCGGCGGGCCATGTTTTCGCCCAAAGTACAAATTCCCTTACGGCTCCCCTGCCCCTGCCGGATGCCGGCGGATCGGTTTTACGCGTCATGGGTTCGCTGGCACTGGTGCTCGGACTATTTCTCGGCGGGGTCTGGCTCTTTAAAAACTGGCAGCGGCTCGCCTGCAAACGCGGCCAGCAGCCAAAATTGAACGTGCTGGAGAGCCGTTCGCTGGGCGCGCGCCAGGGCGTTTGCGTTCTCGGTTACGATAAACAACGGTTTCTCATCGCCACCTCGCCGGCGGGCGTGACCTTGTTGAGCCATCTTCCAGATGCGGAAGCGGGCGAAACGATTGCGCCAACCGAGGCTCCTTCCGGCCCCATGCCCTTCGCCCAGGCGCTCGCAAACGTCCTCAAGCGGAAATGAAATCATTTTTAAAAATCGCGGTGGTGGTGCTGTTTGCCTTTGGTGCAATCCACGCCTCCGCCCAGACGAATGCAGCGACCAGCTTCGGACCGCTGTCCATTTCGCTCGGGCCAAACAACGGCGCACCGGACGTGGATTCGGGCATCAAGATCCTCTTCACGCTTACCCTGCTCTCCCTGGCGCCGTCGATCCTGTTGTTGATGACGTGCTTCACACGGGTCGCCATCGTGCTTTCCTTCATCCGCTCGGCCCTGCAATTGCAGGGCGCGCCCGCCAACCAAATCATCATCGGCCTGTCGCTCTTCATCACTTACTTCGTCATGGCGCCGGTCTGGGAACGCATCAACGCCGACGCCCTTGCACCGTATCAGGCGAAACAAATCACGAGCCAGGTGGCGCTGGACCGCGCCAGCCGCGAAATCTCCGCCTTCATGCTCAAGCAGACACGGCCCAAAGACGTGGAGCTGTTCGTCTCCATGGCCAAGCTGCCGCCAACAAAGGTTGAAGACCTGCCGCTGCGCGTCGTCATCCCCTCGTTCATCATCAGTGAGCTGCGCACGGCGTTTCAGATGGGCTTTTTGATCTATGTCCCGTTCATCCTGATCGACATCGTCGTC
Organism: Verrucomicrobiia bacterium; assembly: GCA_031290985.1. Taxonomy (GTDB): domain Bacteria; phylum Verrucomicrobiota; class Verrucomicrobiia; order Limisphaerales; family UBA11358; genus UBA11358. The sequence continues at coordinate 21,563 of JARLJW010000087.1, read as the reverse complement.
GCCACCGTGCTGATGAGCATGGGCATGATGATGATGCCGCCGGCCACCATCTCCATGCCGCTCAAGCTGCTGTTATTCGTGCTGGTGGACGGCTGGACGCTCGTCGTGCAATCGCTGGTGCGGAGTTTCGGAATGTGAACCCGGCCGCATGAAAGCTCCCAAGAAATCCTCCGTGACAACCGGCCGGCCCGACCGGCGGCGCTTGCGGTGGAGCGTGGACCTAAGCCTGGCGGTGCTCACCAAGGGTAAGCGGATATGGATCAAGCGCGGAACTGATAAAACTTACGCCGCGACGGAACCCGGAAGCTGGCTGACAAATTTATGAATCCTGAATTCGCGATCGACCTGCTGAAAAGCATGATCACGCTGGCGCTGACCATCGCCGCCCCCATCCTGCTGACCGCCATGGTCATCGGCCTGGCCGTCAGCCTGTTCCAGGCGGTCACGACCATCCACGAACAGACCCTGGCCTTCGTGCCCAAGGCCCTGGCCGTCATCGGCATCATGCTGCTACTGCTGCCCTGGATCGTCCGCACGCTCATGGAGTTCACCACCGCCGTCATCATGAAGATGCCGCAGATGGTGCAGTGAGATGGAAATCGATTTTTACAACTGGATGCTGGTGTTCGTCCGCGTCGGCGCCTTCCTGCTGGCGCTGCCGTTCTTTTCGGCGGTGAATTTTCCCATCATGATGCGCATCGCGCTGGCCGCGCTGATGATTTCGCCGCAACTGCCGGCCTTTTCCGTGACGCATCTGGATTTCTTCTCCCTCATCGGCCTGATGTTCCGTGAAGTGAGCATCGGCCTGCTGCTCGGCTTCATGGCGCGAATCATCTTTTACGCGGTGGACATCGCCGGCATCGTCATCGCCGCGGAACTCGGGTTGAGCATGGGCCAGATCTTCGACCCTGCCTCGCGCCAGGCGGAACAGGTGCCGGGCCTGATGCTTTCGTTGCTCGCCATCCTCACCATGCTCACACTCGACCTGCACCACGGGCTGCTACTGGGTTTTGCAAAGACGTTTGAAGTGCTCCCCCTCGGCGGCGGTCACCTGAGCCCGTCATTGTTCGAGCTGGTCGTGGGGCGCACCGCGCAGATCTTTTCCGTGGCGCTGCAGATCGCCGCGCCCGTGATGGCCGTCTCGTTCGTCATCAGCGTCTTTTTTGCGATCTTGAGCCGCGCCGTGCCGCAGATGAATGTTTTCGCGGAAAGTTTCGGCATCCGCATCGCCGGCGGCCTGATTGTTTTTGGCTTCACGCTGCAGATCACCGCGCAATACGTCGCCAACCATCTGCGGCGGATACCGGAGGACCTGATGTATATCGGCCAGCTCTTGAACGGAGGTTGATATGGCGGAACAAACCGGCGAAAAAACCGAACAACCGACACAGCGCAGGCTGGAAGACGCCATCAAGAAGGGCCAGACACCGCGCAGCGCGGAGGTGCAGACGGTTTTTGTCCTGATCGGGGCCATCGCGGCGCTCAGCTTCAGCGGACGCGAATCCTGGCACCAGCTTGTCAACGCCATGGTGCAGACCTTGGGGCACCTGTATGACACGCCGCTCTCGGCCAGCTCCTTGCAGGCTTACGGGGTCACGGGCGCCCTGTTCCTGCTGAAATGCGCCGGCCCGGTCATTCTGGCCACGATGCTGGCCGGGCTCATTGCCGGCGCAATCCAAAATCGTTTTCAAACCGCCTCCGAAGTGCTTGCGCCAGAGTGGAACCGGATAAATCCAATTGAAGGTTTTCAACGGCTGTTCTCCGTCCGCTCGCTGGTGCCCACGGCGATTGGCTTCGTCAAATTTACCGTCGTCATCTTGCTGACTTACTCCGAGATCCAAAAGGTCCTGTCCGACCCCATTTTTACGAGTTCAGTGAGCGTCGGGCGACTGGCTGAATTTCTGGGCTCGACGGCGTTGTCCATCCTGACCCGCGTCACGCTGGCGCTGCTGGTCATTGCCGCCGCGGACTACGGCTATCAGTTTTGGCGCACCAGCCGCGACCTGATGATGACGAGGGATGAATTGAAGGAAGAAGCGAAGAGCACGGAAGGTAATCCGCAGATGAAGGCGGCGCAGCGACGACGCCGCACTGTCAGCAAGGCCAAGCAGCTCGCCGAGGTCGCCAAGGCCGACGTGGTCATCACGAACCCCACCCGCATTGCCATCGCGCTGCGCTATGACCGCAAAACGATGAAGGCACCGAAGGTGGTCGCCAAAGGAATCCGCCTGAATGCCGCCAAAATCCGCGAAATCGCCACGCGGCACCAGATTCCGATCATGGAAAACAAGCCGCTGGCGCGGATGCTTTTCAAGCACGCCCGGGTCGGCCGCGAAGTGCCGGCGAACCTTTACGCGGCGGTGGCGGAAATCCTTGCCTGGGTCTATCGCATCAACCGCTACCGCTACTTCTCAGAACGCAATCAGGCGTAAGGTTTAGTCGTTGATCAATCCGACCTGGCTGCGTTCGATCCACCCCGCCGCCATGGGCGTGCGGACGAAGAAATAATTCCCCCGCGTCTTCAACCGGCGCACCGGTTCACCGGCGGACAAGGTGGAGGTCAATTCACTGCCGCTGGTGGGCGTCAGCCTCAACGCGGCGTTTTTCTTCAACACAAAACCAATGTCCGTGCGGCTCACCACGCCCAGGTTGGCGGTGACGCTGAAAATAAAAGCGCACAAACCCAGCGCCGCCAGCGTTTGCTGCCAGCCGGATTTGCGCCGCCGGAACACCCGTGGCAATACCAACGCACCTGCTGCCAGCCACAGGCTGGCACCAGCCAGCCAGACCCACGCGTTGGGTGGCAGCCACGTCGAGGCGGTCTCGAACCAGCGCAACTCGGGTTCATCCACCTGCGCCACGGCCCGGGCAAATTTCAGGTTTTGGCCGGCGCTTTCATCAAACGGATCCACCCACGCCGCGCGCTCCCAGGCCAGAATCGCCGCACCTGCATGGCCACGCTGCCATTCAGTAATGCCCAGGTTCACGAATCCGCCCGCTGATGGCCGGGTTTGCACCAATTTTTCAAAGGTCAGGCCGGCCTCAGAAAGCTGCCCGGCGTGCGCCGAATCAACCCCATGGGTGAAAGCATCATCCGCCGCCGCGCGAGCCGTTAAAATAAGGCCGGCCAGGGCCGCGAGCAAAATGACCGAAAGCCAGTGCGCGCCCAGCAGTTGCACCAGCCTTGCTAGCCTTGGTGAAATAGCGTTCATAATCTTTCCTCCAATTTTTCCAAGACGCCATCCACATCGGTCTGCGAACCCAGCAAATCTGCACGCGATTGCGCGGTGGCCGCGAACTGCACGTCGGTAGCCGCGAAAACTTTCCGCACCGTTTCGCCGGCCGGGCCGGTGCGTTCAGCCTCGTCCATTTGCGACAGCACATCAGCCCCGACCAACGCCTGCGCGTCCGCCAGGATATGAGGCGCGACGGCGATCCGCAGAGCCGCCGCCGCATGGCGGGCAAAGGCATCCGCCTCACCGGCGGAGGCGGCGCGTTGCATTTTGATTTTCTCGCGGTGCAGGTCGCGCTTTGCCCTCCGGCGGCGGACGATGTCCGGATGCGCCTCCAAAAAGCGCCGCCGTTCATCCCAGCGCCAGAGCGCGATAAAGGCGAGCACCGGCAAGATTTGAAGGCAAACAAACCAGCCCTGCAACTGCAGCGGTCGCAGGCTGGCAACGGTCTTTCCCGGTGTCGCCGCGAGCCCGCTCAATTTCAGCGGCGCAGAATTCGTATCCTCCGAACTCCAGACCGGCATTTGCACCGGCAGGCCATCGCCGCTGACCGTCACCGGCAATGCCAGGATCGTCAGGTCGTAGAACATTTCCGTCGCAGGGTCGAACGCGCAGAATGGGATCGACGGCGTATCTGTGACCTCATCCGTGAGCGGGATCAGCGTGAAGCCGTTGCCGGGCGCCGGATCGGCGATGATCTGCCAATCCCGCGAACGTGGCGCTTCCGGCGGCACAAACCGTGACAGGGCGGTCACCTGCGGAAAATTGTACTTCAAATGCAGCGGTTCGCCGACGTGCGCCTGGTTGGCCGAAAGCTGCGGTTTGTCCGCATGAAACAGCCCGATCGTGCCGGTGAACCCGGGCAACTGGCCTTCCAACGGCAGCGGACGCACGTTCAAGCGCGTCTCATCGGAGACCAGCAGGACGTATTTCGGAGCACCGCCGGCGATCACCACCTGCCCGCCGCCGCTGATGGTGATCGATCCGCCAAAATCACGACCGGCAGTGAACCCCTGCGCGGAAATCGCGACCGGTCCCGCTGCCAGCGGTGTGGCCGCCGCTTCAAAAATGTATGCCAGTCGCTGCTGCCCGTCGCGATTTACCATTTCAACCGACTGGCGGGTCGCGATCTTGTCCGTCATGAAACCGCTGCCGTTGAATTGAATTTCCCGGACCGCCTCAATCTGGTTGCCGGGGCCGGCCGGCAGCAGCACGCGCACCCGGACCGGCTGGCCGACAAATAAATTGGTGCCCGAAACGTCAAGCAACAGCTCCCGCGCCGGCGGAGTGGACGCGGCATTCCGGTCCGTCACGTCCAACGCCGCCGCCGGGATCGTCACGGACTTTCCGTTCGCCTGCACGACAAAATTGGAGATGATAAAATGCCCCGCCGCCGCCGGCCTGACCTCGTAAACAAACGAGGTGAGCGGAAAAAATTTATTTCCCTCCACGCGTGAAATCTGGCCGCACACCCCCGCGCCCAGTTTCAATCCCGGGGGTGAAGAAACCGTATCTGGCCAGTCGATCGAGTTCTGGGTTGCGTCCACGGTGGCCCGGTAAAAGGTTTTTTCGCCGGCCCGCACAACGGGTGGATCGAAGCTCGCCGTGGTGGAAATATTTTCCAGCGGTGTGGTGTCCACGACGGGCTGTGGCACCATTAATTGTGCGGCCCCACCCGGCGGCAACTGCGGCGACGGCTGCGCCCGCACCCAGAACGGTGCCAGCAGCGGGATCAAAAATATGGTTCGTAAAAAGCGCATTGCCATCTTACCAATTGCGGCCATGCCGGTCTTTTAGCGGCTCGCCTTGCTGGTCGCCGCCGATGGGCAGCCGGCGGCTGCCGTCCACCGGCAGGCCGTCCAGCATCTGGCCCGCCTGGTCCGGTGAAAGCGGCACCTGCATCTCACTGCCATCGCGTCCGGCGTTTTCCTCCTTGCCGGCAAGCGATTCCGGCTTCACATCGCCCTTGCCGCCGCCGTCACTTTGGTCGTCATCATCATCCCCCTTGCCGCCGGGCGGGGCGTTGGGCGCGGGAACCTGGCCTTTCAATTTGCTGAGCGTCTTGTCCAATTGCTGCTTTTGCCCGGCCATCTTGCCGGCCATTTCTTGCATTTGACGCAAGGAGTCCACTAGTCTCGCAATATATTGTTCCACTATCCGGGCATTTTGTATCGCGTTGGTATCCGCCGGATTCAGCTCCGCCGCGCCCTTGAAATCATTATCCGCGCGCTCCCAGCGGTTCAACGTCTTGCCGAACACATCCATCGCGGTTTTCACGGCTTTTTCCGCCGCGCGCAACTCGCGCCGTGCGCCGCGCCCCTCCAGATAGGCTGCGACCATTTTGTCCATCTGATTTTCCGCCAGCGAAGCTTCGCCCGTCCTGATCGCCTCTTCGCCGGCCGCCAGGGCGGCGCTGGCTTTTGCCGAGACTTTTTGCGCGTCCGGCCCCTTCTTCAGGATGTCCTGGCCGTCGGCAAAGCGGACATGCCCAAGATTGAACATCGCCGGCGGCTGCACGCGGTCGTCCTGCGCCGTCAGCGCCGCCGTCAGCATCCGCTCGGCATCGGCATATTTTTTGGCGGCAAGGAGTTTGGTGCCTTCGTTGTACAAATCGCGGGCCTTCGCCGGTGTGTTCGTTTCATCCGCGGCAAAAATGCGCCCGGCCACCGCCCACACAACGAGCAGCCACAATATCAGATTGGAGGATGAACGCGTCATGCTGTCGATGCGGCCTGATTTTTCCGGCGCGTGCTGATGAGCGGTTCGACGACCATCAACGCCAGGGCCAGGGCGAGCGGAAAATAGAAGCGGTCCACGCCGCGCTTGGCGGCCGCCTGTGCGCCGCCGGCGGCATCCAGCGTATGCATGGCCGAACGCACCTGCATCAACCCATCACCCAGCCGGCCCAAGGGAAAATAACTGCCGCCGGTGACCTGGGCGATTTCGCGGAGCGTCTTCTCATCAAGCTGGCTGCGCACCACCGCGCCCTTCGCGTCACGGAGCGCCTCCGTCTGTCCGGCGGCGTTGAGCGTCAGTATCTCCTTCCCCGTCGGCGTGCCGACGCCGATGGTGAAGACGACCACGCCATTGGTCGCAAGCCGCTTCGCCGCTGCAATGCCGGATTTTTCCAGATCCTCGCCGTCGGTCACCAGCACGACCATTTTGCGGCGGGCATTTTTGTCCATCGCATGGCTGGCCTCGTTCAACGCGCGGCCGATGTCCGTTCCGGGAATGGGAATCGTCTTTTCATCCATGCTCATGAGGGTTTCCTCGAATGCGCCCAGGTCAAAGGTCAGCGGACATTGCAGAAACGCGCTGCCGGCAAACGCCACGAGGCCGACGCGGCCATGGCTCTGTTTCTGCACGAAGTCCAGCATCGCAAATTTTGCACGCTGCATGCGGCTGGGCGCCACGTCCGTCGTGGTCATGCTCAGCGAGCAATCGAGCACAAAAACCACGTCCTCGCCGACGAAGGCGTTGACATTTTCCAGCGTGCCCCATTGCGGACGCGCCAGCGCCAGGCCGGCCAGGAAGAAGGCCAGCAGCAGCAGGATGTTTTTCCCCTGCCGCCGCACCGGGCTGTGCGAGGCGGTGAGCTGTGCAACGAATTGTGGCGAAGCCATGCGCGCAAGCTGTTCGCGCCGCGCCTTCGCGGCGTGCCGGTGCAGCAGCGCCAGCAAAACCGGCGCGAGCACCGCCAGCCACAGCCAGCGGGGTTCCGCAAAATGGAAGCCGGTAAAGTTCATGGCACGCGGCGAAAACGGGTTTCCGCCAAAATCAATTCCACCGCCAGTAATCCAAGGGCGGCGAGCAGCGGCCAGCCGAACAGCGGCTCGTAGGTGGCAAAACGGCGCTGCTTCACCTCGGACTTTTCCAGGCGGTCGATCTGGTTGTAAATGTTCTGCAATTCGCGCTGGTTGGTGGCGCGGTAAAAGTGGCCGCCGGAGAGGTCGGCCATCTTGCCAAGCACGGAATAGTTCGCCGGCTGCAGCAGCAGCGTGGGGATGATGTTGCCGTTGGCATCAAGTTTGAACTTGCCGGTGCCCGGATCGAACGCTGGCATGTTGCAGGGCGCTTCAATGCCAATGCCGATGGTGTAAATCCTCACGCCGAGGGCGGCGGCGAGTTGCGCGGCGGGGAGCGGATCGATCTTGCCCATGTTGTTGTCGCCATCGGTCAGCAAAATCATGATGCGGCTCTTCCGGTTCGAACCGGCCTTGAGCCGCTTGGCCCCGACGACGACGGCGTCGCCGATGGCGGTGCCAAGGTCGCCGATGATGCCGATGTGCAGGCGCTCCAAATTTTCATCGAGCCATGCGTGATTCAGGGTCAAAGGGCTGACCAGATACGGCACGCCAGAAAAGGCGATCAGGCCGATGCGGTCGTCCGGACGTTTGGCAACGAAATCCTTGAGCACGCCGGAGGCGCACGCATAGCGCGACAGCTTCTCCTCGGGCTTGCCCATGTCGATGGCCATCATGGACCACGACAGATCCAGGACGAGCATAATGTCGATGCCGGGAGTCTCGGTCTCGACGTGGTAATTGGCAAGACGCGGCCCGGCGAGCGCCACGATGCCCAGCGCGACGACGAGCAACCGCAAGAAAGCCAAAAAGCGTCCGGCCGCCGAACGCGCCTGCGCACCGGCCGCGCGCGCGATGTCGGCGCTGGAAAAAGTGAGGGCCGAGAATTTGCCAACCTTGCCGCGCAGCAACGCATAAACCGGCAGCAGGCCGAGCAGCGCCAGCAGCCAGGGAAATTGGAATTCGAATTCGCCGTTCATTTCTGCGGGGGATTGGTGGCTGCAAATTGAGCCCGGCGCGCTTCCGAACGCGAAACCAGTTCCTGCGCACGGTCAACGGCGTTGAACGACCCGATAATGGTTGTCGGGGAAAATTTCCATTCATCGCACTCGCGCAGGAAACTCGAAATGGCGCGGGCAAGTTCGTCGCCGGCTTTTCCATTGGCGGCGAGAGTGGCGGAAAATTCCGCCGTGGTCATCTCAGCGGATGGCAGTTCAAACGCGGCACAAATATATTGGCGCAGGATTTGGGAAAGCTCGCTCAACATTTTTCCATCTTCCGGCCGGCCCTGCAATTTCGCCAAAGCCTGGCGGGCGATTGCTTCCGGCGGCAAAACCACCGGCGTCTTGGGCCGCAGCATCACCTGCAAACTCAGTAATATGACGGCGAGGAACGCAAAGCCGGCCACAATGATTACGGATTGGTGTTGTTCCCAAAAGGTCGCCGGTAGTTCACCATGAGCGGGCGCGAGTTGGGGCAAGGCGTTGGTGTCAGCGGTCAAGGCGAAATAAGGAGATATGACCCCCAAAAATGCCGCGACGAATAATTTTCTGGTAATAATAAATTTCATCCGCGACGCCTTCCGCGGCGGATCTCAAAGAAACGCTGCAATACCGGGGCGAACGGTTCGGTGGTCTTGAGCCGCAGGGTGTCCACTCCGGTGCGATTCAGGGCGCGGTCGAGTCCCGCCAGACGCTCGGCATTGATAACGGCAAAACGCTCGCGCACGCCGCTGCGGGCGGAATCAAGTTCCAGCAACTCGCCGGTCTCGGCGTCTTCGAGGGTCACGAGGCCGGCATCGGGCAGCTCGCTTTCACGCGGATCGTTGAGGTGCAGGCAGATGATGTCGTGACGCGTGTTGGTGAGGCCGAGTTCGGCGATGACATCGCGTGATTGAGGCGCCTGCCTGCGGCCCGGCGCGCTTTCCGTTTCTAAATGCGCCGGGGCAGCGACCGGTGCTCCGCTGTGCAAAAAGTCCGTCAGCAGGAAAACAATCGCTTTGCGGTGAAGGACATGATTCAGGAAAACGAGCGACTGCGAAATATCCGTGCCACGTTTACGCGGCTGGAACATCAGCAGTTCGCGCACGATGCGCAGGATGTGTCGGCGGCCTTTGCGTGGCGGGACGTACAGTTCCACCTTGTCCGTGAAGAGCAGCAGCGCGACCTTGTCGCCGTTCTTGGCGGCGGACATGGCGAGGGTGGCGGCGATTTCAGCAGCGAATTCCCGCTTCGTGCGGTTTGCCGAGCCGAAGCTGGACGAGGCGGAGATGTCCACGGCCAGCACGGCGGTGAGTTCGCGCTCTTCGCGGAAACGTTTAACGAACGGCCGACCGAGGCGGTGCGTGACGTTCCAGTCAATGTCGCGCACGTCGTCGCCGGGGATATATTCGCGCAACTCTTCGAAATCCATGCCGCGCCCCTTGAAGTGGCTCAGGTACGCGCCAACCATCGTGTCGTTCACGAGACGGTTCGTACGCGCTTCCACGCGGCGGACGGATTCGAGAAGTTCGGTAAGGGTCATGCGCCTGTGATTTTGATTTAGCGGCACCGCACCAGGACCCGCAAACGCATGGCGTGATAACCCTCCGCATTGGCCGCGAAGGTCCAATCCGGATTGTCTTTTGGCTGATTACCGATGCCCACATCGGCACGGGCACCGGCGCTCCAGTGATTGACCGCAAACAACGTCTGCCGGGCATCGTGGTTATGGATCTGCATGGAACCATATCCATCCGCCGGTTCGGTGCACACATCACCAAAATCAAACACTTCCCCGGAGGCATTGGGCACTCCGGCCGCATTGGCCCTGTCGTAATTATTGGGCCAGAACTCAATGTTGCCACCCGCGAGCCCAATGCCGGCCACGACGCCTCGGACGTTGGAATACACATCCAGGTTGGTGAGGTTCTGCTGAAAATTGGCACCTGAACCCAGCACTGGGACGCCGATCTTGCCCAGGTCCGCCGTGAACGCATCCATGGAAACATACACGCATTGGGTGTTAAGATCTTTGTCCTGCAATTCGACCAAATACGCAATGCGGTCGAAGGGTTGGTGGATGTCCCGGTGGTTATCCACGTCATATTTGATGGCAGAGCCGAGCTTGGTCAGATCCAGATCATAAACGAGACGGTACGCTTTCGCTTCGGGCACATTCTGGCTCAGCCAGTCGCGTTTGGGCAGGTCGCCGGCCCGGAACGCGCCGGCGGGAAGGCCGGCCATATTCATCAGGTTCGGCTCAGCCAGCTCGCTCCAGGCAAAACGCACGGCCACCGGATATTTCACGCCGGGTGCCGAAAGCACCACGCTGCCGCCATCAATGCGGGCATCCGCTTTTACAAAACCACCTTCGTCCGCGTCGATGATTTCAAACCAGTCCAAGGGCTTGCCATCCCGGCTCGCCAAGCCGCCGCCAACATGATCGAAATTGACCCGAAGACTGTCGCCGGCAATGGTCAGGTCTTTAAATGTGGGACCGGAATCGACCAGATCTTTGACCCCATACGTCCTCGACAACGCCAGCAGGGCAAGCCGATGGCCAACGCCTTGTTTGTCTTTCGGGTGGATGTCCCCAAGATTGCCGATGTCGTTGACCACCGCCATCCCCGCGTTGGGGATGATATTGGCAGCTGCAGTTTGCGCCTCCCACAATTCCGCTTCCTTGGCATGATCCGCGCCGTAGTTGAAAGGCGCGATCTGCACGAAGTAGAAGGGAAAATCACCTTCGCCCCAAACCTTGCGCCAACCGGTCACCAAAGCCTTCATGTGTTCGGCATACCGCATGCCTTCGCCCACGTTGGCTTCACCCTGATACCAGATGGCCCCACGGATGGGGAACGGCTGCACCGGATGAATCATGCCGTTGTAGAGGGCCGTGGCCTGCTGCAAATCGTGCACCGGCTGCAACTCCGCCGGATAATCGGGCAAGGCGGGAGTGATCTCCTGAGCGGCCAGCGCCTTGCGGGCGGCCTGATTCCACTGCTCAAACTTATCGAGCGTCTTAGCGAGCTGTTCCCGATGCAACGGGTTGTGCGGATCGGCCAACTGGACTTTTTCATATTCCGCCTTCAACGCGGGCACGGCGGCGAACCCCGCCGGCGGCGTCCAGGATTCGATGCGCGTACCACCCCAATCCGCATCCACCAGACCGACCGTCACGCCCAGTTTCTCGTTCAGCTCACGCCCAAAAAAATACCCGGCGGCGGAGAAGCCCTGCCACCCGCCTTGGGCCACGGTTTCCGGCGAGCAGACCTTCCAAGTGCCCTCCAGGTCGCTCTGCGGCTGCGGTGTCCAACGGTTCTCCACCATGAGCAGTCGGATGCCCGGGTGGTTGGCAGCGGCGATCTCCTCCTTGGCGTTGTTGGCTAGGCCGATGCCCATTTCCATGTTCGATTGACCCGAGCACAGCCAGACTTCCCCGATCATCACATCGTCAAAGGCAGCCGTGCTCGAACCGCTCACGGTGAACCGATAAGGACCGCCGGCCTTCATGGCGGGCAACACCACTTTCCATTCGCCGCGCTCATTAGCGCTGGTGGTTGCCGTGGCTTCACCCAATTGCACCCTGACCTTTTCCCCGGGTTGGGCCCACCCCCAGATGGTCAGGGGCTTGTCCTGTTGCAAAACCATGTGACTGCCAAATATGTGGGGCAGGCGGATTTCCGCCCGCGCAACGGATGCGGTGCAGAGGCAGCCGAGCAGAAACAGCAACGCCAGCCGGTTGAAACGTTGAGCTGTGTGGATGAATGGTGGCTTCATGTTTGAGACGATTGGCGATTTACAATATACGAGTCATCGAAAAAACATCCCTTTCAAGGTGAAAGAAGGGCAATGATCTTTTGCCAGCGCATGAGTTTGGCCAGGTCAATGGCTACATCACCATCATTCGTCTGCAAATTGCGATCCGCACCATGTTGCAACAAAACTTCCACGGCCATGGCGTTACCGGCGAGAGATTCACGATGGAGGAACGTCCATCCACGTTCATCTGCCTGATTGACGATCTCCGGGTTGCTTTGGAGATGTTCGATCAGCTTTGGCCTCATATTGATACTCATCGGATGTTCGGTTTCGTCCGACTCGTCGGTCTGTCCAGAGTCCGCCAATAAAATTTTTCCTGGATCCCCAAAATCCAATCCCCATGCCGCGTCGTGTTTTTGCCGCTCCGCCGGATTCATCCTCAGACGCAAAAGGTTGACCGTGAAAGCGCCATACACGCGTCCAGAAGATGCATACATCCAGTCGGTCAATTGTTCGACCGGGAACGAACAGACATCACCTGATTTAACTGATTTGAGCTGGTTCGGTTTATTTAATAATTTCCCGGTTACAGCACGTCCGTCGAATATGATCTCACCAAGCCACATATGTTCAACATGGTCGTCGGAACTACACTCAGCAAGCGGACGATCGGCAAACGCCGTTTTGGCGGCAGCAAGCTGGAGTGCCGGGATGATACGCCGATACTCCCACGAAAGCTCACGCCAGAGAAAGCGGAACGTGGAACCTGCCCGCCGGAAAGCCTGCTGCATTTCTGGATCATCGCGATTAAACCAGTAGATGGGATTGGCTTGGTCGTTGCTCATGAATTTTCAACGTCTTTAAATAACCAGATCTCAACTTCTAATCCATCACGGCACCGGCACCGCATTAAACACCTTCTTGATGATCGCATCCGTCGTCACCGCCTGCGCCTCGGCTTCGTAGGTCAGAATGATGCGATGGCGGAGGACGTCGGGGCCGATGTTTTTCACGTCCTCGGGAATCACGTAGTCGCGGCCTTGCAGGAGCGCCCACGCCTTGGCGGCGAGCGTGAGGAAAATCGTCGCGCGCGGCGAAGCGCCGAACTGGATGAAATGTTTCACGTCCAGTTTAAAATCCTGCGGCTTGCGCGTGGCGAAGACGATTTTCACGATGTAATCGCGGATCTTGTCGTCCACATGAATCTGGTCCACGAGCTTGCGCGTCGCCAGGATTTCGTCGAGCGAGACGACAGGTTGCACCGGCTGCTCGGGGCTGGTGAAGGCCATGCGGTCGAGAATCTTCCGTTCATCCGCCTCGTTCGGGTAATCAAGGATGACCTTGAACATGAAGCGGTCCACCTGCGCCTCGGGCAGCGGATAGGTGCCTTCCTGGTCGATGGGGTTTTCCGTGGCGAGCACGAGGAACGGCGACGGCAACTTCATGGTTTCGCCGCCGAGGGTGACCTGCCGCTCCTGCATGGCCTCGAGCAGCGCGCTCTGGACCTTGGCGGGCGCGCGGTTGATCTCATCGGCGAGGACGAAGTTGGCAAAGATGGGGCCGCGCGTGGCGTGGTATTTGCCGTCCTGCGGATTGTAGATCAACGTGCCGACGATGTCCGCCGGCAGCAGGTCGGGCGTGAACTGGATGCGGTTGAACTTCGCCTGCACCGCCGTGGCCAGGGTGCGGACGGACAACGTCTTCGCCAGGCCGGGCACGCCTTCCAGCAAGACGTGGCCGTTGGCGAGCAGACCGACGAGCAGGCGTTCCACCAAAGCTTCCTGCCCGACAATGACATGGGCGATCTCCACGCGCAACTTGGTGATCCAGGCATTCGTGGCTGCGACCTGATCTTTCAACGGTGAATTCATTCGGCGAGAATCTATGCCGCGCAAGGGAAGGACTCAAGTAATGGTTTCGGTCGAAAAAGGGCAATGCAACGAATGAAGCCAACGCGACCAAGCCTCCCCAAGCCGACCTGGCACCATGACCGCCCCCGCCCGCCCGCGTCTGCCTCATAAGGTTCCAGAATGTGCCGCCTGCCCCAAGGGGCAGTTGTTGGCGGGCAAGCTCCGCTGATAGTGTCGCAGTAACCACCCAAACCACACACACCGATATGACCAACCTGCTTTTCCAAAGGATCCAGTTTTCGGGCATCACACCGGACAACCATCAGAAAAAGCGGGCAGAGCAAAAGTTGACCCGGTTCCTGGTGGCGTTCATCGGGGCGCTGTTGATTCTTTTGGCGGTCGGAGCGGCACTGTTTGCCGGCACCGGCCAGGGAAGCCGACAGGCAAACCCAACCAGCCAGGGCCATTCCAAGCCGGCGCCCTTGGACTTGTTTCCCTAGCGCCTGTTTTCAACCTGCCCCGGAGTGCGCCCGTCCCCGGGCGCAGCAACCTTCGTCCATCAGGCCGCGTCAAATCTACGGAAGCTCTCCGCACTTTGTAAATTGCTGCGGCCGTAGACATCCGCACTCCGCATTGTCGCCACTCACGGCTTCCACCGCAGCCGGTAAAACGCCGAGTTCGGCGGCCCGCCCAGATCCTTGAAGGCATCCGCCACCGAAATCGCTCCGCTGCCGTTGGCGGCGTTGGTCGAGATGTCCACCCACGTCAGGAGATTCACCGAGCGCTGGACGATGTAGGTATAACCCGGGATGCCGTGGCAGGTCAGCAGATTGGTGCCGCCCGTGGGCACGAGCGTGGTGTTCTGCCCGGTGAATGGCGCGAGCACGCAGGCCACGCTCACCTGCCCCGTCGCCGATCCGCCATGGTCATCGCTGACAACGTAGCTGAAGCTGTCCGTCACCAGATTCGTGTTGCGGAAAAGAATGTAGGTCGAATTCGTGGGCGACACCATGCCGTTGGTGCTGACGCTGACGCTGGTCAACGTTACCGGATCATTATCCGGATCCACCACGGCGCCGAGCAGATCGCTGATCTTCACCTTCAGGGAAACCCCGTTGGTCGCGGAGAATGAGAAAAAGCCCGTCAGCGGCGGATGATTTGTGACCACCTGCGCCAGGCTGTTGGTGATGCCGGCATAATTGCCATCGCCGCTGTAAACCGCGGTGATGACATTCGTGCCGCGCACCAGGTTGCTGATGCTCCCGCTGGTGTAAACGCCCCCGGCCAGCGAGCCCGAATTGAACGTCACGCCGTTCGTGAAATAAGTGACCGTGCCCGTGGCATCCGCCGGCAGGGTTTCGGTAAAAGCGATCAGGTCACGGAAGCCCGCGGGATTTCCCGAGGAGGTCAGCGACGCCACCGTGGAACCAGCCGTGATGTTGGCCGTCGCGCTGGCCGTCGTGTTGCTCAGCGAGTAATTGCCCGCATCCGTGCCGGAAATGAATATGTCCGCGACATTCACCGTCTTGCCAGTGCCCACCGCGCTGCTGCTGAAACTGGCGCTGCCATAGCTCTCCGTGAGAACATCGTTGGCCACGCGGTTATCTCCGAGCGTCACCGTGGCGGTGGTGGTGCCGTCATAAACCTTGTTCACGCCGGTGGCGGTGACGACCAGCGGACGCGCCGTGATGGCCGCCGTCGTGCTCGTGTTTGTGCCGCCCAATGTGTAGTTCGCGGCGTTCGCACCGGTGACCGTGATCCCGGTGACCGTAATCGTCTTGCCGCTGCCCACCCGTTTGTCACTGAAACTGGCGGCGCCATAGCCCACCGTGATCGTGTCGCCGGCCAGCCGGTTGTCCGACAACGTCACCGTGGCGTTGTTCGTGCCGTCGTAAACTTTATCCTGCCCGGTGGCCGCCACATTCAGCGTCCGCCCGGTGATGTTCGCCGTGGCGCTCCCCGTGGTGCTGGCCAATGAATAATTCGCCGCGTCAGTGCCCGTGATCTGGATGCCCGCGACACTCACCGGCTTGCCTGTGCCGGCGTTTTTATCACTGAAACTTGCGCTCGCATACGTGGCCGTCAGCACATCCAAGGGAACCCGATCATCCGTCAAAGTCACCGACGCATTGGTCGTGCCATCGTAAGCCTTGCTCACCCCCGCGGCGGTCACCGTCAAACTGCGCACCGTGATGTTCGCCGGCGTGGTCGCCGCCGTGTTGCCCAAGGCATAATTCCCCGCGTCCGGCCCGGCTAGGGCGATGCCCGTCACCGTCACCGTCTTGCCATTGCCAACATTCTTGTTGCCGAAGCTCGCGCTCGTATACGTATTGGTGAGGTTGTCACCCGTCAGCCGGTTGTCCGTCAACGTCACCGTCGCATTCGTGGTGCCGTCGTAAATCTTGTTCTGGCCCGTCGCCGATACCGTCAGCGTGCGCCCGGTGATGTTCGCCGTGGCGCTCGCCGTGGTGCTGGCCAATGAATAATTCGCCGCGTCAGTGCCCGTGATCTGGATGCCCGTGACACTCACCGGCTTGCCGGTCCCGCCGTTTTTATCACTGAAACTCGCGCTCGCATACGTGGCCGTCAGCGCATCCAAGGCCACCCGGTCATCGCTCAAAGTCACCGACGCGTTCGTCGTGCCGTCGTAGGCCCGGTTCACCCCCGCGGCCGTCACCGTCAAGGTCCGCACCGTGATGTTCGCCGGCGTGGTCGCCGTGGTGTTGCCCAAGGCATAATTCCCCGCGTCCGGCCCCGTCAGGGTAATGCCCGTCACCGTCACCGTCTTGCCGTTGCCAACGTTCTTGTTGCCAAAACTCGCGCTGGCATAAACGTTCGTCAGCGTGTCGCCCGCCAGCCGGTTGTCCGTCAACGTCACCGTCGCATTGTTGGTGCCGTCATAAACCTTGTTCACGCCGGAAGCCACCACCGTCAACGTGCGGCTCGTGATGTTCGCCGTGGTCGTCACGACCGGGCTCGCGGGCGCATAGCTGTCCGAATCCGGGCCGGTGATCACCAGGTCATACACGCTCACCGTCTTGTTGGTGCCCACGTTCTTGTCGCTGAAACCTGCCGCGCCAAAACTCACCGTGATGACGTCGCCCGCCAGCTGGTTGTTGGTCAGCGTCACCGTCGCATTCGTCGTCCCGTCATAGGCCCGGTTCTGGCCCGTCGCCGTGATGGTCAACGGCCGCGGCGTGACATTCGCCTGCGTGTGCGCCGTCGTGCTGTTCAAAGTATAATTCCCCGCATCCGGCCCGCTGATCGCGATGCCGCTGACATTGATCGTCTTCCCATCCCCCACATATTGATCCGCGAACGTCGCCACCGTGTAGCCGTCCGTGACGCTGTCGCCCGCCAGATGATTATCCGACAACGTCACCGTCGCCGTCACCGTGCCATCGTACGGCTTGTTCTGGCCCGTCGCCGCCACCCGCAGGACCTTCGTGGAAATGTTGGCCGTCGCCGCCGCCGTGGTGTTGGACACCGTGTAATTGCCCGAGTCCGTGCCCGTGATAAACAGGTCATACGCCACCACCGGCTTGTTCGTGCCCACATTCTTGTCGGCGAAACCCGCCGTATCGTAAAAATCAGCCACGTTGTCGCCGACAACCTTGGTATCGGTCAAGGTCACCGAGGCATTGGTGGTCGCGTCGTAGGTCTTGTTCACGCCGGTGGCGATGATGACCAGGGGGCGGGCCGTGATGTTCGCGCTCAAAGTCGGCTGGGTAAGCGTATAGCTTGACGCCGCGCTGCCCGCCAGCGTCAGGCCGGCCACGGAAACGGTTTTACCGTTGCCCGCGTTTTTATCGTTGAAGGTGGCCGTGTAGCCGTTCGTGACCAAAGTCACATTGCCCGCATCCCCGGGGTCCACGCCGTTAAGCATGGCGCCGCCAAAATTAACGGTGGCCGAATTGTTTCCGTCATACGTCTTGCCGTTGGCCGACAAGCCCGCAATCGTCAGCACCGACGCCGATGCGGTGACCACCCCCAGCAATCCAGCCAGCAGAAACATGCCCAAAACCAAGAATAATTTTCTCATAAGCCGATGTACGATGACCTGAAACGTTAAAACCAATGGCGCGGCCATATGTGCCACGTCAACTTGACCTATCGGAGGAACTTCCACTGACTTAAGGGGAAAAAATAGCAACCTTACAAGGCCTGCGCATACCAAGGATTGTTAAAACATGGTCAAAGGTTGCGCCATGCGCCTGAACCTACGTGCTGCTGGTCAGGTTGCCAACCGCAGGCGTTTGCTCTCCTGAAGTGCGCCTTGGGATCCTGTTTAGAGCAGTTGAATTGAAGTTGTGTGCATCAAGTTCAGCCATTTGGTCTTCTGGTCTGGGTGTGGCCACGAGGCAAATCGAGATGGCGCAGGGCTGCGAGCCTTAACCCACCTTGATTTACCTTAATTTGGCTTAACTGGCTGGCCCGCCCAGCATCACCCCCGCCCCCATCCAACCATTCAACCATCCCCTATGCCCACTGCTTCCGCCACTATCAACTAAAATGTCAAAGAACTGCCCCCGATGGCCCGTCCGGCACGGACCTTGATGCACCGCGTTTACGTCCCCACCGTAGTGCAGGCATCTTGCCTGCGAGTTCCGGCGGCGTCCCGCCGCCAGCGGTTCATTTCAGACCGGTTCCGCGCGACACCAGCCTGCTCGCGAAACATTCGTCCCATTCGTCCCATCCGTCCCATCCGTCCCTTTCTTCACCCTGCCACCTTGATGCACCTTGATGCACCTTGATTCACCGCGTTTACGTCCCCGCCGCAGCACAGGCATCTTGCCTGCGAGTTCCGGCGGCGTCCCGCCGCCAGACTGCCCCCACTCACTAACTCACTGATTCACAAACTCATTAACTGCCTGCCTGCCCCCATCGGCCATCCACCATCCTCAATTTGGCGGCCGACTGCAAAGTTTGGTGGCCGACTGCAAAGTCCCGGCCCCTTTCAACCGCTATCCATTTACTCCCCAACCATATTAAAACCCAGCATTAAGTTTACGTCGAATCGGCCCCGATTCGACGCAAACTTTCCACTTGACAACATCGCCGTCTCCCTCCCCCGGCAACCGCTACGCGCCAGCGCCCCGTCATTTGTAGGAGACGACGTAAGGAGACTCAAATTTCAAAATTCGGAAAATGCCTATTTTTGAATAGTTGCCCGTACGCCAGCACCGTGCCGCCCACTGCTTCCGCCGCTATCAACCCTCAACTAAAAACCGCCCATGCCCCCAATTCACTGACTCTCAAACTCACCGATTCATTAACTGGCCGCCCTCGGCCCAGCGCCCCGTCATTTGTAGGAGACGACGTAAGGAGGCTCAAATTTTCCCGGATATGCCTGTTTGAAAGGGGGAATGGTGCTAATCGAGCATTTCAGGGCTACAGCTGTAAATAAGTTATACAAATTGTATTTGACATACTTTTATATAATGTTTAACTTATTGGCATGATTGCTACTTTTAAAACCGAGACCGTGAATTTCGGCACCAAGGGGCAGGTGGTGATTCCCCGCCATCTGCGCAAGGAATTCGAAATTGAAGAAGGCACCAAGGCCACCGTGGTTTCCACCCCGGAAGGCATCCTGCTAAAACCCATCACCCGCACATTCATCAAAAGCATGCGCGGCTCGTTGAAAGGCACCAAGGCCATGGAAACCTTCATGGCGGAACGGAAGCGCGAAAGGGATCTGTAATGGCCACCAAAGTTTTGGATAGCTGGGCGCTGATGGCCTTGTTCAATGACGAACCCGGCGCTGAGGCGGTGGAAAAGGTTTTGGAACAGGCCGTTGCCGACCGGCATAAACTCCTGATGAGCGTGGTAAATTGGGGGGAAGTTTATTATTCCGTCCTGCGCACCGTATCCTCCGCCATGGCCGAGCAAAAGGCCCGGGAAATTGCCACCATGCCCATTGAGATAATCTACGCCGATTTTCAGCAGACCCATCAGGCCGCCATCTTCAAAGGCACCAAAAAAATGTCCTATGCGGATTGCTTCGGGGCGGCCCTAGCTAAAATAAGAAATGCCGAATTTCTAACCGGTGACCCGGAATTCAAAGAAGTCGAAAAGGAAATCAAAATCGACTGGTTGCAATAAGCCGAAAGGGAGTATGAAACTAAAATTTCCCCCGCTATCAGGTGGTGTGATTCAAGGGCTGAATGATGCTGGCATCGAAACTTTTGAAGGTGACTATGCTCCGCGTTGGCCAGAAACGAATTACACGTCAGACATTGCCAGGGCTCATGGACCGTTTTCGGCGCGATGAATCTGTCAGAGACCTTAGGATTGATGCAGTCACAGAAGATGGAGCACCAGTTTCTTGTCCGCTGGCCGCAGCCTTCGATGAAAAAGGGAATTCCATTGCCGTGGTTGGCAATCGTATCACTGGCGTTTCAATTCCTAGTGATGGCACATTACGGTTGCGAATCATTTTGAAGCAACCCATGCGCGTCGCTTTGAGAGCCTCAACACTATGAAACACACAAAACGCGGTGCCGCCATTACTGGCCAATCAGATTGCAGAAATTATCGCTGATTTGCTGGTGTAATTTTGCCCTGGCAAACGTCAGTTTTGAGCGTAGCCTGGTCGGAATGGAAACAATCGCATACATCCCAAATTCGTTACGGTCTGCGGGGCGTGAAATGCGGCTCGCGCTTCAACATCCGCTGGAACAATTGCCGCATGAGCAATTTGTCCGCGCATGGTCGGCTCTCGCGTATCTCTTTCCCGGTTTGCACCCGGATGGTTATGAAGATGCTGAAAGCGGTTGGCCCCGTGTGTTGAAATGCTTTGCCGCCGAGGCTTGGCGCCGTTTCGAGGCCGGCGAACTTGCCGACGAGGAGCTATATACCACCGATTCCGCTTGGAGCGGCTTGTACGACCGGATGGATACACACGAGCCGGATGAAGTTGAGCGGCGGTTCGCGCTTGCGGCGGATTATGGCGAGTCATTGTAGAGAGCCCCTTTGTGTCTTTGCGCCTTTGTTGTTCGTTCCACTCGCGCCAATTAGTGAAATTCGCGTCAAAGACTTTGCATCCGTGGTTAAAAATTCGGATTTCCTCGGATTTCGGGATTCGGATTTCGGATTTAAAGATCGTGCTCATCCGTGGTTGATTTAATTCCCATTCCCGCATGGCACGACGCGCAGGGCCGGCCGGCCGTTTATCCAACCCTTGAAGCCGCCCAGCGCGAGATCGCCGATGACGTGATGGAAAAACTGCGCCAATTCCTCGACGGCGAGCGCGACTTTGACGATGCCCTGACCGTGGAAGATTACATTTTACCCGTCGAAGTGTTGCCCGATGGTACAATCCTTGATGCCGACGGCAATCGCTTCGGAAACAAGGCCTGCTGATTCTTTTGCATTGGCCCGTGCGGCTCGCCCCGATGTAGCGTCAGGCCTCCCGGCCTGACGTAGAGGGCGGCATCCTGCCGCCCGGACAGAACCGTGACCCAGCCTGCGCCCCACGAACATTCCAAAGCGCTGACGCTGCGCGAGGCAGGATTCCCGGAGCGCCGGGCACCGCCCCGGCGTGAACAGCATCAGGCAAGATGCCTGCCACTACATCTTACATCTCCGCGCCCGCCAAAAGAAATCCCCATTCGCGCCCATTCGCGAAATTCGCGTCAAAGCCTTTGCATCCGTGGTTGATTAAATTCCTGTAGCGTCAGGCCTCCCGGCCTGACGTAGAGGGCGGCATCCTGCCGCCCGGACAGAACCGTGACCCACAGCCTGCGCCCCACGAACATTCCAAAGCGCTGACACTGCGCGAGGCAGGATTCCCGGAGCGCCGGGCACCGCCCCGGCATGAGCAGCATCAGGCAAGATGCCTGCCACTACATCTTACATGTCCGCGCCCGCCAAAAGAAATCCCCATTCGCGCCCATTCGCGAAATTCGCGTCAAAGACTTTGCATCCGTGGTT
>JARLJW010000086.1 GCA_031290985.1 Verrucomicrobiia bacterium | reverse complement strand
GCTAACCCCGCTTGCCGCCGCCAGGAAAACGTTTCAACCCTCGGACCCGGACGGAAAGGAAAAACCGAAAAACACTTCTAATAAAAAAACAAGAAATCGCTCCGGTCGCGCTTGACACAACTCATAGCAGTGCGGCCGCTTTAGCGCCGCTTTCGACCGCACGAGCCGCTCTCTAACCTCAAGCGACCATTCAGTCGCGATTCACAAGCAAGCATGTCTCCGCCCGGCTCGCCGTCGTTTTCCGCGCCCCGATAAAACTATCCCAGTTAACCTTAATATTGGCACAGCAGCAGGTAGGGCGCGTCGCTCCGCGCGCGCCGCGATTGCTAACCAACGCACCCTGATTCACCGCGACGGTGCGCAAAAGTGATGCGCCCTGCCTGTGGCAAGCTTGCCAAGAACTGCTATTTAAATCCACGCGCGGCTCAATACTCTACAATCCGGTAAAACCGCCCGGGCATCGAGGCGGGATCGTTGACCGGTTGCAAAGCATCGTTCCCAACGAACGGGCTGCCCAGGTTCGACCAACCCGGATCCATCAGGGAGTTTTTATACTGCACCTGATAGGTATGCGTGGATTCGGTGGGAAAGGTGATGGAAAAATTCCCGCCGCTGACCGATGCCGCGGGACCGGTCGCCGCGCTGGTGCCTAGGCTGAACGGCGCATTCGTCCAGAGGCTGGTGGCCTTGGCGGTGCCGCCGAAGCCCGGTCCGGCAAGCGTGGCCCCCATGCCGTTGACGATGTGCGTGAGCGTCGAGGTGCCGCCGCCGCTGGTGTTACCGGCGATATATACCGTGATCATGTCGTGCAAGTTGACCTGCGGGGCGTTGGTCGGCGTCTCAATGGCGTTCTCGCAACTGATGTTCGTGCAATTGATGAACACCGCGTAGACGCCCAGCCCGTACGCCTGATGGCTCGTGACCGAGTCCGCGACCTTGTAGGACGCATACCCGTTCACGCCATTGTGCGACCACAACGCCTGCGTCGGCGGATCATACGGCAATTCAGACTGGTAGAAGTACAGCCGGCCCCAGTTGCCGTTCCACAAAGTTTCATACTGCTGGTGATGCTCGACAAACAGGCCGTACATCGTCACCCGGTCGCCGTTGACGACGAGGCCGTTGTTGCACACGTTCTGGGTCCAGCCCACGCCGTTGCCGTGGTCCGCGCGCCACAGCCAGATGTTGTCGCCCACGACATCATTCGCGTCGATCTCAATGCAACTCAAGGTGGACCCGGCGGCCGCCCCGCCGATGCGCATGGAGATGTCGTACAAGAAGGTCGGATCGCTCGCATGATTCGCGTGGCTGTTCGCCGTTCCCACCTGCAACAAGGTGGGGGACCGCACCGGACCCGCATCGAACAGCAGCCCGCCGACTTTCACGCCGTTCACATCCGCGATGGTCAGCCCGGGCGTCCCGGTCTGCGGGATGAGCGTCGGGTAACCGAGCCCGAGGATGACGGTGTCGGCATTGGTAACTTGCAGACTGCCGTTGAGCAAATAAACGCCCGGGCACAAGATCAAGTTCAAGCTGGCGTTCAGAGCGGCATTGATGGAGGCGGCGTTGTCCGAGTCCGCGTGCGCCACGTAGAACTGGCTGATGGGGATCGATGCGCCCGGAGTCGGACCGTTGGCCCAGGTGGTGCCCAAGCTGTTCGTTTGCAAGGCCGGCACCATGACGGCGTAATTCCCATTGATGTCCAGATAGAGATACGGCTTCTCGCGGATGATCGGCGTGTTGGTGATGATCGTAATGGGCTTGGCGGGCCAGGTTCCCGCCGGCGGATTGGAGACGCCGACAAACACCATGTTCCAAACGCCGCCCGACCAGTTGCCAAAGATGTCATTGCGCGAAAGCCATTGCTGCTGCGCGATGGAACTGATGGTCGTGTCAATCTTGGAATCCGCCAGGAAACCGCCGCTGGCGTAATTGCCATCCGTATGATTCGCGAGGTCCACTTCGCCATGGACGTGCATGCGGCGGAAATCCGTGCCCTGGGACACCGCCCAGATGACGTAGTTGCCGCTGTTGGTGGGCACCACGCCGATATTCTCCGCCGAGCGCCAGAAATTCACGGTCGCATTTTCATTCACCAACACGCCATCAGAATACAGGTCGCCGGTGATGGTGACGTCGTCGGGCATTTGCCCCAGCCCGAGCACCTGCGTGTAATAACCCAGCGGAACACCCAGACTGGTGTATTGCCCCGGCTTGAACAACAGGGCGTAACGTTGCGTGCCGAACTGGTTATATTTTTGAATGCCATAAACCGCGTTCACCTGGCTTTGGATGTTCGTCATCCTCGGATCGAAGATCAGCACATTCGGCCCGAAATCCGGTATCGAACTGACGATGACCGTGCGCGTCAACGTGCCCGGCGTGCCATCCGCCGTGGTGGCCGAGTAGGTGACCGAATAAGTGCCGGCCAGTGCGGTATTCACCGGGTTATTGGACGTCACCGTCAAGCTGGCCTGCGCGCACAGATCAAACGCCGTCGCGCCAGCGTCCACATACGGGCTGTTCAACAGGATGTTGACCGGGCTGGCGCCATTGAGCGTCATTACGGGCGGAGCCGTGTGCAGGACGGAGGTGATGACCGCGATATTGGTCAGCGAGTTGTAGGCGTTCTGGGCGATCACCGTGTAGACGCCCGCGCTGGGGTCGGTCGGATCCACGAGCGTGTAGCTGGCATTGGTGGCCCCGGGAATCGCGTTGTTGTTATTGTCATACCACTGGTAGGTGATGGGCGGCAGGCCGCCGACGGACGCCGTGAACGTCACATTACTACCGCATTGCGGCGCGATCGTGGATGGCGTGACGAGCAGATTCACGAGCACCGGATTAATCACATCCACCGTCCGGGTCAGGCTGCCCGGAACGCCCGCGCCGGTGACGGCGGAATAGGTGATGATGTATTCGCCGAGCGTGGAGGCATCAACGGAACCATTGGTGGTCACGGTCAGGCTGGTGCCGGGGCAGGTGTCATACGCCGTCGCGCCCAACTCGGTATAGACGCCGCCCAAGGGGATCGCAACCAGGCTGCTGCCATTCAAGGTGATGAGCGGCGGCGCAGAATCTACAGTTAGCAACGTCACGGAATTGGTGAGGATGCCGGTCGGGCCGGTTGCCACGATGAGGTAAGTGCCGCTGTCGGCCGGATGCGTGCTGGCCAGCGTCAGCGTCGTGTTTGTGGCGCTGGTGATGGGCTGGAGCGTGGGATCATACCATTGATAACTCGTAGCTCCGGCCGCCGGGGTGACGGTGAAAATGGCCGGATCGCCGCAGGTGTTGGTGATGCCGGCGGGCGAAACGCTGAAACCCAACGTGAGTTGGAGGTTCTGGCCGTTGACCACGATCTGCGGCACGGAGGTATCGGCAATTCCCAGGCCCGTAATTATGGGTGCGGGCAGCGTGCCATTGACCGTGAAACCATTCGTGGCAGTCCACAGCGTGTACGTTCCTGCCGGCAACGGCGCGCCGGTCACGTTGACGGTGATGACATTGCCGTTCAGGGTGACGCCGCCGGTCAGATTGATTTTTCCGACCGTCACGCTGTTGCTGCTGGCATTGCCGACGACGGTAAAAGCCGCCTGGGCGCCAGTGGCCAGAATCATGGTGCCGGGACCGTTCGTAGTGCTCGCGGAAATCGTGGCGGTGCCGCTGCCGTTCGTGCCGCCGGCAAGTGTCTGGCCGCCAGTCATCGTGAAGGGTGCTGCGGCAGAAACATCAAGCGTCGTGCTCGAAGCCAGGGCGATGCCTGATGAATTGGCGATGGAGCCGTTGGTGTTGATGATGAGCTTGCCGCCGTTAAGCGTGGTGTTGCCGGTGTAGGTGTTCGCGCCGTTGAAGGTCACTGCGGCGCTGCCGATCAGGGTGAATCCGCCGGCGCCGCTGATCGTGCCGTTGAACTTCTCGGGACCGTTGCCGTTCAAGCCGTTGATCGTGAGCCGGTGCCCGCCATTGTCCAGGTTGCTGTTGACGGTTAGCGTGAACGAATTGGCCGTCCATTTCCAAATCTGGTCCGCGCTCAAGGCGAGGTTGTTGTTCAGCGTGAAGCTGTGGAGAGCTCCGGATCCGTCCAGGCTGCCGGCACCGAGTGTCAGCGTGTGGCCCCCGACGGTGTCGGTGATGGTCACTGCGCCGTTGCAGCCGTTCACCAGTCCGTACCACGACATGCTGGCGCCAAGATCCATCGTGCCCCCGCTGGAGTTGGTGTCCCAGATGCCGATGCCATCGGCGGCCGGCGGACCAGCCGGTCCCACGCCGCCCTGGGTTGCCGTCCAACTGGCGGCCAGATTCAGCGCCGTGGTGTTGTTCAGTTTGTAGAAAGTCTTGGGCGGAGCGTTGAACACGCTGCTTTGAACCGGGCTAAAGCCGCTGACGTTGGCCGTCAGGGTGAGTCCGGAAGAAATCTGCGGAATGTTCAAATCGCCGAACGTGGCTTTCCCGTTCGCATCGGTCACCTGCGGGTTGGTGCCGAGCAGCGTCCCGGAACTAAGCGCCAGCGTGACCGTCGCGCCACTTTGCGGAACCGGGTTGCCGTACTGGTCCTGGATTTGCACCACGACCGGGGACAACGTCACATTCACGGGCGTGGTCACCGGCTGCGCGGTGAAGGCGATTTGTGTCGCCGCCCCGGCGACGAACGTCACCGTCGGTTGCGCGTTAATGACCGTACCGTCGATGGTCACCGTGATCGTTTTCGTCCCGGAGCCGGTGGATTTCAACGTGGCCGTGGTCTGGCCGTTGACATCTGTGGGCAAAGCCGGCTGGGTCAGGACATTCCCCGTGCCGCTTACGGCCAAAGTCACGGTGGACCCGGCCAACGGAGTGCTCGCCCCGCTGATGGCCGTCACGGTGATGGTTGACGTTGTGACGCCATCCGCCACCAGCCCCGTGTTCGGGCTGGCCACGGCGGTCGAGGTCGCGGCGCTCACACCGCCCGAGGTGAAGGTGACCGTCGGCTGCGCTGTGATCTGGGTGGAACCAATGGTGACGGTGATGGTCTTCGTCTCCGCCACCGTGGAGGTCAGCGTGGCCGTGGTGTGACCGTTCGCATCCGTCAAGGCGGGTGTGGAAACCGTGTTGCCCGAACCGCTCACGCTCAACACCACCGTCTGCCCGGAAATCGGATGACCGTAATCATCCATGGCCGTCACGGTAATGGTGGCGGCGGTCAGGCCATCCGCCGCCGCGTTGGTCGGAATGGCCGTGGCGGTGGAGGCGGTCGTGCTGACCGGCCCGAGCACGAAGCTGACCGTCAGTGAAGATGAATTCGTGGCCGACCCGATGGAGGCAATGGCTGTGCCGCCCAATTTGGCCGACACCTTGGTGCTGCCGAGCGTGGCGGGTGAGGTCAGGGCGGCCTGATAGGTCCCGTCGCCATTGTCCGTGGTGGCACCGAATGTGCCGAGGGCATTCGTGAACGTCACGGCTGCTCCGCCGGTGGCAAGGTTGACGCCGTTGAGGTCGCGGGCCTGCATTTTGATCACGGAAGTGCTGGCCCCATTGGCGATGATCGAGGCCGGCGTGGCGCTAACCATGATGGAATGCGCCGCGCTGGCGGCTCCGGGCACGTTGCTGGCCGGCACCGCCTGGGCCCAAGTGGTGCCGATGCGGACTTCATCCCACTTTTGGGCGAGGGTGGCATCATTGCCGTTACAAGAAATGGTGAAGTCGGCCAGGCTGGGCCAGTTGATCGTGCCCGTGACCGATTTATCCGGGGTGGGCGCGCTGCCGGCTCCATAGCTGCCGCTGGCCGGATTGACCCAGAGGTCCACGACATCCTTGGCCGGGCTGGAATGAAAAGTGTACCGGGCCACAATCAACACCGTGGTGTTCAAGGCCGTGGCCGCAGTTTCAAACTGCGCCCCGGTGGCGGACGGCGTGACGGCATTGATTCCAATGTGTCCGGTGTGATCTATGAGCAGGGCCAGCGCGGTGTATCCCGGCATGGGCGCGCTGGAACTCGTGCCGATATTGGTTGCATCGAGGAAGGCAATAACGCCCGGGGTGGTCGTCGAATAGGCGGAGACCTGGTACAGGAACGAAGCGTAAACCGTCTTGCCCTCGGCCGCGGTCTGGCTGGTGAATTGCATGCCGGCGAACCGCACGGCCTTGGCGGAACCGGCCACGCCATTCCCGGCGGAGGCGGCGAATCCGGGCAGCGTCAGGTTGTTGTTCGTGACGTAGAGGTTCCCCGTGGAAAAGCACGTTTCCCAGACCGTGGACGAAGCGCTGGACAGGCCCGCCGGGATGTAATCAAAACTGTCGTAGAACGGCAAAGTTTGGATGACCTGCGCCCCGGGTGCGTTGGGGGAGAGCAGAAACAAGACGGCCGCCACCAGGCAGGCCATCGGGTAAAAACAATCATTGGGTATGTGGATACGATTTTTCATGGGCAGGTGATTACAGTTGGCCGGGGTTGGCGGATAAAGGTGAATTGCGAAGACCTTACGCTAAGCCGCCAAATCAATTCATCCCTCTTTCGAGTGATATCTTGAAAATTTCGCGGTTGGGTTGAGGGTGAAGCGTTGCAACGTTCTCCGAGCGAGGCCATGGACAAGTTTTGCGGCCTTGATCGAATTGCTCTGTGTGAGCTTGTTACCGCCCGGTTCTCTGCTACCTTCCACGCCCCGGTGAAACGAGTTTCCATCCTTTGGCCGGTCTGAACTGACATGTCTACCCTTATTGCCGCCAGTGACGTTGTTGTGCGCTACAACAACCGCACCATCCTTGATTCCATCACCCTCGGCATCCAGGAGGGGGAACGCATCGGGCTCGTCGGCCGCAACGGCTCCGGCAAGACCACGTTCCTGAAGATTCTCGCGGGCTTGCAGGCGCCGGACAGCGGCGAGGTCACCCGGCAACGCAATCTCGCCGTGAGCTATCTGCCGCAGGATTTCATGCTGGATGACACCAAGAATGTTTTTGAGAACATCCGTGATGGCGCGCAGCATGTGCTGGATCTCATCAAGGAATTTGAGTCGCTGCCCCACGATTCCAAACGCCACGAAGAGCTGGAGCAGCGCATCATGGTGCTGGACGGCTGGACGGTGGATCGCCGCATCGAGATCGCGATGGCGCATCTGAACTGCCCCGGTGCGGAGCGGAAAATCGATACGCTTTCCGGTGGCGAGAAGCGCCGCGTGGCCATGGCCCGGGCGATCGTTTCGCAGCCGGACTTTCTGATGCTGGACGAGCCGACCAACCATCTGGATCCCGAATCCATCGAGTGGGTGGCGGAATTTCTGGAAAGCTTCACCGGCTCGTTTCTCGTCATCACGCACGATCGTTATTTTCTCGACCGGGTCGCGAACAACATCCTGGAACTGTACGACGGCAAGTTCTTTTCCCATGCCGGCAATTACACCGACTATCTGCTGGCCAAAGCCGAGCGGCAGGAAGCCGATGCCACCATCGAACACAAGCGGCAGATGTTCTTGAAGAAGGAGCTCGCGTGGGTGCGGCAAGGCCCACGTGCGCAGCGCAGCAAGCAGAAGGACCGCTTCGAGCGCTACTACGATGAGGCAGCCAAAGAAGGCCCGACGGTCGAAGAGGACATCGAATTGTGCATTCCGCCGCCGCCCCAGCTCGGCAACCGCACCGTTGACGTCACCGGCCTGGCCATGGCGATGGGCGGCAAACAATTGTTCTCCGGCTTCAGTTTTACCTTCGAGAACGGACATCGCATCGGCGTCTGCGGTCGCAACGGCCTCGGCAAATCGACCCTGTTGAAAACGCTCATCGGCCAGTTGCCGCCCACGGAAGGCATTGTGAAAATCGGCCAGCTCACCAAGTTCAACTACGTTGACCAGGGGCGCTTGCAGTTGAATGAAGAACGCACCGTGCTGGACGAGGTCTCCGACGGTTCGGACTTTGTCATCTGGGGTGATGCCAAGATTTCGGTGCGCTCCTATCTGAAACGGTTTTTGTTTTCCGATGACCGCATATTGACGGTGGTGAAAAAACTGTCTGGCGGCGAGCGGAGCCGGTTGTTGCTGGCGCGCATCTTGAAGAGCGGCGGCAACTTCCTCATTCTCGACGAGCCGACCAATGATCTCGACCTGCCGACGTTGCGGGTGCTCGAAGAGGCGTTGATCGCGTTTCCCGGCGTGGTGTGCGTGGTGAGCCATGACCGCTATTTTCTGAACCGTGTCTGCACGGACATCCTGGCGTTTGAGGGCGACGGCAAAATCCATCACAGCGTCGGCGACTACGATTATTACCTGGAGAAGAAGCAGAAGGCGGCCAAGGTGCAGGAAACCGCTGCGCGCGAGCTGGCCGCCAAGTATGCCGCCGACGCCGCCAAAGCCGCCGCTCCGGAAAAGGCCAAGGCCAAAGGACGCAAACTCTCCTTCAAGGAAACACACGAACTCGCCGGGATGGAGGCACACATCCATGCCGTCGAGGGAGAGATCAGCCGGATCGAAAACCTCTTTGCCTCACCGGATTTCCATCGCACGCACGCCACGCAGACAGATCAGCTCATGGCCGAGCTGGAGTCGGAAAAGGAAATGCTCAAGAAGCTGTTTGCTCGCTGGGAGGAGCTGGAGGCGCTGAAGGCGGCTTCGCCGGATGCAAAGGTTGATTGATTACCTATTGCTCTGTGGCGCGGTAGAAACGCAATGGCCGGTTGGTTGACCCGGCATCCAGAAATTGCAGCGTGCCGATCAGGGGCGGGTTGGTGAAGATGGCCTCCCAGCTCAACAAGTTTGAGGAAGCGTAAATGGTAATTGGGCCGTGTCCGGTCAAACCACCCAAGGAGATGCCGAATGCGCCGTTGGTCATGGTATGACCGGAGGTGGCGAATTGCGGGACGGGTTGCCATACGGTGAGCGTGGCGTTGGAACTCGTGACGCCGGCCAAGGCGTTGCTGATGGTCACGCCGTAGCTGCCGGCATTGGTATATTGGAGATTCGTCAGAACCAGCGCGGCGTTCGTTGCCCCGGCAATGTTCGCGCTGTTGAACTGCCATTGATACAGCAATGGATTTTGCGCAGTGGCTGTCACGGCAAACTGCGCGGAGCCGCCGAACATGTTTGTTTGTGATTGGGGCTGCTGGGAAATGACCGGCAGGTCGGCTTCCAGCGCATATAACGAAGCCACTTCATTGGAGGACAGGGCACGGTTGTAGATCCGCAGATCATCAATTGAACCGTTGTAGTATGCGCCTAAACCCAGGATGTAACCGTTTGTTCCTGTCCCGGTAAACAGGGTGGAATCGGATTCTAACAATGCCCCGTTGGCAAACAGTTTTTGACCGGTCGCATCCGCCGTCAAAACACAATGCACCCAGCTGCCATTGGTTGAAAATCCGGCGGTTCCATTGGTCACGTCAAGGCCGGTTTGATTAAACCAGTTGTTTCCATCTCCGTAAGTAAAACCGAAACCTTGCGGACTGTTGCCTTGCGTGTCGATGTCCACCACCGATTCCTGATACAAAACCCGCCCGCTGGCGGCGTTGCCGGCCGCCGGCGGCAAAAAGTTCCCCGGATTCAGCCACATTGAAACGGTGACCGCTGACAAATTATCAAGCGGTGCCGCCGTTCCGAAACTCATCCATTGCCCCCCAAAACTATCGTCAAAATTCCCGGCGGGGGGAATTGCCGTGCCCGCGCTGAACACTGCGGCGGCGTTTGTATTCCCGAACATATCCGTTCCGTAGGTTGCCCCGTTGTTGATTAAATTGTAGCCATTCCCGCTCGCATCATTGGCATTCCCGTTGAACGGATAATAAGCCACCAACCCCTGCCAGAGGCTGAATGGAACGCCGGCAAGCACCAGCGCCGCATTGGAACTCACCGTGCCGCCATAAATGTTGGTTACGCTCACAAAATAATAACCGACTTGGTTGGATTGCAAATTGGGCAGCATCAGTGAAATATTTGTCGCGTTGGGAATGGGCATGCCGTCCTTGAACCACTGGTAGAGCAGCGGGCTGCTGCCAAACAGCGTCACCGCGAAACCATTCGTGCCGCCGGCGTTGTTGGTGACGGACAACGGCTGTTGCACGACGACCGGCGCGTACCCGACATTTACCACCGCCGCCGCGCTGGTGATGCCGCCGCTGATGTTCGTGACCGTCACGGTATAAGCCCAGGAATCATTGGTCTGCGCATTCGTCACCGCATAGCTGGCGGCCACCGCCCCGGGAATGGGCGCGCCATTGGTGCTCCACTGATACGCAAACGGCGCGGTGCCGCCGGCCACGACCGACAGGCTGAAATTGCTCCCGACCGGATAATTTCCACCCGCCGGCTGCGTCACGATGAAGGGTGGGAAATTCGTGACGCTGATGACCGCTACGGCGCTCGTCACGCTGCCGAAAGAATTGGCGATGATCACCGAATAGCCGCCGCCATCCGTGACCTGCGCATTGGTGATAGTGATGCTTGCGCCGGCGGGATTGGCCAGTAGATTGCCGTCTTTAAGCCATTGATACGCCAGCGGGGCTGTTCCATTGGCCGAAACCGCCACCGTGAAATTGGAACTGACCCCCACGGTTTGGCCGGCGGGTTGCGCGAGAATCGCGGGCGGTGCGTAAACGGTGAGCGTGGCCGCAACACTGGTCAAGTTCCCCAGAAAATTGCTGACCTGGCACATATAGCTGCCGGCGTTGGTGTACACCGCGTTGGCGAAGGTGAGCGCCGCGTTCGTCGCCCCCGGAATAAACACCCCGTTCTTCTTCCAATAATAATTCAGCGGCGTGCCGCTCGCGCCGAGGGTGAACGTCGCCGGCTGCCCCTGCGTCACCGTCAGGCTGGCCGGCGGCTGCGTGATCGCCGGCGGCATGCCCACCTGGAGGAGCGCGTTGCTGCTGGTGACCCCGGCGATGGAATTGTTGGCGAAGACCGCATAAACGCCCGCATCGCTGAGTTGGACATTGTAGAGCGTGTAAGCCATTTCCGTCGCCCCGGCAATGTCCGTGCCGTTCTTGCGCCACTGAAAGTAAGTGGTCGTGGGATTGTTGACGTGGGCGGTGAAAGTGACATTGGTGCCAACCGCGACCGCGCGGTTCGTCGGCTGCAGCGTGAACTCCGGCGGGTAAAGATTGCCGTAGACGCGCGCGAGATAGCGGTTCGTCGAAGAATAGGTGAAATTGCCGCCGGCCAGAATCCCGCCGTCGCTTTGCAGGCCGAGGGCATACGTCGTGGAGAAATAATTGTTGGGACAATAAAAAGTGTTGTCCATCGACCCGTCCGGATAGAGCCGGGCAATGTTATAGGAGTAACTGGTAAGCCCGTTGTTGTAATAGTAGTCGCTAAAGCTGCCTCCAATCACGATGCTGTTGTCCGGCTGGAGGGCCATCGCATAGACCGAATTGCCGGAAATATTCCCGGGGGCAAACCCGGTGTCCAGAATGCCCGCGCTGGTGAGCCGGGCAACATGGTAACGGCCCGTGCCGTTGACCGTGGTAAAGTCGCCGCCAATCAGAACCTTGCCATCGGACTGGACTTGAATGCATCGGACGTTGCTGGACGCCCCGGTGAGATTGTTGAGAAAAGTGCCGTCCACAGTGCCGTCGGTGTTCAGCCGCGCAAGGTTGTTCCGCGTCGTGCCGATGAAAGTTGAGAAGGCCCCGCCGATCAATATTTTGCCGTCGGGTTGCACGGCGATCGCATAGACGGTGGGCTGCGATACCGCTTGCACAAACGTGCTGTCCATGGTCCCGTCGGCATTCAGCCGGAAGATAAATCCCGCTCCGCCGACGATCACCTTGTTGTCGCTTTGCACGGCCGTTGCATAGGTGGTTTGCGGGTAATTGGTCGGAACAAAGCTGCCGTCGAGCGTTCCGTTCGGATTCAAACGCGCCACCCCGGGGCGCGTGGTGCCATTGACCGCACTGAAGTTGCCCGCGATGAGGATGTGCCCGTCGCTCTGCAGCACCAGGGCGTTGACCGTGCCGCTGGGACCGCTCTGCCCGTTCAAAAATACGGGGTCCAGGGTGCCGTCCGCATAAAGGCGCGCCAGCCGGTACC
This sequence comes from Verrucomicrobiia bacterium, assembly GCA_031290985.1. Taxonomy (GTDB): domain Bacteria; phylum Verrucomicrobiota; class Verrucomicrobiia; order Limisphaerales; family UBA11358; genus UBA11358. The sequence goes on along the minus strand of JARLJW010000086.1, from coordinate 61,608 downwards.
GGCTCTGGCTGTTGATGCTGGTAAAGTTGCCGGCAATCAGCAATTGTCCGTTCGGTTGGACGGCCAGGGCATTCACAAAACCGGTGACGACAGGCGCGTAGGTGGGATCAATCGCCCCTGAACCAGCAAAGGCATTTCCAGCGAACCGTGCGGATAACAGAATCACAGCAAAAATAATGGTTTTAGTTGGATTCATAAGTTTGCTGTTCTGCCGGTCCGGGTTTCACGGCTCGGGATTTTCACCTGATCGTTGACAAGTTCTGAAAGTTCAACATGCGAGCCGGAGAGTCGGGCTTGTCTCGATTTGATGCCGTTCCGGCAATCGGTGACGACAATGCCCTGATTGCTGGCGGATTCGGCGTCGCTAATGGTCTGCGTGGGGCTTTGCCAGCATTGGCGTCATTCCATGTTTTGAATACCCTCATGGCTTGTTGAATGAATTTTTATGAATAAAATGCGGGCGTCAAGAAGCATTTCTTCTTTTCGTGTGACAACTAGGAAACGGCAGCGAGTTTAATTTCAGTTATTCTTCCGGTTGCTTCGGCTTCGCCGGATGCAAAGGTTGATTGATGCGGAATTGCTTCAGCTCGGCGTAGATCGATTGTGCAAGGCCGGATTTGGTGAAGCCGATGGCCTTGGCACCCTTGACGGCGAAAAATCTCTCAAAATCCGCCGCCGTGAAATGTTGCACCACCGGGTAGTGAGTGAAATCCCTGAGCACTTCCTCGCGGCTGGCTTCGGCGATGTCTTCGGTGATGAGGACGAAATGAAGCTTGCCCTTGTTGGCGCGCAGGGTGTCGCGACCAACGAGCAGGGCGCGCGTCTTTATCACGAACGGGAAGAGGCGTTCGACGGGATGAGGTGGGGTCGGATCAGTCATTTTATTTCGTAGCAGCCGACGTAAGGAGGCTCAAACTTCAATCACCAGTTAGAGCCTCCAAATTCAAATTTACGCCACTTTCACTTTGACCTTGTGGCCTTTGATTTCCGCGCGGTTCAGCTTGGCGATGATGCTGTTGGCATGTTCGCTGGCGACGTCCACAAAGAGGTGCTTTTCCCGCACGTCCACGGTGCCGACGACCTTGCCCGGCAGGCCGGTTTCGCCGGCGACGGTGTTCACGATGTCGATGGGCGTGATGCCCTGAGCCTCACCGAGGCTCATCCAAAGGCGCGTCTGGTCGGCCGGCGTGGCACGGCTCACCTTGGGCTTCTGGGCGGCCGCGGGTGCGGGCTTGGGTTTGATGAACAGCTTGGAGGCCGGTTTGGCTTCCGGAGTTTTTACGGAGGCGAGGATTTCCTCGTCGGTGAATGTCTTTACAGGTTCAACCTTGGCTTCAACCGGCGGTTTTACGACTGGTGGTTTGATTTCCGCAGGTGGAACGACGGTTTTGGCAACGGGAGCGGCTTCAGCCTTCCACGGCGTGACTTTGCTCTTCTTTGGATCAGCGAACGCCACTTCGGAACGGGGTGTCACGGTTTTGGGGCGGGCCGAAGCGGGAGTGGGTGCGGCGGCGCGCGGCGGACGGTCTTCAAAACGGCGCGGCTGGTCGTAGCTTGGGCGGCGATCATCGCGGGAATTGCCGCGGTCGCCACGGTCATCGCGATACGACGGCCGGTCGCGGCGGTCGTCGAAGCGGGCCGGGGGGCGCTCGTCCCGTTCCGGGCGGTCGTAGTTTTCCGTCTTCGGTGCGGGCTTGGCGGCTTCACCGGTATGCAGCAAGTGAATCAATGCGGAAGCGATGTCGGTGGAACTGAAGCCTTCCTCAAGGAGACGTTCGACCACCTGGTCGTGCTTCTGAAATTCGCCGGCGGTGAGCAGGGCGCGGAGTTTCTCGATAAAAACATTTTCGCGCGCCTCGGACACTTCGTCGGCGGAGGGGATTTTTCCGCGTTGAATCCGCACATTGGTGAAGCGTTCGATATTGCGGATCTGGAACATTTCCCGGCCCGGCACGAGGGAGATGGCGCGACCGCTCTTGCCGGCGCGGCCCGTGCGGCCGATACGGTGCAAATAATCTTCCGGGTCATAAGGCAGGTCGTAGTTGAAGACCACCTGCACATCGTCCACGTCAATGCCGCGGGCGGCGATGTCCGTGGCGACGAGGAATTCGAGGCCGGACTTGCGGAACTTGTTCATCACGCGGTCGCGTTGCGCCTGGGTCATGTCACCGTGCAGGCGGTCAGCCTGATAACCGGCGGCCTCGAGGTGATCCACAAGTTCATCCACCATGCGCTTGGTGTTGCAGAAAATGATGCCGAGCTTCAGGTCGAAAATATCAATGAGCCGCGTGAGCAGCTCCATTTTGTAACGGCGGTCGACTTCGTAATAGACCTGGTCCACCGTGGGCACGGTCATGGCCTTCTGCTCGATTCTTACCGTCTGCGGCTCGTGGGAACTTTTTTCGATGAGTTCGCGGATCGGCCGGGGCATCGTGGCGGAAAAGAAAACGGTCTGCCGCTCCTTGGGCGTGTCGGCCAGGATCAGCTCGATGTCCTCGCGGAACCCCATGTTCAACATGACATCGGCCTCATCGAGAATGACCATTTTGATCGACTTGAGCCGCAAGGTGCCGCGGCGCATGTGGTCCATCACGCGTCCGGGCGTGCCGATGACGATCTGCGCGCCCTGCTTGAGGCCGTAAAGCTGGCGATCGTAAGATTGTCCGCCGTAGATCGGCAGCGCCATGACACCGCGTTTGAAAAATGCCAGCTTGTGGATCTCCTCGGAAACCTGCACGGCGAGTTCGCGGGTGGGGCAGAGGATCAGCACCTGAACCTCGCGCTTGGCGGCCTCCACCTTCTCAACGGCGGGGATGCCGAAGGCGGCGGTCTTGCCGGAACCGGTCATGGACTGGCCGACGATGTCCTTGCCGGTGAGCAGCACGGGAATCGCGGCGGCCTGGATCGGCGAGGCCTGTTCGAAGCCCATCTTTTGGACGGCTTTAAGGAGTTCGGGTGAAATGCCCAGTTCGGAAAATAGTTTTGGCGTCATGCAATTAGTCTCTACGTCCGGAAGTATAACTCAAAAGCCCGCCTAAGCAGAGCTAAATCTAGGGCACCCGGATTGCCGCGTAAAAAGTTGCGTTGATTTTACCCGCCAGACCGGCTGCAATAAGGCGAACTTGAAGCCATCGAAAAAGAACCGGCCGGCCCAGTCCGGCCCGGAATTCATCGCCGACCCACGAACGCGCCTGGCCGGGCTGCTCCTCGCGCTCGTCACGGTGCTGGTCTATCTGCCGGTGTGCTTCCATGCCTTCATCGATTTTGATGATCCCAGTTATGTCACTGACAATGCGACCGTTCAGGGCGGCCTGACCTGGCATGGCTTCATCTGGGCCTTCAGCGGCTGGCACGCGAGCAACTGGCATTCGCTGACATGGCTTTCGCACCAGCTTGACTGCCAGTTGTTCGGCCTGAATGCGGGTGCGCATCATTTCATCAATGTGTTGTTTCACACGATGAACGTCGTGCTGCTGTTCCGGCTCTGGCAGCGGTTGACGAACGCATTCTGGCCGGCGTTGTGCGTGGCGGCGCTGTTTGCATGGCATCCGTTGCATGTGGAATCGGTCGCGTGGATCGCCGAGCGCAAAGATGTGTTGAGCACGTTTTTTGGGCTGCTGGCGCTGCTGGCATATGTTCGGTTTGTGAAAAGCCGGCGGCCGTCCGGGCAGGATTCCAGCGGGCGGCAAAAAGATTTTTGGCTGGCGGTGGTTTTCTTTGCCCTGTCGTTGATGGCCAAGCCGATGCTGGTGACCCTGCCGTTTCTCCTGCTGTTGCTGGATCAATGGCCGTTGAACCGGCCGGCTGGTTTTACGCGCCGGCTTTTGGAAAAGTGGCCGTTCTTCCTTTTGACTGCGGCCTCTTGTGTGGTCACCTTTTTGGCGCAGCGCGGGCAGGCGGTGATCTCGTTGCAGGAAGTGCCATTGGGCCTGCGGCTGGAGAATGCGTTGGTGGCCTGCGCCGGTTATCTGGGCAAAACCGTCTGGCCAACCGGGTTGGGGGCTTTCTATCCGTTGCCGGATCATTATTCTGCGGCACAAATCGGGATATCCATCGTGGTGTTGGTGGCCATTTCCGTGCTGGCCTGGCGGATGCGAAAACACAGCGGTTATTTTTTGACCGGCTGGCTCTGGTTTTTAGGCATGTTGGTGCCGGTGATCGGGCTGGTCCAGGTGGGCGATCAAGCGATGGCGGATCGCTATACTTATCTGCCGGCGGTCGGATTGTTTGTGGTGGTTGTCTTCGGACTGGCCGAGTTGCAGGTGCGGTTGAACGTGTCAAAAACCGGCCTGGGTGTTGTTGCGGGGTTGGTGCTGGCGGGTTGTGTGATGGTCACGGAATATCAATTAACGTTCTGGCGCGATACGGAGGCGCTTTTCACGCACACGATCGCGGTGACCGGAAACAACGGCCCGGCGCACATGATGCTGGGCGTCGCCTATGAACGCAGCGGACGGTTGGACGAGGCGTTAAAACAATACGATGTCGCTCTGCGGTACGCCCCTGCGTCCACCGTCCAGATCGAGGGCGGTGGGAAAAGGTCGCTCGCCGTGCAGGTCGAATTATTGCGCGGGCAGGCGGCGGAAAAAGCCGGTAACGCGGCGGACGCCATCGCCCGCTATAACGAGGCGCTGCGGCAGGATCCCAACCTCATCGAGGCGCATAACAACCTGGGCAATCTGCTGGCAGCGGCGGGCCAGCCGGAAGCGGCGCTGGCGCATTATCAGGCGGCGGTACAATTGCAACCCGGCCAGTCGCACGGCCACGCAAATCTCGGAACGCAACTGGCCGAGCTGGGACGGTTGCCCGAGGCCATGGCGGAGTACGCGGAGGCGGCGCGCCTGGAACCGGGGGCGGCGCATCCCTATTACCTCATGGGCCGGGCGTATCTTCGTTACGGCCAATCCGCGGAGGCCGTCGCAAAATTTCAGGAGGCGTTGCAGCGCGAGCCGGATGATTACCAGACCCTGACATATTTGGCGCGCGTTCTGGCGACCGCCGAAGACCCGCAGGTGCGCAATGGGACCCAGGCGGTCGCGTTGGCGGAGAAAGCCAATGCCCTGACTCATGGCGAACAGCCGTTCGTCCTCGGCACGCTGGCCATGGCGTATGCGGGGGCGGGACGATTCGCCGACGCGCAACAAACCGCCAAAACCGCGCTGCAACACGCGGCGGCGGCCGGGCAGGATTTGACCGCGTTGCAGGAACAGCTTCGACTGTATGAGGCGAATCAGGCATGGCTGGAAACTTTTTCCAATACCCCGGCAAAGACAGGACGGTAAAGCAAATGCATCACATCATGCACAATAGCGGCGAACCGGCAAAGCTGGCGGTGGAGTTTGTCGCGCTGCGACAGACTATGACTGCGCAGCAGTCACCTTGAGGCGTCGCCACGTCTTGACTCACGTACAACTACCTATGCTAGCTGGCCGGTGCCGGTGAAAAATCCTGCGGAGTCCGCCAGACTTGGAAGACAGCAACGCAGACCTGCGCCTTGGCGGGGTCATTCAGGCACAGGGCGCCGGAACGGATCTTGGGCAGCGGCTCGCCTTCGAGTTGTAGCGGGAATTTTTGCTCCAACATCCGTGCATACGCGGGAAAGTTTTCGGTGCCGGCGGCGCGCAACTGGACCGGGTTTACCAATTGGAATCGTCCAAAACTGTTCTGGCACGCCTGACGCATCAGCTCCACCAACACGCGGCCCATGGTATAGCGCGGGTTAATTTCCACGACTGGTTTTAGTTTTACCGTGCCGTCGCTGGCGCGATACACGAAGGCGTCGATGCCGATGGGGCCGGTGAAATCCCGGGCTTTCAACTCCGTTTCGAGGACCGCAAAAATGTCGCCATACAATTCCAGCAACTGGCCGGAGACATCCACCGGGGCGTTGAACTGGGAGATGACCTTGGCGGGAATGCGCTTGTGGTGGTGAGCCTCCGCAAAGTTGGCGATGAACTGGCCGCGCGCGTCATTCAGCAGGCCGGTATAACCGCAGAGCTTGAGCCCGCGTTCGCTCATCTCCAGTTGCACGGAGAAATCCATGAGCCGCTCCAGCCACGGTTCGACCACGAGTTCGCGCTTGTGCGCAAAAGCGTTCTGCAGCCAGCGTTTTTGCGTCTCGAGGATGGCTGGCTCGAAAAGGCGCATGGCATTGCTGCCCGCGACGCCGAGCGCTGCCTTGATGATGATCTTGTGCTGACCGCGCGCGCGGATGTCAGCGATGGCGGCAAGCGCGTCGTCGAGTGAGCGCACCGCCACACCGACCTCGTCTGTCGTGCAGAGCCAGGCGGGCAGGGTGGACTTCGACGAAATGATTTTCCGGAGCAGTCCGGCGCTCCAGGATTTTGCATAAAGTTCCGCGATGCCGGCGTTGAAGCGTCTGGCATCATCGCGTTTTTCACCGGTCACGCTGGCCATGACGGGTTTCAGTTTTTCAAAACTGTCCGGTCCCCACGCCCAGGGGCGCAGGCTGCCCAGTTTGCGTTCCGCGAGGGTGGCGACGGAATCCAGCGGCACGAATTCCGGCAACGGAAAACCGGCCTGCTTGATGCCGCTGAGAAATTCCACGGACGGTTTTTCGCCGGTCAGCACGACATCGTCCTGGCGGCAGAGGAATTGCGGGAGGTTTTCCAGGTCGCGGGCCAGTTGCGCCTGGGGCTTGGTGGGGTTGAAGGTCTTGCCTTCGGCGATGCGGCCCTCGGCGAAGGGATTGAACAGAAACACGCTGGGCGTGCGGCCTTTCGACTGGGAGTAGACGTTCAACTCGGCGATGAAATGTTCGTCCAGCCCGGCGGCTTTCCGGCCGGCGAAATTAAGGGTCAAACCCTTGGCCCGCTGGGGTGAAAGCGGAAATTTCAAGGTGCGGCAGAACGCCTCCCAGTCGGATTCGTTTGGATTTTTCCAGCGGCGAAACCATTTCAGCCCGTAGGCGACGTGGCCGATTTCGTCGCGATAGATTTTCTCCAGCAGGTTGCCCGTATCCTGATCGCCAATGGCGGTGAAGCTTTTCGCGAAGTGGCGGGCGAAGTCAAGGTTGGCCTGCTCAAACGTGAGGCAGAGACTGGCAACGTAGTCGATGGGGTTTTCCATCGGCGAGACGCACCGCCAGAAATAGCCGCTCACGGGCAGTTCGCCGAATTCGATCCCGCAGGATTTCATGCGCTCGATGTAGAGGCGCGTGTGTTCCTGCTCGTCCTTGAGGGTTTGGAGGACGCCCTTGCGGAAGGCGGCGGGGGCGTCGGGAAACTTGAGCAGCACCAGCGCCATGAGCTCGGTGGCGAGCAGTTCGTGGTTGCCGAAGAAGTGGAGCAGCTTGCCGCGTTCGGCTTTGTCTTCGAGGCGATGGAGGCCGGGGAACTCGCTTTTGCCGGCGGCATGGGGCTTGAACTGCATTTGCGCAGGACGGCCCGGCGCCGCCGGGGTGATGAGCGGCGCCCCGGGATGGTCGTCGGTGATGACCGCCGGCGTCCGGAGCTTTTCCTCCAGCGACGTGGTGAACAAAACCGATTCGGCGAACTCGCGCAGTTCCATTGCCACCATGGTGCCAGCCCGAAATCAGATTTGCGAGAATGGACAGCCGCCGGTTCTGTGGCAGACTGGAGGCGAATCTGATGAACGAATCAAATGTCAATCCGCAGTCGCCCATGAGCGCGGTGCTGGAGAATTTTCCCGGCGCGCAACGGGCCTTGTTCCGCCGCTACCATATTGGCGGGTGCAGCAGTTGCGGTTTTCAGCCGACCGAGACGCTGGCGGAAGTCTGCGCCCGGAATGGCAACCTCGACGTGGCGGAAGTGTTGACGCACATCCGCTCGAGCCATGAGCAGGATGCGAAGGTTTTGATTTCGCCGCAGGAACTGGCGGAGCTTTTGAAGCAAGACCCGGCGGTGAAACTCGTGGATGTCCGCTCGCGGGAGGAGTTTGAGGCGGTCAATATCGCCGGTTCGGTGCTGCTTTCGCAGGCCGTGATGCAGGAATTGATGAGCAGCGGCTCCAACAACCAGCCCGTCGTGGTGATTGATCATGCGGGCAAGAACGGGCTGGATGCGGCGGCGTATTTCATGGGGCACGGGCTGCAGAACGTGCGCTGCCTGCGCGGCGGCCTCGACGCCTGGGCGCAGGAAGTGGACCCAAAGCTGCGACGTTACCGGCTGGGTTGAGCCGGATGACCTTCCTGCGGAGGCGCGGAGCTCCGCCGAGAGAAGGACGATGAATTTTGCCACTCCGTGCTTCTCCGTTTTTTGCGCCTTTTTGCGCCATGCCTCAGCGTTAAAATGAATACCGGGCGGGAGGTGGGTGTTCCGCCGCACATCCCCCGAAATAGGGACATCCCTAGAACGTTAATACAATTGCGGGTCTAGTCCTTTCGTTCTAATGTCGAGCTATAACCCTAGATCAATTCAGCCGATATATATTCTTATGAAGCAACCTTTGTACTCAGAAATGTCCGCCCGGCAACGCGCCCGTGGCTTCACCCTAATCGAACTGCTCGTCGTCATCGCCATCATCGCGATCCTGGCGGCGATGCTGTTGCCGGCTTTGGCCGCCGCCAAAGAGAAGGCCAAGCGCATCAATTGTACTGCTGCCCTCAAGCAACTGGGTGTTTCGTTGGCCGTTTATGCCGGTGAGAACCGGGACTTTTATCCCGAGTCGCCTGACCCGAATAATAACACCAGCGGTGATCCCAATTCAGCCGAGGCGGGGGTGGATCTCTGGGATTTACCCAATTCCATGGCCTACTCCATCATTGCAAATACGGGCAAGAAAAAGGAACTGATGTTCTGTCCGAGCAGTTACGCCTCAAAAGATATCGGCAACACCACCATCCTCAATTATTTTTGGAACCATGGCTCCGCCACGCCCGACACGACGGACGGCACTTTCAAGTCCGTGGGGTATTATTGGATGATCAAACGCAATGACAACAAGCACGCGACCTATCCCCACTTGAATGTCAATCCCGCGCGGCCCAGGGTTTTGCTGATCAAGACGACCTCGTTGTCGCCAAACCTTAATGTGTCATCCACGGAATTGGTGACGGATGTGACTGTTTCCACGGGGCCAACCACGGCATCAGCGTTCAGAGGTGTTCCCAGTTCAGCCCCTGCCTCCATCCTGCCGAATGGTTTCAGCAGCAGCCACATGGGCAAGGTGCTGCCTATCGGCGGCAATATTCTTTTTCAGGACAACCATGTTGAATGGCGGAAATTCATGGATATGAACTGGATCACCGATGACAATGCGTCAACCGGTGACCGTTATGAGTGGTTCTGAAAATCACACATTGAACTTGAACAGCAGGACGTCGCCGTCTTTCACGACGTATTCCTTGCCTTCCATGCGGTAGAGCCCTTTTTCGCGCGCGGCGGCAACGCTGCCGCATTTCACGAGGTCTTCGTAGGCCACGGTTTCGGCCTTGATGAAGCCGCGTTCGAAATCCGAGTGGATCACGCCGGCCGCCTTCGGGGCGGTGTCGCCGTTGTGGATGGTCCAGGCGCGGACTTCCTTTTCGCCGGCCGTAAAGTAGGTCCGCAGGCCGAGCAGATGATAGGTCGCGCGGATGAGGGCACCGACACCGGATTCGTTCACGCCGAGCTCCTTCAAAAATTCCTTCGCTTCCGCGTCGGACAGATCGATCAAATCGCTCTCGATCTGGGCGCTGATGACCACGGCTTCGCAGGCGAAATGGTGCTGGGTGTATTCCCGCACTTTTTCCACAAACGAATTTTTATCGGCGGTGGCCAGGTCTGATTCCTTGACGTTGCAGGCAAAGATCGTGGGCTTGTCGGTCATCAGCCAGAACAGGCGGGAGACGGCCTTTTCTTCCGGCGTGAGTTGGAGGGTGAGCGCGGGCTTGCCGGCGTTGAGGTGCGGCTCGATCTTCTTCAGGATCGTTTCCTGTGCAATGGCTTCCTTGTCGCCGCGTTTGGCGTCCTTGGCGATGCTGGCAAGGCGCTTCTGGACCGCTTCCAGGTCGGACAACACGAGCTCGGTGGTGATGACCTCGATGTCGCGCACCGGGTCCACGGAACCGGCGACGTGGTGGATGTCCGCGTCTTCAAAGCAGCGGACCACTTGCACGATGGCATCCACTTCGCGGATGTGGGTGAGGAATTTGTTGCCGAGGCCTTCCCCCTGGCTCGCGCCCTTGACCAGGCCGGCGATGTCCACGAACTCAATGGCCGCCGGGATGATGACCTGGGTCTTGGCGATGCCTTTCAACACCTCCAGCCGCGCGTCCGGGACGGTGACCATGCCGACGTTGGGGTCGATGGTGCAGAAGGGGTAGTTCGCCGCCTCGGCCTTCCGGGTGCGGGTGACCGCGTTGAACAGGGTTGATTTGCCGACGTTGGGCAATCCGACGATTCCAGCTTTAAGCATAATTTTAAAAGGTTTCTATTTCCACGGGTTGAACACGGGATGGAAAAAATCTTTTTCATTCCGCGTCACGACCAGCAAGCCAAAATGGATGGCCGTCGCCTCGATCTGGCTGTCGAGCACGGACAGGTTGCGCCCCCGCTTTTTGGCGGTGGCCACGAGCCGCCCCCATTCCGCGGCGACACCCTCGTTGAAATCCAGGATTTTCCCGGCGTAATCCTCGCGCAAAAATTTCAGCGCCCGCTCCAGTTCGCGGCGGCGTTTGCTTTCCGGCATCCGTTCAATGCCCGCAATCATTTCCCCCAGGCTGATGGCGCTCAGGGCGGATTCCGCCTCGTGCGTCTCCAGCCAGTCCACCAGGCCGGCGAACGGCGCGGGCTTGGTCAGTTCGGAAAGCGTGTTGGTGTCCAGCAGCCAGTTCACCACGCCACCTCGCGGACGGGTTCGGGCTGGCGGTCCAGCTTCAGCCCCTGCAGCCGGCGCAGATGCCAGGCCAGCGATTTTTTGGGCGCGCGCGCGCGGCGCAGCACGATGTCGCCGTTGGAAAGTTCAAACAGCAGCAGATCATCCCCGGCGCGCAGTTGGTGCCGCTCGCGGACGGGCTGGGGGATCACCACCTGGCCCTTGCTGGAAATGGTCGTTGTCACACGGTAGGATTATCTTACTTCAGGCTGAAGTCAATTCCGGATTAAATTTTGTGCCGGGCGAGCTGCCAGATGATGTGCGCGCCGTCGAACAGGCCGACCGCGATCAGGCTGATGCCCGAGAGGTGTTGGAACCGCAACAGCGTGGCCTCGCTGAATTTGCCGTGCCCGCGCGAAATGCTGTAGCTGAAAATGAAAAACCAGGTGTTCGTGCCCAGGGCGACGCCGGCCACGCAGGCCGACTTGGCCGCGAAGGTGTCCGCCACCCAGTCGTGCGCCATGAAGTTCGCCGCGAGCACGATCCAGGTGAGCAGCACGCCGAGGTTGCCCATCACGCGCACGAAGCCGGTCGTGAAGGCGGAGCGGGGGTGCAGCTTTTTGCCGAGCTTCGCTTCAAACTTGCGCGAGGCGGAATCGAGCTTCGTCGGCACATGCACGGTCTGGGCGGTCAGAAATTTATAGCCGATGAACAGCAGGAACAGGAAGCTGAACAACTGCATGGCCGCCTTGACCAGATGGTCGTTGAAGAGCGTCGAGAACCCGGTGAACGAGAGCGCGCAATAGATGACCTCCATGGTGGAGGCGCCCAGCCCGATCAGCATCGCCCACCGAAAGCCGCGCTGCGCGCCTTCGTTGAGGATGGTCAGGTTGATCGGGCCCACCGGGATGGAGGAGAACATCGCCGCGATGACATAGCCCGTGAGCCCGGCCAGGAGGATGGGGTATTGTTCCATTCAAGTCGCTCCGTCCGCGTCATCCTCGTCCTCTTCAATTTCCCGCCGCCACGCGCGCGAGATGTGCGGGCGGACAAATCCGTAAAGCAGGTAGCCGGTGAAGAACAGCGGCAGGACGTAGTACAAAATCTTCTCGCGCAGGATCAGCAGGCTGCCGGCGAACAGGGCCACGACGACCAGCTTCAAAAAGGTGGTGGACGAACGGAGTCCAAAGGCCTTGAAACTGGGATACTTCACCTCGCTCACCATCATCGCGGACAGGAAGATCAAAACGGACGGCAGCAGCCAGCCCCAGTGGCCGAGGTCCTTTTCCTTTTCATTCAGCTTGATGATGAACAGCGTCAGGGACGCGACGAGACCGGCGGCGGACGGGATCGGGAACCCAAGGAAATCCTTGCCCGCACCCGGGAGGTTCATGGCCGACAGGCAGTTGAACCGCGCCAGTCGGAACGCGCCGCAGATCAGATAAATCGACGCGATAAACCAGCCGAGTTCCACATACTCCTCCGGCAGGGCATTGTGCAGCACGACGCGATGCACCAGAAAAGCCGGCGCAACGCCGAAGGAAACCAGGTCCGCCAGCGAGTCGAACTCCCGCCCGAACGGGCTTTCATGGCCGCCCATGCGCGCGACCCGGCCGTCGAACAGATCGAAGATGCACGCGAGCAAAATGAAGGCGAGCGCCACCTTGATGGGCATCCAGTTGACGTGTCCAAGGGCGTCCGGTGTCAGCTTGGCCTCCACAATCTGGGTCAGCGCCACGAAGCCGCAGAAGAGATTGCCCGCCGTGAACAGGTTCGGCAGAAAATAAATCTTCAATTTTTCGGGTTCAGCGCCCGAAGGTTTGGTTTGCGGTTCGGTGGCCATGAGCTTAGACGAGTTCTGCCAGGATGCTTTCACCGCCCACCACGCGGTCGCCAAGCTTGACGGTTACTTTGGAGTCCAGCGGCAGATACACATCCACGCGCGAGCCGAACTGGATCAGGCTGATGCGTTCGCCGCGCTGGACGACCTCGTTTTGCGCGACCCACGGGACGATGCGGCGGGCGATCAGGCCGGCGATCAGCCGCACGCCGACCTTGCGGCCCATCGGTTCGCCCGCCTCGATGCCGATCAGGACGTTCTCATTGAACTGCGAGCAGTCCGTGCGCATGGCGTTGAGATACTGGCCCGGCTTGTGGCGGAAAAAGGCGATGCGGCCCATGACCGGCGAGTTCTGGACGTGCACGTCGAACACGGAAAGAAAAATGGAGATGCGCCGGCATTCGCCGCCCATGAACTCCGGTTCCGTCGTGGTGTCGATCGTGTCCACCTTGCCATGGCCGGGGGCGAGGACGAGGTTTTTGCCGGTGGGCACCGCCGGGTCCGGGTCGCGGAAAAAGTAAAACGTGAAGAGGATGAACAACACCCACAAGGCCCCGAGCACGCCGGCCAGCCCGAGCACGAACGAAGCCACGATCTTGCCCAGCGCCGCCGAGCCCAGCAGCAGCAAGACCGCCATGCCGGACAGGCCGATGAGTGTCAGCGCGGACTGCGCCGCTTTTCCAGAGTGTTTCACCCGCCTAAAATAAATTTTTTACGCGCCACTTGCAATTCACCATTTTCAAGCCGGTTCGGAGCCCGGGCGGCCCGCCCGCGTGTTCCTCGTCAGGATGTTGTTCCGTTTTTTTCATATCCAGGTTTAATTTGGACATCGTATCGGTTTATTTGCCTTAATTTAGTGGCCCGTCCGGCACGGACCCCGTGCGGCCCGCACTTCCTTGGCCCTTTTGCAAATGTCCCTCGCGCGAAAACAAGGCCTGATTCACCCGCATAACCTGAAGCGTTCCGGCCCCCTCTCCGCCGTGAAACGGGGGAGAGGGGGCGCTTGGGTCAATCGCATATCGTAAACTTTTTTGGTTGGATTTACTTGGATTTGGTTGGATTTGGTTGGATTCCCAATGTTTTCGGCCTGTTTGAGGTTGCTCACAAAGGTGGACAAGGCCGCACTGCGACGTGGTGCCCGTCCGGCACGGACCCCGCACGGCGGGCATTTTATGGCGTGGCCATTCCCGGCTCATCAAATAATCACCGGCAACGCCATGCCCATAATCATCATGGACTGCGGCGGCAGAGCGATAGCGGCAACGCCGCTTTTGTCTGCAACCTGCGCATTCAGATGCAGCCAGATTCACTGTTGCCTTTAATGTTCAACCTGCACTCCCGGTCCAAAAACTGGTTTGACCGGGTTTGTTGACTGGGCTTGGCCCGCCATCAATAGTGTGACGAGGGCATCCCTATCCCAGGCTAAAGACAGGCTGTCGTCCGCCCTCCGTCATGGTGGCCGTCCGCAAGGTCCGGTTTCAAATTTCATGTTCACGCCTCCATCCTGTCACACCCGGTTGGACAAAGGCTGTCCAACCCCCAAAATAAAAAACGGACAAATCATTGTTACGCGCCCCTTGCAATTCACCATTTTCAGTGCATTTTGGGTTTTGTCGCATCAGAAAGGCGACAGTTAAACGTTAAACCGAATAAAATTATGTCATTGAACACACCTGATCTGACCAAATATCCGCCCCGCAGTCCGCGGGTGCGGCTCGGCGGCTATGTCATCCTGCCGCGGATGCTCGACAAGGGCCGCGCGACGCTCGCCGGCAAAAATGGCGAATATCACTATGCCTGTCCGCTCGACCAGGCGTTCCTGGACTTCGCGGGCATCGATCCCGAGGCGTTGAAAAAAGAACTTGGCAAGAGCGACACGGAAGTCCTGGCCTGGATCAACAAGCACGCCAAGCATAAACGCACAACGCCGGAAATCATCGCCTGGACCAACTGGCAGGAAAACCGTGCGCCGAACAATCCGGATGGCCGCGAATATCTCAACGGCATCCACAAGGCCGGCGCGCCCGACCGCGAGGACATCACCTCTTGGTTCGATGTCCTGGACATGGACGACTATGTGACCTTCGGCGGCAAGGCCTGAACCTTTACGATTTTTGATTTACCATTTACGGGCGCATCGGCTCAAGCCGGCGCGCCCGCAAGTCTGATATCGTAACCGGGCCTGTTTTCAAACACGGAGTGCGCCCGTCCCCGGGCGCAGCAACTTTCGCGAGCCCGGCCGCGGGAAATTCGCGAACGCACTCATCCTTTTGGACGGAAGCCGGGGTTTGCGGGATTTTGAGAACCCGCCTTGGCAAATAAAAAAACCGGAAGCAGGATTAAAATCCCGCTTCCGGTTTTGCTTTTGAGATCAATCAGGCGGCCGGTTCGGCCACCGTTTTCCAGGCGGTGATCTTGTCGATGCGCTGGCGGCGTTTCTGGCCGTGCATCTCGATGTCCACCTCGTCGCCGGCCTTGTGGTTCGCGAGGGCCATCGCCACCGGGGTGAGATAGCTGATGATGCCCTTGTCGGGATCGGAATCCCAGGCGCCGAGAATGGTGAAGGTCTCGACGTGGTTCGATTGCAGGTCCGTGACCTGGACGATGGTGCCCGGGGCGACGATCTCGGTGCTCACGTTGGTGAAATCGGCGCCGCGCGCGCGGTTGAGCGCGGCTTCCAGGTCTTCCTTCTGGCGCATGAGGATCTTCTGCATTTCCTTGGCGGCCTTGTATTCGTGGTTCTCGCGCAAGTCGCCGTAGCTGCGCGCGATGGCGATCTCCTTGGAGTTCGCCGGAATCTTCTTCTCGACGATGTCCTGATATTCCACGCGCCGGCGTTCGAGGCTTTCCCACGAGACGATGAGCGTGGCCTCCTGCTTGGTCTGTTCGCCGCTGACGAGCGACTGCACCGCCGGGTGGGCCTTCACGAGCCGGGCGAGCAGCGAGCGCTTGTCCATGTCGTCAAACACGGGCGAGAGCTTCAGGGCGCGGGTCAGATCCTTCACGATCTCGATGTCGGCGGTCGCCGTCAGTGCCGCGATCAACGCCTGGTCTTCCAGGATGAAATCGCGCAGGCGGTTCGAGCGCTTCTCATTGAACTGGTCGCGCTCCATCGCGGACAACATGGCGCGGAAAACTTCGGGCCCGAGGATCTCCACGAAATCTTCATTGCGCACCTGTTCCTTGCCGAACCACAACAGCAGTTCGCTGCTGGCGCCGTGCTGGTTGATCAGCCGGGCCATGGTCTCTTTGAGCTGGTCCAGCATGCCGTTGCTGATGAGCAAATTGGCGATCTCCTTCGCAAGCTTGGCGGAAACCAGGTTCATGGCGGCGCGCAGCACTTCCGGCCATTTCTCCGGGTTGGCGGTCTTGAAGGATTCCAGGGCGCGATGGTGTTTGGCGGCGGGGATGGCCTCCAGCAGCGGGCCAAACTTGATGCCGTCCTGCGACCAGATCTGGGCGGCGGTGACTTCACCGGCCACCGGCTGGGCGCCCGTCTCGTGGCGCAATTCATCGCGGGCAAAAATCGCCTCCAGGGCCACCGCGGGCTGCGTGCGTTGATACGAGGCGATGTCGGCGTTCAAGGCCGAGACAACTTCGTTTGCCGCCGCATACTTGTCCTTCAGGTCCGGCGCGGCCTTGATGATCTCCGCCACGACGAGGATGCGGGCCTTCAAACCTTTCGCCGCGCGGAAATCGGTGAGGACGCGGTCTTGCAGGGAGGTTTCCTGCGCCTGATAAACGACCGGCTCGGTCTTTTTCGTCGGCACGATGAAATGGCCGTCCTTTTTCATCTCGCGCTTGGCGGTTTCCCACCATTTTTTCCAATCGTCGCGGATGACATCCGGCACCAGCGAGGCCTGGATCTGGTCGGCGGTCGCCTTGCCACCAAAGCTGTTGAGCACGAGCTTGATGAGGTCCAGATGATGCGCGGCCAGATGGCGCACGGCTTCGATGTCCGCGGCCTTCCGGGCAAGGATATGGTCCTTTGGAATCGCCTTGAGTTGCTCCGCGGCGAATGACAGATCCATCGTGTGGCCGGACTTGCCGGGGAAATCGATGGTGAAACGTGCAAAGACGGTGTCCACCGCCTTGATCTTGCCAAAACCCCAGCTACGGTGGGAACAGCAACCACCTTCCACAAGATGGGTGAGGGGTTCGACGTGCTTGCCCTCGATCTTCCCTGCCGCCGCCAGTTTTTCGAATTCTTCTCTCATAATTAGTTTTTTGTCTCGCGTCCCGAAATCAGGTTTCTCACATTAAACGAATTGAACGTCCAAAATCCAAGACAAATTGCGGCCCGAGTTTTATCGCAACGGCTGAACAGCTCTGAATTCACTGAGCATTTGCTCGAAACGGCGCTGGCCATGGCCCGCTTTTCGCCGGCCGACCGCGGCCTCTGCCATGAGCTCGTTTGCGGCGTCGTCCGCTGGCAGGCGACGCTCGACTGCCTGATCGCCCGCAAAACCACGCCCGGCCGGGAACAGCGTCCCGCCATGCAAAACCTCCTGCGGCTGGGCCTTTACCAGATTTTCTGGCTCGACCGCATCCCGCCGCACGCCGCCGTCCATGAGACCGTCGAACTAGCCAAGCGCGCCGGTTACCACACGCAGGCCGGCTTCATCAACGCGGTGCTGCGCGGCTACCTCCGCGAGACGGACGAGATTCGGAAGATCCTCGCGGACATGAAGGTTTCCCAGCCGGCGCTCGGCTGGTCGCATCCCGAATGGCTCGTCGAGAAGTGGCGGCAACGTTTTGGCCTCGAGAAAACCTTGAAACTGCTCGAGTGGAACAATACCCCGCCGAAAACCTTTGCCCGCCTCAACACCCTCAAGGCGGACGCCGCCCGGTTGATCGAACGCTGGCGCGAGGAAAAAGTGGAATCTGATTTGGCCACGCGCGACTGGACCGGCGAGAACCTGGTGTTTGAATTGAAGTCGCATCCGTCGCTGCATTCCCTCGGCAGTTTTCGTGATGGCTGGTTTTATTTGCAGGATCCCAGCACGCTGCTGGCGCCGGCTGTGCTCGGCGCGCAACCCGGGGAAATGATTTTGGACCTGTGCGCCGCCCCCGGCGGCAAAACCACCTTCCTTGCCCAGCAGATGAACAACGAGGGCAGGATTGTCGCGTGCGATCTCGACACGCTCCGGCTGAAGCTGGTGAAGGACAATTGCGCGCGCCTGGGCGTGACGAATGTGGAAACCGCGGTGAAGGAAAACTTCAGCCTCCAGCCTGCCTCCTTCAACCGCATCTTGATCGATGCGCCATGCTCGAACACCGGCGTGATGCGCCGGCGCGTGGACCTGCGCTGGCGCATCCAGTCCACCGAGATCGAACGCCTGCGGGCGACGCAGCTAAACCTGCTCAATCAGGCCGCGCCCGCCTTGCAGCCCGGCGGCGTGCTGGTTTACAGCACGTGCAGCCTCGAAGCGGAGGAAAATTCGGAGGTGGTGAAGCAATTTCTCGTCGCGAACCAAAACTTCAAACTGGAATCCGAACGCCAGTTGCTGCCGTTTGACGATGGCGTGGACGGCGCTTACGTGGCGAAACTCAAACTGGATTGATTTTAACTGCTTTGATTTATGGAACTTGATCTCGAAAAAGAATACGCCGACCGCGCTTATCCGATCCTTGCCAGCCTCGTCACGCCGCGGCCCATCGCGCTCGTGACGACCCTCAGCGCCGACGGTTCGGTGAACGCCGCGCCGTTCAGCTTCTTCAACCTGCTGGGGGCCAATCCGCCCATTTGCGCGTTTGCGCCGGGCGACCGCGACGACGGCACGCCCAAGGACACCGCGCGCAACATCCGGTCCCTGCATGAATTCGTGGTGAACCTGGTGGATGAGTCCATTGCCGAGGCGATGAACCAGTGCGCGGCAACGCTGCCTTACGGGGAAAGCGAACTGACCCGTGCCGGCCTCCGCGCGTCCCCGTCGTCCGTGGTGAAACCGCCGCGCATCACGGAGTCCCCGGCGAGTTTGGAATGTGTGGAGTGGGGGACGCTGCAGATCGGCGGCAACCGCGTGGTCATCGGCCTCATCAAGCGGCTGCATGTGCGCGATGAATTGTTTGACGCGGAGAAGAAGCGCATCAACACGGATAAGTTGAAGACCATCGGCCGCATGGCCTCGCCGCACTGGTATTGCAAGACCACCGAGCGGTTCGAGATGATCCGGCCGAAATAGGCTGTAGAGGCAGGCATCCTGCCTGCCGTAGAGGGCGGCATCCCTGCCGCCCGGAAAAAACCTTGGCAATGCCGTCACCGATGAAAATTCCCTGCACCTGAAACGCGCGAAAGATTACACTCACCCCCACTGCCCCCACCAATTTTCAAAACTCTGTTGTTCGCGGGCGTGACGTAAACCGTTTCCATCGTGCCACACCACGGCGGCGTGGCCATGGGAGAAGCGCATTTCCCAGGGAATATGGTACGCGCCGGCTTCCAACCAGAGGAGATGGTCCCCCGCGCGCAGCGAACGGGGCAGGGGAATCCGTGCGAGTTGATCAAAGGCCATGCACGTGGGGCCGTAGACCGTGGTCAGGGCCGGCTTGCCGGACTGGGCGGCCAGCGGCAGCAGTTCGTGCTGCTCCCAGAGCGAAGTCATGGCGTTCATGGTCCGACCGCTGTCGCAGATGAGCTGACGCAGGCCGCCCCGTTCCTTCACATCGAGGATTTTCACCACGAGCACGCCGCTGCTGGCGCTGATGAAACGGCCGTTTTCCAGCCACACTTCGCGCAGGTCGGGGAACAGCTTGGCCGATTGCCGCAGCATCCGGGCGAAGGAACGCAGGCCAAATTCACCGTCGTAAACTTTGCTGCTGCGTGACAATACATGCCGCACCGGCAGGCCGCCGCCGATGTCGAGATGGCGCGGGCTGAATTTGGCCGCGCGGCAAATCGCCGCCACCTCGCCGATGGTCCGCTCGTAGATGGCGACGGAAGGGATGTTCGTGCGCAGGTGAAAGTGCACCGTTTCGATGCGAACCTTGGCGCGCAGCAGTTTCTTGAGCGCGATGACGGCCTCATCCGGTGTGAACCCAAATTGGGTGGGGAACTGCGGATTTTCCGGGTCGAATTCCTCCGGGGTCAAAATGCGGACGCCACAGCGCCAGTCCAGTGCCTTGGCCAGCGGCAGCAGGGCGGCAAGTTCGGCGGGTGAATCGAAATTCACGGAGAGCCCGCGCTGCTCAAAACGCGGCAGCCAGCGATGTTTGGCCGGGCCGTTGATGAGGATGTTCTCAGGCGCAAAGCCTTCGGCCAGCGCGGCGCGCAGCTCGAATTCGCTGACGACCTCGATGGGCCGATCCTGGCTGCGCCACCAGCGGAGCAGGGGGGCGACCGGCTGGGTTTTGCACGAAAGCCAGTGCTGGAAGGAAATTTTTTGCTTCGGATTTTTGGCCTTCTGCGCGAACCCGGCGGCGACCAGCGCCGCATCCAGTTCCGCAATCCGTTCCGCGATGGGCAGGGCGGAGCAAATGTAAAACGGCGTGGGGGTGGAAAGCGAAAGCGCCTCGCGAGCAAGGCGCTTCCAGAATTCAATCGTTTCGGGCGGATGACCGAAAGCCAGCGGAGCCGGTTGTTTCGGCGCCTTGCTCACATCCCCATGATCTGATAACCGCCGTCCACGTAGATGACCTGCCCGGTGATCGCCGCCGCGCCGTCGCTGGCCAGGAAGACGCCGGAGGCGCCGAGTTCCTCGGGGGTGACATTGCGCTTCAGCGGGGCATGGGCCTCGTAATGCTTGAGCATGTCCATGAAGCCGGCGATGCCGCGCGCCGCGAGCGTGTTGACCGGGCCGGCGCTGATGCAGTTCACGCGGATCTTCTGCGGACCCAAATCGTAGGCGAGGTAGCGCGTGGTGGCTTCGAGCGACGCCTTGGCGACGCCCATGACATTGTAGTGCGGCACGACCTTTTCCGCGCCGTAATAGCTCATGGCCACGATGCTGCCGCCATCGGTCATCAACGGGGCGGCGGCGCGGGAGAGCGCGACGAGCGAGTAGGCGCTGACATCGTGCGCGACGCGGTACGCTTCGCGGCTGGTGTCCACAAACCTGCCTTCCAAGGCGTCTTTCGGCGCGTAGGCGACGGAGTGCAGCAGCAGGTTCAGTTTGCCGAACTTGGCGCCGACCTCGCTGAACACGCGGGCGATGTCCTCATCCTTGGTGACGTCGCACGGCAGGATCAAAGTGTCACTGCCGAACGTGCCGGCGAGGTCCTCCACATTTTCCCGGACGCGTTCGCCCTGGTAGGTGAAGGCGAGTTTGGCGCCCTCGCGGGCCCAGGCCTGGGCGATGGCCCAGGCGATGGAGCGTTTGTTGGCGACGCCGAAGACGATACCGGTTTTTCCAGTGAGCAATGACATAGATTAATAAGTTTAACGGGCGAAAGGTTAAAACTTTTTGGGGCCATGGTGCAAAGAAAATTCACGGGTGGGGCGAAGCCCCTGCCTTTGCTCCTTCCTGCGTTATGATGCCGTCAAGTGGTTTAAGCTAAGGTGCTTGTAGGTGTCGTCAAACGAATGGCAATTTGCGGGCGGTGGCTGGCGGCGAAAAAGCGGCGTGGCGCTGCGCTTCCCGCCGCAGTCCATGACGCTTTCGGGTTTACCGTGGCATTCGTCATGACAGACACCGTCATGGACTGCGCCGGCAGAGCGCAGCGGCGACGGCGCTTTCGAACGCGGCAAGGCGTCCGCCTGGCAATATCACCCCCGTGGCACATGCCCGTATCATCGGCTCCCGATTCCGGCAAGCTGAGGGATTGATTCAAACAATGTTCCACCGCGTCCGGTCTCGACTCGCGGGGGCGGAGGAATTAACCTTCGCGGATGGATCCTAATCAACTCGCTGACGGCCTGATCCAGTATCTGATACTGGTGGGGCTGTTGACGTTCCACGAGTTCGGGCACGCGTGGACGGCCATGAAGTGCGGTGATGACACGGCCAAATCGCTGGGCCGGGTGTCGCTGAATCCCATTGTACATATTGACCCGATCGGCACGGTGTTGCTGCCGTTGCTGATGCTGTTTCTGCCCGGCAGCATCAACCGTTACATGATCGGCTGGGCGAAGCCGGTGCCGGTCAACCCGGACAACCTGCGGCACAAAAAATTTGATGACATCCTCGTGACGATGGCCGGTCCGGGCATGAATTTGATCCTCGCGGTCGGGTTGGTGGCGCTGGCCAAGGTCGGGGTGATCAGCAACTGCATGCCCCTGGTGGAACTTTGTTTGAAGGCGGCGACCATCAGCTTGCTGCTGTGCTTTTTCAACCTGATCCCCATCCCGCCATTGGACGGCTCGCATGTGATGCGGGTGGTGACCGGGATGACCTGGGAGGCCTACGCGAGTTTTGCCCAATTTGGTTTCATCGGGGTGATTCTGGTGCTGCAAATTCCGCAGGTTCGCGAGACCCTGTGGTCGGTGACTTACGGCACGCTGGAACTGTTCTGCCGGATCTTTGGGGTCGGGTAGCCGGATTCCCCGCAAAAAATGCTCGCATGGGGGCGGGAGATTTCCGACATTGCGGCGCGTGAACGAAGGCCAGCCAACCCAGCCCGCGGTGGAAAAGGAATACGAACTGCCCCTCGCCGGTTTCACCGGCACGCCGGAGGAGATGGACCGGCAGTGGTACGAGCAATGTTACCGGGGCGATTCGCAGCGGCAGCTCACCGTGCGCGCCGTGGTGATGGGCGGCATCCTCGGCATGTTCATGGCCGTTTCCAACCTCTACACCACGCTGAAGATCGGCTGGAGCTTCGGCGTGTCCATCACCGCCTGCGTCATCTCGGTGGTCGTCTGGAACACCGTCTGCAAATTGCTCGGCGGAAAGCTTTCGCGGATGAGCATCCTGGAAAACAACTGCATGCAGTCCACCGCCACCGCCGCCGGCTCCTCGACCGGCATGACGATGGGCACGGCGATTGGCGCGCTGCTGCTGATCACCGGCGTCCATCAACCGTGGCCGGTGGCGGCGGCCTTTGTTTTTTTTACCGCGCTGCTGGGGGTGTTTCTCGCGATCCCGATGAAACGGCAGATGATCAACCACGAGCAACTGCGTTTTCCCTCCGGCATCGCCACGGCGGAAACGCTCCGGAGCCTTTACTCGAAAAGCGGCGAATCATTGAAGCAAGCCCGCTCGCTGATCATCGCGCTCGGCGCGGGCGCGCTCATTGGCCTGCTGCATACCTACGCCACCTTGATCGAGCAATTGAAATTGAAAAACCGCCTGCCGCACTGGCTGGAATGGTTTTCCAGCAAGGTGTACCTGCCGGACACCTGGGACTTCACCGGCTGGCTCAATCCGCTGGCGCGCGGGCAAATGGCCGGCCTGGCGTTCGAGCCAAGCGTGATGCTCGTCGGTGCGGGGATGATCACGGGCCTGCGCGTGTCGCTCTCGATGTTCGCCGGCTCGGCGCTGCTGTACTACGTCGTCGCGCCGCACCTGGTCGCGCTGGATGCGGCGAACGCCGGGGTCGCGGGCTGGATGCCTTCGTTCAAAATGAGTCCCGAAGGCAATTTCAATCCCGCGCGCTGGGCGTTGTGGGGCGGCACATCGTTGATGGTTTTCGCCAGCCTCACGCAGGTGGCGTTCAACTGGCGCACGGTCGCCCGCTCGTTCATGATCTTCAAAAAAGAGGAGCGCAACGTCGCCCGGACTCCCGCCGAAGCGGTCGAGGTGCCGAATTCATGGCTGATCATCGGCCTCATCCCGATCACCATCGGGTTGATCATCGTGCAGTTCTTCGCCTTTCACATCGCCATCTGGCTGGGGCTGGTTTCCGTGGCGTTGTCCTTTGTGCTGTGCCTCGTGTGTTGCCGCGTCACGGGTGACACCGACCAGGGCCCCGTCGGCGCGATGGGCAAGGTCACGCAGCTCCTTTATGCGGTTTTGCCGGGCGCGTCCGGCGTCATCACCACGAATCTCATGGCGGCCGGGACCACGGCGGCCGCTGCCGCCGCCTCGGCGGATCTGCTCACCGATTTGAAAAGCGGCTACCTGCTGGGCGCGAATCCACGGCGGCAATTCCTCGCGCAATTTTTCGGCGTGTTCTTCGGCGTGCTCGCCATCGTGCCGGCATGGTATCTGATGGTGCCGACCAAAGCGGCGCTGGAAGCCTTCAACCCGCCGGCAACGAACATGTGGAAAGCCACCGCCGACCTGCTCACGCAGGGCATCAGCCATCTGCCGCACACCGCGCTCATCGCCATCGTCATCGGCGCGCTGGTGGGGATGATTTTGCCCCTGCTGGAATTTCTCTTTCCAAAGGCGAAACCGTATCTGCCATCGGCGATGGGGCTGGGCCTCGCCTGGGTGATTCCGTTTCAAAACGCGCTGTCGTTCCTCATCGGTGCGTTGATTGTGAGGGTCTGGCGTGGCATGTACACGAAGAATGCGGACACCTACGCGATCCCGATTGCGTCGGGGTTGGTCGCCGGGGAATCGCTGGTGGCGGCGTTCATCGCGATTGCGTGCACGCTGGTGGGCTTTTTGGCGATGCGGTAGTCGGGGCACCACGAGCTTGCCGAAAGTCTTAAGTCATGGTGCTGTCTTCGGCCATGGTGCCCGTTCGCATGATTTCCCCGAAACAATCGCCCATGGAACCCATGGAACCCATGAACCAAGACGCCACCTTTTCGCCAGGACGCGGCAACCATTTCTCCCTCTCCCTGGGGGAGAGGGCCGGGGTGAGGGCGAGCGTAAAACCAATTATTCAAGGAGCTTTCACCCGCGTTGAGGCTCGTTATTGCCTCAGCGAGACCTCCAACTAAAAATTTAACACTAAAAACTCAAACTACTTTTCCCCTCCCGCCTGTGGCAGCGATCGCAGGAGATTGGAATTATCCAAAGTGCGGTCTTGCAGAATTGCGTCACGATTTTCTTTGGTCATCTGCGCATGGTAGAAGATTTTTCCATGGCCGGTTTGCTGGTCAATCAGCGTCAACTTCACGGTGTTGTCGGGATTGACCGGATGCTTCATGTCGGACAGGACAATTACCAGATCTTCGGCAAACCGTTTTTGCGCCCAACCTTCTTCCAATGGCGGTTTTCCGTATTGCCGGCGGCAAAAATCAAGGATGTCCGCCACCGGCAAATCATCAATGTCCGCCAGTCGGTATTCGTAGCCGTTGTAAACCACCACGACCTTGTTGATGTCGTTGGTATCGAAATGCACCGCGGTAAATGGCGAAAGCGCCTTCGCCTTGTCCCCGAATGGAGACGTTCGCGCGTCAAGGGTGAGATCCGCTCGGAATGGAGACGTCTGCTCGTCAAGGGTGAGGTTCGATGAGGTGATTTCCACCGGATTGCCTCTCAGCGTCATGGTCTGGTGTACCGGATCATAGGTCATGCTCTCGGCCTTGATTACGACCGGGGTTGCTCCCGACGTGCCCGCCTCCGGCAAATGGATCACCGTTCCACCCGGCACCGGTGCCGGGCTGGACGCCTTTGCCGGTGGCGGCGCGATCATCATCCGCAAGCCCTCGCTCAACTGTTTTGCCTTGGCCGCCTCCAGCATTTTTTGGGCGATGGCGTCGCCCTGGCCGGAATCCACGACTTGTTGCGCCCAGCGTTCCGCCGGCTCAAATTTCCCCTCGAGCAGATAAAGCCGCGCCAGCCCGAACCATGCCGCCGGTGCCTGCGGCGCGGCCCGGAGCAGAAAATTTTCCGCGTCCTCGTATTTCCCCTCCGTCAGGTAAATTTGTCCCAGCCCGTTCAAGGCCGCCGGCTGGTTCATGCTGATCGCCACGGCTTGTTGAAACGCCTTTTTCGCGTCGTCATTCTTGCCGGCGTTGAACTGTGCCCAGCCCAGCCCGCTCCAGGCATCCGCATTGGTGGGCGAGATCTCAACCGCTTGTTTAAATTTCTCTTCCGCCCCGGCCAGTTGTCGCTGCTGCCAAAGCTGCCAGCCTTCCTGGACAAGTTGCGTCGCGTTGCGGGTCTGGCTGACGGCGGGCCGGTCGCTGCCAAAATAATTCGCGGCGAAATTCTTTTCCGCAAATCCGGTGACGCCGTTGGCCTGCGCCTTGGTCCCAAAATAGAGTTCGGCGAACGGCTGGCCGTCCGCGTCATACATGCTCACGTGCGGCATCCCGGGAACGGGATTCGGGTGGATCAGTTCAAAATCGCCGTGTCCTTTGGAGATTCGCCGGGTCTGCCGCGGACCGTCCGGTGCGCCGGTGACATTGGTTGAAGTGATATACAGCGCCAGCAACGCGCTGTCCGCGCTGACCAGATGGTAATGGCCCCGGACCGTCAACGCCTCGGCGGTGCGGACCACCGACGTGATTTCAATCGCATCACCCCGCGGAAAACTTCCCTGGCTGACGTAGTTGGATTTTCCGGAAGCAAGATGGCCCATCGTCAAGATCGCCAACCCGATCCCCAGCGTGATTCCGCCGATTGCCATGGCCTGTTGGCCGGCGTGGTGTTTACGCGCGTAAATGCCGGGAATGATTCCCAGCAATGCCGTGATGGGAATGGACATGACTAAAACCCCCGGTGGGGCCGGCCAGAAACAGAAGGCCACCACTGCCAAAACAGCGCTCATGCCCGCAAACAACAAGGCCAGCGTACCTGCCGCCCGGGATGAATCCGCCACGCCGTCCCGGTTCACCGTCGCCGCCTGCTCGTGGCGGGCGCGGGGTTCGTCACCAGCGGGCGCAACCCCGGGCGCACTCGCCGCCACCGTCTCCAGGCAGGTTTTCACCTCGCTGACCTGCTGAAAGCGCAGTTCGGGCCTTTTCTCCAGTGCCCGCAACACGATCTCATCCAGCCGCACATCGATCAGCACCTTGGTGGACGGCGGCGCAATTTTTTTGCCGGGCAGTTCGCCCGTCAACATTTCGTAAAAGACCACCCCGAGCGAATAAATGTCCGCCCGGCTGTCCACCCGCTGCGGATCCGTCTTCTGCTCTGGCGCGCTGTAGTTCGGCGTGCCGATGATCTGCTCGCCCGTGAGCGCCGTAGATCCGGGCACCGCCGCCGTGCCCGCCGCTTCCGGCGCGCCCGTGGCCGTGCCGCCATCGGTGCCCAGCATTTTGGCGATGCCAAAGTCCGCCACCTTCACCCGGCCGGCCTTGTCCAGCAGCAGATTCTCCGGCTTGATGTCCCGGTGCACGATGCCCCGGTCATGGGCGAACTGCAGCGCGTCGCACAGCGGCGGCACGATGGCCAGCGCCTCCTCCGGCGAGAACTTCCGCGCGCGCAAAATCTGGCGCAGGTTCAACCCGTCCACAAATTCCATCAGCAGGAAATAAAACCCGCCCGCCTGCCCAAAATCGTGGATCGTGACGATGTTCGGATGGTTCAACGCCGCCAGCGCCTGCGCCTCGCGCGCGAACCGCTCCGCGAATTTCGCATCGCCCACCCGTTCCGGCGCGAGCAGCTTCAGCGCCACGAAACGGTTCAGCGTCTTCTGCCGCGCCTTGTACACCACGCCCATGCCGCCGCGCCCGAGGCATTCCAGGATCTCCAGTTGCGGAAAATGCGGGGCGATCTGTTCCACCGGCAACGGCGGTTGCTGGGTGACGGGCGCGTCGTCGGTGAACAGTGTCTCCGTCTTCAGGTTCAACGCCATGAGGCAGTTCGGGCAGAGCCCGGCAGGCGCGTTCTCCGGCAGGGTCGCGCCGCACTGCGGACATTTTATCAGGTTGCTCATACCCGTTACTTACCGGTCAGTTCCAGCTTGTTACATGACGAATGCATTTCTATTGGAATAATATGGTTCGCAAACAGCTTGGCGGGTGGGGCGCGTCGCTCCGCGCGCGCCGTCGTGGCTTGTCAACCTGCGTGTCAAGTTGGACCTGCCGGGCATGTTGCAATGGTTCATCAAAACACGCCCCTGTTTTTTATTCTTTCGCCAGCGCCGCCGCCAGGTGCCGCAGTTCCTCCTCCAGGTCCGCCCCATCCGCCAGCGTCCGGCTGATCTCCTCGCGGTAGATTTCGCGGAACCGTTTCCGCAGCCGGTGCGCCGCCACCCGCGCCGTGGCTTCCTTCACCCCGAGCTGGAGCGCCAGCGCCGCATAATCAATTGTCCCGCGCGCCGCCATCAGGCAGCTCTTGAGCGCGTCAAATTCGCCGGGCTTGCCGGCCTCCACATATTCCAGGCGCAGCCGATCCACCGTCAGGTTCAGCATCGTCAACGCCCATTGCCGGTCAAAGAGCTCATCCGGCGCGAGCGCGCTGCCCGCCGCCGCCGATTGCGTTTCGGCGAAGGTCGTGTCACACGGCAGATGCGCCTGGCCGCCGCCGCGGCGTTGCGCCCCCGCCCGCCGCCATTCGTTGCTCATGAAGTTCTTCAGCGCCACGATCAGGAACGTCCGCAGCTTTCCCTTGACCGGATCGGCGGCCGCCAGCCAGCGTTTCTCCAGCAGCCGGCGGAAAAATTCCTGCGTCAGATCCTGCGCATCATGCGGTGACTGGCCGCACCGGCGGACATACGCGTGCAGCGGATGCCAGTAGGCCCGGCAGATGGCCTCCAGCGCCGCCGCCGATTCCGGCGCCTCCTTCCGCGTCGCCGCCAGCACCAGCGACCACCGCGTCGGCGGAAAGACCCGGGTCGCCTCGCTGGCGGACGTCTGGCTGCTCATGCGCGTTATCATATCCCCATGAATTACCCGAAACGAGGCCGTTGTTACCGGAAAACTGGGCAAGAGCGACCGTCCTCTGCCTTACGGGCCCGCTCCGCCTTTTAACGGGCGGCGGCTGTGTCGCAGACCAGCCGCAGCGCGTCGCCCGTCTGACCGCACTCGAAAAACCTTCACCTCCATCGCGCCGCTGGCTTTGACGAACTCCGGAGGACGACCGATAGCAGCCCACGGTTTTAACCGTGGGTAACCGACCTCAAGAAAGAGAACCTCCTCCACCCATTTCCCGCTCGACAACCAGTTTTCTCCCGAATACACCTTTCCCATGGCACTGGATAAACTGCACTGGGCAAAGGCTAGGCTGCAAACCCCGCTGGGCATGATCGATTAGAACTCATTCATACGCTTATGAAAATGAAAACATCGGCCAAAAAGAAAGCACTCATTGCCGCAGCGTGCGTTGCTGTTTATTTCGTCGCATATTTTATGCTGGTGCATCCCGTACTCGCAGGCCCGCCCGGCGGTCATGTTCGCTTCGAGACCTACATCAATCCGGTGACCCACTGCCAGGCGCCGCCAAACACGGAGCTGCGATATTTCTTTTGGGCCGCCCACCGGGTTGATGTTCTTGTCAGATCAGGATTTTGGTCTCCGGCCTGATACCCATGATCTGTTAGACTTGGATATGCAAAACAATTCGACAATCCAGTTCATGAAGGTGTTTGGCCGTGATTTGCAAGGCAAACACGAGAACGCCATTTTCATAAACGTGGACCACATTCTCAAGATCGAGTTCGGTTCCTGCGATGCGGCGGAGGTGTCTTCGATCATTACGCTGACTTCGGGCGAGAAGTTGGAAGTGGCCGGGACGCCCGAAGATCTGCTCACCCATGAGCGATATTTTTATCCAAAAAAAGGTGATGGCTAAGTGGCCTGGCAAAAGGATGGGCTGCACTCAATTCTGAACCTCACACGCGGCCAAGCCTTGATTAATTTCGCAATCTCCTAAAATGGAAGCCACCCCACAGTGCCGGCAAGCGATTGAATATGCGAGTGCGGCGCAAAGTCGCTTCGGTCATGCATGCCTTTCGAGTGGGCACTTGATATATGGACTGTTGGCAGTGAATCGGGGCGTTGCAGAAGTATTGAGGAACGTGGGACTCACACTTGAACTTGCCGAGCATCACTTGCAGTCGCACCCTTTTCGAGTTGAAGATATGGTCCAGCATCGCGGCCTGTTGTGCGGGCAATCTGCGATGACGGCGTTCATGCGCGCCGAGCAGGAGGCCAGCAAGACTGCTTGCAGATCCTTGGGCACAGACCACGTCTTGCTCGCAATCTGCGGTGAGACGAATGGTGCTGCTGTGGATATGTTCGATGCGCACAAGATTGATCGAGCGAAGATGCGTGAGTTGCTGATTAAAAGGCTCAGCGCCCCACCTTCCTACGACTTTTCAACCCTTGACGGACTGTGTGGAGAAGAATGAGCGCAATGTAGCCCGATAAAACGACAGACTGCACTCAATTTTGAAGCCCACACGCGACCAACGGCTGTTCCCCGCTTAGTTTTCTTCGCTCCCGCTTGTTTTTGCCCCACCTTGGCGACCTTTGCGTCCTTGGCGTGAGACACCAGCCCCAGGTATTTCATCGTTAACTCACCGCACAATGACTGTAAGATTGCGATTCTTAAATTTCACCACATCCAGTCCGCTCACGGAAATGAGCGTTCCATTGGTATCCGGCAGGTTGGTCAGCGATTCCGTGGGGATCACTAGGATGAAGGGCGGCGTGTTGGTCAGGAAATCTTTGGCCTGATTCACGGTGCCGAGCGTGACGTAGTTGGTGGTCACCGCGCGGAATTTCCAGACCAGGCTGGGCTCGATGAAGCCGAAGCAGCCCACCTTGGTTTCCGGGCGGACTTGGGTCTTGGTGGCGTTCCAAAGATTCTGCGTGAGCACATGGCTCCGTGCGAACGTGAAACCGCCGACGGTCACGGCCAGGATGATGGCCACCATCAGGGCCAGCCAGCGGGTGAACCACGCGGAGATTTGGGCCTCGCCGGAAATCTGCCGGGCGAGCCACAGGGCGATGAGTGGGAACGCGGGCATCGTATAGTGCGGCAGCTTGGTCTTCACGAGGGAGAAAACGATGAAGACGATGAGCGCATTCACGAGCAGAAACCAGCCAAGGTCGTCGCGGCGGCGGTCCGGCCACCAACGATGCAAAGCGGTTGGCACCCGGATTGACCAGGGGAAAAAGCTGGCGAAGAAGATCAGGAAATAGAGCGGCAGCAGCGCCAGGTATTGCAGCGTGTCTTTGGGCCCGTGACCGTTGATGACGCCAACGCTGCGGTTGAAGACGTGTTCGCCCATGCCCACCGACCAGAATTGTCCGCCGGTTTGCGCGAGCGCCGGTCCGCCCCACAGCGCCACCAAGGCGACGGCGACGCACAGGCCGACAATGGTTTCATTCAGCGGCAGGCGGAAGGCCTGGGGGCGCAGGGCGCGGCCCAGGATCATGCCGCCGAAAGGCAGCCAGGCGACGGGGCCCTTGGCGAGGAAGCCCAAGGCGAGCGCGAGGTAAAAGATCCACCACCAGGTTTTGCGCGCGGGATTTTCCGGGCGCGTCAGCTCCCAGCCGCTCCAGGCGGCGAGGGTGCAGAAAAAGATCATCGCCATGTCCGCCGTGGCGATGCGGCCAATGACCACCGCGACGTGCAGGGCGGTGAGGAACATCGCGCCGGCGAGCAGGGCGGTTTTGTTGCCGCCGGCTTTTTGACCCCAGCGCGCCAGCAGCAGCGCGGTGCCGATGCAGAACAACGCGGAAGGCAGGCGCGCGGCAAATTCGTTCACGCCAAAAATTTTGTAACTGGCGATCTGGCACCAGTAGATCAGCACGGGTTTGTCGAAGCGCCACGCGCCGTTGAACCAGGGCACGATGTAATCGCCGCGCTGGATCATCTCGCGGGAGGCCTCGGAGAAGCGCGCCTCATCGCGGTCGGTCATCGGCAGGATGGCGTTGCCGGCGAGCAGCAGCACGAAGCCGAGCAGCAGAATGGCGCGCTGCGGCTTGGCGGCGAGTTTGTCGAACCAGGATGACACGCGCAGAGTCTAGGGAGTGGCGCCGGACGCGGCAAAGGGATTCTGCCGGCGCGCGGGTCTGTGACCCGCAGGAACGTCCGAATTTTTCAAGTCGCCATCGGTCAATCCGAAAGCCATCCGCCAGGCAAAGCTCCTGCGGGTCACAGACCCGCGCGCCGTTGGGAAACGGCTGTAACGTCAGGTCTTCTGGCCTGACGTAGACGGCGGCATCCTTGCCGCCCGGAAAGAACCGTGGCCTTGCCTGCGACTTGCGAACGTTCCAAAGTGCCTGGCCTTTCGCGAGGTTTTATCCGCCGGGCTGGAAGCCCGGGCTCTACGGCAGGCAGGATGCCTGCCCCTACACTGCCCCATGCTTAACTCGTCGAGGCTAAAATATTTCAGTGATTCTTCACCCGCAACGTCTCTCCCAAATCCTCGATCTCAAACAGCCGTGCCCGCTCATTCGGCGCATGGTTTGGCGAATGCAAGATCATCATCAGTTGGCCATCGAGCCGGCGGAACAGCATCGGATGTCCGCCATCCTTCGCGTAGAGCGGTTCCGCCTCCTGCACCCATGGCCCGGCCAGTTTGCCGGATTGTGAACGCGCCACGCCCACTTCATATCCGCCCGCGCCAAAGCTCGACCACACCATCAATAGCTTGCCGGTTTTGGAGCGGTACAGGTACGGCCCGTCCGTCACGTGACAACCGGAGGTTTTAGATTTCTCGCTCCACGGCGCGTCGCTCGCTTGGAACATCCACTTCGGCTCGCCCACCGTGTCTGACAAATCGTCTTTCAATTGGATGAATTCCATCCGTCCGTCCGTGATCTGCACCCATTCATGCGAGAACACCATGTACGGCACGCCATCCTCCACCCAGAACGTCCCGTCCAGCGTCATCATGTCCGTGGGCAGCGTGGAATGATTCGCGAACGGCTGGAACGGCCCCGCCGGCGAATCGCTCACCAGAATCTGCGAACCCCGTTTCACGCGCGGTTCCCAATTGCGCCACTGTTCCGGCAGCAACTCATCCGTGTTGAAGGTGAGGAACAGGTAAAACTTTCCATTATACGCGTGCAACTCCGGCGCCCAGATGCCGCGGTGTGCCCAGAAATTTTCCGGCACCTCAAAGACCACGCGTGGCCCGGCCCACGTCTCCAGATCCTTGCTCGTATATTCCACGACCGCCGACCGTCCGTTTGGCCCACGCCGGCCGGTGGAACTCACGAGGTAATACATCTGGGCATTCGTATCCGCCCACACGCAGCAATCGCGCAGGCGCACATCCGCCAGCTTCACGGATCCCGGTGCCTCCGCTGGCAGGGAGAAATTCGTCTGCGCGCAAACGCCGCCGGCCAAAGCAATCAGCAACCAGACGGGTAAGAGGAGAAATTGTTTCATGGCAGTCGTTCGAGCATACCGGCCCCGTGCCAAAATTCAACGCCGCAGCGCCGGTCTCCGACCCGGCGCGGTGCGTTCCCGCGGCGCAGTATTCCGACACCTGAAAAATATCTTTGTCTTCTCTTGCGCGAAACCTTTGTTACAGTCGTTTCGTCTGTCGGGGGCGGGATTATGGGTTGGCCAGTCGCATCAGCCAGCTATGAATTTGAGCATTGTCGGTTACGGCGCCTGCATGATTGCCGGTTATCCCCTGGCCGGGGATGCCGGGTTTTTGCAACGGGCTGTTCCTACCTTGGAACAATCCGGCCAGTACAAAGTCGCCCTGGACATTGTTCCCATGGGTGGCTTCCCGGCCGCGCGTGCCCGGAAACATTTCGCCAAAAAAGTCCTCGCCCGCCGGCCGGACATCGTCCTGCTCCAGTTCGGCTCCACCGATGCCAGCGCGCCGTTGCGCCGCGCCTTTCTCCTGCGCCGTCTGCTCCGCAAAGATCCCCATGTCCGCGAACAGGTTTCCACCGCGTCGCCGTCGTCCACGGACCTCCTCAAATGGCGGCTCCGCAGCCTTGCCAGCGATCTCCTCTGCGTCACCCCGACCTCGCCCCTGGAGGAATACCTGAACGCGGTCTGCGGCATGGCGGATGAAGCCCGCCTCGCCGGTTGTTCTGTCGTGATGCTCTCCCCCTTCGTCATGGGGGGCACCCGCTCCAACCGTTTTGCCCGTTATTACACCCTCGCGCTCGCGCTGCAGGCGGACCGGCTCACGGATGTTTATTTTCTGGATGCCCACGCGCTCCTGTCCGGCTTCCCGCGCCGGGAAATGCTTTTGCGCGATGGCTTCCATCTCTCCCCCCGCGCCCATGAAGAACTGGCCGCCGCCCTGGGCCGGTTGCTCGCGCAGGTCGCCCAAGATCATTTCCGCCGCCCCCGTGTGTCGGTCGATGTTAAAGCGGCTTCGTGATCCGTGGCCGCCGGCGTGAGGAGGCTCCCGCCGGGTTTTTGATTCTAGAGCGGTTTAAGAAAAACTGTGGCCATTCGGAGCGAGGATTTTGGGTTTTGGCGAGGTTTTGGCGAAGGAGCGGGTTTAAATAGCCCCGTGACTGAGCCGAAACGAAGCCAAAACCCAAAAAGACCGCCCTCACTATTTCTCAGCCGAAGGGCCACAGTTTTTCTTAAACCGCTCTAGTTAGCACACAGATTTTCACATCCCCCAATCCCGAAATTTCCGATAAACGCCGAGCGGCGGAGGACGCAGAGGCTCGCAGAGGCAAAATTATGAGGGCTGTGACGCCGTCACCGGATTGCGCGAGCCTCAATAATGGCGTGCGGACAAACTCGCGGCGCGGCTGATTCAGGGTGCGGAGATCGAGGCCGCCGGTTTTCGCACCGGCTTTTCCAGCGTATAATCCGGCGGCAATTCAAACAGCGAGGCCGCCACCGGCTCCACCTTCGCGGAAACCAGGGTGTTGGTTCCCTTTTCACCGCCGTTGGCAATCACTGTCCGCAGCACCATGCCCGGGAGCAGGCTCAATTCCGGCTGGCCGTTCCGGTGCGCCCCGGCGCGGTTATACCGGTCAACTTTGGCCAGCTCCGCCTGGATCACCGGGTAGTTGGGAAAATCCCGGGCCACCCACAACGTTTCGTCCAGGTGGCGTCCGCCGGTCCACTGGTAGATTTCCGTGTCGAGCCCGCCGATTTTCTCCGTCTGGCCGGTGGCCATCGGCGGGGCCGCCGGGGCGTCCTGGTTCAGGTCATTCGTGCCCGCCGCTTTTTTTCTGGCCTCGGCCTGCGCCCGTAGTTGCGCGCCCGTGCGGGTCACATACGTCTTGGTTTCGGGCACCAGCGTCATGGAATCGCGGGTGGCCAGGTCCACGATGATGCTCAGCGTATTGGTGTCCCGCGCCACATCCAGGCGCATCTTGTCGCCGTGTATTCGCGTGACGAGCGTGCGGATGTGCCGGCCGTCATCGGCCTTTTGTTCCAGAGTCAGGTCGGCCCGGCTGGCGATCAGCGGGCCGAGCAAAAGCAAAAGGATGAATTGATATTTGGGCACAGGCTTTACCACGTTGGTTTCATTTCGGCCGGTAAATTAACCCGTCCACGCCCAATCCAAAACAAAAACTTTGGCGTCGCGCCGGCCAAAACCGGGCGGGACACGGGTTCCGGCACCGACTCCGCCAATTTCGGGCCGCCCCGGACCGCTTCCCGGCTTGCGGGGGGACGTGAATTGCGAAACAATTCCGACTACAACTATGGGGAAAAAAGCACTGATCACCGGTATCACCGGGCAGGACGGATCGTACCTGACAGAATTTTTGCTGGCCAAAGGCTATGAAGTTCATGGCATTGTGCGCCGCACGGCCGCGCCGTACCGCGGTCATCTGCCGCAAACCCTGGCGACGACCAGCCCCGGCCAGTTCAGCCTGCATCACGGCGATCTGGCCGATGCGGGTTCGCTGACCCGCCTGCTGGAAAAGATCCGGCCGGATGAAGTCTACAATCTGGGCGCGCAAAGCGATGTCCGCATCAGCTTCGACATCCCGGGTTACACGGCGGATGTGACCGCGACGGGCGTGGCGCGGATGCTGGAGGCGATCCATCAGCTCGGCCTGCCGGCGCGGTTTTATCAGGCCTCCTCCAGTGAGATGTTTGGCCAGGTGCGCGAAACGCCGCAGACGGAGCTGACCCCGTTCCATCCGCGCAGCCCGTACGCGGTGGCCAAGGTCTATGCGTACTGGATCGCGGTGAATTATCGTGAGTCCTACGGCCTGCACTCCAGCAACGGAATTTTATTCAACCACGAATCACCGCGGCGCGGTGAAAATTTCGTGACGCGCAAGATCACCACCGCCGTCGCCCGCATCCAGGCCGGGCGACAAAAGAAATTGTACATGGGCAACATCGACGCCCAGCGCGACTGGGGTTATGCGAAGGAATATGTCGAGGCGATGTGGCTCATGCTCCAGCAGCCGCACGGGGATGATTATGTCATCGCCACCGGCGAGACGCACAGCGTCCGGGAATTTTTGGAGGTGGCGTTCAAACATGCCGGCCTGAACTGGCAGGATCATGTGGAGATCGACCCGCAATTTTACCGTCCGGCGGAGGTTGAGCGGCTGATTGGCAATGCGGCCAAGGCCCAAAAGCAGTTGCACTGGTCGCCCAAGACCAAGTTCGCCGACCTCGTCAAGCTGATGGTGCAGGCGGACATCGAGGCGCTCGCGGCAGCCGGAAAATAAGCACCCCGCCGCCCATGAAACGCGCCTTCATCACCGGCATCGAGGGGCAGGACGGCTCCTACCTGGCCGAACTGCTGCTGACCAAGGGCTACGAGGTCCACGGCATCTACCGGCGTTCCAGCAACGGCGGCGCGGCCAATCTGAAGCATCTGCCGGCCGCCAATTTGTTTATCTTCCCCGCCGAGCTGGACGAGGTGGATTCCGTGCGGGTGCCGCTGGAAAAATGTGCGCCGGATGAAATCTATCATCTCGCGAGCCAGAGCCACGTGGGGCAGAGCTTTGAAAAAGTGGAGGAGACCTGCCGCGTGACCGGCCTGGGCGCGCTGCGGCTGCTGGAGCTGACGCGGAACCTGCGCCGGCCGGCGCGTTTTTTTCATGCCAGCTCCAGCGAAATTTTCGGCAGCCCGGAACAATCGCCGCAGGATGAAGCCACCCCGGTGAACCCCATCACGCCCTACGGCTGCGCCAAGGCGTTCGGCACGCAGATGACGCGCATCTACCGCCACAACTTCGGGCTGTTCGCGGTCAACGGCATTCTGTTCAACCACGAATCACCGCGCCGGGGCGAAAATTTTGTCACGCGCAAGATCTGCCGCGCGGTCGCCGCCATCAAACAGGGGCGGCAAAAGGAGCTGGTCCTGGGCGACACCAGCGCGCAGCGGGACTGGGGCAACGCGCGGGATTATGTGCGCGGCATGTGGCTGTCCCTGCAGCACGACGCGCCGGAGGATTTTGTTTTTGCCACGGGCCGGATTCATCGCGTGCAGGACATCGTGGAACTCGCCTTTCGCGCGGCGGAGCTGGACTGGCGGGCGCATGTGCGGCAGGACCAGACGCTGTTCCGGCCGGCGGACCCGCGCCAGGTCGTGGGCAACCCGGCGAAAGCCAAACGGCTGCTGGGCTGGCAGCCGGAAATCACCTTTGAAGCGACCATCGCGGAAATGGTGGCGGCGGAACTCGCGGCCAACGCAGCGTAAGCAGGAAATCATGCCGGAACCAGCCACAGACCGGGCGCCGAAGATCCTCGAGATCGGCAGCATTCCGTACCTGCACGAGGCCTTCCCGCAGACCACGGATTTTTATTCAACGTGGCCGGACGAAACCCTGTCTGACCCGGCGCGCGGCCGCAACATCGTATCCGCCGCCAACCTGGCCGTCCTGGCGCGCCGGCTGGCCGACCCAGGCTACGACCTGGTGGCCGTGCAGGCGGCGGCGTATTCACCTTGGAGTTTGCGGGGACTCAGCCGTCTGCTGCTCCGCCGCGAGGTCTTGCGCGGTTCGCTGCCGTTGATTCGGGCAGTGGGGCCGCAACTCCTGCGCGGGCACGTCGCTGCGCCGGTGGCCGTGCTGGATCTGGATGACCCGGCGGTCATTGACCGGTCGAACATTTTCCTCCTGGACCAGGCGGCGGTGTATTTCAAGCGCGAACTGCCGGCGGACCACTGGCAGGTGTTCAACGGCACGCTGCACTGGCGCGTGCCGACGCCGCGTTTCCGTTCTGACGCCCGGCATCGGGAGCGCATCGGGAAACTGCGCCCGATCAGCCTGGGGATTCCGTTTCCCGTGACGAAAGCTGCTTTGCCGGCGCCGCTGCCGGCGGCGGGGAAAACGGTGGATGTATTTTTTGCCGGGCGCGTGCAAGGTTCGTCCACGGTGCGCGAACGCGGCCTGAAAGAACTGCTGGCGTTGCGCGCGGAAGGTCTGGTGGTCGATGTGCCGGAATCGCCGCTGGCCATGGATGAATATCTGGCGCGTTGCGCCCGGGCGTGGCTGGTGTGGTCGCCGGCGGGATACGGCTGGCAATGTTTTCGCACATGCGAGGCGGCGCTGTGCGGCAGCGTGCCGCTGGTCAACCAGCCAACCATCGAGCAGCACCGTCCGTTGATCGCCGGCGAACACGCGTTTTATTACGACGTCGAGCCGGGCGGGCTGGCGCGCGCGGTGCGCACGGCGCTGGCGGACCGCGACCGGCTCATGACGATGGCCGCGGCGGCGCGCGAACATGTGCTGGCGTGGCACACACCGCAGGCGCTCGCGCGGTACATTGTGGAGACCACGTTGCAGATGGCCGGGAGAACTGGTGCGAAGGGTGGTGTTACCTCTCATCCTAAAATTCCCTCGGGCTGGGAGAGGTAAATCACGATTCTTTTCAGGTTAATTCTTTGAAGATTTAGGTGCCGGAATCAACTCATTGACATCACTTCGCCGCAATCTCCGGACTTCTTCGGCAGAATAATTGTAGGACTGAATCAGGCGGTCTTTAAACCGTGCCTTTAACGCATCGATGATCGCCGTGCCATTGGGCAGCAGCACTAGGCGCAGCGGCAGCCATGCACCGTCCCTAAAACAAATCAGCAGGGAATTTTCCTTTTGGGCACTGGCAAGATACATGGCTTTCACAGTGTTCCATCGTGGATCGACGACCGAAAGCGCCGCCACCGATGCGCCCGCCGCCGTGCCAGGTTTGGCTCTTTGATACATCTTCCCCAAGCGACCCACCGGCAAACCTACAATGATTTTTTCGATATCCGCGAGTTGGAAAGTTTGCGGGCGGGAAATGCCGCAGGACAATTCTGAATCCGTTAACCGCCAGAATTGTTTCTTCAATTGCTTTCTGGCAAGCCAGAGGCCGAGCAGAAAACCCGGGGTTGCCGCTGTTAGCAAAATCGGAAGAATCAGAAACTTCGGCAATCGATAATCCGGGCCTGCTAAATGAAACAGCAAACAAAGCACCAGCGACATTATTGCAATCATTCCTATCACGGCAAATAGCAAAACTGTTGCCCAAAATTCCACTTTGCTGCGAAAACTACTGATCAACGGTTCTGTTTCAATATTCATACAGTTCCAAACTTTTCATCCCGTGAGGGGTTGCGTCCATTTCATTTGCATTGCGTCAAAATTTATACAATTGCGATCACCAGAGGTAAACTGCCCTCAATCGATTCTTAAAATCAATTTAAAATAAAGCACGCGTATATTTGCTTATCCGAAGGGCGGAGCAGGAATCAGCCCTGCGCGTGTTCCAGATGTTCCTTGAGGAGATTGGCGACGAACTGCCGTTTCTCGGGCGTCAAATCCGCCCGGCCCATCATGCCAATTTCATGCAGCCAGGGGCCGACCCATTGGATCGGGCCGTCCTCGACGCTGATGCCCGGCTTGAAGGGGGCGAAGGTGGTGGCGGCTTCGCGCAGCGCGGCGCGGTCGGTGAAACGATACAGGCGGCGCCAGTTGCCGCCGCCGGTGTCCAGCCCGTTGAACCAATCCTGGCCGAAATCCAGTTTTTTGCGCCGGACGCCCGCGAACCGGTAAAAACAAAACCCCGCCCACAGGAACCAGCCGGCACCGGCGGTCCGCACCACGCCATAAAAATCCTGGGTCGCGAGGGCGGCGAACGGATCGTCCGGGGCGGTCGGGAAAATATCGTGGTCCAAAAAGCCGAACATCTCCGGTTCGCCGGGCCGGATGAGATTTTCCCAAAGCCAGTTCAGCACGATGCCGTGCGAGCGGCTGCCCTTGTGCCACGGATTCGCCGGCAGGCGGAGATAGGGGACGCTGTGCTGCGCGGCCAGAGCGGCGATGGCCGTGGCGGAAGCTTCATCCGGGGAGTTGTCCGCGATCAGGTAGCTGGCACCAGGAACGTGGCGGCGTATCAGCCGGGCCTGCCAGTCAATCGCCTGCGGATCGGAGAAGGCGACGGTGATCAGGATTTTTTTGCCGCGGATGAGTTGTTGCAACGCGGCGACGTCGCCCGCGCGCGCCGGGAGCTGCAGGTACCGGCGGTCGACCATCCGGTACCGCGTGGACTTCAGGAAATGGGTGAGCGGCCGGAGGCGGCACCAGTCGGCGGCGGTGTAGGCGGTCAAGGGTTTCATGCGACCTGCCCGGCTGCGGGGGCGATGATTTCACCGGCGGCCTTTGCCACGGCCGGCGGTTTGCGGATGGCGCGGGCGATGGGCAGGATGGTGAAATCCGGTTCATCATTCATGCCCGCCTCGTACTTGAGGTGCGCCGCCAGGTCGCGCTTTGCCGCCGTCGAGGCATCGCCCCGCCGGACTTTCAGGTTCAAGTCCTCGATCGAACGCGACCAGTAATGGTTCATGCGCAACTGGTCATAAACCGGCGTGGCGGAACGGTCCACGACCTGTCCGGCCGTGTCGAGCCCCCGGCCGCGCCAGTATTTGAATTGATGAACCTGGAGCTTGTAGATCTGGCGCGGATTGGCGATGGTTTTTACCGTCAAAAACTTTGTGGGCGACGACCGGGTGTAGGCCTCGAGGACTGCCGGCGGCCTTTGCGCATGGCCGTTCGCGCCAAAAATAACCTGCCAGACCTCGATGCCCGGCCGGCCGGCCTGGGCGTCCAGCAGCGGAATGATGCTCTGGCTTTGGGTCGAAAATAGAAATTCATCGACGTCAAAGAAGGCGATCCAGCGGGCCTCATTTTTGAAACGCCGCACGCAGTCCTGATAGGCGGTGACCTGTCCCACCGGCACGGGCCATTCCGTGAGCGTGACGTACCCGGCGGCCTGCCAGGGGCGGAGCACTTCGCGATAATTGTCGGTCGAAAAATTATTGTACAAGTAGAAGTGGGTGACCCCGATGCCGGCGTGGAACGTGAGCCACTCGTCCAGAAACGGGGCTTCCTCGCGAAAAATGGCGCAGACGGCGAGCGGATGCTTCAGCCGTTCGAGCAGGCGCGGCTCCTGCCGCTGCTTCCAGGCGCCCACGATGGCGCGGAGGCCGAGCCGGAGGCGGACACGGGAAGTTTTGGCGGCGGGGTGGTTCATCAACTGGTCTGGATGGCCGGTCTACAGGCCGCGACAGGCTAAAAAATCTCCGGGCGGGAATAAATACAAACCCGTTTAATTTTTGCCGCGCCGGCCGCCGCGGCTTCTTGACTTCCCCGGCGGCGCTGGTCAATACTGAATTCAGAAGTTTCCGAATGAGGCTGAACAAAACCCTTCTTTTAACCGCGCGACGGCAAATCCGGGAGCAGGATCAAACAATGGACTCCCATCAGTAAATATGCCGCCCCCCAAGGTCAGCGTCTGCATTGACGTATACAATTACGCGGATTTTCTGCCCCAGGCAATCGAGTCCGCCCTCGCCCAGACCCTGCGCGATCTCGAAGTGATCGTGGTCGATGATTGTTCCACGGATGATTCCCACGCGGTCGCGTGCCGTTATGCGCGGCAGGACGCCCGGGTGCGCGTGCACCGGAATCCCGCGAACCTCGGGATGGTCAAAAACCGGAACGCGTGCCTGAAGCTGGCGCAGGGGGAGTTTGTGAAGTTCGTCCATGCGGACGATTACCTGTGCGCGCCGGCGGCGCTGGGCAAAATGGTCGCGCGGATGGAGGCCAGCCCGGCCACCGCCCTGGTGGCCTGCGCGATGCAATATGTGCGGGAAGACGGCGGAGCGACGGAACGTTCGCCGCGGCATTTTCCGGAAACGCGGTTGCTGGCGGGCACGACGGTCATCGCGCGCTGCCTGCTGGAGCAGAAAAATTTGATCGGCGGCCCGAGCGCAACCTTGTTCCGCCGCCGCCTGGCCGCGCGGGGTTTCGATGAAAAATATTTTCATGCGGCCGATTTGGAGATGTGGTTTCACCTGCTGGAGCAGGGTTGTTTCGGCTATGTGGACGAGCCGCTGGTGGCGTACCGCTGGCATGGCCGGCAGCAGACGGAAAAAGACCGCGGCACCTTGACGCAGGCCAATGACCAGCGGGCGCTCCTCCACACCTATCTGCACCAGCCGTATCTCCGGCTGCGCGCGTGGATGAAAAAATACCTGGAGCACGAGGCGGTGCGCCAGACGCTGCGCCGCTGCCGGAAACTCGGGGAACCCGCGGTGGCGGCGGCGGTGTTGCGGGAATATGGCGGCCGTCGGCGGTACTGGCTCAATTATCCCGGCTTTCTGGCATGGCGGAAGGTCAAGCCGCTGGCCGGCGGTTTATACCGGCGCACGCTGCCGTATTACAGCTTCCATTCATCGCTCGCCGGTCCGCCGGCGCTGCCGCCGGGGATCAATGTGGCGGGCTTTTTGAAGGGACAATTCGGGATCGGGGAATCGTCCCGGGCCTTCAGCCGGGCGGTGGCGGACTCGGGGATCCCGTCCGCGTTCGTGAACATCCAGAGCAAGGTCCACAGCAACCGGGACATCAAGGTGGCGGCGTCCGCCCGGGGAAATCCCTACGGCATCAACCTGATGACGTTCTCGTTTGATTATTCACGGCGATATTTCCTGGACCAAGGGAGGCGGTTTTTCGAGGGACGCCACAACATCGCGCTGTGGTACTGGGAGCTGGAACGTTTTCCGGC
Organism: Verrucomicrobiia bacterium; assembly: GCA_031290985.1. Classification (GTDB taxonomy): domain Bacteria; phylum Verrucomicrobiota; class Verrucomicrobiia; order Limisphaerales; family UBA11358; genus UBA11358. Next base: position 19,365 of record JARLJW010000086.1, on the reverse strand, counting down.
GCGATGGCACAGCAACTTTGACTATTACGACGAGATCTGGGTGCCGACGGAATTTGTCCGGCGTTCGCTGGCGGCGGTCTCGCCCGTGCCGGTGTACAAGCTGACGTATCCGTATCATCCGGAGGCGACCCCGCCGCGCCCGGACCGCGCGGGGCTCGGGCTGCCGGCGGCTGCGTACCTGTTTCTGTTTAATTTCGATTTTTGCAGCACGCTCGCCCGGAAAAATCCGCTGGCGGTGATCAACGCCTTTCGCCAGGCGTTTTCGCCGGCGGACCAGGCGACGCTGGTGTTGAAATCGATTAATTCGCACGCGGACCCGGCCGGGCGGAAAGTGCTCGCGGAGGCGTTGAAGGATCTGAACGTCGTGTGGATCGAGCCGCATCTGAGCCATGAACAGATGAGCTCGCTGTTCGCGAGCTGCGACTGCTATGTGTCGCTGCATCGTTCGGAAGGCCTGGGGCTGGGGCTGGTGCAGGCGATGTCGCTGGGCAAACCGGTCATCGGCACGGGCTACTCGGGGAACCTGGATTACATGACGCCGGACAACAGCCTGCTGGTGAAGTACAAGCTGGTGGCCATCGCCGATACGTCCGGCCCGTACGAGCAGGGGAACGTCTGGGCCGAGGCGGACGTGGACGACGCGGCGGCGAAAATGCGCTGGGCGTATGATCACCGGGCCGAAGCGGAACGGATGGGCCAACGTGCGGCGGTCGAAGTGCGGGCGACGCTGAATCCGCTGAAGACGCAGGCGGAAATCCGGGAACGGGTGAAGCAGATTTATGGGGGAAGATAAACCCGGCGGTTTAAAAATTTGACGCCAGGCACAAGGCGGGGAATCTTGTGCGCTTTCCGGTTGTGACCAGAACGCTTTTCAACCACCGCCAATGGCTGCTGTTGCTTGCCGTGGTGGGCGGTCTGCTGTTTAGCGCCCACGCCAAACCCTATGGGCTCACCAACCGCCCGGCTGCGGGCGCGTTCCTGAATGGCGTGATGCCCGAAACCGCGCCGAGCATCTCCGGCAACTGGTCGGCGGTCGTCGCGTTCACGAACCTCGTTTTCACCAACAGCGTCGGTTTGACGCCCGTTCCCGGCACGGATCAACTCTGTGTCTGGGAACGCGAAGGCCGTGTCTGGACGTTTCCGAATTCCCCCGGGGCCAATGAAAAAAAGCTCGTCCTTGATGTCAGCGGCCAATGCCAGGGCTGGGACGATTCCGGGCTGCTGGGCATTGCGTTTCATCCGGGTTTTGCGACGAATCATTTCCTGTTCGTCTATTACACCTGGGTCCGGCCCGGCACGGTGACCGGTTCGCCGACGACCCGGCCGGTGCCGAACCTGCCGGACACCTATCACGACCGGCTGGAGCGTTACACCCTCGATACGAATGGCGTGGCAATTCCGGATTCGGTGAAAATTTTCGTGGACCTCACCAACCAGACCGTGTGGCACCACGGCGGTGGCATGTTTTTTCACCCCACGAACGGGTTTCTGTATTGGACGGACGGCGACAACGCCGTGGGCGACAACAACCAGGTCATCGACGCGCGCCTTTATTCCGGCGTCTTTCGCGTGGATGTGGACTGCCGTCCGGATGTGAGTCATGCGCCGCCGCGCCAGCCGAAGGATGGTTATACGGCCAATTATTTCATCCCGAACGATAATCCATTTGTCGGCCAGTCCAACGTGCTGGAGGAGTTTTTCTGCCTGGGCCTGCGCAGTCCGCATCGCATGACCTATGACGGGCCCAGCGGGAGAATTTTCATCGGCGACGTCGGGGAAAGCTCGCGCGAGGAGATTGATGTGATCGAGCCCGGCGAATCCGGGCTCAATTTCCAGTGGAACCGCTGTGAAGGCAATCTTGGGAAAATGCGGGCCCCGTTCATCGGCACCAGCCGCGGGCCCGTGTTGGATTATCCGCATACGGACGGCCGCGCCGTCATCGGCGGTTATGTCTACCGCGGCCGGAATTTCAACCGCGACCTCGGCGGCAAATACATTTTCGGTGACAACGTCCTGCGGACGGTCTGGGCGCTGGACGAAACGACCACGCCGGCGAAGAAAACGATCTTATGCGTGATGCCCAAGGGCTCGGGGCCGAACTCCGGTTCTGACTACACGGGGCTGTCCTCGTTCGGGCTGGATGCGGATGGGGAAATCTATCTGTGCCAGATGAGCAGCATCGGCGGGCGCATCTACAAGCTGCAGCGGGGTGGTCCGCCGCCGGTGGCGCGGCCGTTGCCGGCGCTGCTCTCACAGACGGGCGCGTTCGCGGACCTGGCAACCTTGCAGCCGGCGGCCGCGCTGATCCCGTACGCCGTCAATTCGCCGTTGTGGTCGGATGGCGCGGTGAAAGCGCGCTGGCTGGTGTTGCCGGCGGATGCCAAAATTCATTTTGCCGCGAAAGGCGAATGGACCTTCCCCGCCGGCACCGTCTTCGTGAAGGATTTTGAAATGCCGGTCGATGAGACGAATCCCCAAATCTTGCGCCGCCTCGAAACGCGCCTGCTGGTCTGCGACACGAACGGCGGCGTTTACGGCGCGAGCTACAAATGGCGCGCGGATAATTCCGACGCGGACCTCGTGAATGCCGGCACGAACGAGGACATCACCATCACCACCGCGACCGGTGCGCGCACGCAGCGCTGGTTTTATCCCGGCCGGCAGGATTGCCTGACCTGCCACACGGCGCAATCCGGCGGCGTGCTCGGCGTCAAGACGCGGCAGCTTGACGGCGATTTCAAGTATCCCAACGGCGTCACAGACAACCAACTGCGCGCGTGGAACCACCTGGGCCTGTTCGACACCAAGCTGAATGAAGCCGCCCTCCCGCTCTACGCCCGGCTGGTCAACCTCACGAACACCGGCGCCCCGCTGGCGCTGCGCGCCCGCTCGTATCTCGATGCCAATTGCGCGGCCTGTCACCGGCCCGGCGGCGCGGGCGCGTTCTTTGATGCGCGCTTTGACACGCCGTTGAAGCTGCAGAATCTCATCAACGGCCCGGTGGCCAACCAACTGGGCATCACGGGGGCGAAGGTGATCGTCCCCGGCGACACGTACCGGTCCATTTTGTTCCACCGTGTCAGCATCACGGGTGAAAACCAGATGCCGCCGCTCGCCCGGAACCTGGTGGATGACCCGGCGGTATCGGTGCTCGCCCAGTGGATCAACTCCCTGCCGGAGCGCGCGCCCACGTTGCCGAAGGGCTGGTCGCAGGCGGACATCGGCACCGCCAGCTCGCCCGGCCAGGCGGGTTATTTGAACGGCAGCTATAATCTCATCGCCGCCAACGACGACATTTGGGAAAGCGCCGATTCAATCCTGTACGCCTGGTGGTCATTGAGCGGCGATGGCGAGATCGTCGCCCATGTGGCCGCGTTGCAATACACCGATCCATGGGCCAAGGCCGGGGTGATGATCCGGGAAGATTTATCCCCGGGCGCAAAGTATGCGCTCATGGCCGTCACCGGCAGCGGCGGCTCGACCTTTCAATGGCGTTCCGCCGCCGACCAGCCCGCGGGCAACACCGATGGCCTGCTGCCGAATCAGCCCCGCTGGGTGAAGCTTGTCCGCGCGGGCAATACCTTGACCGGTTACGCCTCCCACGATGGCAACGTCTGGCGTCAGGTGGGCAACGTGACGGTCCCCATGAACAAGACCATCTCCGTCGGCCTCGGCCTTTCGGGCCACAACAGCTCGATGTTGAATTCCACGCTGTTCGACAGCGTCCACGTGAAGCTGTGAGGTGGCAGGGACGCGGTTCCACGGCTGCCACCGAACCGGCGGTCAAGCGGAAAAACATCAATAAAAACACGGTTTTGTCTTGGATTGCGCGCGCTGAACCGCTTTACTGGGCCGGTAAACATTAGTCCAAACACAAAACATACAAATTATATCATGGCAAAAGCACTGACGAAATCACAGATCATCGGCGAAGTCGCGATCAAGAGCAACCTCACCAAGAAACAGGCCGCTGAAATTCTCGAGCAGATCGCGGCGCTGGCGTACAAGCACGCCAAGGATTCTTTCACCATCCCCGGTCTCGGCAAATTGGTTTTGGTCAACCGCAAGGCGCGCGTCGGCCGTAATCCGGCGACCGGCGAAACCATCCAGATCAAGGCGAAGAAGGTCGTGAAGTTCCGCGTGGCCAAGGCCGCGAAGGACGCGATCCTCGGCGTGAAGAAGTAATCTCCTTCTAATTTCAAAGGCACCCGGTTTGTTCCGGGTGCCTTTTTGTTTTATGGCGGAGTGAAAATGATGGGAGAATCAGCGGCGGTGGGTTGTGGGACGCGCCACGAACCACCCGGCGGCTCTTGCCCCCTCTCCTCGCTCAGCCGCAGGGCGAGGGGATCAGAGGCGGCGGGATATTGAATGCACCACGAACCACGCCGAGGCTCTGGCTTTCTTGCATCCGAATCCAACGGCCAGGGGTTTACGGGAATAGGCCGCGCTGGTTTTTCGCTTCCAAGACGCGGCTGATGCCGACGCTCAGGGCGGCCATGCGCATGGAGATATTGTGCTGGCGGCTCAGCTTGAAAATCTGCGTCCAAGAATTGTCGAGGATGTGGAACAGCTTGGCGGTGATCTCGTCCTCGCTCCAGAAAAAGCTCTGCAAATCCTGCACCCACTCGAAATAGCTCACGACCACGCCGCCGGCGTTGCAGAGGACATCGGGGATGACAAAGATCTCGGGCCGTTGGCGCAGGATTTCATCCGCGTCGGGCGTGGTGGGGCCGTTGGCGGCCTCGGCGAGAATGCGGCATTGGATTTTGCCGGCGTTGGCGGCGGTGATCTGCCGTTCCATCGCCGCGGGAACCAGGACATCGCAGGGGAGCAGCAACAACTGTTCGTTGGTGACCGGCTCCGCGCCGGGGAAGCCGGCGAGGCCGCGGTTTTGCGCGGCATATTTTTCCAGCGCCGGCAGGTCGAGGCCCCGGGCATTGTACAGGCCGCCGTGAACATCGCTGATGGCAATCACCCTGGTTCCGTATTGCGCCAGCGAAGCGGCGGCCACGGAACCGACGTTGCCAAAACCCTGGATGACGGCGGTGCATTTGCCGGGGTCCAGGCTGAGGGCTTCGGCGGCGCGCCGGATGAGATAGGCGACGCCGCGGCCGGTGGCTTCGCGGCGTCCCAAGGAACCACCCAGGCCGATGGGTTTGCCGGTGACGACGCCGGGCACGGAATTGCCTTCATGCACGGAATAGGTGTCCATGATCCACGCCATGGTCTGATCGTTGGTGCCGACATCCGGAGCCATGACGTCCACCTGCGGGCCGATGAACGGGATCATTTCCTGGGTGAACCGGCGTGTGAGCCGCTCGATCTCGGTGCGCGACATTTTGGAGGGGTCGCAGGTGATGCCGCCCTTGGCGCCGCCATAGGGCAGGCCGGTGAGGGCGCATTTCCAGCTCATCCACATGGCGAGCGCGGCGACTTCGCCGAGGGCCACATCCGGGTGATAGCGGAGCCCGCCCTTGGTGGGGCCGAGCGTGAGATGATGTTGCACGCGGTAGCCGGTGAAAACGCGGGTGGCACCATCGTCCATGTGAATGGGCAGCGAAACGATGAGGGAACGTTTGGGATATTTCAGGCGGTCGCGGTGGCTTTCGGGGATCTGCAGGTGGTCGGCGACCAGGTCGAATTGCCGGCACGCCATCTGGAAAGTTGGGTGGGCGTAGATTTCCATAAGGAAGGCATTCAAGCGGAACGGACGGTGCGGTGCAAGCGGGGAGTGGCGGGGCGGATTTTAATGAGGATGGAGAATAGATGATGGAGGATGGAATAGTGGGGCGATGGCGGCGCGACAGGGGCAACGGGATGGTTCCGGATAAACCGGTTCACCGGGCTCAAGGCTGCGGCTCCGGCTGGCTCACGACATCCCAACCCGCATCATTGGAGCGGGTTTGGTTGCTAAACCATGCGCCGTTAAACTTGACCATTTCAACGATCTTGGCGAACGGCGGAGTTTTGGGATCCAAGTAGGTCAATTGGTATTCCAACTCCACCCGGTCAGCGGCCAGGTCTTTGCGGGCGGCAATTTGCACGCCCTTGATCGAGGTGAAATCGTCTTGGGATCGGCCGCGGAAGGTCGCCCGGTCGCCCATCCAATTCTTGGTCACATGCTGGACGTGCGGATCGGTCGCGGCGAGGACGCCGTCATAATCGCCATTGGCCCGCGCCCAAAAACGTGTTTCCAAAGCGGCTTCGGGCGTGGTGTTGCCCGCGTCAACCAGTTGTGCCGGACTCACCACCTGGCCCTTGATGCTGGCCGTGGCCGGGGTTGTGCGCGGGGCGGGATAAGGCTGGTGCCCGGCGATGGCTTTCATGACCACCGTTGCGGTCCCGCCCGCAAGCAGCAAACTCACGCCGACGACAGTTGCCGTTTTTACTTTTGTCCACGCCATAATTTTCAAGGCTCCTTTGATGAGGGTTAAAGTTGAGAGGGACGCGGTCGCGCCTTTGGCAATCGCCACGGCGGTCACAGATTTTGCCAGCGCCACCGGCGCGGCTTGAATGGAGTGGGCGGAAATTTCCCCGGCAATGATGGCCGTGGTGGAAGAAATCCCGTGCCGGTTGAAAAAGCGGTGCAGCTTTTCCAGCGCGCGATTCACGCGCATCCGGGCGGTGTCTTCGCCCGTGCCCAGCGCGACGCCGACTTCCGCAAAGTTTTTATTCTCAAAAAAACGCAGCACCAGCGCGTCGTGATCCTTCCGGTCCAGCGTTTCCATCGCCCCATCGAGCAGCGGGGCGATGTGCGTCCAGGCGGGTGATTCCGGTTCGTTCAAAAGGGATTGCATGTGGGCCTCCTGTTCGCGCTGCTGACGGCGGTGTTGGGTCCGCAACGCCCCGGCGCCGACATAACGCGCTGTGCGGCACAGCCAGCCGGCCAGCACCGTGGGCGGTGACAATTTATCCGCCTTCCTCGCGAGAATGATGAACACGGCTTGGGTGATCTCCTCGGCCAGATGCGGGTCGCGCACCTGCCGCAGGGCCACGGAATAGACCAGATTGACGTGCCGCGACACCAGCGCGGCAAAGGCGGCTTCGGAATGGGACGCCGCGAATTCCCGCAGCAACGTCTGGTCGTCATTCATGATCTCATGGGTATATGACCGGCGACGCCAAAAGCGAACAGATTATTTTGCGGTTTTTAACGAGGATGGAGAATCGAAGATGGAGGATGGAACGTTTTGTTGTCCGCCCTCATCCTGGCCTTCTCCATCGCGAAGCAGGTAGCCCTTGCATGGGCGAAAAAATAGGGTATCGGTTCTTTATTATGAATCTGCTCGTCATCGGTGCCACCGGACCCACCGGCAGGGAAATCGTCAGCCAGGCGTTGGCCCAGGGGCATGTCGTCACCGCCCTGGTGCGGAATGCGTCCAAGGCCGCTTTTCCGGCCGCCGTTAAATTAGCGCCGGGCAACGTCCTTGACGCCAGTTCCCTGGAAAAAGCGTTGTCGGGTCAGGCAGCCGTGATTTGCTCCCTGGGTTCGGCGGCCTCGGGTCCCTTCAAGGAGATAACCCTGCTCTCGGAAGGCACGCGCAATCTGGTTGCCGCCATGAAGGCCCAGGGGGTCAGCCGTTTAATTTGCCTCACCGGCATCGGCGCGGGCGAGAGCAAGGGCCATGGGCCCTGGTATTATAACTGGCTGTTCCAGCCATTGATGCTGCGGGTAGTTTACCATGACAAAACCCGCCAGGAAGAGATCGTGCGTGCCAGCGGGCTTGACTGGACACTGGTGCGTCCGGCGATCCTGACCAACGGCTCCGCCAAAGGGGTACCAGCCGTCAAAGCCTTCACAGAGCTGGCCGGGATACACGTCGGCACCATCAGCCGCCCGGACGTCGCCGCCTTTTGCCTCCGGGAACTGGCGGACAAACATTATCAGCGACAGGCTCCGGTCATTGCCGGTTAAACCATCCATCCGGGAACAGTCCCATAAAATCAATGTCATGAATCCCAATTCCATCACTGCGCAGTCCATTACGCCGGTTCCGGCAGACAACCTCCTCCGCAATCTCACCGTCGCGGACCCCGACCACGGCCCCGGCCTTTGCCACCTTGGCATCGCGGGAGATACCTATACCATTTTGCTCAGCGGCGGGGATACCAACGGTCGTTATTGCCTCATTGACATGCACGTTCCGCCGGGCGGCGGCCCGCCGCCGCATCGCCACGACTTCGAGGAATCGTTTACCGTCCTCGAAGGCGAGATCGAAGCCACTTTTCGCGGCAAAAAATCGACCGTGCGTGCCGGGCAGACGATCAGCATCCCGGCGAACGCGCCACATTGCTTTACCAACGCTTCCCAGCAACCGGCACGGTTGCTTTGCATCTGCGCGCCCGCAGGACAGGAAGAACTTTTTCTCGCGGTCGGGGTTCCAGTGGCCACGCGGACGGCACCCGCGCCCGCAACGGATGAGGCAACTCAGGCCGCTTTAATGGCAAAAATCTTGGGGCTTCTCCCAAAATATCGCACGGAGATGATCGGCGCCGGACCGGGCCAATAACGGGCTGGTCTGGATGAAGTCCGCGGCCGAGCTTCGCAGTAATATCAATAGTCATAGATGGATTTACTGCTCCCCCCAAGAGCTTATCCTTACCCACATTTTCCACCGAGATTTTTAAGCCAAGCCCATCGCCTAAATTTTTATATGGGAATTACTTGCAAATGCTGCCCGCCAAGATGTGCGCGCTCAACCATGATCCTGCCCGCGTCGGTTTGGGCATTGAAGCGACCTCAAGGTCGCGCTCCTTTGGCTGGGGCGCGGCGTTTACGCCGCTTCAGCTTCCACCCGCCCGGGCGCGTTATTCTATTTTAAGGCACGCTTCCTCGCGGATGCGGGGGAAGCCCCAGAGCCGCAACTTGATATGGCCGCCGGAAAGATGTGGGTAAGGATAAGCCCCAAGAGAAGGGAAAGGGCGGGGCGATTTCGGGCGGTTGGGCAATCGTTTTGGTTATCCAGCGAAGTTTTCACGAATAAATGGGGGGATTATTGCAGGAATTTGGTTGCTCAAAGGGGGCGGGGCGTTTCCAATCTGCGGTGTGAATTTGAATTCAATTTTTTAGCCGCGGGTTTTTAATTTATTGTGGCCACGAATCTTTATGATCTGCTTCCGCGCGAGGAACGTCCCACCAGCGATGTTTTGCTCGGGCGCTTTCTGCAATATGTCGAGGCGCGGCGGCTGACGCTGTATCCGGCGCAGGAAGCGGCGATCTTGGAGGTGTTCGATGACAAGAATGTCATCCTGAACACGCCGACCGGTTCCGGGAAATCGCTGGTGGCGACGGCGCTGCATTTCCAGGCCATCGCACAGGGACGGCGGTCGATTTACACCTGCCCGATCAAGGCGCTGGTGAATGAGAAGTTCATGGCGCTGTGCCGGGAATTCGGCCCGGACAACGTGGGGCTGAGCACCGGGGACGCTTCGGTGAACCAGAGCGCGCCGATCTTGTGCTGCACGGCGGAAATTTTGGCGAACATCGCGTTGCGCGAGGGGGCGTCGGCCAACGTACGCGATGTGGTGATGGACGAATTTCATTATTACGCGGACCGCGAGCGCGGGGTGGCGTGGCAGACCCCGTTGCTCACCTTGCCGCAGACGCGGTTTCTGTTGATGTCCGCCACGATGGGGGACACGGCGTTTTTTGAAACGGAGCTTACGCGGTTGACGGGGCGGCCGACGGTGACGGTGGCTTCCACCGACCGGCCGGTGCCGCTAAAGCATGAGTATTCCGAGCTGCCGCTGGCGAAGACATTGGAGAGCCTGGTGGCGGACAAACGCGCGCCGGTGTATGTGGTCCACTTCACGCAACTGGAGGCGGCGCAGAGCGCGCAGGATTTTACCAGCATCAACGTCTGCACGCGTGAGGAGAAGGCGGCCATCGGCAATGCCATTGAAAATTTCAAGTTCAGCAGCCCGTACGGACCGGAGATCAAGAAGTGGCTGCGGCACGGCATCGGCCTGCATCACGCGGGATTGCTGCCGAAGTACCGGGTGCTGGTGGAACAGCTCGCGCAGAAGGGATTGTTAAAAGTCATCTGCGGCACGGATACGCTCGGCGTGGGCGTGAATGTGCCCATCCGCACGGTGCTGTTCACACGCCTGTGCAAATTTGACGGGCAGAAGACGGTCATTTTGTCGGCGCGGGATTTTCACCAGATCAGCGGGCGGGCGGGGCGGAAAGGTTTTGACGATCAAGGCTGGGTGGTGGCGCAGGCACCGGAGCATGTGATCGAAAATCTCAAGCTCGCGGAAAAGACGGCGCGCGATGGCAAGAAGACGGTGAAGCGCCAGCCGCCGGAAAAGAATTTCGTGAACTGGGACAAGAACACCTACCTGCGGCTCATCGCGGCGTCGCCGGAACGGCTGGTGTCGCGGTTTCAAGTTTCGCACGGGATGTTGCTGAATGTGCTGAGCCGGCATGGCGACGGCTGCAAGGCGATGCAGACGTTGATCCATGATTGTCACGAGACGCCGCGCCAGAAGGTGGCGCATGTGAAGCGCGCGTGGCAGTTGTTCCGTTCGTTGATCGACCGGAAGATCATTGAATTCATCCCCAAGGCGGCGGACGGGTCGTATCTGCGGGTGAATGTGGCGTTGCAGGATGATTTTTCGATGGACCAGGCGCTGTCGCTGTACCTGCATGACACGCTGCCGTTGATGGATCCGCAGGCGCCGGATTATGCGCTGGTGCTGCTGACGCTGGTGGAATCCATCGTGGAAGACCCGGACATCATCTTGCGCAAGCAGCTCGACCGCGTGAAGGACCAGAAGATGGCGGAGATGAAGATGGCCGGAAAAGAATACGACGAGCGGATGGAGGAACTGGAGAAGTGCGAGTACCCGAAGCCGAACCGGGAGTTTGTGTATTCCACGTTCAATAACTTTGCCGCGACTCACCCGTGGGTGGGCGAGGAAAACATCCGGCCCAAATCCATCGCGCGCGAGATGTTCGAGTCATTCCGGTCGTTTGCGGATTACATCCGGGATTATGAATTGCAACGGGCGGAAGGCGTGTTGCTGCGGTATCTGAACCGCGTGTTCAAGGTGCTGTCCCAAGGCGTGCCGGATGCGGCGAAGAACGACACCGTGCGCGAGATGGAAATCTACCTCGGCGCGATGATCCGGCAGATCGATTCCAGTCTGCTGGATGAATGGGAGAAGATGCGCGACCCGAATTATCAACGCGTCGAGACCAAGGAAGTCCGGCCGGCCGGAGCGGAGGAAAACGACATCACGCGCGATACAAAGGGTTTCACGGCGGCGATCAGGAACAAGATTTTTGCCTTTTTGCGCGGGCTGGTGATCGGGGATCTGGAAACGGCGCTAACGCATCTGGCGTCGCCCTTGGATGCCGACGGCCAGCCGTGGACGGTCGCGCGGTTGGAGGCGGTGCTGGAGGCGTATCACGCGGAGCATAAATACATCTGCCTGGATCCGAACGCGCGCAATGTGCGGCATACGTACGTGGTGCCGTCAGAGGACAAGAAGACGTGGAAGGTGCAGCAGATGCTGGTGGATCCGGAGGAGAACAATGACTGGGTGGCGGAGTTTGAGGTGGATTTGGCGGAGGCGAGGAAGGCGGGAGAGCCGGGGTTGAAACTGAGGAGGGTGGGGAGTTTGACGTAGGGGAATCTGGGATTGCGACAAATGCGACAAATTTATTGACGGAGTCGGCTTTCGTTTTTACCGTTCTTTTCATGAAAGCTTTGCTTTCGCTATTTCTGGTCTTGGCCTGCTTGAGTGCGGCGGGTGAAGGGGTGACTAGCCTTCAGCTAAACGGCAATACCTATACCAATATCAACAGGGTTTACGTTGGATCAGGCGGCAGAATTATCATCTTGTATGATGGTGGTGGAACTTCAGCCAACCTCGACAAGTTGCCTGCGGATTTTCTTAAATCGTGGAACATTAACCAGGCCGAAGCGAAGGTCGCAGAGGCCACGACTGCGGAAAGCAACCTTGATCGGGCGGTTAAAACAGGTTGTTTTCGAGAAGTCGAGGGCGTGGTGTATGATATCCGTAAGCCACAGTCCGGATGGGTGAAAATCATTAACGCGAAAGTTGTCCAAGTGCTTGAGGATGGTGCCATCATTGACACCACGCCCAATTCGTATGAGAACCATGTAGCGATTTTTGTTAAAAAATTGAAGGCGGTTAGCGATACGGATTATGTGACATTCTCCGCCTTGCCCAGCGGCACTTACAGCTACATAAACAAGAAGGATGATGACCGGACTATCCGAGCGGTTGACTTTGGCAAGATTTGCAGCCGGTCAGAAATCCCGGAAGCGGTTTTGTCGGGTGCCAAACCATTTGCCGATGCGTTAGTGGGGGGTGTTTCACAAGTTGATGTGGTGGCATCGCTACCAGACAGTGATGATTTGAACGCGTCGGGTTCGGGTTTTTTTATTTCCGAAGATGGGTATCTGATCACAAATAATCATGTCGTAAAAAACGCAAGGCGGGTAAAGGTGAAAACAGGTTCGGGTGTTTTCCCGGCAACGGTGGTGCGCACGGATGCTCTGGCAGACTTGGCATTGTTGAAAGTTGAGGGGCAATTCAAGTCCCTGGTTTTCGCGACGAACGCGGTGAGCCTTGGCGACGCAGTTTTCACCATCGGTTTTCCCGACATCAAACTTCAGGGGACACAGCCGAAATATACCGATGGAAAAATCAGCAGCTTGATGGGTTTGAAGGATGATCCGGATGAATTTCAAATCAGCGTGCCGGTGCAACCGGGCAATTCCGGCGGGCCGCTGGTGGATTTAGCTGGCGATTTGCAGGGCGTGATAGTGGCCAAATTAGACGACATCGCGGCGTTGCGTTCGGTCGGGAGCATTCCTCAAAATGTGAACTATGCGATCAAGGGGAGATTGTTGCGTGATTTCATCAGCCGGTCGCCGGAAATCAAACTGGCGGCGGGCGGGGTGAGCAAGGGATCGGCAGTGGATAAAGTGCAGCAATGTGTTGTGATCGTACTCGTTTATTGAGGCATAAAGGATGGTTCGCAGCGCCGGTTCAACCCTAGACTCAATTCTTAGGCACCACAGCGGAAGCTCATCCCTTTGGCATGTAGCGGGAATCATTCCCGGGGGTAGCCGTTGGAACGGCAACCCCCGGTTAATATCTATAGCGTCTTCAGCGCATTGAGGTTTGTGATGGAAAATTCACGGGAATTTTTTTTGCGGGACGGGGCATATGTCGCCCCTGACGGGACTGGGGATTTCTATTTATTGTGGGCAATGAAACTACAAAGATTTCGCTCCTGACGGAGCTGGAGGTGCCGTGCCGGAGGCCGGCACTCCGGGCGGTGGGTTTTGTTTTGCCCTGACAGGGCTGGATGTGTTTTTGGGGATGTGTTTCCAGGCTTTCAGCTTGGGCTGTTACATTGCGGGCTTTCAGCCCGGATTTTGGGCGAGGTTGATGGCAATAGCCGGCGTCCTTGTGAAATCGAACGCGTTGGTTGGCAAGAGGCGGCGCGCGCGGAGGTCCGAGCCGGACATGCGGCGGGCCTTGCTTTTGTTCGCGGCGGTGCGGCGGTTTTTTTGATCCTTGGCGATGGTGATTTCGGCGCGTTGTTGTTGCATCAACCAACGCACCAGGGTTGCGCGTTGTGCGGCGGTCAGCGCACCTATTTTGGATTTGCGAGCTTCGTTGCGCACCTGGCTTGGATTTGATTGAGGATTTTTCATGGCTTTAATTTGGAGATTAAAGGGGCGGGGAAACGGAATTTGCATCCCGTTCCCCCGCCTTGGGAAACCGCAATCCTCTGGCGGTTAAATTCGTCGCGGGGCTAAAATTCTTGGCGGCTCCCCGGTGAAAAAGGGCCAGGGAGCCGCCATCCGTGCGCACGCCGCAAACACCAGCCACTGCCATGGCTGAACCAACAACGGCGGCGAAATTTAATTCAGCTAGCATTTTATTTTCCACGCTTCCAAGCTTCGGTGCGGGTCCGCTCTTCAACAATCTCCCGCGCTGAATCGCGGGAGAGAGCGCCAAGGGATTGATTAACCAGATCGGTGATGGCCCTTTCCTTTGCCGCCGTGGCCGCGCTGGCATCGTCCCGGCGCTTCAATTCCGCGACGGCGGCCACTATCTCCGCGTCCGTGCATTCGGCAGCGCCAGCGGCGGGTTTAAGGCCGAGAATCTGAATCAGTTGGTCTTTCATGGCGGTGGCGTGGCCGGGCGATTAGGCTTTGATTTTCGGATCAAAGCTCCAAACCAGTTCACCGGCCAATATTTCGTCAGCATGGGCAATGGCCTTTTTAATTTCCTTCACGCCAGCCGAGTAGGTTCCGTAAGGCCAGGTGCATTTCTGGAAAAGCGAAATCACCGCCGATGTCTGAAGGGCCAGGCCATAAGCGGTAAGCTCATCCTTGCAATGTTCCCGGATCAGGGCCGCGACGTTGCGGGCGTATGCCTCACAGTCCGCTCCCGTGGCGGCGGCGGCCGAGCGGGCAAACTGTTTCAGCAGGTTGCCAATTTCGGCCTGCTCGCGGACGGAATCAGACGCGGGAGTTCCTTCAATCGCGGTGATTTTCCGTTCCACGGCTTTGAGTTGCTCGCGCTTGGTAGAGAGCGACGCGGCGGCAGAGTCGCTTTCAGAATCTTCCAGTTCGGCAATTTCGCCCTGCAAGGTTGCCTGCTTTTTCAGCAGCCGCTCATATTCGGCCGTGGCCGTGGTTTGAGTGCCCAAAACGGCCGTGAGTTGCTTGCGCAACTTTTTGATTTCGGCCAGGTGGTTTTCGCTTATGGTGATTTTCATGGTGATGTTGTTGGGGGTTGCGGTGGGTTAGATCGGTTCCTGTGCGAGCAGTTGCACGGCTTTCCACAGATCAGGGAAGGCGGCCTTGGTTTGCGCAATGGCGGCATCGTAATCAATGCCACGCTGGGTTTGCGTGAGTTCCACCAGGGCAGCAAATATCTTACCGGGACTCAACGGAGACAACGCCGAGTTATTGCCCTTAAAGGCGGCCTCGAATTGATCCTGGGTGGCATGGTCCGGCAACCAGAACAATTTTTTGATTTCCGACGTGGCGGCCGGCGCGGTGCCGGCCGTTGCATTCGCGAATTGAGAGCGAGCGCCAGCGCGGCCAACCTGGGCGATATGGCCACGGGCGGTTTGATCCCAACCAGGGCGGGCTTGGGGCGTTCCACCGTCAAACGCGGCGGCCCATTCGGGGTTATCACGGCAGGCCGCATTCCACGCCTGACCGTAGGGCATACCGGGCTTTACTTTTTCGTTCGCAAACTTGGCCAGCTTCTTGCCGGCTTCGGCCTTTTGCGGAGTGGTTTGGTGATTTCCGCGAGAGTTGAAAAAACTGGCCTGCTGCCGCGTACGGCCAAAGGCGCTCATCAGGGTGGCTGCATCCGGGTGAGCAGCGGCGGCAAGCCGCCAAGCGCCGGAATAGTTGCAACGTTTTTCGGACATGACGCGTTTGACGAGTTGAGCCCAGTGAAGTGAGGGATTCATATTTTAGCCTTGGTTGGGGTGGTTTCGATTTCGATCAATTTTGCCAGCCGGATTTGAAGACTGGCGCTTTGCCGCTTACCGGCCAGAACGCGTGAGAGATGGCTAGGCGTGCAGCCAAGCAAGGCGGCCCGCCGGTCTAAATCCAGCGGCTTTGGTTTTTGATATGACTTGCGGGCATACAACATCTTTGGCAACAATTACCATATTACAATATGTTGTAAAGCCAAAACGTTATCGCCGATGCTGCTTAAACTTGAGATAATCAGCACGCTTGATATCCGAACGTGAAAAAATGATCGGTGCGCGACTGCGGGCGTTTCGGGAAATTCTACAGATTCCGCGCACCAAGTTTGCCGTCTCAATCGGTTGTGGTGGCGAGCGAATTGCCGCCTATGAATCGGGCCGTGCCCGGTTGCCCTATTGGGTTTTTAGAAGCATATCCAAACGCTACGATCTTTACCCTGGCTGGCTTAATGACGGCATTGGGTTGCCGCAGATAAAAGATTCATTCAATGACTCTGATTTCATTGATAAAATACCGCGTCACTTCATATTCACAGAGGTATTTGATAAACATCTTGCCGCCCAAATTAAAGCCCATCGCGAACAGCGAACGGCAAGCGTGAAGCATGGCACCAAATTGATCTTAGAACTGCTTCATGTCTTTACCGATGAAACGGTTCCAAAAAAGGAACGGGAAGAAGCACTGAGAGTGATGGCTGGGCCGGTTAAAAGGCTTAACCATGTTTTGATGGAAACTGCTCGTGTGGGAAGCATCGCAAAAAATGTTTTATTAAAAGTCTTGGAAGAGCCGGAATATAGGGGTTTGAAGGGATGTAAACCAGAGGTTGACAATACGGGTGCGGCTGATAGTATCAATTTTGTGAGTGCCAAAATCAGAACTTGGAAGGCTCTGCAAAAACAGCTTGCCATTGCGACCTCAGAAAAAGGTGCAAAGGCTCAACTGGCGCGGGACTTAGACACCTCTCGCCAGGCTGTAAATAAATGGCTGAATGGTTCCGGTGCCCCAAGTGCTGATCTCACCCTACGTTTGCTTCAATGGGTCGAGCAACGCGGGCAAAAATAAAAGCCCTGGCAGTGTTTATACCACCGCCAGAGCCGAAGACCCGAACCATGAAAGACAGCTATGCCAAACACAATTCGAGTCCGCCATAATGGTGGAAAAGCTCCCTGTTCTACACAAGCCCAAAACACCCGCCATTATCGTGTGCCTCATTACTCGCTGGCGGGAAACCGTCTCCTATGAAACCAACGCCGATTTGAACAACGTCATCACTGCGAACATGACTCTTGAGATCGCGACACTGCCGGTGACCGGTCAAAACCAGAGCCAATCCTGGACGCTCTCTGCCAACGGCACCGGGTTCCGACGCGGAGACGCGCGAGTGATGGCCGAGGAGCGCATCCTTAAACAAATCGAAACCGACACCAAAATGTCCCTGGGGCTTTAGAAACTTTCCAAACATGAAATCACATCGTCTTTTGGCAACCATCTTGTGCATCGCTTTTTGCTGCCATGTTGTCCGTGCAGATGACATGGACTCTGCGATAACAAAATTGACCGAAGATGTCGCCGCGAAGATCAAGGAGAACGGGAACAAAAAAGTGACCGTGCTGGATTTCACCGACTTGCAAGGAGGCACAAGCGAACTTGGCAGATACGTCGCCGAACAATTGACTGTGGATTTTACGATGTCCAAGCGCGACTTCTCCGTTTTGGATCGCGCCAATCTCAAGCGAATATTAGGCGAGCATAAATTGGATGCGTCCGGACTTGTTAACCCGGAGAACGCCAAGAAGCTCGGCATGTTCTCAGGCGTGGATGCCATGCTTTTCGGCACGATTACCCCCGTCGGGAAAAATATCAATGTGACAGTCAAAGTGATTTCCGTTGAAACCGCCGAGGTAGTAGGCGGCGCAAAAGCCAAATTCGACACTGACGATACGGTTCAGCAGATGTTGTCCCAGGCGGCCAAGGTAGATGATGCGGCGAACACAGGCGAAGCAGCCCAGCCAACGGCCCCAAAACCCAAACCGTTCGGCGACCTAAACATAAAGATTGATTCATTCCAACTAGACACTGGCGATGACTATTCCGGGGCGGTCAATTTTTCTCTCGTAATCACGAACACCAGCGCGACCGATACCTATGGCGTCGCTATGAAAGCCCAATATGCCGGTATGCCGTGGCCCGACTTGAGCTTACGGAATAGTCGCGGCGATGAATTTCAGACCGGTCATATGCCTGGAATTGAATGCGTGACGGAAATGTCAGGTGGAGGCGTGATGGGAAAATTAACCGAAGTTTTGCCCTCCTCCTCGATCGTGATCACGGGAAATTCAAAAGTATCTTGGAACGGCAAGCCCGGCGACTACCGTCCGTATCGGTTGCAGGTTGAGGTGTTTTTCGGCGTGCAATCGCAAGGGCGATACAATGACATCAAGAAACGCAATTTAGTCTTGGATATTAAATAATAAATTTCGCCGCTTAACAGCGGCGTTGATTTTTCAGAGAAAAATTTGACTTGTCCGTGGGTGAACCCGTTTCTCGCGTGAGCGATGAGGGAGGTTTTTGGCGAGCGCGGCATCCACATTGAAGGGGCCGCGCGAGCCATAAAACCGACCGAAGTCGGGGACAGCGCACAGCGCCTAAAAGCGCGAAACCAATTGCTAACACATCCGCGAAGAAGCCCTCGATGCCCAAATCTCCGCGCTCATTAAACCGTTTGAGTTGCGGCCGGATTGGGCGGACGACATGCTTACACGGGTTAAAGAGGAAAAGAAGCAGTCGGCCCAATCCGCCGCAAAAGTGGTCGCCGAGAAGCGCGCTGAGATTCAGGCCATCAATCTTCGCCTTCAAAGGCTCTTTGATTCGTTTCTCGACGCAGTGATTGAACGGGAGGACTACACTGCCGAGAAAACGCGATTGATGAGCCAAAAGAAGTCTTTGGAGGGTCAAATTGACGGTCTGACGACCGGGCGAGCCGATTGGCTCGAACCGTTCACAGAGTGGGTTTTAACCGCTAAAAACGCGGGTAAAATCGTGGAATCAGGTTCGCTTCCCGAGAAGCGGGTTCTCGCCTTCAAAGTGTTCGGCTCGAACCTAGTCCTCGATGGAAAAAAAGCCCGTGGTTCTTGCGTAAAACCGTGGTCGCTACTCGTCGAAACTTCTCCGAGTGGTGGAATGGTGCGCGGTACAGGGTTCGAACCTGTGACCCCTACCGTGTCAAGGTAATGCTCTACCACTGAGCTAACCGCGCGCGCAAAGGGACGTGGATGATTGCAAACGGACGCAAAATGGCAAGCCTAAACCCCTGCGCCAAAAGGCGGGCGCAGGGGTAATGACGAAACCCTAATGACGAATGACGAATGGCGGGCGGACGGAAACGCAAGAGGCGGTACGTGCGTACGGCCATCTGGCGCAGAGGTGACTGCGTCACGGCCAGTAATGCGTCAGCAATCATGAAAAATACTCCGAGAATCAATATTCAAGCCGCCAAGTGCCAACTCGCCAACGGGGTTCGGCGCTCCGCGGGTGGACATGCGGGCGGGCCGCCCGCGCTCGTGCGCCTGAGAGGGGTTGGGATAGAACGGTGGAAGTCCGTTTCTGTGCGGCGAAGAGCGGTGCGGTATCGGACCGTAAGTGCGTTGCTGCGAGGCGGGGTGGAGAGCAACGGGGAGAGAACGACCCGCCACCGGTACGGCGGGCTTGGATCCCCAAGTCCGGCCGCAACGAGCAACGACCGCTGGGCATACCGGGGGTACGCGACCGGATCGTACAAGCCGCGCTGCGGCACGTATTGGAACCGATCTTCGAGACGGCTTTTGCCGAGCCCAGCTACGGCTTCCGTCCGGGACGCGGG
>JARLJW010000085.1 GCA_031290985.1 Verrucomicrobiia bacterium | reverse complement strand
ACAGTCTCTTCTCGGCAACCAAGCGCAAGGCGCGAGGCTACCGTTCCACAGAGTATCAGACCGCCATGCTCTACTTCGTAGCGGGCAAGTTAGAAATCCCATATTATAGTTAACTACCCATTACAAACGTCGAGGAACCTTATTTTTGAGGTTTAACGGGGATTCTGCCCTCTTGACGCCAGGCAATCCAAGGCGGTTTGGCGGCTTGGGAGCAGCATGGGGTTCAGGACGTTTCTAGGGGAATCCGGGGCGCATGGCGGGGGGGCAAATCAGAGGACAACAACATCTTTCAACAACTCACAATTGACACCCTGAATACTGGGGCAGAATATCCACCGCATGAACAACGGTTTTATGAAGAAGGCGGGGATTCTTACCGCCATGTTTGGCGGATGGTTCTCCCTTATGAGTGGCGGGATTTCCATCCCCATTGGTATTCGCTTGGTCCATACAATGTCGAACAAATGACACATCAGGAAGGGAAAACCATAGTTTTCAACAAACCCATACCCGGGACAAATCAAATCGTGCGGGTTGAATATTTCAGAAAAGACTCAGAATAAACTTAAACCGTGAACCCGCTAATTACTGAAAACCGAGACAATACCAATTGACTATTTGAATGGGCTTCCAAATAATTCGACCTATGGCAGACATTATTAAAGGCAGATTCTACTTCAAGCAAACAACTAATGGAAATCTCATCGGCGAATGGTCAAATTATGAGACTGAACCAGCAACGGAGTCATCCGATTTTCAAGGGGAATTTAAGGATGTTCCATTTGTAGGGACTTACTTTACTACGTGGCAGGAGAAAGGAATGGCCCAATTTTATGTATTGGAAATAACCAAGGTAACAAAACCCATAAACAGCAAAAAATTTGATTTGAAGTGGATTAACAAAAAACAAACACTAACATTTACGGGACAAGCAATGTTGTGTGATAACATCCTGATTGGAGATTATAATTATTGTGGCAAACCATAAAAATAAATCCGGAAAATGGGCATCCGTTATAAGGGCGCGTGTCAACGGATAAAATAGTTTTCGTTCCCAAATTGTTTTGTTTTGTTTTTTAGGTTGTCATCACTTGCCGAGAGCTGGCTTTTGCGGGCCTTACTTGAGCCGGTCATTTCGTATCGTCGATTTCGAAGCCGCCTCCCGTGAGGCGTAACAATTCAATTCAACCGCCGATGAACGCCGATAAACGCAGATGGAAACGGGCAAAAGGCAAAAGCTGGCCGGTGCCAATGCAATCCCCAAACGGTGAGCCTGGTCAGGTCGGCCGGAAGGCGGTGAATGTGTATTCATCTGCGCCAATCTGCGGTTATCTGCGGTTTCGACTGCATGGTTTCGGCCCATGGGGGCGAAGGGATCCACGTTGGGTACACGGGAGCGCACGGGCGTGAGTAGCGTATCGATTTTTGATCTTTGCTACAGAGCAGCGGTAATGTCTGGCATCCCTCCGGGATGCGATGGGTTTTGGGGCGGTGATCCGGTGGTGTCGTCGCAGGGCTCCTCAACCACCGGCTAATATCTGGGAACCCTCCGGGTTCGGGTTAAGGTCCGGAATGACGTTGCGACTGATCCTATGCCCGGTGAGCGTGCGGTTGGACGGCTAATCCCGGAGGCCAGAACTTCGCTGCGCTGGTTCTGGCTGAAGTTAGGGCGCAGGGGCACCTGCGCCCCACCAAGGTTTGGTGGGGCAGAGCTGCCGCTCTGCCCATTTTTCCGTCAGTGAGCCGCACTAAAAATTCCATCTACATTCCTTCTTTCCGACGCCCAAGTATACGACAGTTTTTTTTGGAAAACGTTCAATAATATACTTGGATTTATTTGCGGGGCGGGGGTTGTCGGTAGGGCGTGGGGGGTGATATTCTCGGTGAGGTGCGAGCCGCACGGGCAACCATGACGGCGGGCGGGGCGCGAGTGCACGGCCACCATGAATGACGAAGCTCGAATGTCGAATGACCGCGTCAAACCGAGTCCAATGGTAAGGTGGGCCGTTGATCGCTGGTAGTCGGTCGAAAGATGAATAGCTGGCGGCACAGGATGCCGCCTGAATCCGCAGGCAAGATGCGGCTCTGTAGAAGCCATCGATGGATCATGGGAGCGGAATGGCCCACGTCCCCCTCATCCTAGCCTTCTCCCCCAGGGGGGCGAAGGGATCCGGTTCGGTTTGCAGGCGGGCGATCTTTTCTACAAGGCAGCGAAATGATTGCGCTACGGCGGTGGCGTCGGCGCGGTGGATCAAACCGTATCAAGGTGGCAGGGTGACGGATGGGACGGATGGGACGAATGGGACGGATGGGACGAATGGGACGGATGGGACGAATGGGACGAATGGGACGAATGGGACGAATGTTTCGCGAGAAGGGGGGTGTCGCGCGGAACCGGTCTGAAATTGAGGATCTGGCGGCGGGACGCCGCCCGAACTCGCAGGCAAGATGCCTGCGATACAGCGGCGGCGCGGTGGATCAAGGCGTATCAAGGTGAATCAAGGTTCTTTCTGATTGGCAATAAGTCCTGTTTAAGAACAGAAAGATAAGGGGGCAAAGGTCCCTCCAGACGGCGTTCGAGCCGTGGTTGTTTTGGCAATGTTTTAACGATAAATTAAACCAGATTAAACTAAATAAAATCTCGAATGTGACGGGTGACGGGCGGGTGATGGGCACTGGGCGAGGATGGAGGATGGCCGGGATCGGCGCGCGCGGAGGGACTTGGCAGTCGGCCACCATGCCGGATGGATGTTTATCCGGCGAAATCCGGCGAAATCCGGGCATAGAATTTTTTAAAAATCATGAGTCTGGCGCGACAAGAGAAAATAGCAGCCGATGCTGTGCCGGATGCTGCCGTGCCGGAGGCCGGCGCTCCGGGGGCGGGGGCGGAGATGCGACCCAACCCAAAAAAAAATATAAATTTTATTGCAACGCGGCGCGCAATTGATATATTCCGCGTCCGCTTTCGTTGTTTTGAAAGCGGAAAATTAATTAACCATTAACAGACAATTGTTCTTTGTATGGCTGCTCAACGCATCAGAATCCGCCTCAAGGCTTATGACTTCCGGGTCATAGACCAATCGGCCCGCGAGATCGCGGACACCGTCAAACGCACCGGCGCCCGTGTGGCCGGACCCATCCCACTGCCGACCCGCATCGAGCGGTTCACGGTCCAGCGCTCCCCGCACTCGGACAAGAAGTCGCAGGAAACTTTCGAACAACGCACCCACAAGCGGCTCATCGACATCCTCGATCCGACCGCGAAGACCGTGGACGAATTGAAGAAGCTCAATTTGCCCGCCGGCGTGGACATCACCATCAAAATCTGATTTAAGGAGAACCACCATGCCACTCGGACTTTTAGGTAAAAAATTGGGCAACACGCGCGTCTATGACGCCAGTGGTGCCGCCATCCCCGTCACTGTCGTGCTCTGCGGCCCGAACCGCGTGCTGCAGGTGAAGACGCAGGCGGGCAAGGACGGTTATAACTCCGTCCAGCTCGGTTTCGATGACCAGAAGGAACAGCGCCTGCCGAAGGCGTTGCTGGGTCACATCAAGAAGCAGAACGGCGTGGCCGTGAAGCGCATCAAGGAATTCCGCGATTTCTCGAAGGACGTGAAGCCCGGCGACATCGTCGGACCGACGCTCTTCGCGCCCGGTGATTTCATTGACGCGATTGGCACGACGAAGGGTCGCGGTTTTGAAGGTGTGGTGAAGCGCCATCGTTTTGCCGGTGGTGATTCGACGCACGGCGCCAAGGGCTGGCATCGCCGCTCCGGCGCAATCGGTCAGCGTTTGTTCCCGGGTACGGTCATGCGCGGCATGCGCATGCCGGGTCACATGGGCCAGGACACCCGCACGACGCAGAATTTGGAAGTCATCCAGGTGCGCGAGGCGGACAACCTGATTTTGATCAAGGGCGCGATTCCGGGAGCGGAAGGTGATTACGTGATCATTCGCGAATCGAAGAAGCGTCCGAAGGGCTGGAAGCCGCCGGTGCAGCCGGTCAGCAAGAAGAAAGCGGCCGCGGCCGCGAAACCCGCCCCGGCCAAGAAATAACGAGTCATGAAAATTTCCATCAAGAATATTTCCGGAACCAACCAGGGCGAACTTGAAACGAAGTTCGAGGTGGTTGAAAACGGCAAGGGCACCCAGGCCGTCCACGACGCCGTGACCGCGTATCGCGCGGCGCAGCGCAGCGGCACGGCGTGCACCAAGACCGTCGGCGACGTCCAGGGCTCGAACAAGAAGCCGTGGAAGCAAAAAGGCACGGGCCGCGCGCGCGCGGGTTCGTTGCGCTCCCCGTTGTGGGCGGGCGGCGGCGTGGTCTTCGGACCGAAGCCCCGCGACTTCAGCAAGAAGATTTCCAAGAGCACGAAGCAGCTTGCATTGCGCAAGGCCTTGAGCGAACGCCTCAAGCTGGGCGACGTGATCGTGGTGGACGACTTGAAGCTGGCCTCGCACAAGACGAAGGATTTCGTCAAGGTGATGAGCGCGCTGGAATTGAAGGGCACGACGCTGGTCATCTCCAACAGCGAAGAGAACAAGAACCTGACGCTGGCCGCGCGGAACATCGAGAATGTGGCGCTGACCACGGGCGAGTCACTGAACACGTACGACGTGTTGCGCCCGGACAAGCTCGTCTTCACGAAGAGCGCGTTTGAACAAGTCGAAGCCCGTTTGAACAAGGAATAACATGAACGTTTTCGAAATCATCAAGACTGTCCGCCTCACGGAAAAAGGCACGCGCCAGGCCGAGAAGCACAACCAGTACACCGTGGTGGCCGACCGCCTCGCGACCAAGCCGCAGATCCGGCAGGCCGTGCAGGAGCTGTTCAAGGTCAAGGTCATCAAGGTCAACACCCTGAATGTCCGGGGCAAGGCCCGCCGCCAGCGCACGTCGCAGGCCGGCAAGGCGATGGACTGGAAGAAGGCGATCGTCACGTTGAAAGACGGCGACAAGATCGTTTTGACCTAGGCGAAATTTGAAACACGAACGGCGCGGAATGATTTCCGCGCCGTTTTTTGTTTTTGGCCCCAACGGAGGGTGTGTTAGTTTACACCCATGATGCAGGCGGAAGAACTGGTGGGTGATGAGTGGGCCGAATGGTACCGGCTCTCGCCGGTTCAACGCTGGCGGGAGAGCGAAAAGCTCTGGCAAACCTATCTGACGCTTGGAGGCTCACTTGATCCCGAACCCGATACGCAAAGTCCTTTCTTCGATGCGCAGGCACCGTGTCCGCGCCCTGCTCATGGGCGGGCAGGCGTGCGTGTTTTACGGCGCAGCGGAGTTTAATGACGATGCCGCCAAATCCAACGCCGCCACCGGCCAATGACCAGCCGGGGGCTGGCAGCCCGCCGCCGACATTACCGGCGACCGGCCGCCAAGCCGGGGGCCTGCGGCAACTGGTGGCCGTGCTGCTGAGCTTGTTTGCGGGGCTGTTCATGGTTGATGGAATCCTTTCCCTGGCGGACGACTCCCTGATATTGGGATGGGGGGCGCATCTGCTCTCGGTGTTTCGCGGGGTGTCATCATTTTTAGTCCTGTTCCTTTCGGCCGGGCTTTACGGTCTGATGGGGCTGACGCCTTTGATTCCCAAACGCTGGTTTTTGCCGCTGGTGCTGTTCACGCCGGCCTCGTTTCTGGTCGTGATTCCGGCCGCCATTTATGGTTATGAACGGATGCAACTGGTTGGGTGGTTGATCTCGGTGGGGCAGGTTGTTCTTGGGCTGGTCATTGTGCGCGGGCTGCTGGGCGGGTTTAAATTCCGCTGGCCGCTGGTGGCCGGGGAGCGGCTGGGCGGCCGGAATTTTAGCTGGCGGAATCTATGGGTGTTTGTGGGGGTGAATGTGTTTGGGGTGCTGCCCTTGGTGGTCGGCGGCCTGTTTCTAAGCGCGGCCCTGGCGGTGGATCATTTCAGCGAAGGTTTCATGGCCTTGCACCCGGGCGGATTCACGGTGCAGGTGCGGAAATATGTCCGCAGCGACGGGAAGACGATCGAGTTGTTTCCGATGTCGCATGTGGCGGACGCGGGGTTCTACCAGAAAGTTTCGGAGACGTTTCCGACCAATTCGATCATCCTGATGGAAGGGGTGACGGATGAACATAATCTGCTGACCAACAAGATCAGCTATAAACGCATGGCGAAGTCGCTGGGGTTGTCCGAGCAAAAGGAGGAATTTGTGCCGCGGCGCGGTGAACGGGTGCGGGCGGATGTGGATGTGGACGTGTTTTCCGCCGAGACGCTCAAGCTGCTCAACCTGGTCATGCGGTTTCATGCCGCCGGGGTGAGTCCCGAGATGGTGCAGGAGGTGATGCAATATTCGCCGCCGCCCCATTTTGAAGACCGGCTGCTGGAGGATCTGGTGACGAAACGCAATCAGCACCTGCTGGCAGAGATTCAGTCTCATCTGCCGGAGTCGGACAATATCATGGTGCCTTGGGGCGTGGCGCATATGCCGGGAATCGCCCGGGAGATCCAAAAGACCGGGTTTCATCTGGAGGGAACCCGGGAATATGTGGTGATCCGGTTTGGGGGTGGTGAGAGACGAGCCCGGGACGCCGGGAAATAGGCCTGGTCGCGGGGGGCAACCAGGTTGTTTTAACGTGTTAAAAATTTAAACAAAAGCGGCGCGGAATTATTTCCGCGCCGTTTTTTATTTTCACTTCCGCTGTTTTCAGGCGGGCGACAGATGCGCATTTGGTTTGGCCTTGGCCTTGGGGCTTTTTTTGGGTGCCGGCGGTTTTGGGGGTTCGACCGGGTCGGGGAGATAGAGGTAGCGCCCGCAACATTCGCAGAGCTGGATATCTGCGCCCCGCATCAGGGTCATGACGGCTCCGAGCGGCACCTGCATGTGGCAGGCGGTGCAGACCTGGTTGCGCACAATGGAGACGCCTTTTTTTCCGCGCGCCCGCAAACGGTCGTAGTGGCCGAGGACTTGCAGGGGGATTTTAGCGCGTAAGCCGGCGATCTGGTCCGCCCGGCCGGGCGCGGTTTCATCGAATTCGAGCGATTGAAGTTTCCAAACAGTATTAATGAGTTCGTGCATAAACGAATGAATTGAAATTCATTCATGTTAGATTAAACACTATTTTGCCCGGCCCGGCTAACCATCTTTTGTCACAGGCTGGCGACCGCCTCCAGCGCCGTGGTTTAAGACAAAAAAGGCGGGCTTGCAAAGCCCGGTTTTCGCGCCGTTTTTATTTTTCAGTTGGACAGCCTTTGTCCATGTGGTGCTGGCAGAATCTTCCCGTTGACCGCCATTGTGAATAACCCGGCATGGCGCGGCGGCGGTTAACAGCTTAATGTCACCTGACTTGAAAAACCGGATCCTGCATGTGGATGGCGACAGTTTTTTTGCGAGCTGCGAAATCGCGCTCAACGACAAACTGCAGGGCCAGCCCGTGTGGGTCGGTGGCGGGCGGCGCGGCGACGGCATCGTGATTGCGGCGAACCGGGTGGCGAAGAAATTTGGCGTGAAGACGGGCATGGCGTGTTTTGAGGCGAAGCAGGCCTGTCCGCGCGGGGTGCTGTGCCGGCCGCATTACGACGAATACCGGCGGATCTCGGCGGAGATGTTCCAGGTGCTGGAGCAGTACTCGCCGATGCTGGTGCCGATCTCGATTGACGAGGGTTTTCTGGATTTCACGACGATGGACAGCGTGGTCTGGCGCCACACCACGCCGGAAAAATATGTGCAGGAGATCTGCGAGCGCATTTCGCGCGAGGTGAAGATTCCCGTGTCCGCCGGGCTGGCCAGTTCTTCGCGGCTGGCAAAATTGGCGACGGATGCGGCCAAGCCGGGTTTTCTGGAGATCAAGCCGGGCGAGGAAAAGGAATTTCTAAAAGACCGCTCCGTCCGCGAATTATCCGGCATCGGGAAGAACCGGCAGCGTTCGCTGGCGGCGCTGGGGGCGCTGACGTTCGGGCATGTGGCCGGGCTGCCATCGACCTTGCTGAAACAGAAGTTCGGCATCTGGGGCCAGCAGCTCTGGCTGTTTGCGAACGGGATGTGGCACGAGCCGCTGCTGTTGGAGGTGAAGGACCGCACGACGATCTCCAGCAACACCACGCTGCCGTATGATGAGCCGGATTACGAGGCGGCCCTGACCTTTGCGCTGAGCGAGGCGGCGCGGCTGGTGGGCCAGTTGCGTCGCGAGCAGATGCAGGCGCGGGAACTGAGCCTGACGATCCGCTTCAGTGATTTTTCCGAGGCGGGCGGCAGCCATCGTTTCCGCGAGCCGCAGTTTTTGAACTCGGTCATGAATGCCCGGGTGGAGGAGATTTTCCGCGCGACGATGAACGGGCAGTTCCGGCCGGTGCGGCAGATCCGCATCGCCTTTTGGAACCTGGAACGGCTGGACACGCAGCCGACGCTTTGGGGGCGCACTGATGCCGAGCGCTGGGGCGCGCTGGATGAGGCGGCGAGCAAATTGGACAAGGATTTTTCCCGTCCGGATAAACCCGCCTTGATGACGGGGGCGCAACTGGCGCTGCGCCAACTGGATGACGTCCATAAGAATCCCAAGGCAAAATGTCCGTTCTCGCCGCAGCGGGAGATCGTGAAAAAGCTTTGGGGCACGGATGCCGACCCGCTGGCACACAAGGGCGACTGGGAAAAGCGGCTGGCGAAGGTGAGCAAGCAGATACAATTCAACCATTGACGGATGGCCGGGCGAGAAACAATGACGAATTTCGAATGGCGAATGGCGGGATAGTTCGGCGGGAGCAGATGCAAGCGCGGGATTTAAGGCGACCCAGTTTAATGATGCGCCGGTCTTGCGGCACCGGAATCCGAAAGTCAAATTTCCATTTTCACCACAACGAGAAATTATGAAAAAACTCCGGGGCACGGATGCGGAGACCGTGATGACATGGAAATGCTTATTCAGTCTTGCAAAATATTGAACGTATCCTTCACGAGAAACATAAGGTGTTCCATAATGCCTTACGCCATGTCGCAAAATTTAACGTTTTTTTGGTTTAACCGCCGTAAAAGAAACATCGTTCGTTCCGATTTTTTCTTTCGTAAATACATTTATATCCTCCTGTTGCCCTTTAAAAACTTTGCTATTTGTAAAATAAGTATCCGCCCGTGAACCCATTGTTACCATGACAATATTTGTCAACTTGGGTGAATGGACCATAAGCAAGCCATCATCGGGTTGATTTGCTGTGAAAATTCTGAAAACTGATTTGAAGTTTTTTCCATTTGTCACGTTCAATGACAATGCAGAAGTGCTTACAACAAACACACCTGGAGCGGAAATGTAGTTTGTATCATCCGTTGTTTGTGCCTTGATATTTAAAAGCGAGATTACTGATAGCATGGTTATTACGACTGATTTTATTTTCATAAATCTATCTGCCGATTTGTTCATGTCCTGCCAACGTGCTCGCAACCCATTGAATATGGCGCAAAACCTTGTGAAATAGTATTGAAACGGACATTTTTGTACGATGATGAAAATGCCGACCCGCTGGCGCACAAGGGCGACTGGGAAAAGCGGCTGGCAAAGGTGAGCAAGCAGATACAATTCAACCATTGAACAGCTGTCAACCCCTTCGCAAAATTTATTTTCTGGAAAACAACATCAGGTTGGGCCAAGCTATCAGTTCAAATTTATGGATGTAAAACTTCCCAAACTTGGTGAAGGCGCCGATTCCGGCGTCGTGGTCGGCATCTTTGTGAAAGAAGGCGACACCATCGCCAAAGATCAGGCCATCATGGAATTGGAAAATGAGAAGGCCGTGGCCTCCATTCCCTCCACCGGCGCGGGCGTCGTGGAAAAGATTCATGTGAAGGCGGGCGACCGCATCTCGGCCGGCCAGAAGATTCTCACCATCGCCGACGGAGCCGCCGCGCCCGCAGCCCCGGCCCCGGCGGCGGCACCCGCGCCGAAACCGGCGGCCAAGAAGCCCGCGCCCAAGGCGGCGGTGGTGGAAGCAGACGCGGACGATGAGCCCATCGCTGAATCGGCGGATGAAATCGTGAACGAAAACCCGGCGGCTTCACCGTCCATCCGCCGGGCGGCGAAGGATTTTGGGATCGATTTGCGCAAGATTCAGGGCAGCGCATCCGGCGGCCGCATCGTGGCGGAGGACGTGCAACACTATATTCAACGGTTGATTCGCGCAGCGGCCCGTCCCGCGAAGGCGGCGGCGGCGGAAGCCGCCCCGGCCAAGCCCGCGCCGGTATCGGTTGATTTCTCGCAATGGGGGCCGATCCTCAAGAAGCCGGTCACGCCATTGCGCAAGGTCATTGCGCGCCGCATGGGCGAAAGCTGGAACAGCGTGGCCCGGGTCACCCAGTTTGATGACATTGATTTCACGAAGCTCGGCGAACTGCGGAAGAAATTCGCCGCCGATTACGAGAAGAAAGGCGTCAAGCTCACGCTTACGCCGTTTGTGCTCAAGGCCGTCGCCGCGACGCTGAAGCAGCATCCGATCTTCAACTCCAGTCTCGATGAGGCGGCAGGCGAGATCATCCTCAAGGAATACATCCACCTGGGCATCGCGGTGGACACGGACCAGGGCTTGATGGTTCCGGTCATCCGCGACGTGGACAAGAAATCCATGTTCGACCTGGCGAAGGAACTGGAAACGCTCGCCGCCAAGGCGCGCGACCGGAAAATTTCCGCCGATGAAATGAAGGGCGGCACGTTCACCATCTCCAACCAGGGGGCGATTGGTGGCGGCCATTTCACGCCGATCGTCAACCTGCCGGAAGTCGCGATCCTCGGCCTCGGCCGCGGGGCGATGAAGCCGGTGGTGCGGGAGGGCAAGATTGAAGCGCGCCTGCTCACGCCGATTGCATTGAGTTACGACCACCGCGTGATTGACGGCGGCAGCGCTGCGCGGTTCACGGTGGATTTGGTGAAGGCGTTTGAGAATTTCAGCGAGGATGTTGTAAAACTCTAATCCTCCTCGTCGTCGTTCTCGTGCTCGTAATCGAATGAATTCGAATCAAACAGTCCCGAGCGGCATATCCAAGCCGGTGGCGATGTTTGACCATGAAAAGCTCGATGTCTACCACTTGGGGTTGCAGTTTATCGCCTGGGTGACACCGTTGCTCGAAGAGGTGTCGCGTACCGCCGCAGGCAAGACGCGCGAAGTGTGCGACCAGCTTGACCGCGCGAGTCTTTCGACCTTGTTAAATACGGCGGAAGGCAACGGTAAACGTCAACGGCAGGTGCGGGCGAAGTATTTCGATGATGCCCGCGGTTCAGCAACAGAGTGTGCAGCTTGCCTGGACGCACTGGTGGCAAAGAATGCCGCCAGTGCCGGACGGGTCATTTCCGGCAAGCAATTGCTGGGGCGAATTGTTTCGATGCTCTGCGGATTGATAGATCGGTTTGATGCCGGATCAAATTTGCATGACAAAGACAATGGCTTTGAACTAAAACAGAACACCGAGCCTGTCACTTACTTGAAATCTAAATCGAGGACGAGAACGAGGACGAGGACGAGGATGAAAGAATGATTATGGATCCAATCAAAACACAAATTGTTGTCGTTGGTGCCGGGCCGGGCGGATACGCCGCGGCTTTTTATGCGGCGGACCTGGGCATGAAGGTGGTGCTGGTCGAGCGCGAAAAGCGGCTCGGGGGCGTCTGCCTGAACCGCGGCTGCATCCCGTCGAAGGCGTTGCTCTACGCGACGCATCAAATCGTCAACTCGCGCGAGTCGGCGCACCGCGGCATCACGTTCACGGAGCCGAAGGTGGAATTGGACAAGCTGCGGATGTGGAAAGATTCCATCATCGAGAAGCTCGCCGGGGGCGTGGCCACGCTCGCCAAGATGCGCGGCGTGACGGTCATCACCGGGCGCGGTTATTTTGAAGGCTCAAACAAGCTGCGGGTCGAGACCGAGGCCGGGCAGCAGTTCGTGGAATATGAAAAGGCGATTCTCGCGGTCGGTTCCCTGCCGGCGATGCCCAAGGCGTTTGACCTGGGCAATCCGCGCGTGATGACCTCCACCGAGGCGCTCGAAGTGACCGATATTCCTGAAAGCCTGCTGATTGTGGGCGGCGGCTATATTGGAATGGAACTGGGTTTTGTCTATTCCGCGCTGGGCAGCAAGGTCACCGTGGTTGAGGCGCTGGATGCGATTCTCGCGGGCGCCGATGCCGACCTGGCGCGTCCCGTGGTGTCGAATGCCAAGAAGTCCTTCAAGGAAATCCGCTTGAAGGCGCGGGTGGGCAAGATGGCCACCGTGGGCAAGCAGATCAAGGTTGAATCCGAGTACAACGGCGAAAAGCTCACCGAGCTTTACGACCGGGTGCTGGTATCCGTCGGCCGCGTGCCGAACAGCGCCGACCTGGGCCTGGAAAACACCAAGGCGGTGCTCGACGAAAAAGGTTTTGTGAAGGTCAATGACCATCAGTTGACCGATGACCCGAGCATCTATGCCATCGGTGACATCGTGGGCGGCATCATGCTGGCGCACAAGGCGCACAAAGAGGCGCGCAACGCCGTGGAAAACATCCATGGCGAAGACGTGAAATTTAAGAGCGTCATTCCCGCCGTCGTCTTCACCGATCCCGAACTGGCGTGGTGCGGCATCACCGAGGCCGAGGCCAAGGCGCAAAACATCCCGCATCAGGTCGCGAAATTTCCGTGGTCGGCTTCCGGCCGCGCGTTGTCGTTCGACCGCACGGATGGCGTGACCAAGATCATTGCCGATCCCGAGACCAACCGTGTGCTTGGCGTGGGCATCTGCGGCGCGGGCGCGGGGGAACTCATCGCCGAAGCCGTGCTGGCGATGGAGATGGGCGCAACGGTCGAGGACATCGCCCTGACCATCCATCCGCATCCGACGCTGTCGGAAACGCTGATGGAATGTGCGGATGCCTTTTACGGCCACGCCACGCATACTTTCACGAAGAAGAAGGCGGCGGAGTAAGACCGCTGGCTTGTCTTTGATGTTCTCATTAAAAATCGAGAACGAGAACGAGGACGAGGACGAGGACGAGGAGGATTTAACACACCCCCGCCTGGAAACAGGCGGGGGTTTTGTTTGGCGACAAGGGAGGGTGAACTATTTTCGACCAGCGCAACTATTTTATTGAGCCGGCGCGGCGGGCATGGTTCAATGCGGCCAAGGGAGGCCGGTGTCAATGATGATTCCATCACCAAAGGTGGCACTTTATTTTCCGGCAATACCCGTGAAAAGGAGTACATATGCCGTTAGATACGATGGGCAAAATGTTGTTTCCCCGGCTGCAAAGGTGGGAGCGTCGCCGCCGGATAAGGTTGATTTTCAGAGTGTTGCTGGTCGCCGTGGTCTTGGGCGGGATGGTGGGAGGGATGATATATTCCCAGGCGGTTTACCGTCATTGAACCGTTTTCTCATGCGCCGGCCTTGAACGTTGCCCCAAATGGTTGATTTCCTTGAAAAACTCAAAATTGGCATCCCGCGCCTTTTCGTCAGACCATAAGCTTACTGTTGCACGGATGCGGAACGGTATTTCCGCGGTCACGGTGTGCGACACTTTTATGGTCACCACCACAAAGTGATAATAGATGGTCTTGCTGCGTGGCGCTTTGCTGAAAGGGTCTTGAACCAGCCGAGTGTAAGAATCCTGTTCGCATTTGACGATGGCTTGAGCGGGAATGCGGTAACGCTCGTTGTCGCCCTCAAAAAGCAGCCGGTCGTTTTGACGGTCAACCATCAAAAAGCCAATATCGGTGGCGTTTTCCAAAAGGGTTTCGTCGTTCCAATTTGATTTTGGGACCACTTCGACAAAGCGGACGTCACCGGCGTTTGGATTTATGATTTTATGCGGACGGAGGATGACCTCCTCTCTGGCAATACGGCGGAGCCACTGGTTTCGATTTCCCACGACGAGCCGGACAACCAGCAGGCCGGCAAAGATGAAAATGCCGCAGATGAAGAGAATGCCGCCGTGAAAAGTTTTTGATGCTTCAGCATCGTCAATGCCCTGACGATATAAAACAGCCGCCCAAGTCCATAAACCAATGCCGGTAATGACGGCGAGTGGAAAGATTACGCCGTAAAGTGTGCGAACCCGGCCAAGGCTGTGCGAAGACAGAATTTTATCCGCATACCCGGCCGGCAAAATTTCAACCTGGGCAAATTCTGAATCGCCCTCATTCATTGCTGGTCGCACCGCGTTTCGCGCCGTCCTTTTTCATGGGGCCGAAATTTCCCTCTTCGCAGCAGGCGACAAAGCCTTCGGTGACGGATTTCAATTTTTCCCAGCGGGCGCGGATTTGCCTGGCCTCGGGCTGGGTGATTTGATTGTCGGCGGCGGCGGCGGCGATGACCTGGAGGAGGTCGGCGAATTCCTGGACGATCTGGTTGGTGGCGGGGATGAGAAAGGTGGGGTGGGGCGTGTTCTCCGGGTTGAGGATGAAGAATCCGCCGGCGCGCTGGCAGATCCATTGGATGAGCCGCGGGTCGCCGGTGCTTTGATACAGCGCCTCGATGCGGTCGAGCGGATTTTCAATGCCGCCTTCGTTGTGCGAAGGCTGCGCCCACTTGTAAATCATCGAGGTGGAGAGGTCGAGGTCCGCCGAAACTTCCTTGGCGGACTTTTTATCGAAGACTTCCCGGAGCAGTTCGTGTGATTCCATGCTGCGACGATGAAAAAATTGACGTTGTTTGGCAAGCTTGAAAGCCAATTTCCCAGATAATACGTAAAAAGTGGCGACTCGTCGCGCTTACGATCACAGCAAATATCGCCAATGTTTACTGGCAAAAATTATTCGAGGACGAGGACGAGGAGGAGAATGAGGAGGCATTCTGAATTTTGAAAAACAGGTGTAGCGGCTACATGGCGGGTTTTTGAGAAGAGGAGCATTATCAGTTTGTGAGTTTGAGAATCAGTGGGTTAGTGAATTTGAGAGGGTGGAAAGGCCGGAAATCCCCCTCATCCGCCCTCCGGGCATCTTCTCCCGTTGCTGGGCGAAGGGTCGGATTTATGTTGGATTTATTTTTGGGGGTTGGACAGCCTTTGTCCAACCGACCATGTCAGGATGACACGTGTGAATGCCGAAATCCGAAATCCGAAAGGCGCGGACGTGGTGGTACTGGTGGTACTGGCGTATGGCCACCACCGTACTGGCAGGCCATCTCCAAAGCCGGTCTGGTGCCGGGAATGGATGGTTGAATTTGGCGATCCCAGCCACAATGAAATTTGACGATATTCAATGAATTTTGAAAAAAATAAAATTATGAAACAGGAATTGAACCGCCAAGCCGCCAAGATCGCCAAGGCGGACAGCGGAAAATGGAATTTATCCGACTGAATCCGACTGAATCCGACTGAATCCGACTGTTAAATTTTTCAAACCCAATTCGAAGCCATGAATCGGACGCCGCCAGGCAAAAGCAGGCGCCTGCCGGGGTACTTGCGTACTGCCACCAGATGCCGGACTGGCAACCAGCCGGACGGCCCATATGGATTGGTGGCTGGCGGGGTCGGGGGGAAACAAGCGAGCAAGAGGATGACGATGAGGAAGAGGATGAGTTGGCGGCATCGTTTTTCAGGCAAGGCTGCTTTGGTGGCAGGCGAAAGCGGTGTCGCCGCTGCGCTCTGCCACCGCAGTCCAAAACACGCTGGCGCGTTCGCGGGTGCGACGGGTGAGAAATGTGCCCGTTTTTGGGCGATAGGAAATTTGCAAAAAGGCCAATGAAAACGCAAAAATTAAACCAAATTAAAGCAAGTTAAACCTGAGTTATGAGACACAAATTGCAGGAAGCCGGTGACCGGCACCAATCACGAACGGGGAATGACTCACGCGAAGGACGCAATGGGTTTGATCCAAGCAAATCCGACCGAATCCAGGTAAATCCAACCAAATCCAACCAAATTTTATGAGCAGCGAACTGGACGAAGCCGGTGACCGGCACCAAACACGAATCGGGAGGCGACAGGGGGTTCGCCGGGCAGGGTGCCCGGGACACCCGCTGGCAAGATGCCTGCGCTACTTCGGTGCCCGGCACTCCAAGCCGAGCATGACCCAAAAACTGTCCAGAAACTGATTTCTGGAATTTGCGAAAAGGCCAATAAAAACGCAAAAATTAAACCAAATTAAACCTGGGATATGAGACGTGAGTTAATCCCGATTGGGCGGAGAAACGGTTGCAGTCGGAAGTTGGTTCCGGTTGCAGGCGAAAGCGGTGTCGCCGCTGCGCTTTGCCACCGCAGTCCAAGACGCGTTGGTTGCAGACGAGGGTTTGCAGTGAGATTGGACGCCAGGGTTGCAAGCAACATTGCTGCGGGTCGGAGACCCGCGCGCCGGGATAGGCCGTCTCCGCTCCGGGCTGCGTGGGCGATTCCACTTTTTGTTCAAAATTATCAATGCACCTCCCGGAGAAATGGGGTTTGATAAGGGCATGGAAGAGAGCGGCGAACATTTAGGACACCTTCCGGCTTGCGCAGGCGGCGGGTTTGGTGCTCTAATGCAAATAACAAATCAACATGGAGCAGGCTTATGATTATCTACGCTATCTGTCTGGTGCTCGGTTTGATGTTCACGCTGGTCAGCGCCTTCCTGGGGCACTTTTTTGGCGGGCATGATTCGGTCGGCGCGGGCGGCCACGCGGATGCGGGCTTTGATTCCGACGGCGTGCCGGGCATCACCTTTTTCAGCCCGGTGGTGCTGGCGAGTTTCATGACGTCGTTTGGGGCGTTTGGCCTGATTCTGTCGGAAATTCCCGCCACGGCCAGCGTGTGGCTCAATGCGCCGATGTCCTTTGTGATCTCCCTGGTGATGGCCTTGGGCGTGTTGTGGTTGATGAACACCATTTTCCGCAAGATGCAGGGTTCCAGCGAGGCGCGCGTGGGGAAGCTCGTTGGCACGGTCGCATCGCTGGCGTCGCCGATTCCCGAGCACGGCGTCGGTGAGATTTCCTATGTGTATGGCGGTTCGCGTTACAGCGCCCCGGCCCGCTCGGAAAACGGCCAGCCCATCGGCGTGGGCAAGACCGTGAAAATCACCCGCATCGTGGGCACCCAGTATTTCGTGGAAGCAACCAATTGATCTAACAAATAGAAAAAAACTTAACATGAACCTTACTCCAATGTTTGCAGAGATACCTTGGCTGACCGTGGTTGGTGGTGTCGGCGCGGTGATTTTCGTCCTGTTCGTTTTCATCCTCATCTGGGCGAGCCGCTACACCAAGGCGGGCCCGAACCAGGTGCTGATCGTTTCCGGCAGCCGGCGCAAGCTGACTGATCCGGACGGCAATGTGCGCGAGGTGGGTTTCCGCGTGGTCAAAGGCGGCGGCACCTTCGTCATTCCGGTGAAGGAAAAGGTGGACGTGCTTTCACTGGAGCTGCTGACGATTGATGTGCAGACGCCGGAAGTTTACACGAGCAAAGGTGTGCCGGTGAAGGTGGACGGCGTGGCGCAGATCAAGGTGAAGGGCGATGACATCTCCATCGCCACCGCCGCGGAACAGTTTTTGAGCAAGAGCGTGGACGATATCAAGAACATCGCCATGCAGACGCTGGAAGGCCATTTGCGCGCGATTTTGGGCACGATGACGGTGGAGGAAATTTACCAGAACCGCGATGCGTTCGCGTCGAAGGTGCAGGAGGTTGCGGCCGGCGACATGGCCAACATGGGCCTGGGCATCGTGAGCTTCACCATCCGCGACATCCGCGATACCCAGGGATATCTTGACGCGCTGGGCAAACCGCGGATCGCGCAGGTCAAGCGGGATGCGATCATCGCGCAGGCGGAGGCGGACCGCGATTCCGTGATCCGTTCCGCGCAGGCAAACCAGGCCGGGCAGGAGGCGAAGTTCCAGGCGGACACGAAGGTGGCCGAGGCGCAACGGGATTATCAGTCCAATGTTGCACAGTATCAGGCGACGGTGAATGTGCAGAAGGCGCAGGCCGACCTGGCGTATGATCTGCAGAAGTTCAAAACCGGCCAGTTGGTGAAGGCGGAAGAAGTGCAGGTGCAGATCGTGGAGAAGCAGAAGAACATTGAGCTGCAACAGCAGGAAATTCAGCGCAAGCAGAAGGAGCTCGAGGCCACCGTGCAAAAGCCCGCCGACGCCGAACGCTACCGGGTCGAGACGCTGGCGAATGCGAAAAAATTTCAATTGGAAACCGAGGCGAACGGTGCGGCGTCCGCCACCAAGGCGACGGGTTTCGCCAGTGCCGATGTCGTGAAAGCGACCGGTCTGGCCGAGGCCGATGCGAACAAGGCGCGCGGTCTGGCCGAAGCGGCGGTGATTGAGGCGCAAGGCAAGGCGACCGCCGAAGCGATGCGCGTGAAGGCGGAATCGTTCAAGCAATACAACGAGGCGGCGGTCATCGAAATGATCGTGCGCATCCTGCCGGAAGTGGCGGGCAAGGTCAGCGAGCCGCTCTCCAAGATGGACAAGATGGTCATCATCAATTCCGGCAACGGCCCGGGCGGCGGCGCGAGCAAGCTCACCGGCGATGTCACGCAGATCATCAGCCAGTTGCCGCCAATCATCGAAAGCCTCACGGGTGTGAAGTTTGAGAAGCTGATGGAGCAGGTGCCCGCGCTGCGGAAGGCGATGGGCAAGGATGAAGCCGGTGAAAAACCGGGTGAAATCAAGTAACGAGAAAGACCATTTATGGGCTGGGGAAGAATGATGCTGTTAGGAAATGTCGGGCAACAACTCGACATCAGCGATCTGAGCAACGCCATCGGCCAGATGCAGGCGACGCTGGAGTGGGATAAAAATTTGGATCTCCGGCAGGAACGCAGCATCGAGGATCTGAGAAAAGAAAACCATGAGCTGAAGCTGTATCTCGCGACGCTGATGCGCTTGCTGGTGGCGAAGGGCGTCATCAAGCAGGAAGAAGTGGACACGACGATTCAGGCCATAGAAAAGAACTGAAACGAAAAGTAAAACTATGATGGCGATGCTTTTAGGCGGCGGAGAAATCATCGTGCTGTTGATGGTCATGTGCCTGATTCCCCTTGGGATTGCGACCTTCGTTTTCTGGATCTGCATGCTGGTCTCGGCGATCCAGAACAAGGGTCTGGCGGAAGGTGAAAAGATTGCGTGGGTGCTGGTCATCGCGCTATTGCATGTGCTGGGGGCGATCATTTATTTTTTTGTCCGCCGGCCGAAGAGGAACGCGCCGTTGCCATCGACCTGACATGAAACTGTGCCGCTCCGATGAGGATTATCAGATCGCCGGGGTTTGCGGCGGCCTGGCGGAATACCTCGGGTGGGATTCCGGGCGGCTGCGGGTGGTCTGGGTGCTGGCGACCGTTTTCACGGCCTTTGCCGGGGTGGTGGTTTATTTGGGGCTGTGGTTCTTAATGCCAGAAGCGCTGGCCAAGCCAAATAATTTCAAACCTGCTGTTTTGCAGCCGTGGAAGAAGACCGGGTGAAAATGAATCATGTTTGAGCAAACTACAGATGCAGAAGCTGGTTGTGCTCTGTTGCCAGTGATACCTGACAAAGCGGAATCAGATTTTTTGCCGTCGCGAACCAGGTTGGAGGCGACGATTGGGATGGAGCGGGTCATCATTCCCCTGTTGGTGGCTGGAATGTTGGTGTTTATCATCGGTTTAAGTTTAGGACCCGGGAGGAAGAACCTGAATGTGGTCAGCCGGGAAACCAGTTGGTTGATCAGCCTGTGGATCGGGGGCGGATTGTTATTGAGCGCTGCGGCGGTCCGGTTGGTGGTTGATAATTATTATGTGCTGGACAAGCAGTCGCAGCGCATTTTTCTGCACAAAGGCCTGCGCTTTTCGGGGATGGAATTTCCATTTCTGGAAAGTCATCAAGTGGCTGCCATCGGGTTGAATTGTTCCCCGACCAAGGGCAAGTACGGGCAAACCGGCTGGCAGTATACCCCGATTCTTTTGACCCGTGCCCAGAAGGAGATCAAGCTGGCCAGCCTTAGAACCGGCATGGATTGCAAGCAGTTGCCGGAATTTAATCAAAGAACCAAACGATGGGCCTCAGCTTTGCAGTGTTTTTGGATTAATTGTCCGCCTAACCGGGCATTTGATGTCCCGGAATGTTTTGAGACGGTACTGGAGCAACTTAACCCGGATGCGGTTTAACCTAAAGCTATGCACTTGTTTGAAGCCATCATTGACGCGAACCACCGGGCCGTGGCCGGCGACGCGAATGCCAGCCTGCGGCCGGCGGAATTTGCGGACGAACTGCCGATCATCGCACTGACGTGCATTGATCCGCGCCTGAACGCGCTGTTTCCGAATGTCATCGGCCTGCCGGGCGAACAGTTCATCTGGCTGCGGAACGCGGGCAACATCATCACGGGCACTTTGAGCAGCACCATGCGCTCGCTGGCGCTGGCCTGTGCGGTCAAAGGCGGACGCGAAATCGCCATCATCGGCCATACGGACTGTCACGTGGCCAAAACGACCACGACCGTCCTGCTGGACCAGTTGAAGGTGCTGGGCGTGGATCGGGCGCATCTGCCGGCCAACCTCAGCGAATTTTTTGGAACTTTCGGCAGCGAACGCCAAAACGTCATCAAGGCCTGCACCTTTGCCCGGAGCAGCCCGTTGATCGGCCCGAAAATCCCCGTGCATGGGCTGATGGTGGACATTGAGACGGGCAAACTGGACTGGGTGGTGAACGGCTACGAGACGTTGCATGCGCCGTCACAGCCCACGATGGCGAAGACGGATTTTGCGACGATGGGTGCGCTGGGCTCCTTCAAGGATTTTGACATGGGCGAGATGAAGTTTCCGGAGATGAAGATCGGCGATGCGGCCCTGCCTGCGAAGCCGGTTGAACCGGCCCCCAAGCCGGCCATGATCACGGTGCCACCCGCGGCCACGCCGCCCCCACCGATCAAGAAATCTCCCCTGCCACCGATTAAAATGAAGCCGCCGCTGAATCCGTACAAGGATTTCCGGCGTGGTTGAACTGCAGGTTCCGCCTTTCCCCAACTTGTATTGCCTGCCGGCAAAACCTTTGGTTCACTTACGCGTGGCCGGGACGGAAACCAAAGCCGGCAGAATTATGGCATGACCAAAAAAATCAAAATTTCGACCTCGGCCAGCCAGCTTCAGGAGGGGCTTTTTGGACAAGTTTTTCTGTGGGTTTTTGAAATCCTGCCCTATCTCGACCAGCAAGATATCCGGCCGGAATGGGCGATCCGCTCGGCCTTGTATGGCCGCCCGGATGATTTTTTGGTGATCCCCGGGCTGTTGGAGCTGAACTATGAACCGGCGACCGGGCCGGCCCGCGAGGTGAATCTCGAGACGGCGCATGAAGACTATAAAACCACCCTGGGAAATGACTGGGATTATATCAGCGCCCTGTGGCGGAAATTCTTCCGGGTGCCGGAGCGGATCGTCCGGCGGGCGGATGAGTTTCCGGCGCTCGATGGCGCATTGGGTTTGCATTACCGCGGCACGG
This sequence comes from Verrucomicrobiia bacterium, assembly GCA_031290985.1. GTDB lineage: Bacteria > Verrucomicrobiota > Verrucomicrobiia > Limisphaerales > UBA11358 > UBA11358. The sequence continues at coordinate 104,727 of JARLJW010000085.1, read as the reverse complement.
ATAAAAACAAGGCGACGATCGAGACCAACCCTGTTTCCCAGGATGATTTTCTCGCATTGGTGCGGGACTTCATCGCCTCCCATCCCGCCATCGACCTGATCTTCATCGCGACGGATGAAAATGAATTCGTTGAAAAAGTCCGGGCGCAGCATCCGGCCATCCGGGTTGTCAATTCGGGAAAGGTGACGCACCACAAGGATCTGGAGCAGGAGGATAATTTTGCCAAGGGCGAGCACGCCCTGCTGGACTGCCTGCTGTTGTCACGCTGCAAGTATCTGCTGAAATGCCAGTCCGCCCTGTCCGCCTTTGCCAAAATATTGAATCCCCGGGTGGAGGCGTACCGCCTTTCCGCGAACAAGCTGGTTTATTGGAACATGGGGGCTCCGTACTTCCCGGACGGTCAACTGCCCCAGTATACGAGCCAGGACGCCGGGTGTCAGAAAATCCTCGCCCGCCTTTTTGAGGGCGACTGGACGCAAAACTTCGTGGCGGCCAAAAAGTATGGAAAACCTTTCCAGTACAAAAAGCGCAAGGGTTATATGCGACGGGCCAAGAGCGCGAACTACTGGTCGTTTCCGTTATGGTCATGGGACGGCATTCACTGGCGGATCGACCTGAGGATTGACGCGCTCCGCAACCGGATCGGCATCTAGCGGCAGGGGGGTGAGGAGGCCTTATTTCTTTTTGAGGGCGGCCTTGGTCTCCGCCTGCAAAGCGTCGAGTTCGGGCTGCAATTCCAGCTTGACCTTCTTCTCCATGCGGTCGATGAACAGCAGGCCGTTCAGATGATCGGTCTCGTGTTGCACGGCGCGGGCGAGCAGGCCGCCGCAGCGGAAGGTGATGGGCTTGCCCTTCGCATCGAGGGCTGATACATCCACGGATTCCGGGCGGGAGATCTCCGCGTAGATCTCCGGAAAGCTCAAACAGCCTTCGCTGCCTTTGACGGCCTCGCCGACCGGGGTGACCTCGGGGTTGATGAGCACCAGCGGCATGATTTCCGCGACATCGACCGGCTTGCCGCCGATTTCGACCCAGGACGGGCGGTCCTTCACCTCGCGCACGTCGATCACGGTTAGCTGTTTGGCCACGCCGACCTGCTGGGCGGCGAGCCCGACGCCGTGGTTTTCTTCCATGGTCTCGAACATGTCGGTGATCAGCTTCTTGATCTCGGGCGTGATGCTTTCGATTTTTGCGCCTCGTTCGCGGAGGACGGGGGTTCCGAATTTAACAACTGGTAAAATCATAGAGAGTGACAGGTGGCGGATGACGGGTGACGGGGGGCTGGCGCATCTGCCAGGCGCCTTTGTTTTGATTCGATGGTGTTGATGGTGTTGGTAAGGCCGCCGATGATGTGATCCAACGTGGCCTGTCGGTTTTGGATCAAATCAGCGGGCAGCAAATGGTTGCTCCGCGAATAGCACCCTCGGCTTTCCCTCGCTTCACCGCGTGCAATCTTCAGATGTTGAGGAAGCTCCTTGCCGAAACCACGGCCGAAACCTTCTTCAATATTCGCCAAGATTGAGTCCAGGCTTCGGACTTGTTGTTTGACCAGTTCTCGCCCGCGATAATCCTTCCCCATTATTTCTGAGTCCGGCCAGAAGTCTTGAAACAACTGGCAGGCAAGCTGGTAAATCCCGAAAGACTCAAGCCGGTCGTTTGCGGGCGTCGGATTCGTGGAAGCCATATTATTCCTGATGCGTCATGTCACATGTCATTCGCCACGCGTCACTCGTTAGTCTGCGTTAATGTTGAGAATTTCAAGGATATGCTGTAATTGGTCGTCGCTGAAAAAGGAGATCTCCACCGCGCCCTTGCCCTGTGAATATTTCAAATTGACCTTGGTGCCGAATTTTTCACGCAACTTTTCCTCCAGCCGCCCGATGTTGGAATCGACGGGGACGATGGCCCGGGCTTTGGACGTGTCGCCGGAGGTGCGGGCGCCCCGGGATTGCAGCTTGGCGATGAGGCCTTCCGCCTGCCGGACGTTCAAGCCGTCCTTGATGATGCGTTCGGCGGCCAGAGATTGCAGCGGGCCATCGCCCAGACCGAGAATCACCTTGGCGTGGCCGACCGAAAGGCGTCCGTCGCGGATGAAGGCCTGCACGGCCACCGGCAGCTTGAGCAGGCGGGTGGCGTTGGCCACGGCGGCGCGGCTTTTGCCGACCTTGGTGGCGATCTGCTCCTGGGTGAGCTGGAATTGCTCCGCCAGTTGCGCATAGCCCACGGCTTCTTCCAGCGCGTTAAGGTTCTCACGCTGCAGGTTTTCGATCAGCGCCAGTTCCAGCACCGTGCGGTCATCGGCCTCGCGGGTGATGACGGGAACCTCGGCCAGGTTCAGCAACTGGGCCGCGCGCCAGCGGCGTTCGCCGGCGATGAGTTCGAAAAAGCCGTCGCGTTCGCGCACGATGAGCGGCTGGACGATGCCTTGCTCCCTTATGGAATCAGCCAGTTCCTTCAAGGCTTCAGCGGAAAATTCCTTGCGCGGCTGCATCGCGGTGGGACGGATCCGGTTCAACGGCACGCGCTGGACGCGCTCGCGCGAATCGAGCGGGGGAGCCGGCGCCGCGACGGGTGCGGGTGCCGCCGGGGCTGGATTCGTGATGGGAGGGCTGCCGCTCAGCAAGGCGCCGAGCCCGCGTCCCAATGCAGGTTTAGACATGAATGCAGCTTGCCGTTGAGCCGCGCCAAAGTCAATTTCAGTCCCGGTGGCGGGGCTGCCGGCAGCGCGCCTTGGCGGAGGGGTGAAAAGTCGAAAACGGCGCGGTAACCAGCCGCACCGTTTTCGTTTCGCAGAAGCAACCGAACCAACCAGCCAATCTTACCTCATTGCCGGGCTTTATTCCCGGTTCTAGGTTATACATCGTCCAGCGGAGACTTTGCTTTAGATTTTCCGGCGCGGGATTAGACTGCGGGCGTGAACAAGCATGAGCGCATCGCGGAACTGGCCAAAGGCTTCGCCGCCGACGGGGTGGACCCCCGCTACGCGGGCTATATTGCATTGTTCAACCGGCAGAAATTCTACGAGGCGCATGACCTCTTGGAAGACCTGTGGCTGCCGGACCGCGGCGGCGTGAACGGCAGCTTTTACAAGGGGCTCATCCAACTGGCTGGTGCGTTTGTGCATCTGCAAAAGCAGCGGCTGCGTCCTGCGGCAGCGCTGTTCAAGCTGGCGCGGACCAACCTGGAAAAATATCCCGCCGTGCACGAACGGCTGGATCTTACAACCGTGCAACAGTTGATCGCGGGCTGGCTGCGGCAGCTGGAGCAGGCCGAATTTACGGTCAATCCGTTCACCGCCGCGAATGTGCCGCAATTGGTGTTGCTAAAGTGACCAGGGCATGAGCAAAAAACGTATCGTCATCGCCGGGGGCAGCGGGTTTATCGGCACCGCGCTGGCGGTGGAATTTTGCGCCCGCGGGTTTGAGGTCATCGTGCTGACGCGCGCGCCGCGCCTGCGGACGGATGGCATCCGCGAGTTGGCGTGGGATGGCGAGCATCCGGGAGAGTGGATTCAATGCTTGAATGAAGCGGAGGCGGTGATCAATCTGGCCGGCCGGAACATCAATTGCCCGCACACGCCGGAAAACCTGCGCGCCATTGCCAGTTCGCGGGTCAATTCCGTGCAAACGCTCGCCGCCGTCCTGGATCACGTGAAAACACCGCCGCGCGTGTGGGTGCAGGCGGGTGCGGTGGGGTTTTACGGCGATACGCGGGGGGAATTATGCGACGAGTCGGCACCAAACGGTGGCGACGCGCTGGCGAACGTTTGCCGCGACTGGGAGGCGGCTTTTGATGTCGCGAAGGTGCCCCAGACGCGCAAGGTGATTTTGCGTATCGGTTTTGTGCTGGGGCGCGAGGGCGGTGCGTTCCCGGTGTTGGCGCGGCTGACGCGGCTGTTTTTGGGCGGTGCGGTAGGCGACGGCGGGCAATACATTAGTTGGATACACCTCGGAGACTTGGTGCGGATGTTTGCCGCGGTCGTGGAAAACGAGAAGGCCGCGGGCGTGTTCAACGCCGTCGCGCCGGCTGCGGTGACCAATGCGGAGTTCATGCACGAACTCCGCGGGGCGCTGCACCGCCCTTGGAGTCCGCCGGTGCCGGAGTTTGCGGTGAGGCTGGGCGCGCGGTTGATGGGCAGCGAACCGTCGCTGGCACTGGCGAGCCAGCGTTGTGAACCGAAACGTTTCCGCGCGGCCGGTTTTCAATTTCAATTTTCCAAACTGCCGCCGGCGTTGCAGGATCTTTGTTCGAAAATTTGACCATGAAAACCATAGCCATCATTGGAGCTTCCGCTGACCGGAGCAAATTCGGCAACAAGGCCGTGCGGGCCTTCGTGCGCCAAGGTTTTACCGTTTATCCGGTGAACCCGAAGGAAACCGGGATCGAGGGTTTGCCAGCGTTCAAGAGCATCGCGGAAGTTCCCGTCCGCCCGAATCTCGTCAGCGTTTATCTGCCGCCGGCGGTGCTGGTGAAAGTGCTGCCGGACATCGCCGCGCGCGGTTGTGACGAGCTTTGGCTGAATCCGGGGACGGAATCCGACGAGGTGCTGATCGCGGCGGAGCGGCTGGGCTTGAAGGTGATCCAAGCTTGCAGCATTGTGGGCATCGGGATGTCGCCGGAAGACGTTTAAACTGCTCAGACCAGCGCCTCGGCCAGGATTTCGGCCATGTGTTTGACGCGGACGGTGACGAGGTGCGTGACTTGATGGCGGCAGCTTGTGCCGGACAACACCACCGTGGTGCCGTAGGGCTGATGCTTGATTTGCTCAATCAGCGGCTCGGCGACTTTCAGGGAGAGTTCGTATTTCGAGGCCTGCATCCCGAACGCGCCGGCCATGCCGCAGCAGCCGGTTTCGAGCATCGTTACAGTGCGGTTGGGCAGGCGGGCGGCGAGCTGCAGCGCGTTCTTCGGGTTCGACAACGCCTTGGCATGGCAATGGGAATGAATGGCCACGCGGCCGTGTTCGTGGTCGAAACGCAACGCTTCCGGCTCCTGCCGCAACAGGTTGCCGATGAAATCCTCGAACAAGACGCAGCGCGCGGCGATCTCCTGCGCGCCGGGCAATCCCAGTTCGCGGTAATCCTCGGCAAACATCGAGTAGCAGGACGGCTCCAGGAAAATGATCGGCGCGTCGTCGTTCGCGAGGATCGCCAGGTTGTGCGCGCCGAGCTTCTCCGCCTCGTCGAGGTTGCCCGCGCTGAAGGCCGGGCGGCCGCAGCATTTCCGTTGCTGGGGCAGGGTGACGTAATAGCCTGCCGCCTCCAGCACCGCCACGGCGGCGATGCCGATGTTCGGCTCGTGATAGCGCGTGAAGGTGTCGTCCCACAGTACCACGCGACCGCGTTGGCCGTGGGTGTCGTGTTCGCGCTTGCTGAACCAGCGGTCGAAACGTTCGCTCGCGTATTCGGGGAGCTGCCGTTCCCCGGAAAAGCCGGACATCTTCCCGATGATGTGACGGATGGAGCGCGACCGGAATAGAAAATTGGTGAGCGCCGGCAGCTTCGTGCCCATGCGTCCGAGGAAATCCACCGAGCTGATCAGGCGTTGTTGCAGGGTCAGGCCATGCTTCTTGGTCTTCGCGTGGAGCAGTTCGGCCTTGAGCAACGCCATGTTCACGTTGGACGGGCATTCGCTCGTGCAGGCGCGGCAGCTCAGGCAGTTGGACAGCGCGAATTCCAGCTCATCGGACAGCAACGGGTCGGCACCGGAGCCGCGGTTTTCCAGCACGGCGCGGATTAGGTTGGCGCGGCCGCGCGTGGACATGCCTTCCTCGCCGGTGGCCACAAAAGTGGGACACATCGTCGGTGGGGCCTTGCGGCAGCCGCCACAGCCGTTGCACTGTTCGAGGTTGGCGACGAATGATTCATCGCGCGCCGCGAAGGCCAGATGCGGTTCGAAAGGCGGCACGATGCGCTTGTCCGGGCTCATTCGCAGGTTCGCATCAATCTTGTAACGCCCATCGTCAATGATCTTGCCGGGGTTGAATAGGTTGTTGGGATCAAATGACGCCTTGATCTCGCGCATCACCCGGTAGAGTTCGGGGCCGATCTGCTCCCGGAGAAATTCCGTGCGCGCGATGCCCACGCCGTGCTCCGCCGCGAGCGAACCCTTGAACTGCGCCACCAGCGCGGCGGTCTCATTCGCGATCAGCCGGAACTTCGCCAGGTCGCCGGCATCATGCAGGTCGAGCACCGGGCGGACATGCAGCAGTCCCGCCGCCGCGTGGCCGTAGAACGAGCCCGTCACGCCGACGCGCGCAAACAGCGCCTCCAGACCCGAAACATACGCGGGCAGGTCCTGCGGGCGCACCGCCGCATCCTCGATGAAGCACGATGGCTTCGCGTCGCCCTTGCAACTCGTCAGCAGTGAAAGGCCGGCCTTGCGCATCGCCCAGACCAGATTTTGCTCGCGCGCATTCTTCAGGATCAACTGGCGCAAGCCGAGCTTCCGCTTTTGCATCTGCGCCAGCTTGTCCTTGGAGTTCTCAAAAAACTCCACGATCAGGATCGCCGCGCACGGTTGCGCCTCGAGGTCCAGCAGGGCGCGGACGGCTTGAAAATCCCGCTGGTCGCGCGTCTGGTCAAACAGCGGACGGTCCACGTGCTCGATGGCCGCCGGCTTCAGGTCCAGCAACGCCTCCGTGGCCTGCATCGCCTCCGCGACAGAGGCGAAAAAGATCAGGCCCACGCCGCGTTCCGCCGGCAGCGGGGAGATTTTCAATTCCGCCGAAAAAATGCCCGCCAGCGTGCCTTCGCTGCCGCACAGGATGGGAATGAGGCTGCCCGGCTGCTCGATGGCGCGGGCGAGGCCGTAGCCCGGCCAGCGCTTCAACAGTCCCTGCGGAAACCGTTCGGAGATCTGCAGCGAATTCAACGCCAGCAGATCGTCCAGCACCTGCCGCTGAAGGTGCAGCGTGTCCAGGTTTGCACCGATGCGCGTGATCTTGCCGTCGCACATGACGATTTCAAGCTCGTTCACATGATGGCCCGTGGTGCCGTAGACCGGCGTATGCGCGCCCGAGGAATCGTTGGCGATCATGCCGCCGAGCGTCGCGCGCGAACTGGTCGCCACATCCGGCCCGAAGCAATAGCCTTCCGCCTGGAGAAACTTGTTGAGCTGGTCCAGCACCACGCCCGCGCCGACGCGCACCGTGCCGCGTTCCTTGTCGAAGTCCCAGATCTGCTGATTGTGCCGGGCGAAATCAACAATGAGGCCGTCGCCGATCGCGCCGCCGCTGAGGCCGGTGCCGGCGCCGCGCGGCGTCACCGACAAACCGCCCACCAGCGCGGCCTGGATGATGGCGGCGGCTTGCTTGGTGTTTTTGGGGAAGGCGACCGCGCCCGGCACGATCTGGTAGGGCGAGGCGTCCGTGGCGTAAAGCTGGCGCGTCCGGTTGTCGAACGCGACTTCGCAATTGGCCGCGTTCAACGCGGACATTTGTTGCGTGGAAAGCACAGGCACAAGCTATCGCCAGCCGGGCGGGTTGACAATTTCATTAACGCATACGTTTGTAGGCTTGCGCGGGCCCGCTGGATGATGGATGCGCGACAAGGAAGGGAGAACAACGAGGTAGCCACGGAGTGCGGGCCGCACCAGCAAACACGGATGGGGCAAAGCTTCAAACGTCCAACCTCCAAGCGCCGACTATCAGCCAACTTTGTCGCATTCTTTGCAGTGGTGCTTGCCGCCGGTGCCGTCTTGTTTGTGTTCGGGCTTGATCCGTTTTCCCTCCGGGCAGGTGTCCTTGTCGTGATAGACCTCGCGTGGATATTCCGGTGAATAGGTGTGATAAGGGCTTACCTTGGCCATAACGTTCCGTTTCGTGATTGGTTGATGATGCTGCCGACACTATGTCGAAAGAATCACCACGTTTTTATCACGGCCCGAGAATCTGGCCATGATAATTGGGGACGATTTTTGGAATCAGACCGGCCACCCGCCACCCGTCCCCCGTCACTTTCAGCTTGGCTTCGTTCTGTAATTTTTACCTGCCTCTGTCCACCCCGCGCCTTGAGTCGATAAATATCACAAACAATTATCTATAAGGTATATACGCAATTTTTGCCAGTCCATCAAAGTCCTCCCGAGGCCTCATAATTTGGCTTCGTTTTGGCTTCGTTCTGCGGCCCATGCCGTTCGGAGCGCGGGCGGCTCGCCCGCAAGTTCATCGGTCTGCCCGTCGCGATTGCCAACCCACGCCGGCTGATTCACCGCGCCGGCGCGCAAAAGTAAGTGATGCGTCAATTCTCCATCCTCCATCCTCGCACAATGCCCTAACCGCTCCTGGCCAACGCCGCCTTGAACAGCTCGCAAATCGCCGGCGTGCCATGCCGCTCCGCCACGCTCAGCAGGCTTTGGCCATGTTGATTCGGGGTATTTGGGTCCAGCCCGTTCGCCAGCAAGGCGGCGATGAAGGCCTCCAACTTCGTCTGGATGGCGCCGTCGGTGATGCTGCCCAGCTCCGACGGGTACGCTTGATGAGCAGCTTGGCCAAAGCTTCCGGGCCCGCGTCGCGCGCAGCCTTCAATTCTTCGAAAGTTGGACCATCCGGCAATTCCGCTTTCTTTAAAAAATCACGCGCGCTTTTGTCAAACCCGGCCAGCAACTTCTTGAGCAGGGTCTGGCTGTCCACGCCGGGCAGGCGCTGGCCGAACGCTTCCGCCATCTTTTGCGTGTCACCCTCCCAAGCTTTGGTCAGCATCCCGACCGCCAGGGAAAACTCCAATGAAAACCGGTCCAAGATGGATGCGGCTGGCGCGCCGTCGGCCGGCGGATCCGCCGGCGCTTCTTTGGGCAAAGCCCCTTTGCCCACGGGCAGGAACTGCGCGGCATCCGGCAGCAGCTCTTCGCCTTCCGCGTCAAAATAGTTGAATCCGATTGCGGCACGGGACTCATCAATCCCCAGCAGCTTGGCCAGCTCTGTCACCAGGTCCTCCGCCATCGTGGGCGGGCCGTCCGGGGGATGCAGGACTTCATCCAGTTGCGCGCGGGTCGTGCCGGCCCGGCACAGCGGCAGCAGGGCATCCGGATTGCCGCTCAGGCGTTCGCGGGTTTGCCGATTGTGTGTTTGCCGTATTGTTTATCATTGGCGGCTTGCTGACGTGGGCAGCGACTTTTTTCCGATATGGCGGAGGCCTCTGGTCTATTGCTGGAGGCTTCTTGGTTGTGGGAGCTTTCGTAGGTACAGTTTCTATTGTTGAGACGCACATTCGAGGCTGGCATTTCAATGTTGCGTTTTATGCCAGAATCGCAACATGTTGGATTGTTGGAGTCGTCTTTTTACTGATGGGTCATCGTCGCCACCGTAAGGGGTCATGAAAACGGCCGGTGGTGGGCGCACTCCGGATTTTCAAAATAGGTGTAGCGGCTACATGGTATTTTTTTGGAAAAAGGGTATGATCAGTTTGTGAGGTAGTGAATCAGAGAGTTTTCAGGCCGGATAGTTGCGGATTGCGCGGGCGTTTGTTTGCTTGCTCTAACTTTTTTCCGCCGCCTCGAGCATTTTCAGAAATAGTGCAGCCGTTCGGTTGGGGAGAAATAAGGGCGGTCTTTTTGGGTTTTGGCTTCGTTTCGGCTCAGTCACAGGGTTCGTTTGAACCTGCTCCTTCGCCAAAGGCCGATGATCGGCGCCGCCCGGCCAAAGAGCGTCATTTCTGCCGGCTGTGACAAATGGCGATCGAGGGTTTGCAGGATGCGTTGCGGATTATTCATGGCGACACAACCAGTCCGTGCGCGGCCCTCCGCCGCGAGAACTGATGCCGGTATGGCTGACCAATCGCGTCCAGTGCGGCAATGCCTCCGTGCGCGGCACTTGACGCAAAGGCAGTTTGCGCCGGATGGCAGCCCACGGTTCCAATTCCGGCGCGAAGCGTTCGGCGGTTTTGGCAATGTGCCACAATACCGGTTCGCAACGTTCCTGAATCGCCAGACGGCAGAGTTGACCGGCGTCCGTTTGCGGTGAAGTCAAAAGCTGCGACGCGACGCGAAGTTGATCGAGCGAGTAAGGCAATTCGCCCAGGCAAAGAGCAATGCCAATCTCTTCACTGCTGATGAGCGGAGAATCGGGCGGCAGCGACGAATCGAAGTCCCGCCGGTAATGGCTGGCGCCGCGCTGGATGGCAACTTTCATCAGCCACTCAGCCACCCGGCCGCCGGCACCGCTGGTTCGCGCGATGCGGCGCAACAGCCCGGACAAATGCGGAACCTCGCCCAACTTGCGGGCGAGTGTCATCGGTTCTGCTTGGTCCTTGAGTTCCATTGGTGACAGGATAACACAATTCAAAAGGAATCAACCCCGGGCTTTTTGTGCCGTTTGTTTTTCCGTTGGTGTGGGCAGTAAATACCCGGCTGGAATTGATGTCAAGGTGCTTGCGTACGGCCACCATGCGCACCGGGCCGGCTTCGTTACGGGGCGCGGCGTTTACGCCGCTTCAACTCACGCGTGCAGCAACGCATGGAAATTTGCGGGTGCCGTCTTATGTTCGAACGCTGAAGCGGCCTGAAGGCCGCGCTCCACCGGCAAATGACTCCGCCACCCGGTCTCGCCTCGTCTGAACCTTTGTGTCGTAGTTGTATTTTATTCAACGCTTGTCATTCGCGTTAATTCGTGAAATTCGCGTCAAAACCTTTGCGTCCGCTTTGGTGTGGCCACCACGGGCACCGGGCCTGGCCGGCTTCGTTACGGAGCGCGGCGTTTACGCCGCTTCAACTCACGTATGCACTGCGCATGGAAATTTGCGGGTACCGTCTTATGTTCGTACGTTGAAGCGGCCTGAAGGCCGCGCTCCACCGGCAAATAACTCCGCCACCCGGTCTCGCCTCGTCTGAACCTTATGCCTTATTTGCATTGTTGTTCAACCGTTGCCCTTCGCGTTAATTCGTGAAATTCGCGTCAAAACCTTTGCGCCCTCTGCGTTCTTTGCGGTTAAAAATCAGTGTTAATCCGTGTCCATCCGTGGTTAATTTTCCCCCTTTGCCACCACTGCACTGCAAACACGGATTTCCTTTGACACGAATTGCACTAATTGACGCGAAACTTTTTAAGCCAACCGAAGCTTCCCGCGTTGTGTCAACCGTGGGCAATTGCCCTTGCCTGCCTTGATTGCGGGAATAAAGAAATTGGGGCTGGAGCGTTCCTGAAATTAGCGGGCGCGCCACCCGCAGTCACAGCTCCGATTCGATTTCCGGGTAAAGCTTGTGAATGCACTCGGGACAGATGCCGTGGCTAAACCTGGCTTCCGAGTGACTGGAGATGTAAGCTTCGACTTGGTTCCAGTAGCCTTTGTCGTCACGGATTCTCTTGCAGGCCGCGCAGATCGGCACCAGCCCGCTAAGGGTTTTTACGTTGGCCAGGGCTTCCTCGAGTGATTTGATTAACAGCTCCCGCTCCATTTCGGATTTTTTGCGTTCCGTTATGTCCCGGTCCACTCCGAGGAAAAATCGTTGGTCGCCAAACATGACGGCGGTAAGCGACAGTTCAACCATGATCTCCTGCCCGTCTTTCCGTCGCATCGTCCACTCGGTCGTTTGGTTTATCCCGGAGCCCTGACCAGAGACCAGGCTTTCACGAAAAGTGGCACGCACCTTTTCGAGGTCGCGCGCCGGAGCCAAAAGTTCCAGGATGTCTTTGCCCATGGCTTCCTCATTGGAATAACCGTAAATGCGGCTGGCGGCCTGATTCCAGAGCCGGATTTTGCCTTCCTCGTCCACCAAGATGATGGCATCGTGGGCGGCCTGCAGAATGCGGCGCAACTTTTCTTCGCTTTCCCGCAATGCGAGATCGTTTTGTTTGCGCTGCGTAATATCGGTCAGGCTGCCCACCAGACCGGTCAGTTGGCCGGACTCATCAATCAAGCCCTGAAGCCGGATTTCTTCCCAACGAACCCGGCCATCGGGTTGCGCGTAGCTTGTCTCCGTCTTCCAAGGGTGGGCGGCGCCCAGTTCGCGCCACATGGCCGAAACCTCCTCGCCGGTCAGATGTTGAATCCCAAAATCCTGGCAGTGCCGGTCGCAAATTTCTTCCGGCGAACATCCCCGGGAGCGGCAAAATGCCTCATTGGCAAACTCTATATTCCCCCCGGCACCGGTGACAAACATGGCGGTTGGACTCTGGTTGAACGCTTGCGTCAGCTTTTGCTGAAGCTTGGCGTCGGCCGCCTCGGGATTAATTTTCATGGTACCTGTAAATTTCCAGTTTGAATGAAACGTCTGCTTTCCGTCATGGCGACCTTACTTCACCTGCGAATAAAACTCAAACCCGGGGAGGATGATGGGATGGTATCGGACGAAACCCTGCTTCAGGAAAGCAAAAACCCGGCGAAAGCGTCCCAACATTCGAATAGTCGTCCGAATTGGATTGGGCTGGTCGCGGTTTTGGCGCTTGAACGCGTTGGGATTTGGTGCGGGCGGCAATGGGAAAATGACAGACAGACCGGGAAACAAGAGGCGCGGAGAACGCAGGGTAACGCAGAGAAAAATTAATATTGGCCGTGACGCAGTCACCTTTGCGTTCTCCGCGTCTCTGCATTTATTAGGGAGTTTTTTTCGAGTTTCAGAAGGCGGCAGGTTTGCGGCGCGATTATTGCCCCGGCGCATCCCGCATCCCGCATCCCGTTGCAATCCGCGTGACACCGCCGCCGCAATTTCATTTAATCAACGTTTATGAGCGATACGTCAAAGGAACGTTCCGATGAATTTCTGAAAATAGCCGGCCAGTTCAAGCTGGGGGCCTTGGTGACTGAACAGTCCCACCCGGTCACGGCCAACCTGAGCGCCGTGGCGCGCAAGGACATCGCCGCCGCGCTGGACCTGCTGTTCCAGGTGGATGAGGATGTGCTGAACAAGTACCGCGAGTTTGTCGCGTCGGGTCGCGCGGAAAAAATCGCGGCGACCGTCACGGCGGCGATCAAGGCGGGCGGAAAGGTCTTTTTCACCGGGTGCGGTTCGACCGGACGCCTGAGCATCCTGCTGGATTCCGTCTGGCGCGATTTCTGGCATCAGCACAAGAACGATGACTACGAGAACCGCACGTTCAGCGTGATGGCCGGCGGCGATTACGCGCTCATCAAGTCGGTGGAAGGCTTTGAGGATTTCACCGCGTTCGGCAAAAAGCAGATCGCGGACCTGGATGTGTCGGCGAAGGATGTGGTGTTCGCCATCACCGAAGGCGGCGAGACGTCGTTCGTCATCGGCACGGCGTGGGAGGGGGTCGAGGCGGGGGCGAAGGTTTATTTCGTGTACAACAATCCCGACGAGATTTTGTGCGAACACGTGGAGCGCAGCCGCGCAGTGATCGAGGACGGCCGCATCGAAAAGATCAACCTCACCACCGGGCCCATGGCCATCACCGGGTCCACGCGGATGCAGGCGACTTCCATCCAGTTGTGCGTGATGCTGACGGTGCTGGAGATCGTCGCGCGCGACCTGATCGGCACGAGCGCGAAGGATGTGCCGGCGCAGTTCCTGGCCGCGTTCCAAGAGGGGCTGGCCACGCTGCGTTCGCCGGCCTTGCGCGAGCAGCTCGCGAAGCTGGTCGCCATGGAGGAAAAGGTTTACCGCAGCGGCTGCCACAACAATTATCACGCAAACCGTTTTGGCATCGACGTGCTGACGGACACGACGGAGCGTTCGCCGACGTTCTGCACGCCGCCGTTCCGCAAGTTCGATGACGCCACCGCGACGGAGTCCTGGGCCTATCTCTTCGTGCCGAACGACTGGACGGACAGCGCCTGGAAAAACATCCTGAAGCGTAAGCCGCGCTGCGTGGAGTGGGACCATGACGAACTGATGACCATGGTGAGCGCGGACAAGCTGGAGCGCACGCTGGAGACGATCGCCAAGATCAGCTCGACGGAGCTGATGCGGTTCAAGGTCGGCGTCAACGGGCTGCGCTACCGTTCGCAGGGCGTGGGCGATGCCGCCGTGGCGGTGATTTCGCGCAAGGACGATCCGGAGGTGCATTGGAAGCAGTTGGAAAAAGCCGCCAGCACCAAGTCCAAGGTGGCGCAGATTTATTTCGGCCATGAGGCCGCGGCGGAATCGGCCCGGCAACTGGAGGAGCGCATCCCCGGCAGCATCACGGTGTTTGTGCCGGTGCCGGAGACGATCTTCCTGCTGGACGGCGTGACGCGCCTGATGGTGAAGCTGGCGATGAACGCGCTGTCGACCTGCACAATGGTCCGGCTCGGCCGCGTGCTGGGCAATTACATGGTGTGGGTGGTGCCGAGCAACTTGAAGTTGATCGACCGCGCCACGCGCTACATCACCAAGCTGACGGACCTGGATTACGAGAGCGCGAACGAGCTGTTGTTCGAGATCATCGAATATGTCGAGCCGCGCATGAAGAGCGACCAGGCGTACCCGCCGGTGGTCGGCATGGCGGTGTTGCGCGCGAAAGAAAATGTCTCGAACCCGGAAGCCGAACGGCGGCTGAAAGACAACCCGCTGCACTGATAGGTGTCATGACCACTTTCACTGGATTCGACGTTAAATTGTGGCGCAAGCTTTTCCATGGCGCGTAGCCTTCCTCACTTTTTATTGGCAAACCGCTTGTAGAGATTGTATGCGCCACTTATAGCCAACCACAAAGTAAGGCTAATCACCAAGCCGACGATCAATCCCAGACCCTTGGCTGCTTGGCGAGCCCAAAAGTTATCATCTGATCTTCCAGACAAATCAACGGTAATGCCAGCCGCAAGGCCGACAGCAACAGCAACCAGCGCAATAACAAGTCCTGGCTTCTTCTCTTTGACAAAAAACCATTTGTTCGCCCAATCGCTTATGGCTTTCTTGATTTGCATAACGCGTCGTGTGGCCTTGCAGATATATTGAGCGACAGTTTTGCTGTTTATTACTTTCGCTGGATTCGACGTTAAATCGTGGTTTCAGGCTTGTCCAGCCCGTAACCGGGCGGTCCCGTTGCCGGTGGGCGCATCCTGACACTGTCCCCGGAGCGCGGCTGTGTCGGAGACCAGCCGCAGCAAGCTGGAGACACAGCGCGGCCGGCGAATTTGGATGCGGTTTGGTCTTTGCACGCTGCTGCAACTGACCCCGCTGCGCGGGACGCAGTCGCGCTCCGGTTCGGGCGGGAAAAATTTCGGCCCCGATCAAAACTTCATTCTCGCCAAACGCGGATTTTGCTGTAGTCTTACTGACTTTTATCAAGCTATGTTCACGGGTACCTATACTGCGATTGTGACGCCGTTCGCCAACGGCCAACTGGATGAAGCGGCGCTGGAACGGCTCATCAAATTCCAAATCAAGGGCGGGGTGGACGGCATTGTGCCGGTCGGCACCACGGGCGAATCGCCCACGGTCAATTACGAGGAGCACATCAAGATCATCGCGCTCTCCGTGAAGTTTGCCGCGCACAAGGTCAAGGTGCTCGCGGGCACCGGCGGCAATTCCACCACCGAGGCCATCTACCTCACGCAGGAAGCGGAGAAGGCGGGCGCGGACGGTTCCCTGCAGGTTGCGCCCTACTACAACAAGCCCACGCAGGAAGGGTTGTACCAGCATTTCAAGGCCATCGCCAAGGCCACGACGCTGCCCATCGTGCTTTACAGCATCCCGGGCCGTTGCGGCGTGGAAATCGCCGTGGACACGGTCAAGCGCCTCGCGCACGACTGCAAAAATATCGTCGGCATCAAGGAAGCAGGCGGCACGTGTGATCGCGTGAGCCAGTTGCGCGCCGTGCTGGGATCCAAGTTTGAAATCATGTCCGGCGATGATTCGCTGACGCTGCCGTTCATGTCCGTCGGCGCCAACGGCGTCATCAGCGTGGCTTCCAACGTGATTCCCAAGGAGGTGTCGCAGATGGTGAATTATTTTGCCCGCGGCGACGCCAAGAAGGCGTACCAGTTGCACGCGCGTTTCTACCCGCTGTTCAAGGATTTGTTCATCGAGACCAACCCGACGCCGGTGAAGGCTGCGCTCGCGATGATGAAGATGATCAACGAGGAATATCGCCTGCCGCTGGTGCCCATGAATCCCAAGAACTGGGATGTCCTGCGCACGACGCTCAAGCGTTGCGACGTGCTGGACTAAGCCCTTTGCCATGAGCGGGCGGGGCCCAGTGAGAAATAGATTGAGTTTACTCCGTGGACTCTGTGATGCTGTGGCGACGCATACCATGACCACCAAAGTCATCATCACCGGTTCCAAAGGCCGCATGGGCCAGGCGCTCACTTCGTGCGCCCGGAAATTCCCCAACCTGCAAGTGGTCGCCCTGGTCGACAAGGGCGATGACCTCGCCGCCGCCATCGGCAAGTGCGACGTGGTGATCGATTTCAGCGCCCATGCCGCGACCGTCGAGGTCGCGAAACTGTGCGCGAAGCGCAAGAAGGCGCTGATCATCGGCACCACCGGCCATACGGACACAGACACGTTCGAGATCAAAAAAAACAAGACGAAGATCCCGATCGTCTGGGCTTCCAATTTTTCCACGGGCGTCAACACGCTGTTCTGGCTCACCCGCAAGGCGGCGGAAATTCTTGGGCCGGATTTTGATCTCGAAGTGGTTGAGATGCATCATCGTCTGAAGAAGGACGCACCCAGCGGGACGGCCAAGTCGCTGGCGGAAATCCTGGCCGAAGTGCGCAAGCTGCATTTGAGCGAAGCCGCACGCCATGGCCGCAACGGCATCGTCGGTGAACGCACGCAATCGGAAATCGGCGTCCATTCCATCCGCGGCGGCGATGTGGTGGGTGATCACACCGTCATTTTCGCGAACACCGGCGAGCGGGTTGAGCTGACGCACAAGGCCTCCAGCCGCGACACCTTTGCCAACGGCGCCCTGCGGGCTGCGCTCTGGGTTGTGAACCAGAAGCCGGGCCTGTACGACATGCAGGACGTGCTGGGTTTGAAATGAATTTGGAGTCCATAGGCCAGAATCGGAAATTTCCGGCATATGCTTTCGTTGCGCTCGGCTCCAATCTTGGCAGATCTTGTGAAATCATTATGACGGCGATAACGCACGTCAAATTTTGCACCGATCAGCCCCTCCTGAAATCTTCCCTGTGGCAGACGACGCCGGTGGATTGCCCGCCCGGTTCACCCCCGTTTCTGAATGCCGTCATCGGCTTGCTTCCGCACCACGACGAAACCCCCGAGTCACTGCTGGCAAAATTGCAGGCGTTGGAAAAGTCTTTCGGCCGCGCACCCAAGAAGGTGCTCAACGAACCGCGTCCGCTGGACCTGGATCTGATCGCGTTTGGAAATGAAATCCGCAATTCCCCGCAATTGATTCTCCCCCATCCGCGCGCCCATCAGCGGCGGTTTGTGTTGCAGCCCTTGAGCGAAATCGCCCCTGACCTGGTGTTGCCGGGGCAGGGGAAGACGGTCGCGGAATTGCTTGCCGAACTGCCGCCCGGCGAAACGGTCACGCGAATTTGAGCTTGTCGCCAAAGAGCTTCTTATGCTCGGCGATGGCATAGCGGTCGGTCATGCCGGCGATGTAATCACAGATGGCGCGGTGCACCCCGAGCTTGCGGATCTGTTTGCGCGCCTGGTCGCCGATCTCCTTCGGCCGCTGCAGGTAGTAGCCGAACAGATCCCGCAACAACTGCTTGGCGCGGATGTGCGGCTCGTTGACGACTTTGTTGAAGTAGAGATTTTTGTAGAGATACTTGCGCAGCTCAATGTTCAGCTTGCGCCGCTCGGGGCTGTATTGGATCAGCGGTTTGGCGAACCGGCGCACGTCATCGGCGGATTGCACCCTGGCCTTGGTAATCAGCCGTTCGCTCGTCGCCAGCACGTCGCCGATCTGCATGTCAATGAGGGTGCGGATGATGAAATAGCGCCGGCTTTCCTCGGGCAGCTTGCCGTGCTTTTTTTTCACCGATTGCGCCGCCTGCGCCCAGATGCGGACGTGTTTGCACAGTTCCTGCTCGGAAAGCAGCCCGGAATCAAGGCCGTCGTCGAGGTCATGGCTGTAATACGTGATCTCATCCGCGAGATTCGCAATCTGGGCTTCGAGCGACGGATGTTTGGCGATGAAACCTTTCTTCACCCCCGGCCGGTCGAATGCCGTCTGATGCTTGGCCAGTCCTTCGAGAACCTCCCACGAAAGATTCAAGCCGGAGAAGTTGGGATACTTTTGCTCCAACGCCTCGACGATGCGCAGGCTGTGATGGTTATGTTCAAAACCGCCGTGACCGCGCATGAGCTGGTTCAGGACCGTTTCACCCTTGTGGCCAAATGGTGAATGGCCGAGATCGTGGGCGAGGGCGATGGTCTCCGCCAGATCCGTGTTCAGCCGCAGCGCGCTCGCGATGTTGCGCGAGATGGCGGCCACTTCCATCGTGTGCGTCAGCCGGGTGCGGAGATGGTCGCCGGTGCCATTGAGGAAAACCTGGGTCTTGTATTCGAGGCGGCGGAAGGCGCGCGAATGGATCACTCGGTCGCGGTCGCGCTGAAATTGCGTGCGCCAGAGCGGCGGTTCTTCCGGGTGCTGCCGGCCCCGGGTGTCGCCGCTGTATTGGGCGAACGGCGCGAGCGTCTGGCGTTCAATCTGTTCCAGTTCCTGTCGGTAACGCGGCATGGCTTGATGCTTCCTTAATTGCCCGGATGATGAAGCAAGGCGCGCTGCTCTCCAAGGCGTAATTTGCGGCCCCGCCTCAGTTGTTCTTCCGCAACAATTCCTGGACCGAGATGCCGCGCAGTTCGAACAGGCGGCGCAACGTGTCCTCGATCAGGTTGTTCGGGCAGCTCGCACCGGCGGTGATGCCGACGGTGATGTCGCCGCCGGGCAGCCAGTTGCGGGCTTCCACTTCCTGCCGCTTGTGCTGGTCGTAATGCACGATGAGCTTGTCCGACTCCATCTTTTTGGCGTTTTTGATGAAGTAGGTCGGCAGCACCTGCTCGCCCATTTCCGCGAGGTGGGAGGTGTTGGATGAATTGTAACCGCCGACGACGATGAGCAGGTTCATGGGCTGCTTCAGCATCTTCTGCAAGGCATCCTGCCGGTCCTGCGTGGCGCCGCAGATCGTGTCGAAAAAACGAAAATGCTGGTCGATGTCCGCCGGCCCGTATTTCTTCTCCATGGCGGCCTTGAAGCGGCGCTGCACCTCCTCCGTCTCGCCGCGCAGCATGGTCGTCTGGTTCGCCACGCCGACCGCGCGCAAATGCAGGTCGGGGTCGAAGCCATCCGAGTGCGCGCCCTTGAATTTTTCCAGGAACACGTGCTTGTCGCCGCCGTTCAAGATGTAATCACAAACGTAATCCGTCTCCGCGAGGTTGAAGACGACAAGATAATGCCCGCTGCCATAGGCGCGCGCCTGCGAGGTCGTGGCCTTGGTCTCCTCGTGCTTGGCCTTGCCGTGGATGATGCTCGTGACGTTTTCCTTGGAGTACTGGCGCACGCGTTTCCACACGCTCATCACGTCGCCGCAGGTCGTGTCCACGATGATGCAGCCCTTGGCCTCGATCTTTTTGCGGGTGCCGACCTCCGTGCCGAAGGCGGGGATGATGACCGCATCGCCGGAATTCAACTGCGACAGCTCGTCATCCGTCGGCTTGGGGGAGATGATCTGGATGCCGAGGTTGCTGATCTGGTCATTCACCTCGGGGTTGTGGATGATTTCGCCCAGCAGATAAATGGGCGTGTGCGGCGACGTTTCCGCGAAATATTTCTTGGCCGCGTAGGCCAGGTCGATCGCGCGTTCGACGCCGTAGCAAAAGCCGAATTCCTTGGCCAGCTTGACCGTCAGCCCGCCGGCCGACAGCACGCCGCCGTTGGCGCGGATGTTCTCGACGATTTCGCTGCGATAATGCGACAACACCTGGGCCGACACCGCTTCCATGATGTCGGGCCGGCGGAGGTTGATTTTTTTCTGCGTCGCGGAAGTTTCCGTGGACATGACTCAATAATAGCCTTTGCGGGGCATAGCGTCGAGGAGAACTTCCGGTGGAAATACGTTGCGGAAGGGGAAATTCATGGGATTATGTCCCCGCGTCGGAGCGTAGCTCAGCCTGGTAGAGCACTTGGTTTGGGACCAAGACGTCGCAGGTTCGATTCCTGTCGCTCCGACCATTTCACTTTTTTTCCACCAGCGCCCCGTCCCGGCGCAGTTTCATTTTCCGGCCGCGCCATTCCACCGTGTTCCCGGCAAAGGCTGAAACCCACAACGCCGCCTGCAGCAAATCCTTCACCGGCACCAGCCACGCGGGGGAATTCAATTGGCGTTCCGGCGTGAACCGGCGTTGGAGCGCCTGGGCTTGCACGATTCTCACGAGCAAAAAGACCAGGGCCGCCAGCGGCGCGCAAAATGTTTTCGTCGCCGCGAACGCCACCGGCAGCCATACCAGCGCCCAAAACGAGGCGTTCGACAGCAGGCTGAAGAAATAGGGCAGGGGCTGGCAGGCACGGATGGTGCGCGCCCAGCGGAGCTGATGCCGCCAGACCTGCGCCCAGGTCATTGGCGCGTCCCAGCACTCCACCACCACGGGCGAGAGCGCAATGCGATGGCCCTGCTGTGCAATCCGGTTGCCCAGTTGATAGTCGTCCGCCAGGCAGTCCGCAATCGCCGCGTAGCCGCCGATTTCCGCCAATGCCTTGCGCCGGACGAGAATCGCCGCGCCCAGCGCGAAGTCCAGCGGCTTGAGCATCTGTGACTGCAAAACCTGGCTCCAGAAATCCGCATTGATCGCGATGGCCTCCCAGCGCATCGCCATCGTGACCGGGTTGGCCAGCCGGTAAAAACAATTCACCAGCCCGGTCTTTTCGTCCCGGAGCGGCGCCACAAAGCAGGCGAGAAAATCCGACGGCACCCGCACGTCAGCATCGCAGATGACCACCAGTTCATGCTGCGCCAGCTTTTCCAGCTGCGCCAGCTTGGCCGCCTTGGCGTTCATCCCCGTGAACGTTTCGCAGATGATGAGCCGGGCATCCACTGTCGGGTTCTCGGCGATCAGCCGGTTCACGATCTGGCAGACCGGATCGCCCGCATCGGCGACCCCGAAAAGGATCTCGACCGGTCCGTCGTAGTTCTGGTGCAGCCAGCTTTGCAGGGATTCGCGGGTGGCGTCGTCACAGCCCTTGAGCGGCTTGAGGATGGAGACCGCCGGCGTGAAGCGCGGATCCGCGGTTTTTACATGCAGGGGAAATCTTCGGGCCGCCAGCCATTGCCAGAGCGCCAGGCCGCAACCCAGGGTGGCCAGGGCGCCAAGGATTAAATTCAAATAATTCACCGCGCAGAGGAAACAAAAAATCAGGCCGCCGCGCCAGTTGATTTCGCCTCCGGATGCTCGTCGATCACCAGCACGCCGTACGGCGGCAGGTCGTAGTTGCCCACGATGTTGTTGCCCGTCAGAAAGTCATGCATCGGTTTGTAGAACTGGATGCGTACCGGCGAATTCTGGTGGTTGAGCAGGATGTAGATGCGGGAGCCGTCCTTTTGCCGCATGGAAACCTCGATGTTTTCCGGCACCTTCAACAGGGGTTGCAGCCCCACCGTCTGGCGCAGCCACAACACAAGGTCATGGTAGAAATGCTGGTGGCTTTGCGTGCCGACATAGACGGCCTTGCCCAGCCCGAAAGTGTTCATGGTCATCGCCGGTTTGCCGGCGTAAAAGTCCTTCGCGTAGTTCGCCAGAATCTGGCAGCCCTTCGGCTCGATGATGTCGCACCACAGCTTGGCGGTGTGCAGATGGCTGGTCGGGAACACGCCCTTGAACGTGAGATGGTTTTCCTCGCTCGGCGCCAGCACGTCGAATTCCAGCACCTCCAGGCCGAACAAGTCCGTCAGGTCATGCGGAAAACCGGAATCCGTCGCCATGTTGTTTTCATCCACCAGCCCCGTGTTGAACGTGGCCACGAGCGTGCCGCCGTTTTGCACGTACAGCTTCAGTCGGTCCGCCTCGCCGCCCGTCAGCAGATGCAGCGACGGCGCAAACACGATCTTGTACTTTGAGAGGTCCTCGTTCGGCCGCGCAAAATCCACCGCGATGTTGCGGTCGTGCAGCGCGTTATAGATGAGCTGGATGTGTTCGCGCAGGTTGAAGAATTTATTGGGCTGGTGCGGCTGCTGCAGCGCCCAGTCGTTGTCGTGCGAATACAGGATGCAGGCCTCGGAGGAAACTTTCGTGTCCTTCAACGCCGGGGAGAGCATTTTTAATTCTTCGCCGATCTGCGAAATCTCATTGTAGGTGCGGCGGCTGCCTTCCAGATGGTGCGGCAGAACCGCGCCATAAAATTTCTCGCCGCCAATGCGCGGCTGGCGCCAGCGATAATACAAAATCCCGCACGCCCCGCGCGAAACCAGTTGGTAGGTGAACAGCCGGATGATGCCCGGGCGCACCAGCGGGTTCACATCCTGCCAGTTCACCTGCCCGGCCTTTTGTTCGATGACCCAGAAACCATCGTCGCCATCCGGCGTCTTGATGCCACTCTTCTTCAGCGAACGCAGCATGTCGATGTCGCAGGCCAGTTCGGCGCACTTCGACTTGATCGCGGCGTTGCTTTCCACCGAGACGAAATCCAGCGCATCCGCCATGTCGAAGTGATCGAACTTCCGCTGGAGCGCCCGCAGGTTCGTGGTCACCGGGCGGTCGGGGGAAAGCTCGTGCAACACGTCCACCTGCATCCGCGCGTAGGCCACGATCGTGTCGCTGCAAAAACGGTTCCAATCCAGCACCAACGCCGGATTGTGCGCCGCGGGCGAGTGGCGCGGCATCGGCACCTCGTCGAAATTCGTCACCGTCTGCCCCCAGTGCCGCAGGCCGAGCCGGTTGTTCAGGTTCGCCACGGTCTCATATTTCAGCTTCAGCCAGTTTTGCCACTCGAGGCGGGAATCCTCGTTGAACGACCATTCCGTCTGGTGCCCGCCCAGGCCGCTGTCCACCTGCCAGGCGATGAGGTGTTCATGTTTGCCCAGCGTCTTCGCCATCGCTTCCACGATCCGTTTGGAGGCGTTCCAGAAAGTGTCATTGTTGAAGCAGACCGCCCGGCGCGTGCCTTCGCGCTTCACGCGGCCAAATTCATCCACCGGCAGGATTTCCGGATGCTTTTTTGCCAGCCAGATCGGCGGGGCGGCGGTGGGGGTGCCGAGCACGGTCTTGATGCCGTGATCGCCCAGGATGTCCATTGCGCGCTGCAGCCAGCCAAAGTCGTAGTTGCCTTCCGTGGGTTCACAGAGCCCCCAGGTGAATTCCGCAATGCGCGCCACATTGAAGCCGGCCGCGTGCATCAGTTGGGCGTCCTGCACCCATTGTGATTCGGGTTTGTCGGCGGTGCCGCCGTGGGGAAAGACCCATTCTTCGGGGTAGTAATCAACGCCAAAATACATAGCAACTCCGGGTTTCATACCGACACTAAAACCAAACCGCCGTCCGTGCAACGAAAATCGCAATCAACGTTCGCACATAAGATAATGTGCGCAAGTGAGTTTGCTGCGCGGCGGTGTTTGCCCTGGGGGTGCGGTTTGCGGGCGCGGGTTGATATGCGGAAGGATTGACACCGCCTCACGTCCGCGGTTCTGCGGGCTGGGCGAAAATCTGTTCGACGGGTGTGGCGGGGTTTGTTAACACACGCGCGGCGTTTTTTGGTTTTTCGTGGAGGAAGCGATTATGAAACTGATTTGGAGCATTGCCGTCGGCTTGGCCGTGGCATTGGGGGCGGCGTCGACGGTTGAGGCGCAGGCTCCCGGCACGATTTCCGGTGACGGAGTTCTCATCAAGGTGACCAGCGGGACGTCGCCATTGCCCGGCTTTGGTTATAACCTTTTTGTCCCGGCGACCGCGGGCAATGCCTACTCGCTGATCGGGATTTACAACGGGCTGGATGATGTGGGCACTTATGCTTATTCCGTGGTGAGCGCGAACAACGGGCAGGTGAAATTGAATGACACGGTGAACGGACTCCAGGCGACGGTAAACCTGGTCAACACGGGGGCGAATCAAGGAACTTACAGCCTGGCAAGCACGTTTCCACCGGGATATTCGCAAGGCGGGACGTTCGCGAGCGCGCTGGGGTCGGCACCGGGGTCGTTTGCGGGCAAGGTCGTTGCGGGTGCGGTGCAGGACGGGCTGGCGCCGTTTGCGGCAAGCGGGACTTTCACGATGACGTTCGCGACGAACGGGAACACCTATGTGATCGCGGGCGGCGGCGCGGTGGGGAGCAGCTCGGGGACGTATTCCAATGCGCTGCTCAACCGCAGCACAATGGCGGTGTATTTGAATGACAGCGTGACGGGCAAGAACACGTTGTATGTGAGTTTTGCGACGGCATTAAGCGGGCTGTTTGCAATTTCGCAGGCGACGACGAACAGCGGGTATCAGGTCGGCACGTTCACGGCGTCGGACAACACGCAGCCGCATGCGGTGATCACGGCACCGGCGGCGGGGCAAAGGTGGAGCAACGCGGTTTTTACGGTGACCGGAAAGGCGGATGATGATGTGGGGGTGGCGGCGGTCTATTGCCAGGTGGCGGGGCAGGGCTGGGTGTTGGCAACGTCGGGGAACGGTTTCACCAACTGGTCGGCCAGCGTGACGCTGGCGGCGGGGACGAACATCATCCAGGCCTATGCCGCCGATGCGAGCGGGAACGTTTCCGCGGTGACGAATGCGAGTGTGTATTACGTGGTGCTGGCGCCGGTTGCTTTTTCGACCAACGGTTCTGGAACGCTGGCACCGAATTACCTCGGGCAGTCGTTGGAACTGGGCCGAAGCTACAGTGTGACAGCCACGCCGGGGGCGGGTTTCCGTTTCACGGGCTGGACGGGGAGCGTGACGACGAATGTCGCGACCTTGAATTTTACGATGGCATCCAATCTGACGTTCACCGCGAATTTTGTGGATACGAACCGGCCAGGGCTGGTGGTCAGCAACCTGACGGCGGGCAAGCGCTGGAGCAATTTCGTGTTTACGGTGACGGGCAGCGCCACGGACAATGTGCAAGTGGCCGGTGTGCAATACCAGTTGAACGGCGGCGATTGGACGAACGCCACGGGCACGAAAAGCTGGTCGGCGGCGCTGGCCCTGCTGCCGGGGACGAATACATTTGCCGCCTGCGCGCTGGACGCCGCCGGGAATGTTTCCGGGACCAACCAGGTGAGTTTTCAATACGTGGTGACGAACCGGCTGGGGGTGCGCACGGCGGGCCGGGGAAGCGTGTCGGCGAATTACAGCAATGCCTGGCTGGAGATCGGGCGGGCTTACAGCATCACCTCGACGCCGGCGGCGGGTTTTGCGTTCACGAACTGGGTGATTTCAACAAACTGGACCGGCGGGGTGACGGGTGGCCGGACGAACCTGATTTTCACGATGCAATCGAATCTGACGTTGCAGGCGAATTTCATCGATGTGACGCCGCCCACGCTGAGCTTCACCGCGCCGGCGGCGGGTCAGGGTTTCAGCAAACCGCTGGCGACAGTGCAGGGCACGGCAACGGATAACTGGCAGGTGAGCAACGTGTGGTATCAGTTAAATGGCGCGGGCTGGAGTCCGGCGACGACGACGAACGGGTGGACGAACTGGTTCACAACGCTGCCGCTGGTGGCGGGCACGAACAAGGTGCGGGCGTTCGCGGTGGATGCGGGCGGGAACAGTTCGGCGACGAACAGCCTGAGTTTTTATTCCGCAAACGCGTTCCTGATGAAGTTGAATTTCGGCACGGCGAGTCCGCTGGTGAGCAACGGGTTGAATTTTAGCCTGCTGGTGTCGACCGGGTTGACCGGGCACATCGAATATTCAACGAACCTGCTGAACTGGGCCACGCTGACGAATTTTACGGGGAACAACGGGGTGGCGACATTCCGGGATGGGACGGCGACGAATGTGGTTCGGCGGTTTTATCGGGCGGCAATTCCCTGAGAACTCGCATGGGGCACGCAAAGGCAGAAGATGGAAAATGCTCCAAGCGTCCAATGATGAAGCGAATGGTGGGTGATTTGCTCTACATCATGCCTCATTTTCCATTGTTATCCATTATCCAGCCTGTTGGCGGCGGAACGTCACCGGTGGCTGCGGCTTAAAAGACACGCATTTTGCGGATTAGCAGCCATTGAAGGACGAAAAAATGTAGGGACAAAGGTTCTGGCGGGGGGCTATCATCTTGAAATGATCAAAGTGTCCGCTCTGCGGGCAGGCATGTTCGCAACGCGACCTTGCTCACCATTTGTGGTTGGCGTCACGGTCGCCATGATGCTTTAATTCTTAACCGTCTTAGCCATAGCAATATATGCTGAAACAGAGGATTGAACTTGTCTGTTAGAAAACGATTAAAAGCCACCCAAAACCACGCGAATGAAAATATTTTATACAAATCGGGCGGCGGTGGTGTCTATGGGTTGAAACTGTGAATCAGAATCCACATTGGTGCGAAGCGATCTACGACGCGAAGGCGGCGGAGCTGATCTTGTACGGCCGGGCGCTGGGCTTGGGGCATGGCGAGGCGGAGGACGTGTTGCAGGAGACGTTTTTGACATTGATGCAGATGCCGTTCCCGCCGCAAAAGCCCGAACATTATTGCGTGCGGAGTTTCCGGAACCGGGTTTTGAATTACCGCCGTTCCATGTGGCGGCGGTTGACGCGGGAATGGGAGTCGTTGCGATGGTTCGAGCGGACGCCGGACGAGACGCCGGAGGAGCGGGCGGCGATGCGGGTGCTGGCGGAGCTGCCGGTGGACCAGCGCGAGGTGATCGTGCTGAAGGTCTGGCATGATTGCACGTTTGAGGAGATCGGCGGGTTGCTGGACATTTCACCAAACACGGCGGCGGGGCGTTATCGTTATGGTTTGCAGAAGATGAAATTGAAACTGGAAGGAGTAGTTTATGAAAGAACTGAACGAGAATCGATTGCGTGGCTGGCGTCCGCGCCAACCGTCGGCGGGGCTTAAGGAACGGATTTTTCGCGACCGCGAGCTGGCGCTGCCGGCGACGCGGTGGAACTGGCACCAGTTCGCGCCGGCGATGGCGTGCCTGCTGTTCGCGATGATGGTTTTTCATTTTAACGGCGGCGGCACCTGGCGGGAAAGCCGCCCGGCGCTGTACGCGGATTTTACGGCGGGCAGCAATTCGGTGACGTTCAGCGACCAGGCGCAGGAACTGGAGAATCATGTGTCCGGCGTCACTTTTGATTGGACAAACCACAGTGTTTTCAAGTCTAGTATGCGTTCGCATTTCGGCTCCGGGCCGTCGACCAATTTGACCAACTGAATTTTTGCACATGGAAAATCCGAAGAAGAATGGCGCCAAGCCTGATGCCAGCAAGGCAGTGGCCGGCAAACCCAAGGAAACAGCTAAAGACCCCGTCAAGTCCGCTGAATCCGCCTCGCCCATAAAAGTCCCTCCGATGTTCCGGCCGAACGACTGGCTGGCGTTGCTGATCGCGTTCGGCACGGTCTGGGCGGTGTACCTGTGGACGCTGGCACCCGAGTTGACGCTGGAGGATTCCGGCGAGCTGTGCACCGGGTCGTATTATGCGGGCATCCCGCATCCGCCGGGCTATCCCTTCTGGGCGATCTATAGCTGGATCTGGACGGTGATCGTGCCCTTCGGCAACGTGGCGTGGCGGGTGGAGGTGGGGCAGTCGTTCGCCTCGGCGATGGGCTGCGGGTTGCTGGCGCTGATGGTCTCACGCGGCGGCAGCATGATGATCGAAGGCATCGAGGATTTAAAATCCGTGGAACGCCGCTGGGAACAGGCGATCTGCATCGTGGCTGGCGTATCGGCGGGGATACTGTTTGGTCTGGGCGGGTACATGTGGAAGGAATCGGTGGTGATCAACCGCATCTCGATCTTCGGGGTGCCCTGGCTGCTGGCAATGATCGCCCTGTTGATGCGCTGGATGTACGCGCCGCATCAGCGCCGTTACCTGTATGCCGCGATGCTGGTATTCGGCTGGATCGCAACGATCCACCAAAGCTTGATCTTGGGTGCGTTGGGGATTGAAGTGTTGATCGCCTTGGTGCTGCCCCGGCTGGGCCGCGACATGTTCACGGTGAACAGTGTTGTCTATCTCATCGTCCTGTTCTACAAGAGCAAGGGGTCGGTGCCGGCGTTGAATGCCATGACGAATACCGAGTATGATATCTTAAGCGCCGTGGGCATTTTCTCGCTGGCCGCGGCGGTGTGGTTGTTCATCAAGACGAACAAGCTCTTCACGGAATGGCTGTCCATCCTCATCATGGCGGTGATGTGTGTGCTGGGCGTGTCGGTCTATTTTTATTCGGCGGTTTCATGCATGTCGACGCCGCCGATGCAGTGGGGCTATCCGCGCACGGTCGAAGGCTTTTTCCACATGCTGAGCCGCGGCCAATACGGATCCGGTGAAGGCACAAACGTGCTGCAGGATCCCTCGCGGTTCCTGTTCCAGTTGTTCTATCTGGCGCAAGGGTTGTCGGAATCGTTCAGTTGGATGTACATGTTCATCGGCTTGGTGCCGTTCCTGTTTTTGAAAAAGATGCAAAAGCGCGAGCGCGGCTGGCTCATCGGCCTGACGTCGATTTATCTGCTGTTGTCGGTGCAATTGGTGATCGTGTTGAACGTGTCGGCGGACCGCTCGACCTCGGATTTGAACAAGGTGTTCTTCACGGCCTCGCACGGGGTGTTCGCCATCCTGATCGGGTACGGCTTGGTGATTTTGGCGGCGTACATTGCGACGCACTACGAGAAATTCCGCAAGGTGGGCATGATCGGGGCCGGGGTGGCTTTTTTGCTGGCGCTGTATTGTCTGGTGGAGGCGATAGGCAAACTGTTTTTTGGCAAGGCGGGACAGCTTAAAATTGGCGGACTGATGTATTCGATGATCCATTCCGTTCCCTGTCCGGTCGTCCTGCGGGAAGAAGGCCCGCCGGGAATGTGGCACTGGAATTTTTACTGGCAGCGGCTTTCGGATTGGAGCGGATGGGATTTTCTCGCTTTTGGGCCGAAGGGGCAGTTTGGTTTGTCGGACATCCCGCACTGGATTGGCGCGGCGTTTGCACCCGGCCAATATGGTGTGCCGGTGTTTGCCAACCTGCTCCTGGTGGCGACGCCGGTCATTTTTATCGCGGCGTTGCTGTTCTACCGCAAGCGCGGGCCGGTGTTCATTTTGCTGGCACTGTTCTGTTTTGCGCCGATCTGGTCCGGGATGTCGCACTGGTACAAGAGCGAGCAGCGGAACCACTGGTTCGGCTACTGGTTCGGGCATGACATGTTCACGCCGCCGGTTGGGGACGGGACGGGCAATCTGAGCTATGACAGCGCCAAGCGCGCGGAGTTGATGAAGGACCCGGCCAAGGCGAAGCTCATCTATCCCGAAATGACCCGGGACGCGATCCTGTACGGCGGCACCGACCCGGGCCGTTTCTGCCCGACGTACATCATCTTCTGCGAAAGTTTTATCCCGCACCGCTGCCAGCCGGAACAGGACCAGAAATTCGACCGTCGTGACGTTTACATCATCACCCAAAACGCGCTGGCGGACGGCACATATCTGGATTATCTGCGTTCGCAGTACAACCGTTCGAAGCAGCAGGATCCGCCGTTCTTCGGCCGGCTGTTCAAATACGCCTGCGCCGTCGGCGGCCTCACGGCACCCGACACGATCGTGAAAGATGGCATCGAGGCGGGCAATGGCGATTCCGGAAACAAGCTTATTGAGGGCTGCGCCAGCCTGCTGGAAGGCACCTTGGACCGGTTTTTTACCTGGAACGGCAAACGCATCGAAAACCGCCGGCGCGCGGAGGGGGTTTATCCGCCAAATGAGATCTACATCCCCACGCCGGAAGATTCGCAGGCGTGCTTCTCGGAATATGCCCGGCAGAAACAACTGAGCAGCACGGATGGAAAGATCCAGATCTCCGGCCAGTATGACGTGATGGCCATCAATGGGCTGCTGTGCAAGGTCATCTTCGACAACTGCCCGACGAATGAATTTTTCATCGAGGAGAGCTTCCCGCTGGACTGGATGTATCCGTACGAAACGCCGTTCGGCGTCATCATGAAGATCAACCGCAGCCCGGTGCCGGAACTGACGCAGGACATGATGGACCTGGACCACAAGTTCTGGACGGATTTTTCGCCGCGCCTGTGCGGCAACTTCATCACGTACGACACGACGGTGGAACAGATCGCGAAGTTCGTGGACCAGACCTACATCCGCAATAATTACAAGGGATTCACCGGCTCGCGGGCGTTTGTGCGTGATGACGATGCGCAGAAGGCCTTCTCCAAGCTGCGGAGTTCGCAGGCCGGGATGTATGCCTGGCGCGCGGACCCGCGGACGTGCCCGCCGGAATTCCGCCAGAAGAGCGCGGCGGCGCAGGCGGCGCTGATCCGGGAGACGGATTTTGCCTTCAAGCAGGCGTTCGCGTTCTGCCCGTACAGCCCGGAGGCGGTTTTCCGCTACATCAACTTCCTGCTGACGCAGGGCCGGTTTGACGATGCCATCCTCATCTGCGAAACGTGCATGAAACTGGATCCGTTCAACGGACAGGTGGCGAACACCGTGGAACAGCTCAAGTCGTTCCGTGCGCAAAACGCCCAGCGCACCCAGGCGGTCGGCCAGCTCGAACAGATGGAGAACCTCGCGCGCACCAACCCGGAGAATGTGACCAACCTGGTCTATCTGGGCAGCACGCTGCTGCTCCAATTGCAGCAGACGAACCGCGCGGTCGAGCTGTTCAACCAGGCGCTTGACAGCACGAACCTCAAGTATCAGGACGCATCGGCGGTGGCGCAATTATTCGGGCAGCTCGCCAACATTGCCGGCTTTGAGAAGGCGTTGCGCAAGCTCGTGGTGCTCGCGCCCAACGTCCCCGAGCATCGCTATAATCTGGCGGCCGTGGAGTCCATCACCGGCCGCACCGCCGAGGCGCTGGCTGATCTCAAACTGGCGCTGGAGCTGAATCGGAAACGCCTGGCCGCCGATCCGAAGGCCAGCGACCTCCTGGGCGTCATCCGGGGTGACCCGAACATCAACAACCTGCGCGGGTTGCCGGAATTTCAAAAGCTGGTCCCCTCGCAGTGAAGCGCCCGCCTGGTGTTCCCGTTCCCAATCTTACCAGTCCGCATTGCCCGTTGCCGGGGATGCGGTCATCTGTTATTTTCCCCGTCTGAATGTTTGGACGCAAAAAGTCTATGAGCGAAGACAAGACCGAGACGCCCGAAGCTGAAACCGCCGCCAACCCGGCGGAAGAATCCGCCGTGCTCACACCCGGGCAGATTGCCGACCTCAAAACTCGCGCCGCGAAGGCGGATGAGAACTGGGACCGGCTGCTGCGGACGACCGCGGATTTTGACAATTTCAAGAAGCGCGCCGCCCGGGAAAAGCTCGAGGCGGCGCAGTACGCCAGCGCCTCGCTGCTGCAAAAAATCCTGCCGGTGCTCGACAATTTTGAGTCGGCGCTCGCCGCCGCGCAGAATGCGGCGGTGCCGCCGGGCGGGATCGCGTCGTTCCAATCCGGCGTGACGATGATCCAGCAGCAGCTCAAAAACGTGCTGGTGGAGAGCGGGCTGGAGGAGATCGATTCAGCCGGCCGGCCGTTCGACCCGAATTTTCACGAGGCGGTTTCTGAGCAGGAGTCCGCGGATGTGCCGGCCGGCCATGTGCTGCAGCAGTTGCGCAAAGGCTACAAGCTGAAGGAGCGGTTGCTGCGGCCGGCCACGGTGGTTGTGGCCAAAAAACCGGCGGCGAAATCTTGATCCCGGATCCACCCTGAAATTCCCATGGCGCAGCGCGATTACTACGAAATTCTGGAGGTCTCACGCGAGGAGACCGCCGATGGCATCAAGAAATCCTACCGCCGCCTCGCGGTGAAATATCACCCGGACAAAAACCCGGGGGACAAGACCGCCGAGGAGAAATTTAAGGAACTCAGCCACGCGTATGAGATCCTGAGCGATCCGCAGAAGCGCGCGGCCTACGATCAATACGGCCATGCCGCCTTTGATCCGCGCGCCCGTGCGCGCGGCGCCGGCGCCGGCGATTTTCATGATCCGTTCGACATCTTCCGGGAGGTTTTTGGCGGGGCGGGCGGCAGCATTTTTGAAAACATGTTCGGCGGCGGGGGCGATCCCTCGGCCCCGCAGCGTGGCGATGACCTGCGCTATGACCTTGAGATCAGCCTGGAAGAAGCGGCGCTCGGCTGTGAGAAGGAGATTTCGGTCACCAAGCTGGACAAGTGCGATGTCTGCGCGGGCGCGGGCGCGGAACCCGGTTCGAAGATGCGCCAGTGCGGGACGTGCGGCGGACGCGGGCAGGTGCTGACCTCGCGCGGCATTTTCAGCATCGCGCAGACCTGTCCGCATTGCAAGGGCGCGGGGCGCATCCTGGAGCGGCCGTGCAAAAAATGTTCCGGCAGCGGCAAGCATCAGCGGGCGTCCAAGATCAAGCTGCGCATCCCGGCGGGGGTCGAAGGCGGCTCGCGTTTGCGCTCCCAAGGCAACGGCGAGGCGGGTTTTCGCGGCGGGCCGGCCGGCGACCTGTATGTGGTGCTGTTTGTGAAGCACCATGAGATTTTCAAGCGCGATGGCGACGACCTGATCTGCGAGGTGCCGGTCAGTTTTGTGCAGGCCGCGCTGGGCTCGGAACTCGAGGTGCCGACGCTCGAGGGGCGGGCGACGATCAAGATCCCCGGCGGCACTCAGCCGGGGACGACGTTCCGCGTCAAAGGCAAGGGCGTGAAAAACCTGCAAGGTTACGGGCAGGGCGACCTGCATGTCCGTGTGCAGGTGGAAGTGCCCACGCATCTCGACAGCGCGCAGAAGGCGAAGTTGGTCGAGTTCGCGGCGCTTTGCGACGGCCAGCAGGCGCCCCTCGCGGCCGGCTTTTTTGAGAAGGCCAAAAAATTCTTCAAGTGAGCCGGGCGGCGGGAAATCCCGCCCCACAGAATTATGCACCGTTTTTATCTGCCGCCGGAAAGTTGCCGTGGCGAATCGCTGCGGCTGGACGGCCGCGAGGCGCACCATGCGCTGCACGTCCTGCGGCTGAAGCGGGGCGAGTCCGTGACGGTCCTCGACGGTGCCGGGAATGAATTTCACTGTGACGTCCGGGAGGCGGCGAAACAGTTTCTGGTCCTGGAGATCAAGGCGAAGAAATCTTCGTCCCCGCCCGTCTGTGCCATCACGTTGCTGGTGGCGGTTCCCAAGGGGAAAATCATCGAGGGCATCATCCAGAAGGCGGTCGAACTGGGCGCGGGCCGCATCGTGCCGCTGCTGACCGAACGCGTCGTGACCCAGTTGGATGACGACGGCGCGGAAGGCAAGCGCGAGAAGTGGCAGCAGGTGGCCATCGAGGCCGTCAAACAGTGTGGCGCGGTGTGGCTGCCGAAAGTGGAGACACCGCAGACCATCACCGAATTTCTGGCGTGCGGGGAGCAGATCGAACTGGCGCTGGCCGGCTCGTTGCAGACCGAGCGCCGCCATCCGCGCGAATGGATTCTGGAATTTCAGAAGCAGCATGGCCGCCGGCCGCGGAGCGCCGCGATATGGATCGGGCCGGAGGGCGATTTCACCCTGGAGGAAATCCGGCAGATCGAAGGCGCGGGCGCGAAACCGGTCACCCTGGGCGCCCTGACGCTGCGGGTGGAGACGGCGGCGATCTATTGCCTCTCATTTTTGAATTACGAATTGAATCCGGGCGCGTGATGAAAAGGGCGATTGTCATCGGTGCGACCTCGGGGATCGGCCGGGCATTGGTGAAGGTTCTGGTGGCAAAGGGGTACGTCGTCGGCGCGACGGGCCGCCGGGCAAAGCTGCTGGCGGAGCTTCAGGCGGAACATCCCGGGAAGATTTTTATTTCCACGTTCGACGTGACCGAGGTCGCCACCGTGGTGAAAAAACTTTCCGCGCTGGTCCGGGAAATCGGCGGGCTTGACCTGGTCGTTCTGAGTTCGGGAACGGGGCACATGAACCCGGCCCTGGATTTTGCCCTGGAGCAGGAGGCAATCGACACCAATGTGCTGCCGTTCACGCTGATCGCCGGCTGGGCCTATGCTTTTTTTGAGAAGCAGGGGGCAGGTCATTTTGCGGGCATTACCTCCATTGCGGGACTGCGCGGCGGACGTCATGCGCCGGCGTATAATGCCACGAAGGCATTTCAGATACGCTATCTGGAGGGATTGCGGGCAAAGGCGAAAAAGGCGGGGTTGCCCATCGTGATCACCGACATCCGGCCGGGCTTTGTGGATACGGCGATGGCGAAAGGGGATGACGTCTTTTGGGTGGCGCCGGCCAGGAAGGCCGCTGTGCAAATCTATCGCGCCATTGAAAACAAAAAGCCGGTCGCGTACATCACCCGTCGCTGGGCGTTGATCGCCTTGGTGATGCGGCTGCTGCCAAAGTTTATTTACGAACGGATATGACCCCAAACGCATGTCCGCGGGGCAGGGGCTTATGGTGATCGGCGAAGACTTACGGGGCCAGGCTGTGTGTGTTTGTTAGATAGATAATTCCGGCCACGACGGCGGCGAAGACGACGGCCACAATCAGGACGGTCACCACTGTTTTTGCCTGGCGTCGTTGCTGCCAGGGTTGCAGGCGCGGAAATAGAACTTTGCCCAAGGTTTGCATCAGCGTGGTTGAGCTTCGGGTTTCTGAATGGGTACGGGTGTATCAAAGCGGTAATTTGGCGCGCCGTCCATATATTTTTGGCAAATTTTCCAGGCAATTCCTGCCGTGCGGCCCGCGAAAACTTATCGGGATTGTACCAGCACGCGGAAGGCGCGGCCCAGATGTTCCGGATGCGTCAGGGTTTGGAACTGGCGGATTTGTCTGGCATCCATGCTGGCAAAGAGCTTTTCCGGCACGGCCTTGGCCAGGATTCGGGTGAGGAACTGTGGCTGGGTGCAAAAAGTTTCCGTGCGCAGACCGGCGGCCTCCCCGGCTTTTTGGATGGCGGAGAAATTGACGTGCGCGGTCAGATCCTGATCGCCGGGATTCGCCAGCACGTCGTCCGTGACGTGGTGCCGGTGATAGGCGCGCAGCGTTCCTTTCGTCCGCGCGGGTGAAATCATTTCATCATCGGTGAAACCGTAGTCGATGGCCAGCAGCTTGCCGTGTGACAAAATTCCGGCGGCGGCGTGCCACCAGCTTTCCGCGGCCGGGCTGGTTTCGATGGTGTATTGGTCAGGCAGAACTTCGAGCAATGCGGCGGGGAGATTGACGATATTGGCCGGCAGACTGGAGGCGGCCAGCGGAAGGCGGGACCAGCGCAACAATTCGCCATCAAGCGTCACACCCCATTCAAACCATTGCCGGCCCGATGCATCCCAACCCAGGCGTTGAACAGGAAAGGCGTCGAGCAGTTCGTTGCTGAACAGGATGCCGGCGGACGGGGGCTGGGAACTGTTCACTGACGAACGCCATCGGACATTGGAGAACGGACTCAATTTCTCCTGCTGCCATTGCCGTCGGGCCGGAGACGGTTCAAGGATGGTGTATTCAATGGCCGAGAAAAGCACCGGCCGATGGATTTGCAGCCAGTTCAGGATGTCGGCGGCCAGTTTGCCATCGTGTGCGCCGGCCTCGATGATTTGAAGTTTTTCGTGGCGGTTTTTTAGTTCATCCAGCCAGCCGGCAAACTGAAACGCCAGGAGTTCGCCAAACAAACTCCCGACGCTGACGCTGGTGATGAAATCGCCCTGCCGCCCAACGTTGTCCTTTTTCTTTTCGTAATAACCAGTTTCAGGACAGTAAAGAGCCAGTTCCATGAAGCGGGCGAAAGAAATTGCGCCGGTTTGGCTGATTTCCTCGCGGATATGGTCGGCGGGCATTTTCATTGCTTGCAGGTGGGCATGGCTTTGATTAGTGTCGCGATAACAGAGAGGACTTATGGCCAAAATTGACGCATTTTTCAACCTGATGTTCGAGCAGCGGGCTTCCGACCTGCACATGGCTTCCGGCAACCCGCCCATGATGCGGATCAATGGCGAGCTTCAGCGCGTCGATTTCCCGCCGTTGGAAAGCGACAACCTGAAGGCGATGCTCTACGAAATCGCCCCGGATTACAAAATCAAAGTGTTCGAAGAAACCGGCGACGTCGATTTTGGCTATGAGATCCCGAACATCTCCCGCTTCCGCGTGAATTTCTTCAACCAGAAGAACGGCGTGGCGGCGGTGTTCCGCCAGATTCCAAGCCGGGTGCTGTCGTTCGAGGACTTTGAAAAACTGGAGGCGCCGCTGCCGCCGGTGTTCAAGAAATTTGCCATGCTGCACCGCGGCCTCGTGGTCGTCACCGGCCCGACCGGCTCCGGCAAGTCCACGACGCTCGCGGCCATTGTGGATTATTGCAACCGCAACCGCAAAGACCACATCATCACGATTGAGGACCCGATCGAGTTCGTCCACGAAAGCAAAAACTGTCTCGTGAACCATCGCGAAGTGGGGATCCACACCAAGTCCTTTGCCTCGGCGCTGCGCGGTGCATTGCGCGAAGACCCGGACATCATTCTCGTCGGCGAAATGCGCGACTTGGAGACGATTGAGCTGGCGATCACCGCCGCCGCGACCGGCCACTTGGTTTTTGGCACGCTGCACACGCAGAGCGCGGCCAAGACGGTGGATCGCATTATCGACGTTTTTCCAGCCGACCAGCAGAACAAGGTTCGCCAGACGCTGTCCGAGGCGTTGAAGGGCGTGGTGGCCCAGACGCTGTTCAAGCGTTGCGACAAGAAGGGGCGCGTGGCGGCATTCGAGGTCCTGGTGTTCAACACCGCCGTGGCCAACCTCGTGCGCGAAGGCAAGACGCACCAGATCCAGGGCATGATCCAGGTCGGCAAGAAATTCGGCAATCAGCAGCTCGACGACCATATCATGGAGCATGTCCGCATGAAGCGCATCACCCCCGAGGACGCGTACGACAAGGCCCTCGATAAAAAGAAATTCCGCACCTTGCTGGCGCATCCGCCGGAAGACGACGAAGCCATGTGATTTATGCGCCGCCCGGAACTTGACCAGATTTTGACGACGATGCTGGCATCGCAGCCGGAGATATCCGACCTGTTGTTCGTCCAGGACCGTCCGCCGCAGGTGGAGGCTTATGGCGAACTCAAGCCGGTCATCCTCGATCCGCCGATTGCCAAGCTGACCCCGTTTCAGATCGAGATGATCGCCTTCAACATCATCGGCGACAACCCCTGGCAGCTCGAAGACCTGCTCCGGCACGGCTCGTGTGATGCTTCGTACGCGCTGGGCGAGCGGGCGCGTTTTCGCGTGAACGTCTTCTCGCAGCGCGGCAATTATTCCATCGTTTGCCGCCAGTTGAATTCGACGATTCCAACGCTCGACCAGTTAAAGCTGCCGGAAGTGCTCAAGGAAACTCCCCGGGAAAAGACCGGCCTCGTCCTTGTGACCGGCGCGACCGGTTCCGGCAAGTCCACCACGCTGGCGGCCATTTTGCACGAGATCAACAAGTCCAAGGCGGTTCACGTGGTCACGCTGGAGGATCCGGTGGAATACCTGCACAAGCACGACAAGGCCACCTTCAACCAGCGGGAACTTGGCGTGGATTTCGATTCCTACGCGAACGGCCTGCGCGCCGCTTTGCGGCAGGCGCCGAAGGTCATCCTGGTCGGCGAAATGCGCGACCGGGACACGGTGAAGATCGCCTTAAGCGCGGCGGAAACCGGGCATCTGGTGCTGAGCACGCTGCACACGATCAATGCCGGTGAAACGGTCAACCGCATCCTGGGCATGTTTGAACCGGAGGAGCAGGAGCAGATCCGCGTCCGCCTGGCCGATTCACTGCGCTGGGTCATCAGCCAGCGGCTGGCACCGAAACTTGGCGGCGCGCGCCATGCGCTCATTGAGATCATGGGGGCGAACCTCCGCACCGAGGAGGCCATCCGCCTGGGTGAAAGCGAAGGCAAAACCTTTTACGAGATTATCGAGGCGAGTTATACCTTCGGCTGGCGGACTTTTGACCAGGCCTGTCTGGAGGCTTTTGAGCAGGGGGTCATCAGCGAGGAAACGGCGCTGCTGTACTGCACCAAGCGCAGCGTCGTCTCGCGCGGGATTGATAATATCAAAAAGACCCGCGGCGAAATGAGCACCACCGCCGGCTCGCTCCGGATGCGCGCGGGCGCCGGCGGCCAGGGCGGCGAAGCTTCCACTCCACCACCTATTTTAAAACTCCGATGAACGGCTCCTTTGATTTCGTTGGCAGCGGCGACAAGCCCGCGCTGATCGCCTTTTCCACGCCGGCGTGGATGGATGCCGCCAAGTCCGCCTTGCAGGAGCTCGGCTACAAGGTCCACACCGCCGCCACGCACAGCGATTTTCTGCTGCGGTTCACCCAGGCGCAATACCAGGTGGTGCTCGTCGAAGAATTGTTCGGGGCGAACACCATCGAGGAAAATATCACCCTGAAATCCCTCCAAAACATGGCCTCCAGCGCCCGCCGCCATGCCACCGTGCTGCTGATCGGCGATTCTTTCCAGACGTTTGCCCCGATGGAGGCCTTCAAGAACAGCGTGCATGCGGTCATCAACAGTTCCGAACTGTTCCTGATGAAGCAGCTCGTGGAAAAAGCCGTCGCGGAAAATGAACTTTTCCTCCACAGCTTCCGCGAAATCCAGAACCGCATCCTCACCGGCGGCAAGAATTGACCGTGACCCGCCTCGATCAAGCCCTGGTGGAACGCGGGCTTTGCGACAGCCGCGAACGCGCCAAGCGGCTCATCCTGGCCGGACAGGTTCGCATCAACGGCCATCCCGCCCGCAAACCCAGCGACCATGTCAAGCCGGCGGACGAGCTGGTGCTGGATGCGGTTGATAAATTTGTGAGCCGGGGAGGACACAAGCTGGAGCACGCGCTGGAATATTTTCAGATTGATGTCGCCGGGCTGACGGCGATTGATCTGGGGGCGTCCACCGGCGGATTTACCGATTGCCTGTTGCAGCGCGGCGCGGCGAAGGTTTTTGCCGTGGATGTGGGCCACGGCCAGCTCGCCTGGAAACTGCGGCAGGATCCGCGGGTGGTGGTCATGGAGAAAACCAATGCAAGGTATTTGACGCCAAACCATTTTGTGTCTGCATCCGGTCAAATAGCCCACCCCTCACCCTCAATCCCTCTCCCCTCCGAGGGGAGAGGGAAGCCGTCAACGGTTTCACAGATGGGTTCGGACATGACGATGATTGAAACGCCTGCGGACATCATTGTGGCGGACTGCTCGTTCATCTCCCTGAAGAAAATCCTGCCGCCGGCCGTGCCGTTGCTGCGGCCGGATGGCCGCATCGTGGCGCTCATCAAGCCGCAGTTCGAGGCGGGCAGGGCCGAGGTGGACAAGGGCCGGGGGGTCATCAAGGATGCGGTGGTGCATGAGCGCGTGCTGGCGGAATTGAAAGAATTTGTGTCGTCGCAGGCTGGCCTTTGCTGGCGTGGTGTGGTTGAATCTCCCCTGCTCGGCCCTGCCGGCAACAAAGAATTCCTGGCGCTGATTGAAAAAGTCCGCTGACCAATTCCAACGCATCGGCCTCGTCGGCAACGCGGAGAAGTCCGCGTGCGCTCAAAGCGTGCGTGCCGCCGCCCGGCTCATCGCGCGTGCCGGCCGCCAGGTCATCGCCGAAGAGACCACCGCACGGCACTCCCGCCTGCAATGTGAAACCCGCCCCAATGCCGCTGAACTGGCCGGGGCGGTCGACCTGATCCTCGTTTTTGGCGGCGACGGCACCATGCTGCACACCGCGCGGCAGATCGCCGGTTCCCGGACGCCCATGCTCGGCATCAACATCGGCAGCCTGGGCTTTCTCACCGCGGTTCCCTCCGATAAAATCGCCGAAGCGCTGAAGCTGGTCTGGGCTGGCGAGTTCAAATTTGAAACCCGCGCGCTCATCGAGGCCACCGGTGTTTGCCACGGAAAAAAGGTGAAGGCCACCGCGCTCAACGACATCGTCATCACCCGTGGCGCGGTCTCGCGGCTCATCGCGCTGGATGTGAGCGTGAACGGCGAACTGATCACGCGCTACCGTTGCGACGGCCTGATCCTGAGTTCGCCGACCGGCTCCACGGCCTACTCGCTGGCGGCCGGCGGTGCGATCGTTTTGCCGACGGCGGATGTTTTTGCGCTCACGCCGATCTGTCCGCACGCCTTGTCCAACCGTTCCATCATCCTGCCGTTGTCCGCCACCCTCCGCGTGAAGGCCATCAATACGCAGCCGTCCGCGTTCTTGAACGCGGACGGCCAGATCGTCGGCGAACTGGATGCCAACGATGAAATCACCATCCGCCGCAGCCGTCGCGCCGTGCGGCTGATGCGGCTGGCGCACAGCTCCTTTCTGGAAGCCATGCGCCGCAAGCTGCACTGGCGCGGAACATACCTCTAAATTTTTAACCATGGTTCGCCTCAAAGACATTGCCGTTATCGCCCGCGTCTCCGTGATGACCGTCTCGAAAGCCCTGCGCGACGAGCCGGATGTCTCCGACGCCACGCGCTCGAAGATCAAGGCCCTCGCCGCCCAGATGGGCTACGTGCCCGATTCCAGCGCGCAGGGATTGCGGACGAAGACGACCAAGCTGTTCGGTCTGGTGGTTCCGGCGACAACGAGCCCGGTATACGCGCGCATGGTGCTGGCGATCGAGGAACGCGCCTATGAACTGGGCTATGATCTGCTCATTGCGCACACGCTGAACAAACCGGATCGCGAAGACCTGGTGTTGCGCCGGCTGCTGTCGCGCCGCGTGGATGGCCTGTTTGTCACGCCGGTTTACCGGTTCGAGGCGGAGGCGCGCATCTACCAGGAGATCGCCGCGCGGAAAGTTCCGACCGTGCTGCTGGGCCCGCCCGCGCCGTTCTGTAAAAATTTCCCCAGCGTGGAAATCGAGGAGCAGGTCGCGAGCTATAACATCACGAAACATCTCCTGGGCCTGGGCCATAAAACGATCGCCTACTTCACCGGGCCGACCGCCGCGCCGTGGGCGCATGAACGGTTCGAGGGCTATCGCCGCGCGCTGCGCGAGGCGGGCCTGCAGCCGGACGACAAATATGTCTTTCAATCCGGCAACACCATCGAGGACGGGGTCAACGCCGCGCTCCAGATGCTCAATGAGAACTGCCATCCCACCGCGATCCAGGCCGTCAGCGACATGGTGGCCATCGGCGCCGCGGAGACGTTGTTGCAACAGGGGATCCGGATTCCGGAGGACATCTCGCTGGCGGGTTTTGGGAACATCCTGCTGGCGGAACATTTTCGGGTGCCGCTGACGACGGTGCGCCAGCCGAAATTGCGGCTGGGCCTGGCCGCCGTGGAGATGATGATGGGCCTGATCCGGGGCGAAAATGTGCAGACACGCCGGCTGCCGGCGGAATTGGTGGAGCGGAAAAGCACGGCGGCACCGAAGGGGTGAGAGGTTTGTAACGCAGACACTACGCCATGGCTCGCGAAGGGAAGTTATGGCGACCAGAAACGCGGAGGCTGCTTATCTCCCGTGAGCTTTAATCCAGAGCGAAAATTTCTGCCACCAACTGAGATGCGCCGCTGGCTGGACCTGTCCGCTAATCGACACATCAACATAGCCGCTAATTGTTGCATTGCTGAGACTCGTATTGGACTGGCTGGGTTTGGGTTCATCAGCGGACGCCGAAACGCCGGCTGCAATCAAAACTCCCAACGTTACGAACAAGATGATTGATTGGCGCATTTTCATAAATATTCTCCAACTTCTAAACAGCCCAATTCCAACAGGCTGATTTTAAATTCGTGTTATTGGTTTGTCCAGCCAGTAGTCCAGTGACGCCGATTTGCGGAAACAGCCGGGTATTCGATCTTATTGAGCGCAATTTTGCAGCGGCACGCACTGGACAAAGCGCCAGAGGGCTGGCGCATTTCAAGACGCTGGCGCGCGGTTGGATTCGAATAAACTGTCCGGCTTGGCGGGGCAAGTGGAACCATTTATTCAATGCGACTACGCAGCTTTTCCACGTCTTTGCAGGAAGGCAAAGCCGATCAATCCGCCGGCGGCCAAAACATAAATGCCTGCGTCCGCAGTTTCCGGGACTGACACCAGCCAACTGCCTACTCCCCGGTCGCTGGTGGTCACCCCATACCCAAGATCACCGGCCTGTCCGGGAATGCCGGTGACCTGGTAGGTGGGTATGCCCGAGTTGTAGAAGAAGTCGATACCGGGAACAAATTGTGAACCGGGGCCATCCGAGGTGGCGGAAAGGCCAAACGTCTCGGGGTGTCCGCTATCCAAACTTGTGGCTCCCACCAAAGACAGGAACGAGGCTATGGCCGGATTTGACGCGGGATAAAAGCCCGCGCCGGGAATGCCGGCATCAGTGTAAAGGGAAACCACTTCCTGAGCCGTGGCATAGCGAAACCCGCTATAAATTCCGCCGGGCAGGGTGGCGGCAAGCACCTGCTGGTAGGACAAGCCGGTGCTCGCGGTGAGATCCAGCCAGGTAAGCCCGGTCGCGGTATCTGTTGTCAGGGAATTGACACCAAAACTTGGGTCAGTGGCTTGAACCAAGGTTGCCTTGGCCGGAAGGCAAGTCATCGAA
The DNA here is from genome assembly GCA_031290985.1 of Verrucomicrobiia bacterium. Taxonomy (GTDB): domain Bacteria; phylum Verrucomicrobiota; class Verrucomicrobiia; order Limisphaerales; family UBA11358; genus UBA11358. The sequence goes on along the minus strand of JARLJW010000085.1, from coordinate 62,313 downwards.
GCTGTGGCGAGTACGGCCAAGAACAGGCGGCATGATTTTATCATAGAATGGTACGGGTAAACGATAAGTTATGAAGTGGTTAAGTTGATTGCAACTTGCGGGTTTCTTATTTTACGAGGCGACACTAGTTCAGCACTTGCGCCGGGTCAAGTGACGTTTTGGGGCGGACGGGGCCATATCTAAAATCGAAAGGTTATCGGGCGGGCGGAAAGCGGTGTCGCGGTTACACGCTGGCGCCCAGGTTGGGGGGAATGGTGTGGGCGAAGTGTTGTTGTGAGCAAGCATACACCGGTTGGCCGGCGCGGCGCGTGCGGAGCGACGTGCCCTACCTGAGCATGACGAGCCCAGATGCCAAACCAGAAATTTCACCGCCCTTAATTTACAAACGAAGCCTCGTTGGCTTGCAGAAGCGCTTGCGCGTATTCCTGCCAGGCGGTCAGGGGCACGGGCTTTTTCGGAGTGTTATTTACCGGATGCTTGACAGGTTTGCCCTTGGCATTGAGCTGTTCCGGCGGTGGGATGGCGGCTAAAGCGTTGGTGGAGTCGTCGAGAAGTTGCGTGGAGGTGACGAACTCCAGGCCAAGCTGGGTTTCCACCGGTTCCGGCAGACGCTGGTAAATGCGTTCATACAGAAATTGCAGCTTCGATTCATCGTCCGTCCGGTCCAGAAAATCCGGCATGGCAACGAGCTTTTTGGCGAGGTTGATGACGAGCGGGTTGTTCATGAGGTACAACGCCTGCTGCGGCACGGTGGTCTGGTAACGCGCGCCGGTGACCATGTCCGGGTTGGCGAAATCAAAGTTCACCAGCACGTCGGCTATGTTCGCACGGTCCACGAGGTTGTAGATGGTGCGCCGATTGGAATCGAGGGCGCGGTTTTGAACGGGGCGGCCGTAAAGGTTCGTGTCCAGCATGCCGCCGATGGCGAGGAGCGAATCGCGCAACGGCTCGAACTCCAGCCGGCGCGTGTTCGCACGCCAGAGCAGGCGGTTGCCGGGATCGATCTCGGCGAAGCGCGGGTTGCCGGTGGCGCTTTCCTGATAGACGCTTGAGAGCATGATCAGCCGGTGGATTTTTTTTACACTCCAGCCGTTGTTCATGAATTGCGTGGCGAGGTAATCCAGCAGTTCCGGATGGCTCGGCGGTTCGGACATCATGCCGAAATCATCCGGGGTCGGCACAAAGCCCTCGCCGAAGTGATGCTCCCAGATGCGGTTGATCATGACGCGCGGGGTCAGCGGATTGTTTTTGCTGGCAATGGCCATGGCCAGTTCGAGGCGGCCGCTGCCATTCGTGTAGATGGGGCGGTTGGGCGCGGACAACATCTGGAGAAAACGGCGGGGGACAAGTTCGCCCCGGTTGCCGGGATCGCCGCGCAGAAAGACCGGCGAATCATGCCCGCGGACGGTGTCTTCCAAGACCATCGCGTGCATCGGCGCGGCGGTGTTCGTCAGGTCCAGCATGGCGATGTCGTGGACGACCCGTTGCAACGTGCGCCGGGCTTCCTTGAACGCCTCCTGATCCTTGTTTTTCCGAAGCTTGGGCAATGAGGTTTCCAGGTTGGACTGCTCAAAGGCCAGCTTGTCCCGCTGTTCGTGGTAGGTTTCAAATGCCGGCGTGACCTTGATGGGCGAGACGACCGGCTCGAGCTTGGGCTCGACACAACTGGCGAAAATGCCATGGAAAGAATAATAATCCTTCTGCGGAATCGGGTCGAACTTGTGATCGTGACAGCGCGCACAGGTCACCGTCAGGGCCAGAAAACCCTTGGCGACAACGTCAATGCGGTCATTGATGATGTCGTTTTGCATCCCCATGAAATGATCGCCCACGGTGAGGAAGCCCAGCGCCGCGAGGTTGGTGGGATTTTGCCGGGAAGTTGAAAGCCGGTCGGCGGCGATCTGTTCCAAGACGAAACGGTTATAGGGCTTGTCCTCGTTGAAGCTCCGGATGACGTAATCGCGATACGTCCACGCGAAGGGATTGACGTTGTCCTCGTCATTGCGGCGGGGCTGGCCCTTGGTGTCGCTGTAGCGGGCCACGTCAAGCCAGTGCCGGCCCCAACGCTCGCCGTAATGCGGCGAGGCGAGCAGCCGGTCCACGACCTTGGCAAAGGCGTCCGGTGACGAATCGTCCAGGAACGCCTGCACTTCTTCCGGCGTGGGCGGCAGGCCGATCAAGTCAAACGTGGCGCGGCGGATGAGCGTGCGTTTATCCGCCGGAGGATTGGGCTGCAAACCTTTTTCGGCCAGCTTTGCAAAAATGAATTTATCCACCGGCGTCTTGCTCCAGCCGTTGTCGTCCACTTCGGGAACGGGGACACGTTTGATCGGCTGCCAGGCCCAGTGGTTGGTTTTGTTGTCGGTCCAGGTTTTGGAACTGGCGGTCGCCACGCGCGGATCGGGTGCGCCCATTTTCACCCATTGTTCCAGCGCGGCAATCTGGTCATCCGGCAGCTTTTTATTTTTCGGCATCTGCAAATCCGGGTCGCCGTAGCGCACGGCCTTGATCAGCAGGCTCGCTTCCGGATCGCCCGGCACGATCACCTTGCCCGAATCGCCGCCCTTGAGCACGCCATCGCGGGAATCCAGCAGCAGGCCGCCTTTGATCTTCTCCGCGTCGACGCTGTGGCACTTGTAGCAGTTGTCGACCAGGATCGGCCGGATCTTGCTTTCAAAGAATTCGAGTTGCGACGGCGTGAGGTCGGCGGCCAGGGCGCGCCCGGAATTCGCGGAGAGGAAAACAACCGACAACAGCAGCGGCAGGAATCTTTTCATGCAAAAACCGCCTTGATGATTTCACCGCTGGTTTCCGTCAGGCGGAAATCACGGCCGTTGTAACGGTAGGTCAGCTTGGTGTGGTCGAAGCCGAGCAGCGCGAGGATCGTGGCGTGTAGGTCGTGGACGTGGACTTTGTCCGTTACCGAGGCCGAGCCAAATTCATCGGTCGCGCCGTACGTCATGCCGCCGCGCACGCCGCCGCCGGCAAGGATCGTCGTGAACGCCTTGGCATTGTGGTCGCGGCCGGGGTTCTCACCGCCGTTGCGGTCGCGCACAGGCTTGCGGCCAAATTCGCCGCCCCAGACGATGAGTGTGCTGTCAAACAGGCCGCGCTGTTTCAGATCGCGGATGAACGCCGCGAGCGGCTGGTCGATGTCCTTGGCGCGGTCCGGGAGCTTTTCCTCCAAATCCTGATGATGATCCCAGCCGCCCGCCCAAACTTGGACGAAGCGCACACCGCGTTCGATGAGCCGGCGGGTGATGAGCAACTGGTTCCCTTGTGAAGTGCGGCCATAAGCGTCGCGGACGGTTTGCGGCTCCTTGTTCAAATCAAACGCATCCGTGGCCTCGGTCTGCATCTTGAACGCCATCTCAAACGCCTCGAGCCGGGATTCCAACTGCGCCTCTTTTTGCAGGTTCTGGCTGTGGAGTTCGTTCAGCTTGTGGACAAGGTCGAGCTGGCGGCGTTGTTCGGGCAGGGGCGTGTTGGGGTTGCGGATGTTTTCGATGAGCTGGTTGAGCGTCGGAACTTTTGTATTGATGCTCACGCCCTGGTAAATCCCCGGGAGAAAGGACGACTGCCAGTTGGCCGTGCCGCCGGGCGGCGGGCCGCCGGGGCGGAGCGAGACAAACCCGGGCATGTTCTGGTTTTCCGAACCGAGGCCGTACAGCACCCACGAACCGATGCTCGGGCGGACGAGCCGTGAGCCGGTGTTCATCATGATGGTTGCGACCTCATGCGCCGGGATGTCGGTGTACATGGACTTGATGACGCAGAGGTCATCCACCTGTTCACCCATCTGCGGGAACACTTCGCTGACTTCGATGCCGGATTTGCCCTTTTTGGAAAACGTGAACGGCGATGCCATGGCCACGCCCTCCATGCCGGGAATCGACTGGCCGTCGTATTTGGCCAGGGAGGGTTTGTAATCCCAAGTGTCCACATGGGATGGGGCACCTTGGGCGAAAATGTGGACAACGTGCTTGGCCCGTGCCGGCAGCGGCGGGGTCTTGGGGAGCAACGTGGCCTCGGCCTCCTGCGCATTGGCGACGGACAGCAGGCCTTCGCCCAGCAGGGAGGCCAGACTCAGGGCGCCAAAACCCATGCCGGCCCGCTGCAAAAACTGGCGGCGCGTCAAAAAACGATCCTCGAGGTCAACTTGCTTATGCTCGTCTGGGTTCATAGGATGTAGTATTATAATCCATTCGACGCTTATTGCTAACGTTAGGTTTCGTTAATTCGCAGTTATTGCGCCAAACATGACAAAATCTGATTATCTGAAATATGAATGCCGCCATTGTGCGGGCCACATTGAATTTCCCGCCGTGGCCGGCGGGCAAACCATCGCGTGTCCGCACTGCGGGCAGCCCGTGGAATTGCCGGCGGCAGGAGCGGCGACCGTGGGAAAATCCCGCCGGTTGCTGGTTTTAGGAGTCCTGGCGTTTTGGGTGGTCTTCGCCGCCGTCGCGCTCGCATTTTTCTTTCCGAAAAAACCGGCCCCGGTTCCTGCGCCGGAGAAGCCCGTTACGGCAACCGCGCCCGCGCCGGCACCAGTCGTCAAACCGCCGGAGGAAACGACCACCAACGGTTTTGCCATCTCCGCATTCAAGCTGGAAAAGACGCCGGGCAGTTCGCTCGTCTATGTGGTGGGCACCGTCCGCAACTTGTCCGACAAGCAGCGTTTTGGGGTGAAGGCGGAGTTCAACCTGTTCGACGCCAAGGGCGCTTCCATGGGCAAGGCCTCCGACTACGCGGGGACGCTGGGATCGCACGGCGTGTGGAAATTCAAGGCGCTGGTGATGGAGTCCAAGGCGGCGGAGGCGAGGTTGGATTCGGTGCGGGAAGATCAGTGATTCTGGCGGGAGGTGGCGAGAATAACGAATGGAGCAGGTTTAGTTTTCAAAGCCGAAGAGGCATGCCTGGCTCATTTTCCAACGGTGCGCTTGTAAAGAGCGCAGAGAACTGGCGCATTTCAAGACGCTGGCGCGCGGTAGCGTTGCAGATCCGAAGCGTCTTGGACTGCGCCGGCAGAGCGGGAGCGGCGACGGCGCTTTGGGGCGGACGAGGGCGAAACTGAAGTTGAATGATTTTCGTGCGGGCGAAAGCGGCGTGGCGCTACGCTTCCCGCCGCAGTCCAAAAAACACGCTGGCGCGCGGGCAGGGTGCGTCATTCCGAGCGTGCCGTTGTGGTTAGTCAGGATGCGTCGGTTGGCAAGCGCGGCGCGCGCGGAGCGACGCGCCCTACCATCGTGAGTTTATTACACCACCTGCAGCGGCTCAAATTTTTTACCGAGGATCGGGGCGCTCTTGGTTTTAAGCCAGGTTTCCAGCACGCCGGCGTAGACGCTGCGGAAATCCACGTTGTATTTCACGTCGCCTTGATACAGGTCCTGCGGGGCGAGGCTGGGATATTTGCCGAGCAGGCCGGCCTTGACCTTGTTGCCGACGATGAACATGGGCGCAGCCGCGCCGTGGTCGGTGCCGCCATTGGCGTTTTCGGACACGCGCCGGCCGAATTCGCTGAAGGTCATCACGAGCACGCGGCCCATGTTGCCCTGTGCTTTCATGTCTTCAACGAAGGCTTTCATGGAATCGCCGAGGTCACCGAGCAGGCGGGTCTGGGTGTTGACCTGGTTGGTGTGTGTGTCGTAGCCGCCCTGGGAGACGTAGTAGATGCGCGTGGGCAGCCCGCCGCCAATGAGCTTGGCCACCATCTTGAGCGAGTTGCCGAGCAGCGAACCAGGATAGGTGGCCTGATTCTGCACGCGGGCAGCGATGCCGCGAATCTCGTCGGAGCTATGCTGGGCGTCGAGCGCGGTGCGGGAAATGAAGTCAACCGCCTTGCCGCCGGTCATGGGCATCCCGGCGGGCAACATGCCGATGCTGCCGCCGGAATTCAACATGTCGCCGGAACTGTCATCCTGCGGGCTGTCGGCATGCATGTCGCCGGACATCTCAACCTCGTTCAATTTTTTATAAGAATCTTCCGTCGCCTGGCCGTTGGACATGAAACGGTAGTTCTGCGGATTGCTGAAGCAGATGCCTTTCGGGTGCTTGGCAAAAAAAGACTCGGGTAACTGGCTGCCGATGGTCACACCGACGGCGGGATCGGCCCCGGCGCAGGCATTGTCAAAGTAGCGGCCGACCCAGCCGTATTTTTCAATGCGGTCGGAATCACTGGCGGTCTGCCAAATTTCCGTGGAGCGGAAGTGCGAGCGGTTGGGGTTCGGATAACCAACGCCTTGAATCACGGACAGTTCGCCGCCGTCATAAAGTTCCTTGAACCCTTTCAGCGCGCTGTTGAAGCCGATGTCGTCGTTCAATTTTAAAACGTTGTCCGCCTTCAAACCGATTTGCGGGCGCGCTTTGTGATAGAAGTCGTTGGAATAGGGGACAACGGTGTTGATGCCATCGTTGCCGCCGGCCATCTGGAGCACGACCAAGATGGTGTCATCCTTGCCGGTGATGGTCTGGGTGGCGGAATCGGCGGCTTGCGCCTGCAGCGCGGAAAAAGTGTCGGCCAGAAACACGGGCACGGTCCAGGAGAGGGCGCTGCCGAGGACGGTGCGGCGCAGGAATTCGCGGCGCGTCTGGAGGGTGATTTCGTTTTTCATACGTCAGGTGACCTGGTAGTCGGGCGTGGACATCATCAGGCGGATGGCGGTGATGATGTCGGCGTCGTTGAGTTTGGTTTTGGAATCGAGGAAATCGTGCAGCGCCTGCTGCTGATCTTTTTTAAGCGTGGTCTGGAACAGGCGGTTTTGGAGCGAGGCCACCATGGCATCCTTGTCGGCGCGTTCTTCCCGGGTTAAAATTTTGTCGAGTTTCACGCCGCCCATGCGTACACGTTGCATGGCTTTCTCGATTTTTCCACCGCCGCCACCGCCGGGCTTTTTGGCAAAGTCTGCCGCGGCCAGCTGGGGCAGGGTGCCTTCGACCAGCGATTGGGCATCGTTATAACGGGTGAGCAGGGTATTTGTGGTGATCCAGGTAACGCCGCCGTCCCAGCCTTTGACGTTGGGCGGCGCGAAGAGATCCTGGCCAAGCTGGCGGGTCATGCCCCAGCTCACGATGGTCGGAGGCAGATCACATTCGAGCATCCGCACGCTGCCGATGAGCCATTGCAGCGGGCTTTTCACCTGGTTGCGGATGATGTCGCTGCCGTAAAATTCCTGACTGCGGAACATCGTATGCAGGAACGGCTTGAAATTGTTTCCATTCGCGCGGAACACATCAGCGAGCGCGCCATTGAGTTCCGATGAGGGCACCTGGCCGGCGAAATAATTCCAGAGCTTGCCGGTGATGAAGCGGGCGGCCTGTGGCTGCGAGACGATAATCTGGATCACATCGTCACCATCAAAATTTCCGGTGCGGCCGAGGAAGGTCTTGTCGCCGTCATCGTGGATGCGCGGGCGGAACATGAATTGTTGCTGCTCGGGATTCATGGACCAGCCGGTCAGCGCGCGCGCCCTCGGCGATGTCTTTCTCCGTATAATGTCCTTCGCCGAGCGCAAACAGTTCCATGACCTCGCGCGCGTAATTTTCGTTCGGGTGATCCTTGCGGCTCTGGCCCTGATCGAGCCAGACGAGCATGGCCGGGTCCTTGCCGGTTTCGAGGAGCATTTGCTGCCAGTTGCCGGTGGCGAAACGGCGGAACAGATCGTTCTGCCGCCACATGAAATACGGGTTGCGTACCTTTTCGACGCTGGTCGCAAAATGGCCATGCCAGAACAGCACCATCTTTTCCTGAAAGGGCCGCGGGCCGTGCGCCATGCGTTGCATCCACCAGCCGCGCAATTCCATCATGCGCCGTTGAAACGTCTGCTGCTGCTCGCGCTGTGCCTCCTTTTTTTCCTCGGGCGTCCCGGTGCGGACGATCTCGCGGTACTTGGCGATTTCCTCGGGGTTCGGCTTCGCCCAATCGGGGTTGAGGGTTGGATCGGGAATCGATTCGTAGTCCAGCAGCGAGGCAACGGCCCGGTCCGGTCCCAGATCAGCCAGGCTTTTGATCTCCGCCGGCGTTCCGCCAAACCCGGCGCGGTTCAGCAGATGCGCCGCGGTGGAATAATTCCAGTCCTTTTCGGAAAGCGGCTTGAACATATATTGTCACAGACGAGGCAAACCTCGCATAGGTTTCAGCCCCCGCAAACCTTTTTGTGCTCACCGCAGGCCGGCGATGAATGTTCTGGGGATCATTTCAACCGTGACGCGGAGTTTTGGGTCATCGGAATTGAAACATGAGCGTGCCGAAGATGGAGTGCGCCTGATAGTTGTTCGCCCCGCCGCTGCTGGGTTCATTGTAGAGGGCAAAACGGTATTGCAGTTTGGCGGAGATGTTCTTGCTGAAGCGGCGGCTCAAGCCGACGGAGGCGCTATGCTGCTGACACTGGCCGGTCCTGATTGGTGGCCTGTTTGGGGTTGGGCGCGGGCTGGTTGTATGTGAACAGCGGGCCATTCCACACCGTGGCGGCGTGCATGGGTTGTGCACATCCGCCAGAATCGCGCATAAAACCAGGCCGCGCAGAATGCTGACGGTCATTCAGAAATCATTTTTCCGCGCCTTCATGGAGTAGCGACCGGTGCCGCAATAAATTCCCGCAGCTTTTATCCGACATTCAGCGCTTGAAAGTTGACACCCGAAACTTGAAACTCCGCCGATGCAGTTGCCTGCGGATTATCACATGCACACGCCGTTGTGCCGCCATGCGGTGGGCGGGCCGGTGGATTACGCCCGCCACGCCGTGGAAACCGGCCTGACCGAGATCGGGTTCTCCGACCACTCGCCGATGCCGCAGGATGACTTCGACAACTGGCGGATGTTCGACCGGCAACTGGATGAATACGTGGCCAAGGTCCGCCTGGCGCAAACAACTTTTCCGCAACTGACCATCCGCCTTGCGCTCGAAGTGGATTACCTGCCCGGTCACGAGAGCTGGATCCGGGAGCTGGCCGGGCGGCATCCGTGGGATTACTTCATCGGCAGCGTGCACTATGTTTCCGAGTCGTGGGACATCGACAATCCGGCCAAGCTTTCCGAGTGGAAGAAGCGTGATGCGTTTGAGGTGTGGCAGGCCTATTTTGAGCGGCTGGCGCTGGCGGCGGAATCCGGGCTTTTTGACATTATCGGCCACGCGGATTTGCCGAAAAAGTTCGGCATCCGCCCGGCCCGGGATTGCACCCCGCTGTACGAAACATTCCTCGACGCGGCGGCCAAGGCAAATTGCGCCATCGAACTGAACACCGCCGGGCTGCGGAAGGACTGCAAGGAGATCTATCCGAGCCGCGACCTGCTGCAACTGGCGTTTACGAAGCATGTGCCCATCACGTTTGGCTCGGACGCGCATGCGCCGGAGGAGGTGGGGATGAATTTCAAAGAGGCGGTCGACCTTGCCCGCAGCGTCGGTTATGCGGAGACCTGCCGCTTCAACCAGCGACAGCGTGAGTCGGTCTGGCTTTGACCGGTTGTAGTTGACGCACCCGGAATGGCGGCGAGTGAATTGTCAGAAATCTTGACCGAAACCAATTGACGGCGAGCAGGATGATTTGTAGATTACGCGCCCGTTTGTGTTCCAGAGTAGCTCAATGGTAGAGCACGCGGCTGTTAACCGTGTGGTTGTAGGTTCGAGCCCTACCTCTGGAGCCATTTTAAGTTTTTTGTGCTGAGGGACTTTCGTGTTTTGGGTTTACCTTCTTCAAAGCCCGGCCGGCCGGTTTTAGATCGGCCAGACCGATGATCTTCCGACCCGGATCGCAAATCACAATCGCACCGACAAGATTGACGGCAAATTCACGCGCAAAAATGGCCCATCTGCGTTTATCTGCGTCCATCTGTGGTTGAATTGAATCGTTCCGCCAAGGATTTGCCCTGCCTTATGCCGTCCGGTCATTCATACCGCAGCGCATCAATCGGATCGAGCGCGGCGGCTTTGCGGGCGGGGTAATAACCAAAGAAAACGCCGATGGCAAAACTCACGCCGAAGGAGAGCAGGATTGACCCCGTGGATACGACCGCCTGGAAATCGGCGACCATGCCCACGAGCCGCGATGCGCCGACCCCGCAGAGCACGCCAATCAGCCCGCCCAGCAAACTCAAGGTGATGGCTTCGATCAGGAATTGCAGCTTGATGTCGCCGGGCTGCGCGCCGACGGCGATGCGGATGCCGATCTCGCGCGTGCGCTCGGTGACGCTCACGAGCATGATGTTCATGATGCCGATGCCGCCGACAAACAGCGAAATGCCGGCGATGGATCCGAGCAGCAGGGTGATGACTTTCGAAATCGAGTTCACGGTGTCGGCGATTTCCTTCTGGTTGAAAATGTTGAAATCGTCGTCGTGGTCGCTGGTCAGGCGGTGGCGCTGGCGCAGCAGGCTGGTGATCTGTTGCTGGGCGATGTCCATGCGGTCGGCGCTGCCGACTTGGACATTGATCGAGCGCAGGTATTTTTCGCCGGTGATGCGCTTCATGACGGTGGTGTAGGGAATGACGATGCGGTCGTCCTGGTTCTGGCCGCCCATGCCCGCGCCCTTGCTTTCGAGCAGGCCGATGATGACGAAGGGAATGTTCCCCACGCGCACGGTCTGGCCCACCGGATTGAGCGGGCCGAAAAGTTCGTTCGCGGTTTTTGAGCCGATGACGGCCACCTTGGCCGCGCCGCGCACTTCGCGGTCGGCGAACATCGAGCCGGCCGCGAGCTTCCAGTCGCGGATTTTCAGGTAGTCCGGCGACTCGCCGGCGACGGTGGTGGACCAGTTGCGTCCGTTGGCGATGGCCTGCGCGGTGGTGCTGGCCTCCGGGCTGATGGCCACCACGTCGGTCACTTCCCGGCTGATGGCGTCGGCATCGGCCAGCGTGAGCGCGCTGGCGCTGCCGAGGCCGGAATTTACCCCGCCAGCTTTCCGGCTGCCGGCAAACACGGTGAGCAAATTCTGGCCGAGGGCGGAAACCTTGCTGGTAATATTCGCCTGTGCGCCATTGCCCACGGCCACCATCGCCACGACGGAGGCAACGCCAATGATGATGCCCAGCGCGGTGAGCATGGAACGCATTTTGTTGCGACGCAGCGCGCGGAGGGAAATCAGCGTGGTTTGCCCGGCCCGCAGCAGGAAGGTCCGGAGATATTCGAGCAAGTTCATGATTCAGGCGAGTTGGGCTTTTTGTTCGGCCTGGTCGAGCAGGGCGATCTCGGCGACGGCGGAGCGGCGGTTTTTATAACGGGTGTCGCTGATGACCAGGCCGTCGCGCATGACGACGATGCGTTTGCAATAGGCCGCAATGTCGAGTTCGTGCGTGACCATGACGAGGGTGATGCCGGCATTGTTGAGTTCCTGGAACAGCCCCATGATCTCGATGCTCGTGCGCGTATCGAGATTGCCCGTCGGTTCGTCGGCGAGCACGAGTTCCGGCCGGTTCACGAGCGCGCGGGCGATGGCGATGCGCTGCTGCTGGCCGCCGGAAAGCTGGCTGGGATGATGGGCCAGCCGGTCGCCGAGATTGACCCGTTGCAGCGCCGCGACCGCCCGTTCACGTCGTTCCCGCAGGGAAACGAGCGGATGCGTGTAAAACATCGGCAGCTCGACGTTTTCCAGCGCCGTCGTGCGGGACAACAGGTTGAAACCCTGGAAAACGAATCCGAGTTTTTTGTTTCGCAGTTTCGCCAGCTCCTTGCGGTTCAGCCCGGCCACGGCCACGCCATCCAGCAAATAATCTCCGCCCGTGGGCTGGTCCAGGCAGCCGAGCGTGTTCATCAAGGTGGATTTGCCCGAGCCGCTCGCGCCCATGATGGCAACGAATTCGCCGCGCTCGATATTGAGCGTGACGCCGCGCACGGCCTTCACCTTGACTTCGCCGGTCTGGTAAGTCTTGGTGAGCTCGCGGAGCTGGATGACCGGCTGGCTGGTGTTTGGGGTGCTCATTGACCGGGCGGCGGACCGCCGAAACCGCCGGTTTTGGTGGTGGTCGAAAGATCCGAAGTCACCACTCGTGCGGCGGTGGTGAGGCCATCGAGAATTTCCGTGTTTACGTTGTCGGTGATGCCCACCTTGACGATGACGGGTTTGAGCGTGGTGCCGTTGCTGCCCGGCGAATACACGAGGCGCTGGTTGCGTTCCAGCTTGGCGGGGGGCGTTTGTTCAAACTTCGCGCCGGTCGGCGGCGTGTAGCGCAACGCCGTGTTGGGGAGTTGTAAAACATCCTTATGATCGGCGACGAGAATGGAAACATCCGCGGTCATGCCGGGAAACAATTTCTGTTCGCGGTTGTCCACGGTGATGATGGTTTCGTAGGTGACCACATTTTGCGTGGTGGTCGGCGATTTGCGCACCTGCGTGACCGTCCCCTGAAAGACGTCATCCGGGAACGCGTCTACCGTGAATTCCACCGCCTGCCCGTCCTTCACCTGGCCGATGTCCGCCTCGGAAACCGTGGCGCTGATGTTCATCTTGGTGATGTCCTGCGCGATGGTGAACAGGATGGGCGTGGTCATGGCGGCCGCGAGCGTCTGGCCCACGTCCACCTTGCGCGCAATCACGATGCCGTCCACAGGTGCGGTGATTTTGCAGTAACCGAGATTGGCCTGCGCGCTTTCCAGCGATGCCTGCCGGATGACAATGGTGGCCTCGGCTTGCGCCAGTTCGGCGACCGCCTGGTCCAGATCCAACTGGGAGGCCGCCTTGAGCGGCAGGAGCGTTTTCTTTCGTTCCAGATTTTGCCGCTTGAGCGTGACATCGGCTTGGGCGCTGGCGAGTTCGCCTTCGGCCTGGCGCAAGGCGGCCGCATAAACCGTCGGGTCAATCTCCGCGATAACCTGGCCTTTTTTGACCGGCGAATTGAAATCAACCGACATCGCCACGATTTTCCCGGAGACCTGGCTGCCGACATCCACGCTGACCACGGCGCTTAACGTGCCGCTGGCCGTGACGTGCTGGATGAGCTCGCCGCGCGTGACCGGCGCGGTTTCATATTTAGGCGCGTTGCCTGATGGTTTGCAGCCGGAGCCGGTCAGCAGGGCCAGGGCCGCCAGGGTGGCCAGCATTCCGCGCAAGCAGACGGGAAAAGCTGCCGCTGGATACGGAGCGCGGCGTTCCTGCCGCTTCAGCGTGCCAATCGCCGGCGGAATGAACCGGGCCCGGATCGCATCCATGCGGGTGCCGCAGCGGGTTGCAGCCGGTTTCATGGGGAATTTTTTCGTCTGTTCCGGCAAAAATTGAATGTTCAGTTTCATGGTTTTATTAAGACAGTCCGGTTGCGCTGGGATTGTTGGCGGCACCGGCCAACGGTTCTTTTCTGGTTTTCGGGGCGGCCAAGGCCGGTTTGGTTTTGCCTTTGAAAAATTTTCGGACGACCACATAGAACACCGGCACCAGAAAAATCGCCAGCACCGTGGCGGTGATCATGCCGCCGATGACGCCGGTGCCGATGGCGTTCTGGCCGGCCGAACCGGCGCCCCACGCCACGGCCAGCGGCGTGACGCCAAGGATGAACGCCAACGACGTCATCAAAATCGGACGCAGCCGCAGCTGCACGGCTTCCAGCGTGGCCGCCACCAGCCCCAATCCCCGTTCCTGTGCCTCTTTGGCGAACTCCACGATCAAGATCGCGTTCTTGGTGGAGAGGCCGATGATGGTGAGGAAGCCGACTTTGAAATAAACGTCATTCTCCAGGCCGCGCAACCAGGTGGCCGCCAGCGCGCCCACAATGCCGAGCGGCACGACCAGCAATACCGCCGTCGGGATGGACCAGCTTTCGTAAAGCGCCGCGAGACACAGAAACACCACGATAAGCGAGAGCGCATAAAGCCGGGGCGCCTGTGAACCGGAGAGCCGTTCCTCATAGGACTGGCCGGTCCATTCGTAACCGATGCCGGCGGGCAGCTTCGCGGCCGTTTCTTCCATCGCCGTCATCGCGTCGCTGGAGCTCCGGCCGGGCGCGGGCGAGCCGACGACTTCAATGGACGGAAAACCGTTGTAGCGTTGCAGGTTCGGCGAGCCGTAAGTCCATTTCAAAGTGGTGACCGCGGAAAGCGCCACCATCGTGCCCGCGCTGTTGCGAACATAGAGCTTGCCGATGTCCTCGGGCTTCATGCGGAAGGGCGCGTCCATCTGGACGATGACGCGCTGGATGCGGCTGCCATTGACGAAATTGTTCACGTACGCCGAGCCGAAGCTGGTGGACAGCGCGGCGTTCAGGCCGCCCGGGCTGACGCCGAGCGCGCTGGCTTTTTCCTGGTCCACCTGGATGTCGAGCTGCGGTTCGTCCTCCATGCCTTGCGCGCGGACCCCGGCGACGCGCGGATCTTGGGCCGCCGCTTGCAGCAATTGATTGCGCGCAGCCATGAGTTTTTCGTGGCCGAGTCCGCCGACGTCTTTCAACTGCAAATCAAACCCCGACTGCATGCTCAATTCCGTGATGGCGGCGGGCACGAGGGCGAAAATCATCGCGTCTTTGATCGTCGCGAGCGACTGGTTTGCGCGGGCCACCACGCTTTGCACCGAGTGCTTTTGGCCCGGACGCCGGCTCCAATCCTTGAGCCGGACGAATGCCGCCGCCGCATTCTGGCCGTTGCCGCTGAAGCTGAAACCGGCCACCGACATGAAACTCTCCACCTCCGGTTGCCGCCGGTAATAGGCTTCGACTTGTTCCAGCACGGCGAGGGTGCGTTCCGCCGTCGCCCCCACCGGCAATTGAATGCTCGTCATCAAAAAACCCTGGTCTTCCTCGGGCAAAAATGACGACGGCAGCCGGAAATACATCACCACCATGACGCCGCCGATGGCGGCGTAGAGGATGAAGCTGCGAACCGGCCGCTGGATCCATTTCGCGACCCACCCTTGGTACCGGATGGTGCTCGCGGCAAAGCCGCGGTTGAACCAGCCAAAGAAACCGCGCTTCTCGTGTTTGTGACCCGGCTCAACCGGTTTGAGCAACACGGCGCATAACGCCGGCGTCAGCGACATCGCCAGGAACACCGAGAACAGCATCGCCGAGACGAGCGACAGCGAGAACTGCCGGTAAATCGTGCCGACCGAACCCCCAAAAAATGCCATCGGAATGAACACCGCCGTCAACACCAGGGTGATGCCGATGAGCGCGCCGGTGATTTGCCCCATGGCCTTGCGCGTGGCTTCGCGGGGCGGCAAACCCTCGTCGTGCATGAGGCGCTCGACGTTTTCGATGACGACGATGGCATCGTCCACGAGGATGCCGATGGCCAGCACCAGCCCGAACAGCGTGAGCACGTTGATGGAAAAACCAAACGCATACATGCAGGCGAATGAACCCAGCAACGCCACCGGAATAACGATGGTCGGAATCAGCGTCGCGCGGAGGTTTTGCAGGAACAGATACATCACGAGGAACACCAGCACGATGGCTTCAAGCAACGTCTTGATCACCTCCTCAATCGAGATGGTGATGAACGGCGAAGTGTCCATCGGATATGTCACGCGAATGCCCGCCGGGAAAAACGTCGCAAGCTGGGCCATCTTGTTTTTCACCGCCGTGATGGTCGAGAGCGCATTGGCCGAGGGCGAGAGCTTGATGGCAATGCCCGCGGCCGGATGGCCCTCGGCCCGGGCTTGCATCGTGTAGCTTTGTCCGCCGAATTCCACGCGCGCCACGTCGCGCAGCAATACGCGCGCGCCATCCGTCCCGACGCGCAGGAGGATGTTGCCAAATTCCGCCGGCGTGCGCAGCGTGGCTTGCGCGCGGAGCGTGACGTTGAATTGCTGGCCGGAAACCGCCGGTTGACCACCCAGTTCGCCGACGGAGACGTCGCTGTTCTGCGCTGAGATGGCCGCAGTCACATCGTTCGCGGTCAGGCCATAGCTGTTGAGCTTGTCGGGGTCGAGCCACACGCGCATGGCGTATTCCGAGCCAAACATGCTGGCCTCGCCCACGCCGGGAACGCGCCGGAGCGAATCCAGAACGCTGGCCGAAACAAAATTGCCGATGGCGAATTGATCCATGCTGTCGTTGGTCGAGGAAAGGCTGATGATCAGCGTGAAATTGCGCGTCGCCTTGGCGACCGTGACGCCCTGTTGCTGCACGGTCTGCGGCAGACTGGGCGTGGCAAGCTGCACCTTGTTCTGCACCTGCACCTGCGCGGTGTCGGGATCTGTACCCGGCTCGAAGTAAAGCGTGATCTGCGACTGCCCGCTCGCACTGCTGCTGGCGGACATGTATTGCAGGTTGTCGATGCCGGTCATCTGTTGTTCCAGCAGCGTCGTCACGGTGTTCTGGACGGTTTCCGCCGAAGCCCCTGCGTAAGTGGCGGAAACGGAAATGGACGGCGGCGCGACGTTCGGATACTGCGCGACGGGCAGCTTCGTGATGGCGAGAACGCCCGCCATCATGATGAGGAGGGAAATCACCCATGCGAAGACCGGACGATCAATGAAGAATCTGGCCATGCGAATTCAGTTCACGGGTTGGCGGTCGCCGCTGATGACTTCAGCGGCGCGTTGGAATTGCCGGCTTGAAACGGCACGGGCGCAACCGGCGCGCCGGCGCGAACTTTTTGCAACCCTTCCACGATGACCCGGTCGCCCGCGTTGAGGCCGCTGCTCACAATCCATTTGTCGCCGGAAATGGCGGTGGCCTGGATCGCGCGCGCTTCCGCCACGTTCTGCGCGTTGACCAACCATACGCTGGCTTGGCCGTTGACGTCGCGGGAAACCGCGCGTTGCGGAACCGTGATGGCCTTCGGTTGAACCACTGCGAGGCGGGCGCGCACATACATTCCCGGCAGGAGGAGCTTTTCGGCGTTGGGAAACTCGGCGCGCAACAGGACTGCACCGGTGTTTGCGTCCACGGAGACATCCTGGAAAACCAGCCTGCCCGTCTCGGCGTAGGTTGTGCCGTCTTCCAGCAACAGCGCAATCCGGACCTCTTCTTTGGAAACGCCCGGCAGCTTTCCCGGTTCCAGCGAACGGCGCAGTTTCAGCAATTCCGCACTGGACTGGGTGAAGTCCACGTAGATGGGATCAAGCTGGCGGATGACGGCCATTTTGGTGGCCTCACTGGCGCTTGCCAGCGCGCCTTCCGTGATCAGCGCCTTGCCGATGCGCCCGGAAAATGGCGCCGTAACCTTGGTGTACCCCAGATTCAGCGCCGCCGTTTCCAGCGCCGCCTTCGCGGCCAGCACGTCCGCCTCGCTTTGCAGCGCGCTGGCCCGGGCATCCTCGTATGCCTGTTGGCTGACACCGTTGATTTTTACGAGCGCCTCGTTGCGTTTCGCCTTGGCCTGGGCCTGTTCCTGGGTCGCCTCCGCCTTCGCCAAGCTGGCCTTGGCGCTGTCATAACTGGCTTGCAACGGCGCGGGATCAATTTCAAACAGCACCTGGTCGGCCGTCACGTCGGCACCTTCCTCAAACCGCCTCTTCAGCAGAATGCCCGTGGCCCGTGCCCGCACTTCGGCCTCGCGCACGGCATTGATGCGCCCGGGCAATTCCGTGGTGACGGTCACCGCCTCAGGTGTCACCGTCACCACGCCGACTTCGGTTGGCGGCATCGCCCCGCCCGGTGGACCGCCCGCGCCGCCCATGTTCGGGCTGCGTCCGCAACCGGTGAGCATGACCAGGGCCGGAAAAAGGAACAGCCTTCTCCCGAATTGATGGACCTTCAATGTCCGGAGCAGGCTTGGAACGAGGTGAGTGCGAAACTTCATAATTCGTCAACGGCTATTTCCAGCCGCCGCCCAGCGCCTGGTAGAGCGAAATCTGGCTGGAGAGTTTGCGGAACTGCGCTTGCAGCAAATCCTGTTGTGCGTTGTATAGATCCTGCTGGGCCGACAGCACATTCAGGTACGTGTCATCGCCCTGGCGATAGCGAAGATTAGCCAGTTCGTAGCGCCGTTGCTGCGCGCTGATCAGCTTGATCTCGGCCTCAATCTGGCTGGCATAACTGCCGGCGGCGACGAGCGCATCGGCCACTTCGCGAAACGCGGTTTCGATGGCTTTCTGGTAATTCACCACGTCAATCTGCCGGCTGATCTTGGCGGAATCCAGGCCGGCCTGGTTTTGTCCGCCCGTAAAAATCGGCAGGGTGATTTGCGGGGCGAAACTCCAGACCCCCGTGCCGGAGGCGAAGAGATCCGCCAGTTGGGAGCTTTTCACCCCCACGTTGGCGGTCAAGTTGATGGTCGGAAAAAACGCCGCCCGCGCCGCGCCGATGTTCGCATTCGCCGCCTTCAAGGTGTGTTCCGCTTCGAGAATGTCCGGGCGACGTTGGAGCAGTTCCGATGGCATGCCCGGCGAAACTTCGGCCACAAGATTGGTGGCATCGAAGGGGCTGGCCGCCGGCAAATTCGTCGGCACGCCCTGGCCGATGAGCAACACCAGATAATTCACCGCCTGCGCCCGCGCGCGTTCGTAAGTGAGCAGGTTGATCTTCGCGGTCTGCACCTGGCCCTCCGCCGTGCGCAGATCCAGTTCGCTGGTCGCCCCGGCGTCGAAGTTGGCCTGATTGAGCGCGAAGGAATCCTCCACCGATTTCAACGTCGCCTGCGCGAGGGCGATTTGTTCCTCGGCCTGGCGCAGGACGAAATATTCCGTGGCCACTTCCGCCACCAGCGAAATTTTGGCGCTGCGTTGCGCTTCGGCGGTGGCGAAGAAGGTTTCCAACGCCTGCCGGTTCTGGCTGCGCACCCGGCCGAACAAATCCACTTCATACGCGGTCGTGCCCAGGCTGGCGCTCCACGTTTCCGTGGTGGTGGTGGTGGTGGTGAAATTGCCTTCCCGCGTGTAACTGCCGCTGGCGGACACTGACGGGAACGACGCCGAGCGCGTGATGCGATACTGCGCACGGCTTTGCTCGACGTTCAGCACGGCCACCTGATAATCGGCATTGTTCGTCAGGGACAGACGAATGAGCTGCTTCAAGCGCTCATCCGTGAAAACCGTTTCCCAGCCAAGGTCGCCGGCGTTGCCCGGATTGGTTTGCGTGACGCCGGGATATTGCGTGCCCACCGGCGAGGCGGGGCGCTCGTATTTCGGAATCATCGTGCAGCCGGCCAGCATGAGGGCGGCGCACGGGCCGAGAATGAAATTCAGTTTCGTCATGGTTGTTTTATATGATCCCTTGCAAAAGTCATGGCCGGCATCCCCGGCAGGCACCAATGGCAATCAGCGGGATGCTGGAAACCAAGCTGTTTTCTACTTTATGTGTACACATGGTAAATTGAAAATTTCTACCCGGAATATACTGCGGTCCATATATATATCGGCATCATTTGGGATGAGTGGATGCTAAAATGGGACGGAATGGGTGATTTTGCCCGCAGATGAGGATCCGATTATTGCCCTTGCGAAGAAAGCCGGTAGAACTGATTGCTGCCGGACGGGTTCACGATGATATATTGTGAGGTGCCATTTTTCATAACGTATTGGGGAACGTTCATCCAATGGGTGCTGCTCAGACTGGCGTTTTGTTCCAACACCCAGTTGGTGGAAGCGGACGACCAGTAAACCATCACGGCATTGTTGGTTTGCGCGATGGCCAACCACGGCGCGCCAGTGACCGGCACCACATACAGCGCCCAGAATCCGCCTGTGAATGAATAACTGCCGCCGGTCATCGGCCCGCCGGTGGCGGCGGGCTGGCCGATGGTGCCGCTGACGGAAAACACGCTGCCGGTGCTGGTGCCGCCGCCACCGGCGGTGGCGAACCAATCAACCGAAAAACTTTGCGCCCGGGTTTCCATCGCCGGCATGGAGGTCAGCAACACGGCCAGCAGCGGGGTGAAAAATAATTTCATGTCACGTATTTGCCTTCACCTTCACTGCTTTTCATAGAGATACATGATTTGGGGCAGCGTGTAAGCGGCGGTGTCATTGAAATTGACGCTGTAGTTTGCGCCGCCCCAGATGAGCATTTCGGTGCCCGTCCAGACGGCGGAATGCAACGCCCGCTGGGCCGGTGCGCCGCTGGTGGTCAGGGCTTGCCACGAATTAGCAGTGGGATTGTAACCGCCGCCGTCGTTGAAAAAGGTGTTGGTTGCCTGTTCTCCACCCCAGACCAGCATCTGACTGCCGGTCCAAAAGGCCGAGTGGTAGTAGCGGGCTGCCGGGGCGCTGCTGGTGTTCATGGGCGACCATGAGTCGGCCGCTGGATTGTAGCGTGCGCCGTCACTTAATGCGGTTCCGTTATAGCCGCCCCAGACGATCATTTCACTCGCCGTCCAGATGGCGGAAGCGGCGGCGCGGATGCCGGGGGCACCGGTGGTGGAAACGGCGGTCCATGTATTGGATGCCACATTGTAGCGGGCACCGGTGTTCAAATAGCTGCCATTGAAGCCGCCCCAGACGATCATTTCCTTTCCGGTCCAGATGGCGCTGTGAAATTCACGGGCGGCGGGTGCGCTGGAGTTCGTGATGGTGATCCAGGTGTCGGAGGTTGGATTATAACGGGCGCCAGTGCTCAAGTAGCTGCCGTTATAACCGCCCCAGATGATCATTTCGCTGCCGGTCCAGACGGCGGTTTGATACTCCCGGGCTGCCGGCGCGTTCGTCGGGTTGATTCTGCTCCAGCTATCCAGGACGGGATTGTAACGCGCCCCGTCATTGAAATAACTGCTGCCGTTGTAACCGCCCCAGACAAGCATTTCTTTTCCGCTCCAAACCGCCGTGTGCCCAAACCGCGCCGCAGGGGCATTGGTCGCCAGCGAATTCGTCGAAAAGGCATTGGTCCAAATTGACATCGGCGTCCAAGTGTCGGATGCGAGATTGTATGAGGCGCCATTGCTCAGGGCGCCGCCGTTATACCCGCCCCAAATCAGCAGGTTGGTGCCGGTCCAGACGGAAACCTGCGAGTTGCGCGGGCTCGGTGCGGAATACGCCATCATGCTCCAGACATTGTTGGTGGCATCGTAAATTCCGCCGTCACCCAGCCCGTTGCTGCCGTCGTAGCCAGCCCAGAGCAGCACCCGGCTGCCCGTCCAGACCATGCTAAGCAGATAGCGCGGTGTGGGTGCGTTATTGGTTGTGATGGCGCTCCAACTGTCACTGCCCGGATCGTAAGTCCCGCCATTGTTATATACGGTGGTGCCGGCGCCGCCACCCCAGATGACCATCTTGCTGCCCGTCCAGACGGCGGCGTGAAGTTCACGAGTGGCCAAGGCGCTGTTGGTGAAAATGGCGGTCCAACTGTCACTGGTGGGATTGTAGCTGGCCCCCGTGTTATACCGGGTGGTGCCGGCACTGCCGCCCCAGATGATCATGCTGGTTCCCGTCCACACGGCGGTGTGGTTTTCACGGGTGGCGAAGGAGGTGTTCGTCAGGATGGCGGTCCAAGTGTCGGCGGCAGGGTTGTAACGCGCACCGGTGTTGAGCCGGCTGGTGCCATTGTAGCCACCCCAAACAATCATGTCCGTGCCGCTCCAAATCGCCGTGTGACTATCGCGGATCGAAGGGGCGTTGGTGGTGGTGATGCCCGTCCATTGATCCAGGGTGGGATTGTAGCTCGCCCCCGTTTTTAGCCGGCTGCTGCCATCATAGCCAGCCCAGATGATCATGTTTGTACCCGTCCAGATGGCACTGTGGTTTTGCCGGGCGGCCGGTGCATTGCTGGCGGTCATGGGGGTCCAAGAATCATTGGCGGGATTGTAACGACCTCCGTCATTGAGTTCAGCCGTTCCATTTTGTCCGCCCCAAACAATCATTTCTTTCCCCGTCCAAATGGCGGTGTGCTGGGTTCTGGCCGTGGGCGCACCGTAGGGTGTGACGGCTGACCAGGTGTTCAGCGCAGGATTATAACGCCGTCCGGTATTCAGATAATTTGTGCCATCAAACCCGCCCCCGATGATCCATTCTGCTCCCGTCCACACCGCGGACTGGTAGTAACGTGGCGTGGGGGCGACCGCCTGGCCAAGGGTTTGCCAGAGTTCACCCAAGGCGGTCTGGCCAATCTTCGCATAGCCGTTGGTGATCAAACTTCCGGCATTGGCATCCGACGACAGAACAATGCCCCCCGCCGCCACCCCGCTTTGACCGGAAGCGGAAAGATTGGCGGCGGCGGCGCCCGACGCCAGTTGCGTGGTGGTGACCGTGCCGCTTTGAATCTGGCTGCCGCTGATCGTTCCGGAAACACCCGCCGCCGTGGTTGCCGTTGTGGCGGTGATGGCGTAAGGCGAGGCGGTCACCGCCTGTCTCGGGGTCAGGATGGCGTATGGGCCGCTGCTTCCGTTGGTGCGGACGCCAATTTGCAGCCAGCGGGACGCGCCCGGGAAAATGCCGCCGCCGAAATCCAGCGTCACCGTGAACAATCCGTTGGTGACCGCTGTGGGCGCAACCGCCAGTGTGTTGCCCGCTTGATTGCCGCCGCTGGCGGCGTCGAAAACCGCGAAGGCAAGATCGTAGTTGCCGGTCGCCGGATTGCCGTTGTCATTGAGGCGGCCCTGATAGGTGAAGGCGGTTCCTTGGGCGCGGAGAATGCCGGTGGCGAACAATGCGCCAAACAGGATGGCCGTGCGGAAACAAGGGAGGAATTTTTTCATATAGGAATTTTGAATCACGTTAGATTATTCGGCTTTTTGCGGGGGCGGAGATTTGAACAAGGTTCCGGACATTCATCGGATAACGCGGCGGGGTTGGCCGATTTTCCGGCGCCCTGGCAGCCGGTGCCGAAACCCCGGCGGGAAATTCTGGAGTGGTGGGTTTTTCCGGACCGGATCGGTGGCTCACGAGCCAGCCGGCGACGGCAAGGAAAAATACGAGCGCGAGCAACGCCTTGCGGCGCGTCGCCGTCGGGCTTGGTTGTTTCATCGGCCGGTTCGGGTTGGAGTGATTGGCTGGCATATAAATTCAACGACCCACCGGGAGACAGCGCTTCACCGCTGCCCTTAACTGTTGCAGGCCGAACGGTTTTTGCAGCAACTGGGCGATCTGCAACCATTCATTGTCCGGGTTGACAAAGAATTCCAAGTCCGATGCGGCGACAATGACGGGGAGTTCCAAGCTGTGCTGGCGCACTTTCAAAACCAGTTCCTGGCCGCTGAGGCGAGGCATCCGGTTGTCAGTGACCAGCAAATCAAAGGTTTCCATTTCAAGCGCTTCCCATGCTTCCTGGCCGTCCGCCGCCACTCGCACCGTGTAGCCGGCGCGCGCCAAAGCCCGCCCACACGCACGGCGTATCCCCGGGTCATCCTCGGCAAGGAGAATTCTCGGCGCAACGGGACGGTTTTCTCCCGGGTGCTGGCGGTCGGGCGGATTTTTCATGATCAATTCATGCAGGTTCATTATGTCGTATTCTTTTGCGTTGTGACCCCGGACAGCTTTGGGATGGGCTTCATTCCAACCCGGCCGCGATAAAGCCGCGATGTGATTTGGCAAATCATGGTGCCACGCCAAGCCGGTAAAACCGCTGGGATGACGAACTGGTGTCAGTGGCGCTTAAATTGGTGCTGGCTGCCGTGGTTGGCTTGATCAAGCTGAGCCAGTTCGTTTGCAGCAGGTTGGTTTTGTATTGGACTTGATAAACCAACCCCGTGGCCGTAGCCCAGGCTAGGTTAAAAATTCCATTTGTTCGGATTGCAGTTTTAAAGGTCAGGGCAGGGACGTGCGTCACGCCGATGTCATCCAGCCCGAAATAAGCCGCATCATTTTCCGCGCCGAACTGGAGCACGGTGCCGGCCGCATTGGCGGTGACTATGAATTGCAGGTTGGTCCACGAAAACGCCCCCGGGCTGCTGCTTTGGTAAATACTGGTGCCGTTCCAACTGGCTTGAAATTGCTGCCCGCTGCCGCTGGTCGTGTTATCCAGCCAAAACGACACCAGATAATTTTCGCCCGGAATGGTGGCCAGCGTTTGCGACAGCGTTGCGAGCTGGGTGTCGCCCATAAATGCGCCATAAGTTCCCGTATGAACCACTGCCGGATAGGCGCTGGAGCTTTCCACCGCATTGTAGATCGTGGAACCAAACGGGCCTTGCGAGACGACGGTGTTGCCGACCAGCGTCCAGCCGGTAAAATCACCGGTCTCAAACCCGCCATTCTGCACCAGTGACGAAACCACCTTCAGCGTGAACGGGATGGCCTGGACCACATGGGAAGTCCTGTTGGTGAATTTCAGGCTGGCACCGTAGGTGCCCACGGCAAGGTCGTTCGCCGCAGCGGTCAAACTGGCGGTCAGGCTGGCCGAAGAACCCGCTGGCAAGGTGCCGTTCGTTGAAGAAACTTGAAGCCATGACGAAGTGTTTATAACGGACCATGACAACGGAGCGGTGCTGTAGTTGGTCAGTTGAAAGGTCGTGGATGTTTGACTGAACGGGCCGCCCACCGTGCCAGAGGCGGTAAAACCCGTCGCCGGCAAAATGCCCAGCGGTTCGGGCGCACCCGCCAGCACGTTGATCAGGCTTTGGCCGGCGGGCGTGCCCCAGCCGGTGCAGAGGTCGTAGCCGCTGACGGCATAAAAACTATTTGGGCTGCTTGGCCAGACGTTGTTTCCCGTCGTGATGTCATGAAAGGCCGGGTTGTAGTTCGTGCTTTTGCCGAGCGAATAAATGGCCGGATTGATGAATCCGATGGTGGCTCTTCCCGCCGTGACGGCTTGTTGGTTGATCAAGGCGGCGAGTCCCGCCCAGAGCGGGGCCGCGCAACTTGTCCCGCCCACCGTGGCGTTGGTTCCGTTGCCGTATTTGACATGGATATTGTCGGCGGTCAGCGCGACATCCGGGATGTTGCGGTAAGTGGTCGAGCCGCCGTTGGCGGTCATGCTCGCGTTCGTCTGCCAACTGGGCATGGCGTAATAGGAACTGATGCCGCCGCTGCTGCCCACGTAACTGCCGCTGTGCAAACCCCAGTTCCAGGCGGCTTCCGAAGACCAGGCCCCGCCGCCACCCGTGGTCGTCAATGTCGTGCCGCCGACGGTGGTGAGGTAGGGAGAGCTGGCCGGCGTATTGGCGAGCGAAGGATTGTCCACGCCGTTGGTGGAACTCGCCCCCGTGGTGAACGCATCGCTGTCACCGGAAGCCGTGAAGAACGACTGGCCCTGCGCGGCCATCTTTTTGAAAATGGTGTCGGTGGTGTTGGTGGGGCCGCCGCTCCAGCCCCAGGAACAACTGAACTGGCTGATGCTGTTGCTGTCGGCCATGGCGCTCAAAACATCATTCGGAAAGAAAAAACCGGCGTTGGGGTTGCCTTCGAAGACCACGATTTTGGAAAGCCCCGGTGCCATGCTGGCCACCATTTCGATGTCCAGCGAAACTTCGATGTTGCCGCTGTTGGCACCCGTGGTCGGCGTGCCGCTGAAACTGTCCAGCAAAACCGTTTGCAGCGGCACCGCCGGCAGGCCCGCCGCCGTTTCGTAACTTGTGATGTCGCCCGCGTAAAAACCGTCGAACTGGACCAGCCCGACCGTCTGGCCCGCGCCGGTCAACGTCACACCGGGAAGATACGCGGCGCGAAAATCATATCCCAGGTAGGTGCCGCCGGAACCGGAACCAGTTCCCCAAGACGTGGCGGCCGTGGAATTCATTTTTACAATTTTGGGCTGCGGCAAACCGTAGCTGCTCAATCCGCTGATGTCGGCAATTGGCAGGCTGGCGTTCACCGAGGGCTCGCTGTCCGGTGCAAAAAAATCGCGGGCCCCGGTCGGATGCCGGTAAGTTTTCAGCGTGACGTGAAACGCTTTTTGAACCTCCGCCACCCGGCCGCTCACGTTGAGCAGCAGCCGGTTGCCGTTGGTGGCGGTGATGGTGAAGCCGCTTTGTTTGGCGAAATCAATGACCCTCTGGTAGTCCGCTTCCGTCGGCCCAAATTTTTCCGTGAACTCCGCCGGCGTCAAATAGTGCCGGTAATTGGGGCTGGCCGGGTCGGCAATCTGCGCCAGAAAATCATCCAGTCCCGGCGCGTCCCGCAAAGGCAGGCCGATGGACAAATTCAAGCGGTTCGTGTCCGCCAGCGTGCCGATGGCGGACAGATGCGCCACCGCCGCCGGGAGGTGATCCGGCAAGGTTTTCAGCCCCAAATCCGCCGCCCGAAGAATGGGTGACGCGGCGAACCAGCCAAAACCGATGAGGGCGCAAAGGAACAGCGTCCGGATTAAAAAGGGTTTCATGGCAGTTTTTTTGAATTGATATGGGTCATCAAATTAACGGCGGTCTCAGTGATGGTCTTTTTTGGCGTTCTTAAAAGGCGGATGGCAGTTTCAGGCTGCCACCGCCTTCACGGGACGAACGGTTACTGGCCCGGCGGCGGGCCGCCGTTGCCGCCAAAGCCACCGGGCGGCGCGGGCATGATTTCGTCCCGGGTCAATTGGCCGTCGCCGTTCGTGTCGAGGGTTTTGAGCGCGGTGCTGGCATTGGCGATTTCGGTGGCGTCGAGTTCGCCGTCGCCGTTCGCGTCGAGCGCCTTCAGGATTGGCAGCGTCGGCATTTTACCGCCGCCGGGCGGCGTGAAATCGCCGTCGGATTTGGGTTTCAGTTCCTCGGCGCTGAGCTTGCCGTCGCCGTTTTTGTCCAGCGTCAACAATTCCGCGCTGGCGTTGGCGATCTCGTTGGAATCAATGATGCCATCGCCGTTGACATCCAGCGCCTTGATGATCGGCGGCAGGGGAAACTTGCCGCCACCGTGCGGGCCGCCCGGGCCGCCCGGCTGGGCTTGCGCGAACTGAATGGTTGCCGCCAACCCGATGGCCATGGTGAGTTGTGTGATGATTTTCATGTTGGTTGTGTTGAGCATGTGGCAACCGCACCGGCCGGCCGGCGCTGCGGTTGCCACGGGTTGTTCTTTGTTGGTTTGGCCGGTAATGCCTCCTGCGTGAAGAGGCAAGCTGGGAAACGGGCGGCCGCTGACGACCATCGCGAGGGCAACTGGCGGCGGGTTGGTTTGTGGCGGCGTTCCAAGTTCATGAGTTCAGGCATATCCAAGAGGACTTACACCGGAATTTGAGATTGGTTGTGTGTCTTGTGATGAACGCGGAGATAAACGGGACGAAGTCAAAGGGCATTCCCCCCGTTCGCCGCGATGATTTTCGCCGGACGAAACCCGCCAGCGCGGCGGAATCGTGGGTGGCTGGTTCGTCGTCATGCTGGGTTTCCTCTTCCGGGATGGGAAAAATGGGCGAATCGTCTGTCACCCGCGTCTGCCCCTGGTGGAATTGTTCGCCAGCCATCCGGGTCAGCTCTTCAAACAGGCCGGGAAACACCAACAATGGAAACGACGTGTTCCACGCGAGGTCGGCCGCCTGATTGGCCGCCCCGCAGAGCGTCTTGAACAATTTGGGCTCGCTGGTTTTCTCCAGGGCGAGATAGAGCAGTTTCCGCTTGAGCTGATGCAACTGTGATTGTGTCCGGCTGCCGGGGCCGCCCGGCGAGGATTCCAGGCAGGAACAGCAGTAAGCCTGCTCCCGCTGCTGGTTTTGTGTGGGGTGGTTCA
Source organism: Verrucomicrobiia bacterium (assembly GCA_031290985.1). Classification (GTDB taxonomy): domain Bacteria; phylum Verrucomicrobiota; class Verrucomicrobiia; order Limisphaerales; family UBA11358; genus UBA11358. The sequence continues at coordinate 34,946 of JARLJW010000085.1, read as the reverse complement.
TGATATTGCCTTGGGTTGAGATTTCATTTCAATTGCAGCCGGGCATCCAGCATCGTCGGGCGCAGATGCGCTTGCTGGTAAACGGATTCAAGCGCGTCATTCAGTTGATCACCGGCCGGCTCCACCACCTCGGAAAAGAATTTCACGGCGGAATCATCGGCGATGTGTTTCAAACATTCGTAGGCGGGGGATAATTCATAATTCATCCGCAGGATGCCGTGGAATTGCGCCACGAGCGCCCCGGCATGGGAACGCACCCGGCGCGCGCTCCGGCTGATCCAGCTTTTGATGGGCGGCGGCAGGATGGTCTCCCCGTTGACGGCCACGATGAGGAGGTCGGCCTGGGCGGCTTCATCAGCCGCCTCCCGCGCCAGCAGCGGGAAGCGCAGCGCCGCCAGGCTCCAGAAGCTCAAAGTCCATGGCCGCGAAGCTTTGAAGGGTTGCGCCAGCCGGTCGCACAGATCCCTGGCCCGGATGCCGGAAGCAAGTTCGTCGTAAGCCACCAGCACATGCAGGCCGGTTGCCGGGGGATGCAGAATGTTTTGTATTTCATTGGTCATAATAAGTTCTCCAATCTGGAGGGTAAGACACCGGCTTGATTGATTAGTTGCCGGCCTTGGGATAGACGTGGCGGAAAACGGGGTGAAGCCGAACCGGCTGGGAATATTTGCCCGCGCGCGGGAGGCGGGGGTTTTGGGTTCGGGGTATTTACCTTGCCTGCGCAGATCTGTCGGGGCAAAAAACGGGCGGCACTCGGAACGTCGGCGCTTTCCTCACTCAAGGTTAGCATCGTCCGCCCAACACTTGGGAGTGAACTGGTGCAGCACAATGTCCTTGGAGCAGAACTTGCCGGGCCCAAATGCCGCCCGCGCCCTACTCAAACAAATGGTCGCCCGGCGGCACAGGCGAATGTGATGAAACCGGGTGTAATTGGGGTGAAAGGATGGCCGGCCGCGGGGCCGGCCGCCGTAAATGAAATCGCCATGAAAGCCGTGGCGGCTTTCATGGCGGGTGGCCCGGTTGCGGGTTGGGTGTTCTGATTTGATCCTGCCTAAGCCGTGACGTCGAGAATCTGGCGCATGCGGCCGGGGGAATTGGCGGCGGCCTTGCTGGCATCCGTTGAGGCCGGGTTGTTGTCCGCGCCGGCCGGGTTGTTTTTCTTGGCGCTCTTTTGGGCGGCCTTGGCTTGTGCCTGCTGGATTTCGGCCTCTATCTCGGCGATCTCCGCGTCCAGTTCCTTGATTTTTTCCGCCTTGGTCTTGGCGTCGTCTGTCTTGCTGTTGTTTTCATCGCGCAAGGATTTTTGCAAATCTGTCAATTTCTTTTCGAGTTTGGTCACGTCCGTTGAACCGCCGGCGCTGGCTGTGCTGGCGGACGTCGAGGTGGCCGCCGTGGTGGATGAGGTGGATGTTATGGTCATGATGTTTTACAGGTATGTTGTTTGTGTTTTAGTTATGCCAGCACACTGAAGGAACTGCTGCTGGCGTTGGTGGAATTAAAATCTCCATTGGTGGAATACGTCCCGGCACCTGCCGCTTGGGGTGGCTGATTGGCGGCCAGGTAATCTTGGATAGAGGAGACGATGCTTTGGGCGCTGCTTGTGTCGCCGGAAGCCAGCGCGCTCTTGAGCGATTTCAAATAGGTGTTGAAAGTGTCGCTCGAATTTGATGCGCTGGCAGTGCTGCTGTCGGTGCCGGCAGTGCCGGACTTTTTCGATGTGTGGGAAATAATGTCGGACAACAAACTGGTGGCATCGGTGGTGTCGCCGGAATTTAGGTCGCTCTTCAAGGAGTTTAACGCCTTCTGCAGCGGATTGTCGGTTGCGGAACTGCCGCCGCGAGGCGGCGTTGGCGGCGGATTCGCCGTTACATAATCTTGCAACGAAGACAGGGCGCTTTGCGCGCTGGTCGTGTCGCCCGACGTGATCGCGCTTTGGATGGATTTGAGATATTTGGTGATCTGCTCGCCCGGATTGGCCGTTCCAGAGCTGCTGTCCGTGGCCGAAGTGCTGCTGGAAGCCTTGGGCGCGTGCGCCAGAATATCCTTCACCTCGGCGGCGGCGCCGGTGGTGTCGCCGGAACTTAAATCGCTGGCCAGCGAGGCCAGTGCCTTTTGGAGCGGATTGGACTTGGTGGCTTTGGCGGATGAACCGATGGCACTGGAATAATAATCAGTCGTGGAAAGGTTGGAGATGTTCATGGGAGCGCGGTTTGGTCATGCGCCTTTGACGGCGCCTGGTGGCAACGGTGTTGTCTAAACGTATGTTAGCTGGCAACTGTTTTGACAATGCGCCGCACCCTCGGTTCGCAAGAACCGGTTCACTCCCACTGAACCTATCGGCGCGGCGGGGGTGGGCTTAAGAATTATTTTGCCGCAAATAAACCGGGCCGGAACCGCCGGCGGCCGCCCGCCGAATTATTGACCAAGGTGAAGAGCAGCCGGTCCGGGTCAGTGGGGCCGGCGCGGGCTACAGGGATTCCAGCCGTTGTTGGACTTCGCGCACGCCGCGCGTGAGGGGCAGCTCCCGTCCATTCTTCAGCACGACGACGTGTTCGCCGCGGGTCGCGGGCTGGATGGCTTTGATGCGATCCACATTCACGATGGCCGAACGGCTCACGCGCAGGAATCGTTTGGGGGAAAGCTTGGCTTCCAGGTTCGCCAGCGTTTCACGCAAAACATGGTTCGTGGCCCCGGCGTGCAAAATGGCATAGTTGCCGGCCGCCTCGATGTAATCCACTTCGTTCACCTCCACAAACGCCGTGTGCTCGCCGGATTTCACCGTGAGCCGGCTGGGGTAAACCGCCTGCTCTTGCGCCAGCAGCCAGGCTTGAAAGCGCTCGTTCTGGCCTTTGGCATCCTGCGCCAATAATTTTTGACGCGCCCGCTGCAATGCCTGCCGGAACCGGGCCAGCTTGAATGGCTTCAACAAGTAATCCAAGGCGTGAACTTCAAACGCTTCCACGGCATGTTGATTGTGGGCGGTCACAAAAATGACCAGCGGCCAGCGGTCCGCCGGCAAGGCGCGCAAGACATCAAAGCCGCCAACCTCCGGCATCTGCACATCCAGAAACACCAGGTCAGGGTTGAGCCGCCCAATTTGTTGGATGGCTTCCGTGCCGTTTTCGCATTCACCGACGATTTCCAAGTCCGGTTCATCCTGCAAGAACATGAGGATCCGTTTCCGCGCCAGCGGTTCGTCGTCCACGATGAGCGCGCGAATCTTCATGCCGCCGCCTTGGTGATGGGTGCGGGATTGAACGGGAGTTTGATTTCCACCGTCCAGCCACCCAGATCCCCGTTGCCGACGGTGAACGATTGTTCCCCGCCGTAAAGCTGTTGCAAACGCGCCCGGGTGTTGGCCAATCCAATGCCCTGGCGGTTGTCGGCCAGGACGGCGGCGTGGAACGGCTTTTTCCCGTTGTCGCTGACGGACAATTTGATCTGGCCGCCTTCGCGCGCGGCCTGAATCGCGATGATGCCAACGTCAGCCTGCCGTTCGATGCCGTGTCGGATGGCATTTTCAACCAGCGGCTGCAAGATGAGCGTGGGCACCCGCGCCTGAAGAACGTCCGGGTCAATGCTTTGTTCCACTTTCAGCCGTTGTCCGAAGCGCCGCTGCTCGATGGCAAGATAACGCTGGAGCAATTCTAGTTCACATGCCAATGAGATCTCGTGTTCCCCCGAACTTTCCAGGGAGGCGCGAAACAATTCGCTCAAGTCCGTGATCATCTCGTCGGCCGTTTGCGGGCTGGTGTGGACGAGCGTGGAAATGGCGTTGAGCGTGTTGAACAGAAAATGCGGGTTGATCTGCATCCGCAACGCCTGCAGCTTGGCTTGGGCGAGGCTCGCCTCCAGCTCGATGGCGCGGCGTTCCCGCTCCTGTGATTTCCGAAAATGGGCGAACGCCACGCAGGCGCTCATGGCCATCAAATAAATCAGGACATCCGGGGCCACGCGCATGCCGGGCGAACCCATCGGCCGCGGCGGCCTTTGCGCATCCGGCGGAACTCGGTGATCCGGAAAGGACGGTTGCTCATCCGGCGGCGGCGTTGGTGGCGACGGAAACGGCAGGAAAGTCCGGTAAGCCGCCTGAATGACGATGACGATGGACAAGCACGCGGCCAGATGAATGCCGATTTGTGGAAACAATCTGGGCTGCTCCAGCGGAAACCGCAACGAAAGCCAGATGATGATCGGGAAGAAGAAAATCCACAAAAGCCAGAATGAACACGTGTGCTCGAGCGAAACCAGCCACGGTTCCGAATTCACCACGGCGGCCGTAAAAGTGAACAAAATGATCAGCGCGCTCCACAGGCACAACGCCACCCAAAGCGGCGCGAGCCGCCAGATCATCCGCCGGTTGGTTGAAGCAGTATTCACTGGCTTTCAGCATAGTGCGTCCACGCCGATACTGAAATGTGAAATCGCACAGTCATTTCGGTCATTTGATGGGCGATACTAACCCAACGCTCACATTACTGTAACTTCAAATGGGATGAACCGGGCAATAGATGGGATATGCCGTGATCGGCAACTTCGATCTTCAACAACTGGCCGGCTGGTTTTACAGCGGCCAGGCCGATGATCTTCCGACCCGTATCGCAAATCACAATCGCACTGACAAGATTGACGGCAAATTCACGCGCAAAAACGGCCCGTGGGTTGGGGCACAATAGCAACGCTGTGCATCGTGCCTATGCAAAACAGGCTCTGGTAAAAATTCCTTCGTTGCAAGAATACGAGGAACGGTTAGAGAATATGGCCTGATGTCGCGAACAATACCCAACGAAAAAAGCTGAGCCACCGCCGACTTGCGACGTGAACCGCGATAGCGGAACTGACCGCGCCAACGGCGGTTGGCTCCAGCGTCTGGTTAGCCTGCATAAATCACCACTCTCCTTTTTCCCATTTCGAGCAGGTATCATGCTCGAACATCGGTCTGCCACAATAGACCGACGTGTGTTGCTTGCAGTATCCCCAATCTAAATCTAGACGCTTGAATTTTCGGCAGCCACCGCATTGCTCTTGATGCCAATGCTCCCTTTCGTCATTCGTATTCACGGCGCGGCTACAACGATCACACCAAATAACAGTGAGATGCATTGGCTGACCTTTTTGGGATATTGGAATAGACATGACGCAATACAGGCTAACTATTAATATACGGCGACTCGTGTACAGCATCGTGCACGACTGAAGTTTTTGAGTCCCTTGCTGCCATGAGTTTATGAAAGCGGACTTGCGAATTTCTATCAAGAATTATTCCAAAAATTAAAAACCTCAAAGACGAGGTGGCAACCATCGTTTGGCCGCGTTCTTACGCTGCCAGTGCTGGTTTATTGCATTTTTCATACGGGACAACCAAGTCCGGTCTTTGGCCAGCTTCAACACTTCCAGCGTGGAGAAATATTTGCCGCTGGTCGGTTGTGGATCGCCCAACTGTCCTTATAGTTTTGACGGCTACAAAAAAGGGCATATTATGACCCCACCAAGCCCCGACCAGAAAAATGGCCTGCGGCTTTACGGAGTCGTCAGGCCGTGAGCCGACGCAGGTAGTTAATCCTTATGAAAATCTTCAATCGCAATTTGAAACCGATGGCCGCTTTGTGGGTGGTCGCGGGTTCGATTTTGTCCACCGCCGCCAGTTCCGACCCGGCGGTGGCGGTCTATGTGACGGCCAAGGATACCGGCCAGTTGCTGGCCAGAGCGCCGGATTTGCACTTTGAAGCGATGTCCCAGCCGACCGAGAAGCAGCCCTGCGTTTTTGTCGATTCCGGGTCCGCTTTTCAAACGTTGCTGGGCATCGGGGGCGCGCTGACCGATGCCTCGGCAGAAACCTTTTACAAGCTGCCCAAGGACAGGCAACAGGAACTGCTGCGTGCCTATTTTGACCCCGTGAACGGCATCGGGTATTCGCTGGGGCGCACGCATATCAACAGTTGCGATTTTTCCAGCGAGAGCTACACGTATGTGGCGGAGGGCGACCGGGAACTGAAGAGCTTTGATATTTCGCACGATCTGAAATATCGGATTCCGTTCATCAAGGAAGCGATGGCCACCGCGGGCAAGGATTTTACTTTGTTCGCGAGTCCGTGGAGTCCGCCGGCATGGATGAAAAGCAACCAGGACGTATTGCACGGCGGTTCCCTGTTGAGGGAGGATTACGCGCCTTGGGCCAATTATTTTGCAAAATTCATCAAGGCTTATGAAAAAGCCGGCGTACTCGTCTGGGGCATGACGGTGCAAAATGAACCCATGGCCAACCAGATCTGGGAATCCTGCATCTTCACCGCCCAGGAGGAATGTGATTTTGTGAAAGTCCTGGGCCCGACCCTGAAACGAAACGGGCTCAAGGATAAAAAGATCCTCATCTGGGATCATAACCGCGGCATGATGTATCAGCGCGCCAAGGGGGTTTTGGGCGATCCGATCGCCGCCAAATATGTCTGGGGCATGGGGTTCCACTGGTATGTGAACGACAGTTTTGACAACCTCAAGCGCGTGGCCGAAACTTACCCCAAGGTCAGGCTGATGCTGACCGAAGGCTGCCTGGGCCCCTTCGATTTCAAACAACTTGGTGAGTGGCAGTGGGGCGAAACCTACGGCAAGTCCATGATCAATGACTTCAACAATGGCGCGGTCGGTTGGACCGATTGGAATGTGCTGCTGGATACGAACGGCGGACCCAATCATGTGAATAATTTCTGCTTTGCGCCCATCCATGCGGACACCGGCACGGGGCAATTGTATTACATGAATTCCTATTACTACATCGGGCACTTCTCCAAATTCATCCGGCCCGGGGCGCGGCGGATCATCAGTTCGCCCACGACGGATGCTTTGTTGACGACGGCGTTTCTAAATCCCGACGGCAAGATTGCGGTGGTGGTGGTTAACGCGGGTGACAAGGAACAGCCGTTTTCCCTGTGGAACGAAGGCCAGGCGGCCACCACGACCAGCCCAGCCCATTCCATCATGACCCTTATTTTTACCAACCCGGGCGGTGCCTCCCGGGCAGCGCGGGAGGGCTGAGGTTGGAGTTTCGTCAGACAGGTTGAAAAGCTGGACGCACCCGGTTTTTGCGACATGCGGTTGCGTGGCCGGATTCGGCACTGATCTCCACGAACCCGCAAACGGAACGCGCCCCGAATTTTCTGCGCAAGGTGGCGACGAGATGACCCAAATATCCCAGCAACGGCTGCCCGCCATCCCGGAAGCCGCGTTTATCTCAAGCCATTTTACGGCATCGGTGAAAACGAAGCCGATAGCTCCATGTTGTGGAGTTCTGGCCAAAAAAAGTAAAGTCATGAGCCTCGCCTTGTGAGATTGTTCCGGCACGATTTAAACGTTTAACGTATGCGTCCAATTGATCTAAATCTTGAGCGTGAGAGCCAGGCAGCCGCCACCGGCGGTTTGGAATTCAATTGTGATGGCGTGCGCTGCTGATTATCTTTGCCACAGCAGGTTTTTTCCCCGACTGACAAATGGAAACCATTGAAAATTTAGTGCTCGAAGACAGCGGTTCCGCCCCGGCGCTGGAGCCGTTGGCCATGGTGGCCTTGGACGCCGGCCGGATGATCATGGAGGCGGGCGCGAGCGCCAATGGCGTCAACGAGATCGTGGATAAGATCGCGCGTGGCTTGGGGGCCGAACGGGTGGATTTGCGCGTGGGCTATGCTTCGCTGGCCATCACCATCGGCATCGGTCCGAACGGCATCACCCGGATGCGCAAAGTCGGACATCTGGGTGTCAACCAGCGGATCGACCAGGAACTGCAGCATCTGGCTGACCGGGTTTTGCGCGGCGAACTGACCACCGACCAGACCCGTGAAGAGCTGGCCAGGTTTGCGACCGGCACGCCGCGCCACTCCGCCTGGGTGATGGCGCTGGCGGTGGGGCTGGCATGCGCGGCCTTCGGCCGCCTCTTGAAGGTGGACTGGCTGGGGACGGGGCCGGTTTTTGTGGCGGCGTGCATCGGCCAATTGGTCCGGCGCGAGCTGCTCACGCGGCATGTGAACGTCTTCATCTGTGCAACGCTGGTCGCCTTTTTGAGCTCGCTCCTCGGCGGCCTGGGGGCGCATTGGTGCCAGAGCGCCACCATCTCCACGGCGATGATCGCTTCGATCCTGCTGCTCGTGCCGGGTGTCCCCTCGGTCAACGCGCAAAGCGACATCATGGACGGCCATCCCACCCTGGGCAGCGCGCGGGCGGTGACGGTGGCGGTGATCTTGATTTTTGTGGCGCTGGGGCTGTGGCTCGGCCAGGTGCTGCTTTCCCATTTGGGGATTCCAACATGACAATTCCATTCCTGCTACATCAGATGATCTGCGGCGCAATCGCCGCCGCCGGCTTCGGCGTGCTGTTCAATATCGGCTTCCGTTCGTTGCCGTGGTGCGCGGCGAGCGGAGCGCTGGCGCTGGGGATGCGCACCTGTTGTCTGGACGGGCTGCACTGGAACCTGGAGGCCGCGACCTTCGCCGCGGCCTTGACCGTGGGCGCGGCGGTGCAGGTGTTGCGCTTCCGTACCGATATTTCCCAGAACGCCTTGGATGTGGTGGGCTGCATCCCGATGGTGCCCGGCAGCTTTGCAGCGAAGGCGATCCTGGGTATGTTCGCACTGACTTCAAATACGGTGGATCCCTCGGAAACCCTTTTCACGGCGGTGCAATACGCCTTGCGGGTGACTTTCACGGTCGGCGCCATCGGCACCGGGCTGGCGATACCCACCTTGCTGCTGCGGGTGCGCGTATTGCGTTAAACGGCGGGTGCCATTTCAGGCAAAACAGAACCTTTGAGCGCCGGGCGGGTCGCTGATCGTCAGGCAATTTTCCGCAGTTTCGTCACGCGGCCGACTTCCACCCACTCCACGACGAAGATGTTGCCGTCGTGATCGAAATAGGCGCTGTGCGGCGCGACGAACTGGCCGGGCGTGAAGTGGTCGCGCGTCAGGGTGCGGAGGCCGGCATAGCCGGGGCCTTCACCAAGCTGGGCGATGAGCTTGAAGTTTTCATCAAGCAGCGTCACGCGGGAGTGGAGGTCGGGCACCACCATCAATTTCCCCTGCGTATGAAAATGACAGGGCTCCAGCACAATGTCGGTGACAAAGCCCAGATGCTGGCCGTCCAGTGAGAAATTTTGCAGGCGGTTGTTGCTGCGATCCGCCACGACCAGGATTGGTTTGTGGCCGCGCGTATCCACCATCAGGCCGTGCGGGCAGGTGACCTGGCCCGGTTCCTTGCCCTTGCCGCCGAAGGTGCGGAGGTATTTCGCGTCGCGGTTGTATTGGTGGATGAAACTTTTGCCGTAGCCGTCGGCCACAAAAAAATCCCCGTTCGGCGCGATGGCGATGTTTGTGGGATTGAACTCGCCGGGCATGGTGTAGCCGGTGCATTGTTCCGGCGCCCATTTGCGCCACAGTTCCTTGCCATCAAGCGTGGTCTTGGCGAAGAGATGCCGCTTGGGGTCGCACAGGTAGAAGAACTCCTCGTTGCCCTCCCGGCTCAGGTGCAGGCCATGCGCGCCGCCCTTGTATTGCTTGCCCCAGGAGCGCGCAAATTTTCCGTCGGCATCGAAGACCACCACGGCGTCCTCGATCGTTGCCCCCGCACCCACGGTGTGCTTGATATGGACAAAACCCTGGGCATCCACGGCGACGCCGTGGGTGTTGCCATAGACGTGGCCGGCGGGCAGTTCGCCCCAGTCATGGATGACCTCGTATTGATGATCGCCGGTGCCGATGACCGGCAGCCGGGTGCCGGTCTTGTCCTGCGCGATGACGTACGGCGCGGCGGAGAACGCGGCGGCGGCCAGGCCGGTGCGCTGCAGGAACTGGCGACGGTTCAAGCGGGTGGTTTGCATGGCGATCTTTGGTGAAACTTGCCTCCGTTGAACGGAAACGCAAGTCTGGAATGGTAGTCCGGCGGCAGCTTGCCTCACGGAGCGCGAGAAGGCGGCCCGGTTCCATGCGATCATCGCCGACCAGCGCGCGATGCTGGCGGAATATGTGAACACGAATTTTGCGGCGGTGCCGCAGAGCTTTTGCCCCTGCAAACCGGTGCAAAATGCGCCCTGAAGGTTTGGGTGTGTATTTCCATCGTTTCCGGATTACCTTTCCGGGAAATGTCCGGTGACTACCAGCTTGTGCCGTTGGCAAACGGCTTGAAAACTCTGTTCTCGGCCAGCTATGGCGAGAAGATGCATCCCGGCCTCGGCCCGCTGGCTGAGGCGGAGTTGCTGTATGTCCACCAATTGAAAATCCGGGAACGGTTGCCGTCGACGGAAGAGGAGTTTGTGATCTGGGACATTGGCCTGGGCGGGGCGGCTAATGCGATCGCAGCGTTGCAGGCGGTACGGGAAATACCCGGCAAGCTGCGCCTGGTCAGCTTTGACAACACCAGCGAGCCGCTGGAGTTCGCGTTGAATAATTCTGCCGCGTTGCAGTATCCCGTCGGTTATGAAAACCAGATGGCAGATCTTCTGCGCGAACGCCGCGTGGAGTTTGCAAATGGAAAATGTTCGGTGAACTGGGAATTTCACCTCGGCGATTTTCCCGCTCTATTGAATTCGTCATCCGTCATTCGTCATTCAAATTTTCCCCCGCCGCACGCGATCTTTTACGACGCCTTTTCGCCCGCCAAGAATCCGGCCATGTGGACGCTGCCGGTGTTTGAAAATCTTTTCCGCGCGCTCGACCCGGCGCGGCCGTGCGCGCTGACGACGTATTCGCGCAGCACGCTGTTGCGGACGACGTTGTTGCTCGCGGGGTTTTTCGTCGGCACCGGCCATGCGACGGGCCTGAAGGAGGAGACGACCATGGCGGCGAACCGTTTGGACTTGATCGCCGAGCCGCTGAACGCGCGCTGGCTGGAGCGGGCCATGCGCTCGGACAGCGCCGAGCCGTTGCGGGAGCCGGTTTATTCGCGTGCCCCGCTGGCCCCGCCGACCCGGGAAAAACTGCGGCTGGCGCCACAGTTCATCGCCAGTCAAAATCCGCCGTCAACGTAAATCAGATTGACTGATTTACGCAAAGCTATTACAAACGGCGGGGAAAGGAAAAACCTACTATGAGCGATAAACCTCCGGGCGCAGAAAAAAAGATCGTGGCTGGCATCTTGGGCATCCTGTTGGGCGGTCTGGCAATTCATAAATTCTACCTTGGTTACACCAAGGAGGGCATCATTCAACTTGTGATCTCCGTGTGCACTTGTGGCATGGGCGGGATCATCGGATTGATCGAGGGGATCATCTACCTCACGAAGAGCGACGAGGAATTTGTCGCCACCTATATCAACGGTAAGAAAGGCTGGTTCTAAAACGCCGCCGGTTAATTTCAGGCTGCTGTTGCGTCGAAAGGCGAACGGCGGCTTTTTCTTTTTTGACCTTTCACCGGCGCGAAAATTTTCTAAACTGTCCGCATGAACGTATTTGTCACCGGCGGCGCCGGTTATATCGGCTCGGTTTGCACGGAAGAACTTCTGAACGCAGGACATCAGGTCACAGTTTATGACAATCTCACGGAAGGCCACCGCTCGGCGGTTGATCCGCGCGCGAAATTCATTCTCGCGAAGCCGGAGGAGGAGGGGAACATCCTCGCGGCGGTCAAGTCGGTGAAGCCGGATGCGATCCTGCATTTCGCCGCCTTTGCGCTGGTCGGCGAGTCCATGACGAATCCGAAAAAGTATTTCCACAACAACTTCGTCAACGCGCTCAAGCTGGCGGATGCCGCCGTGGAATGCGGCGTGAAAAAATTTGTGTTCAGCTCCACCTGCGCGACCTACGGTCCGCCGGACCGCGTGCCGATGACCGAGGACCTGCCGCAGCGCCCCATCAATCCCTATGGCGAATCCAAGCTGATGTTCGAGAAGGCGCTGATCTGGTACCAGCAGATCTACAAGCTGGAGTTCATCGCTTTCCGCTATTTCAACGCCGCTGGCGCGAGCGAAAAGTTTGGCGAACATCACCGTATTGAGACGCATCTGATCCCGAACGTGCTGCAGGTCGCCCTCGGCCAGAAAACGCACGTGGAAATCTTTGGCACGGACTATCCCACGCCGGACGGCACGTGCATCCGCGATTACATCCACATCAAGGATCTGGCGCAGGCGCACATCCGCGGCTTGCAGCCCGGACTGAGCGGCTTCTTCAACCTCGGCAATGGCGATGGCTATTCGGTGAAGGAAGTCATCCAGATGTGCGAGAAGATCACCGGCAAAAAAATTCCGGCGATTGAAAAACCGCGCCGCGCGGGTGATCCCCCGAAGCTCGTCGCCGCCGCGAACAAGGCCTATAACGAACTCGGCTGGAAGCCGCAGTATCCCAAGTTGGAAGACATCGTGAAGACCGCGTGGGCCTGGCATGTGAAGCATCCCACGGGCTATGCGGATTGAGGCCGGTTAAAAAATGTCCTGGTCGCGGCAACGAGCATGGTTTGATATTCAAGCCACGGAAAGCTTGGCAATAATGGTTTGACGTCCGCCTCACCCGCCATGGCCGCTGTCGCTGCTCCCCCGGGTAAGGGGGGGCAGCCTTTGGACAGCAGTGGATGGGGCGTGTTAACTCGAAAACTGAAGTTGAAAGGGAGTGCGACCGCTTGAAGCAACGTGTTTCACAGACGATGGGGGAAGCGCGGGCGCATAGAAGAACATGTGGGCGCGGGTTCGTTAAAACAAAATTCACTTGCCAAAGCACCCCGGTCACCGGCATTTTCTGACATGGCAGCGACACGCACTTCCAGTTTAGACGACACCTTCTACCAGAACGCGGACGGATTTTTTTCCGCGAACAGCCGGGTGGGCCTGACGTATGACGACATCACGCTGGCCACGCTTTATTCCGACATATTGCCGCGCAACACGCAGCTCGATACTACGCTGGCGGACAGTTTGCAGTTGAACATCCCCGCCGTGTCGGCGGACATGGACACGGTCACGGAATCACGCATGGCCATCGCCATGGCGCTGAACGGCGGGCTGGGGCTCATCCATTACAACATGACCGAGCGGCAGCAGCTTTCCGAGGTCAGCCGGGTGAAATTTCACGTTCAAGGCCTGATCCAGGAGCCGATCAAAGTGGCGCCGGATCAACTGATCGGCGACGTGCTGGCCTTGATTGAGGAAAAAAAGTTCCGGTTCAGCACTTTTCCCGTGGTGGATGACAAGGGCAAGCTCGTGGGCCTGCTTTCCGGTCACGTCGTCAAGCCGCGCTATGCCGCAAAAAAAGTTTCCGAGGCCCTCACGCCGCGCAAACTCGTCCACACCATCACCAAAAAGGAGCTGGGCAAGGACCCGATCGCGCGGGCGGACAAATTTTTCACGGAACACCTCGGCATCCACAAGCTGCTGGTGGTGGATGAAGCCGACCAGATGCTGGGGCTCATCACGATGAGCGACGTCGAGCGCATCACGCAGGAGCGCAAGGCGCAGTTCAAGCCCGCGCGCGATGCGCAGTTTCGCCTCGTCTGCGGCGCGGCGGTCAGCGCCACGCGCAATGCCTTTGGCGAACTGGACCGCGACCGCATCCTGACCCATGTCGGCGGGCTGGTGGAACGCGGGGTGGATTGCGTGGCCGTCTCCACGGCGCACGGCCACAGCCAGGGCGTGGGCGACACGGTGAAAGTGTTGCGCGGCGCATTTCCCAAACTGCCGATTATCGCGGGTAACGTCACGAGCGCGGCGGGCGTGGATTATCTGGCCGATTGCGGCGCGAATGTCATCAAGATCGGGCAGGGGCCAGGCTCCATCTGCACCACGCGCATCGTTGCGGGCGTGGGGATTCCGCAGATGACGGCGCTGTACGTCTGTTCCCGCGCGGCGGCGAAGAAACACGTTTCCATCCTTGCTGACGGCGGCATCACCAAGTCCGGCGACATCGTGAAGGCCCTGACGCTCGCGCAGGGCGTGATCTGCGGCGGCATTTTTGCCGGCTGCTCCGAGGCGCCGGGCGAAGTCGTCGAGATCGGCGGCAAGATGTACAAGCATTATCGCGGCATGGGCAGCATCGCGGCGATGAAGTCCGGGAGCGCGGCGCGCTACGGCCACGAGAAATCCGACACCACGCGGAAGGTCGCGGCGGAAGGCATCGAGGCGCTCAAGGAAGCCTGCGGCCCGGTGGACCGCGTGCTCGCACAACTGATCGGCGGTATCCAGAGCGGCATGGGCTATCTGGGGGCGGCGAACCTGGAGCAATTGCGCGCGAAGGCGCGTTACATCCGCGTGAGTCCCGCCGGCCAGCGCGAGGCGGCCCCGCATGATGTGATGGAACTGAAGACGGGGAAGACGGATTGAGGCAGTGTCAGGCATCGGATTGGAGCACGGGCGGCCCGCCCGCGTATTCATCAGCACAGGATCATGGCGGCGGAACGGCGGGCGAAATGTTTGTATGATGAAACGGAAAACGACAGCCACCGGTTTGGCAAAAGTCGGCGGACAGGATGGCAAGCCAGCCGCCGTGCTTCCCATTGACTACGCCAAGCTTCTCGCCGGCCTCAAGGCTCGTGTTCGCGCGGCGCAACTTCGCGCGGTGGTTTCTGTCAACCGCGGATTGATCCGGCTTTATTGGGACATTGGTAAAATCATTGTCGAGGCGCAAAAGACCAAAGGCTACGGCAAGCAGGTGGTGGAACGGCTTGCGGAAGACCTGCAAAAGGAATTTCCCGGCACGGCGGGGTTCTCGCCGCAAAACGTCTGGTTCATGCGCAGCTTTTATCTGGCCTGGCCGGCGATGCCCTCAAAACTCTCGCAAGTTGTGAGAGAATCCAAAACCGCCATTCTCTCACAGCCTGTGAGAGAATCGGCCACCCTGGCTCCGCCGGCACCGATGTTGGAACTGCCTTGGGGACATAATCGCCTGCTCTTGACCAAACTGGACACGCCAGCCATCCGGCTCTGGTATGCGCACAAGGCCATCGAACACGGCTGGTCCCGCGCGGTGCTCACGCACCACATTGAAACACAATTGCACAAACGCGACGGCAAAGCCGTCACCAACTTTAAGCGCACCCTGCTGCCGCCTCAGTCGGATCTCGCCGAACAAACGCTCAAAGACCCATACAACTTCGATTTCCTCACGCTCGGCAGCGACGCGCACGAGCGCGACCTCGAACAGGGATTATTTGACCACATCCAGAAATTTCTGCTCGAACTTGGCGTCGGGTTCGCATTTGTCGGCCGGCAATATCACATGGAAATCAGCGGCCAGGATTATTACCTCGACCTGCTGTTTTACCACCTGCGGCTGCGCAGCTACGTCGTGATTGATCTGAAAATGAAGGTTTTTGAGCCGGAATTTGCGGGCAAGATGAATTTTTACCTTTCGGCGGTGGACGACCAGTTGCGCCATGCCGACGACAAACCTTCGATCGGCCTGCTCCTGTGCAAGGAACGCGACCATCTGACCGTTGAATATGCGTTGCGCGATTTGAAAAAGCCCATTGGCGTGGCCCAATGGCAGACCAAACTGGTCGAATCCCTGCCCAGGAATTTGAAAGGCAGCCTGCCGACCGTGGCGGAAATCGAAGCGGAACTCGACAAGGCACGCCCCAAATAAAGTGACGAATCTGGCGCAACTGCGGGCCACGGCGCGGTACATCCACGTGAGCGCCGTCGGCCAGCGCGAGGTGAAAGTATTTGACACGGGGAAAACCAATCGGTTTGAAAACCTCTGCTTTTCGAGGTTTCCAAAAGTAAAAGACCAGCTAGAATCAGCGGAACAATGACGGCCAAGCTGCCGTTGACCCAGCAAACCGAAATTTATGGAACATCAAAAACGAATCGTGGAGAAAGACGCCCCCCTGAAGAAGAGCGATCTGATTGTCATCACCGGCGCCGGTGGATTCATCGGCGGCAACCTGGCCCTGCACTTCAAGAAAAAAGGTTTTACCAACATCCGGGCGGTGGACAAGAAGCCGTTGTATGAATGGTACCTGCATGTTCCCGGCGTGCAGAATCTTTGCCTGGATGTGAGCAACGAGACGAACTGCCACCGGGTCTGCGAAGGGGCGGCGGAGGTTTACAACCTGGCGGCGGACATGGGCGGCATGGGGTTCATCGAACGGTTCCGCGTGGAATGCCTGCGCTCCATCCTCATCAACACGCACATGGTCGAGGCGGCTTACAAGGCGGGCGTGCGCCGTTATTTTTATTCCAGCTCCGCCTGCGCATATAACACCCTGCTGCAAAAGGACCCGAAGGTCCGCGCGCTGAAGGAATCGGACGCCTATCCGGCGATGGCCGAGCGCGGTTACGGCTGGGAGAAGCTGGTTTCGGAAATGTTCTGTCAGGAATACTGGCATGAACGCGGCATGAAGACCTTTATTGCGCGCTTCCACAACGTGTACGGCCCGAACGGCACCTGGGATGGCGGCCGCGAAAAAGCGCCCGCGGCGATGTGTCGCAAGATGATCGAGGCGATTGATAAGAAGGACCTCAAGATCAACATCTGGGGCAACGGCGAGCAGACCCGCAGCTTCATGTATATCGACGATTGCGTGAAGGGCATCGACATGATCACGCATTGCGACGAACTGGTGGCGACGCCAATCAACCTGGGGTCGAGCGAGTTGGTGTCCATCAACACGCTGGTTTCCAAGGTGGAAAAGATTGCCGGCAAGAAACTGGAACGTTCCTACAACCTGAGCGCGCCGCAGGGCGTGGCGGGCCGCAACTCGGACAACACCTTCATCAAGCAGGTTCTCAAATGGGAGCCGAACACGACGTTGGACAATGGTCTGGCCAAAACTTACAAGTGGATCAAGGAACAGTATCACGCCCGCAAGGCCGGCAAACGCGTGGGGATTGGGTGAAGTGGAAGCGGTGGGGTGATGGTGAGTTTTCTCCCTCAACCCGGCCCTCTCCCGCTGGGAGAGGAGGAAGTTGTTCCCGCTGCCTGACAAAAGGTGGCGTTTTGGTTGATGGTTGGAAAAGATCCGTAGATTAAGGCGTCGCCATATTTTTAATGAAACATTCGCCGGTCGCCAAGCTCCTTGGCTCAATTCCCAACCGCCTGCAACTTGCCGGCGGTTGGATTGACCAGCCGTTCGTCTCGCGCCACAACCCCAAGCCGCCGGGCTCGATGGTGGTGGTGCAGATTGAACCGGATTTCCGCCCGATGGACCGTTCGGGCATCGCGAGCGGCACGCGGGCCATTGCGATGAAGCTCTGGCAGGGCCGGCTGCCGAAGCGTCCGCTGGAGGAACTGGTGCGCGAGCTGTACGAGGCCGAGAACCAGGGCAAGGCGGAGCCGAGCGGTTCGCAGGACATGATCGGCCTGGTTTATCCGGGCGTGAACCGGCTGGATTATGATTTCAAGGTTCACGGCGGTGTCTTCACCTCGCATATTGAATCCTGCAACCGCCGACCGGTGGCGCGCTGGCTGGGAAAGATTTTGCATCTAATCCCAGTCGAGCCGCGGCCGGATGGCTATAGTCCGCTCGGTAAAAAAAATCTTGATCCCAAGTGGGTCGCGAAGCTCGGGCAATCCGGGAAGGATTGCTATGACGCCATCGTGAAGATGGACGCGAAGGCGTTGGGCGCGTCGTTCAATTTGAACATGAAGTGCTGGGAGACGCTGCTGCCGCAGGTCGTGCGGCATCCGGCATTGCGCGTGGATCTGATGCCGTTGCTGGCGGCATATCAACGGCAATATTTGGGGGCGATGTATTCCGGATGCGGCGGCGGTTATCTGATAGTGGTTTCAGAAAAGCCGGTTCCCGGGGCGTTTCAGGTCAAGGTGCGTACTGCGAAATGAGCCCGGCCAGGCAAATTATCGTTTCCGGCGGGTTCGACGACCTCAAGTCGCGTGACCTGCGTTTTCTCGAGGAAGCGGCCAAATTGGGCGAGCTCACCGTTCTGCTCTGGCCGGATGCGGTTTTGCAACAGCTCACGGGCAAAGCCCCGAAATTTCCGCTGGCGGAACGAAGTTACTTCCTGAACGCCGTCCGTTACGTCGGCAAGGTTGTCGCGGCGGATGCGACCGCTGATTTTAATGCTTTGCCAAAAACTCTCCGCGCTGACGTCTGGGCGGACGTGGCAACCAGTGCCAATCCGGCGCGCGAAACCTTCGCCCGGGAGCACAAGGTCACGTATCGCATTTTTTCGGCGAAAGAGCTAAAGGGCTTTCCAGAACCGCCGATCATACCAAATGAGCCGGGGCGCAAGAAAGTTGTGGTTACCGGCAGTTTTGACTGGTTTCACTCCGGGCATGTGCGGTTTTTGGAAGAAGTCAGCGGGTTTGGCGACCTGCATGTGATCGTGGGGCATGATGCGAACATCCGCCTGCTGAAGGGGGAGGGGCATCCGTTGTTGCCCGAGGCCGAGCGGCGTTATGTGGTCGGTGCGATCAGGTTCGTCAAGCAGGCATTGATTTCCAGCGGCGATGGCTGGCTGGATGCCGATCCAGAGATCAAAAGACTGAAACCGCACATTTACGCGGTGAACGAAGACGGCGACAAGGGCGGCAAACGCGAGTATTGTGACAAGCTCGGCATCGAATACCTGGTGCTGAAGCGCACGCCGGCACCGGGCTTGGTGAAGCGTAGCAGCACAGATTTGAGGGGTTTTTAAGGGTTTATGGGGGCAAGGCAAAAAACGGTCGGTTTTTTAGTCAGAAAGATGTTTTTTTCACTTGAAAGCGACTGGTGAATCGGCGATTTTATAGCAACGCAGGAAGATATTAGATTTGTAACCCACAATACTTTATAAGGAAATGAGAACATCAAAGCTGACATTTGTTGCGATAGCTTTGTTGTTTGCGTGCGCGGTTCAGGCGCAAACGAATTTCACCTATAGTTCCGGCACTTTAAACACGGCTATTCCAGATGGGAACCCGGTTGGTATTTCGACAGGCACCAGCGTTTCGTCGATGCTTGGCTATGCCACCGACGTCTCGGTTAACCTCAATATTACCGGTGGGTTTAATGGCGATCTTTATGCCTACCTAGTGGGGCCGCATGGACAGCTTGCCGTGCTGTTAAACCGTGTGGGCATGTCCTCCGGAAATGCCTTGGGCTATGGCAATGCCGGTGTCAACATCACCTTGAATCAAAGCGGGGCGAATATTCACAACTATCAGAGCGGCAGTTACACCTTGAGCGGCGGGCAATTGACCGGCACTTGGGCGCCGGACGGACGGGCCATTGACCCGCAGTCGCCCGGCAGTGCCTTTGATTCCGCCTCGACCGCCGCCAATCTCGGCCTCTTCAACAATATTGACCCGAATGGAACGTGGACGTTGTTTCTTGCTGACATGTCCGGCGGGGGCGGTCAGTCCACCTTGGTGAGCTGGGGTTTGACCATCGTGACGGTTCCGGAGCCGCAAACGTGGGCCATGCTTGCCGGCGGGGTGGGCATGTTGTTCGTATTGCGCCGCCGCGCCAGCCATTAAGCCGGGTTTTAAAGCGTTTTGAAATTTACCCCCTGTTTCGACAGGGGTTTTTTATTTTTATTTGGTGAACTTCTGCTCATTCAACCAGAACAAACAGTCGCCGGCCCACGGATGCGGGTGCGCAAAGGGCGGCTTGTCCTTGAGCCCCATCCCGTGCCCGCCCTTTTCGTAGATGTGCAGAGCGAAGGGGACATGATTTTTCCGCAGGGCGGCGGCGAACATCATGGAATTCTCCATTGGCACGGTTTTATCTTCAAACGTGGTCCAGATGAAGCATGGCGGGGTGTTGGACGACACTTGCAGTTCATTGGAAAGCGCGGTCTCCAACTCCGGCGGCGCGTTGGTGCCGAGCAGGTAGTTGTGTGAACCCTGATGGGTGAATTTGCCCATCGTGATTACGGCGTAGCATAAAATCCCCAGGTCCGGCCGGGAGCTTTGACGCTCAATCACGTCGGCAGCATCGGGGTTTCCGGCGTCGAAATGGGTGAGCAGCGTCGCTGCCAGATGCCCGCCGGCGGATGAGCCCATGATGCCCACGCGTTCGACATCAAGCTTGTAATCATCGGCATGGGCGCGCACCCAGCGCACCGCCCGCGCGGCATCCTGGAGCATGGCGGGATGCCGGTAGCCGTTCAAGCCAAGGCGATATTTCAAAACGAAACAGGTGATGCCATGCTGGTTCAGCCAGAGCGCGTAATCGTTGCCTTCGTGCGGCGCGAGGTGGGCATAGCCGCCGCCGGGGCAGATCACCAAGGCGGCGCCGGTGGCGTTGGTGGCGTCGGGCAGGTAGGCGGTGAGGGTGGGAATGTCATAGCTGTTGGTACCCAGCGCGCCGGGCGCGCCCGCCGGCCAGAGGGGGACGGGAGTTTGCATCTCAGCGCGTGATAAAAGGACCGACGAAAATACGATGGCAACGGCAAGGAGGTTTTTCAGGGCGAGAATCATGGGCTGATTTTAGCTTCCCCGGTCGCCACGTCCAGCGTCCATTCGCGCGGTTTGGGCAGGGTCATTTTGCCGCCGCCGATTTCCAGCGGCATCCAAAGGTACCGGGAATCCCACTGCGTATGCGGCTTCCAGATGTCGCCCATGAAGATGACGGAGGTGGTTTTCGTCCCGGTGATCTTCAGCAACATGGTGGACTGTGAGCCGTAGGTGTTCGTTTCCGGCGGCGCGACGTCCTGGAATTCCGACCACGGGCCGCTGAGAGATTTTGCCGTGGCGTATTTGTTCGGGTTCGCGCTCCAGCCGGTCAGTTTCGAGCCGAGGAGGTAATAGAGTCCGTCGTAATGGACGATCGCCCCGCCCTCCATATGTTCGGGGATGAAGCATATTTCCTTTTCGACCGTCAGGTAATCATCTGACAGCCGGGCGATGCGAAAACCAAAGGGGCGGTCCTCAAAAATCAGATACGCCGTGCCGTCATCATCGACGAACTGCCCGATATCGCGGCTTTCGTGATCCAGCGGACGAAAACTTTTCAGGTATTGATAATTTCCGTCAATCGTGTCGCACACGGCCACGCCGACGCGGGCGAACTTGTAACCATGGCCGTCACCCGGCAGAGCGCCGTCGATGTGCATGTACATGACATACTTTTTGGTCTTGGCATTGTAAAAGACCTTGGGCCGTTCCAGCACCCAGCCGCGCCCGAAACCCTCCGGGTTGGCCAGTTTGAGGACCTGGTTGCGATACGTCCACTGCGCCAGGTTGGTCGAGGAATAACAGCCGACATGGCGCAATTCGCGCGGGTTGTCCTGCCCGCGGTCTTCGCCGAACCAGTAATAGGTGTCGCCCACCCTGATGATGCCGCCGCCGTGCGCCTGGATATGCCGGCCACGGTCATCTGGCCAGGCTTCGCCGGGATGGAACACGCCCGGGGCGGCATAAACACAGGCGGCGCTAAAAAGCCATAGCAGGGCTCGGAATGAGAACGTCATCGTGGGGATGAGACTCGGGGAAGCTGCTTCAGGTTTCAAGCAATTCGTCACAGATATTTCACTAGTCCCATAGATGGAAATGGCTCGTAGTCTGGCATCAAATCCAAGAGCCGGAGGGGAACCATTTCGGGAGCAGGGGATATGCTTCGCCATGCTGATGGATTAAGAAGGCAAATGAGTTAATAGCGAGACTCAGAGCCAGCGGTTCAGCAATGGGTCGATTGTCAGCATCACAGACTGGTCCAGGCTGAAAGTCTAATTAAATTAAAAAGCTTTCCCGGTGTCTAATTTAAGTCTCCTGTAATATTAGTATTGATTGAATATACTATTAACTCGCGGCGTTCAGTGGCAAATTCTAATCGGCATCGGGCGGCTGATTGATGCTGCCATATCCGGTTAAAGGAAAAGTAAAAGGATCGGCTGGAAAACGGCGGGCGATGTGTCTTCACCAGCGCTGCAAAAACGTGAAAGGACGCGACCCGGCGCGGAGCGCTCTTGTCGCCGGAGAATAACGGGAGCGGATTGGAAAAGACTTGTAAACATATTGAACCGGAAGATAATCCCCCCATAGGCCGCGCTGGTCCGGGCGGGAAATCAAATGGAAAACGTCCCATAAATGTCTGGGCTGGATATGAAGATATTCTTTAAGTGCGTTTGCATTTTTCTTCTGTTTGCATCGGTGAGGGTGCGGGCTCAAAGCACGCCAATAACGTTTGACGATCTGTCAACCCCCACTTCCGGAAATTATGGCACGTACGGGCCGGTACCGGCCAGCTATGCCGGGTTGCAATGGAACAATTTTTACGTCTATCACGGCAATCCAACCATTCCCAGCGGATTTAATGCTGGAGTGGTGTCGCCCACCAACGTGGCCTTTAACAACCTTGCCGCCGATGCAACCATCACCAGCACCAGTCCGTTTAATATTTTATCCGCCTACCTGGCGGCGGCCTGGCGTGACAATTTGCAGGTGTTAGTCGTGGGATATAACAATGCCGGCGCCCAAGTTTACCGGCAGTCTTATACTGTGTTGCTGACGGCGCCAACCCTCGTAAATATCAATTGTTTCGATGTGACCAAGGTTGTCTTTAGTTCTTCCGGCGGCACGGCTCACGCCGGCTACGCGGCGTCGGCCTTCCAGTTCGTGATGGATAATCTGGTTTATTCAACCGCAACCGTCAGTGCTTCGCTTTCCAATGTGCATGCGGCCCAACGGACGGGCACCAACCTGGTGGACATCTATTATGATTTGAGCGGAGTGCCGGCGCCGGTGTCCGTGTCGGCTCTGGTTTCCACCAATGGCGGCACGAATTACAGTCTTCAGGCCTTGAATTTGAGCGGCGATGGCATCACCACCAGCGTGGCGTCCGGCTCCAATTATCACATGGTCTGGAACGCCGGCACGGATTTTTCAAATCAAGTATGCCTGATCACCCGCGTCCAGCTTTCGGAAACGTTAGGCGGAAGTTCATCGCAGGCCGCCTCACCCATTTTTACTTTGGACACCCGCGCGGGCAACACGGGAACCTTGACCGGCACGGTCTTGGAGTCGAAATTGAATCATCCGTTGACCAATGCTGCCGTGCGGCTGGAAAACATGCCGTTCGGGACCAACACGCTCAACGACGGGACTTTCAGACTCTCCAACATCCCGGTGGGCAAAGGCTATGTGTTGGACGTTTCCGCCGCGGGCTATGCTTCCCGCCGGCTGGTGAGCGTGAATGTTCCGGTCGGCACCAACAATCTGGGCAACATCATTCTGACCAACATGAGCGGTCCCTACCGGCTGGTCCCCTTGGTGCCGGACATAAACCCTTCCGTCACCACGGTGGAGCAGGGCGGCACGGCGTATCGGTATTATGTGGTCCTGAATGCCAGCAATGCTCCGCAGGGAGGAATCAGTGTTTCCGCGCAAGTCGCAGGCGGAAGCGTCATGGTTCAGACCAATGACATTTCGGATTACTGGCCGGGGCGGATTGCCGGCATTTCTGACCCGCAGGATGGTGTGGTGCGCATCAGCATCACGAACTCCATCTTGAGCCAAAATGGTGCCGTCCAGAGTATCCAGTTGA
The DNA here is from genome assembly GCA_031290985.1 of Verrucomicrobiia bacterium. Taxonomy (GTDB): domain Bacteria; phylum Verrucomicrobiota; class Verrucomicrobiia; order Limisphaerales; family UBA11358; genus UBA11358. The sequence continues at coordinate 11,560 of JARLJW010000085.1, read as the reverse complement.
GCATTTCGAACGTGGTCCAACAAACGTTCCAAGCGCAGGCGGTGCCGCGCCAGTATGACCAAATTTGGAAACAAACGGTTGGTGGGGGTGTTGGTGGAGACATTTACAAAATAGTTTCCGGAGAAATTGACACATCTGCTGAAAGCGAACTTCGGCATACAATCGTCGGTGGAATTAACACGAGTGAATCAATTTCCAGAAGCCGCGAAGCTAAATTTGCTGTTGGTGTTGGCATCCCTGGCATTGATGTCGGAGCATCTTTGAAAACTTCAAACATTAACGTGCAAGGCGGCGGCGGCTTGTCAGCGGGCGGCGATGGATTTTTGGCAATTATTCTAAACTCACAATTCTTTTTTGATCCGAACACAGTTGATGCAAATCAAAACTTGATGAAACTTTATGTGGATTTGGGGAATGTTCTTACTGGAACGCCAATTGGGAATCGACTATATACGGTGATTGATCAGATCGTGGCGCCAGTAATATTAGTATCCGGAACAAACTTAAACTCAATTGAATGCGATGTTCAAGCGGGAGCGGAAGCCCAGGGACAGGTCGGCCTTGCCATAGCGAACAACCAAAAAACGCATGTGATTCCCATTGCGCCTTACGTAAATATATCTGGCGACCTGGAGATCAAGGCGATATATGGGTATAAAGCGGTATTTGGAAAGGATGCCAATGCAGCATCAATAGCTGGATGGGAGAGAAGCGGATCTGGATCGTTCAGCAGCGTTTTTTCGGATCAGCTTTATTCCCTCGGACGTGGCTACGAACAAGATCAGCTAGATTGGATTTTAGCAAATCAATCAAGCTTTGAACAGCCGCTTAGTATCGCAAAAGTTGATGCAAACGCGGGAACCGCAAATTCATCTTCAAGTTGGAAGCAATATGACCCGGCTGAGTTAAACGCAAGTTATGCGCGAGAATTTACAGAGCTTTTGGTGGCATCGAATGACGGCTCATTAACAAATTACGAAAGACTGATATTTGCTTCTGCAGTTGGAACTCAAGCCGGGTTCAACCTCGATTTTGGACCCAAGATCAGCTTCAATCTCGAATTGGATCGTGGTGCGGAGATTGTTAACGAAAGGGGTGCTTTTTTATCAAGAAACCAATCCAAATATTGGCCGACTGAATCATACCCTCCCATTACAACTAATTTGTTCCCAACTCAATCTTGGTCTTCAATTCTCGGTCAATGGGGAAATAATGCCACCGCCCCCATCGGCCAGGCCGTCAATCAAGCCGTTACCGTCATTCAAAATGCTGGCAATACCATCGTTAAGGCCGGGCAAGCAACCTTGAATATTGTGGGCGGGGCGTTGAGTTCCGGGTCCAAGGTTATATCCTCCTGGGTGAGTAGCTGGTTTGCCGGTCACAAGCCGGCTGTGGCTTATGGGTTAAAACCAAATGGCGGGGCAGCCAGTGCCTCCTACCTGCCAGCCGACGGCGCAACCAACTACGTTTATGGAATTGACGGCGTTTATCAATTTTCCAGCACCAATCCGTTTAGCGGCACGGCCACCCTGGTCATTCCCTTCAACAGCGCTGATGTCGTCGGCCTAAATCCCGCCGATCTGCGCATCTACCAGCTTCCCGATGGCAGCAATCGCTGGCAACTGGTGGGCGGCATTGTGGACACGGTTTCCAATACCGTCACCGCCACCATCACCAATCTGGGCACCTTCGCCCTCGCCCCGCCGCTGCCCACCGGAGATTTGCAACTGATCTTAAGCACCAATGCGCTCCCGGCCGACGGCGTCTCCACCCTGGCTGTTAATGTGACCAATATCCTGCTGAACACCGGCTTGGTGGCCACCCAGCAATGGCTGTTCACCGCCACGGTCGTGGGGGCGCAACTCCTGAATCCGGATTGTGACACCAATTTGCCGGGAATCCAGGTGATGAGCACGAATGGCGCCATCACGCTGCTGCTGCAAGCCCCGTCCGGCGGAACGGTTGCAAATATGGCCCTGGCTTCCGTGGCGGGCGACGCCTATGGCAGCACGGCGATCAACATAATTGACACCACCCCGCCCGCCACGCCGGCGAATGTGGCTTTGATTGCAGGCCAGAGCCGGATTTGGGTTTCTTGGCGGACCAACAGTGAAGCGGACCTGGCCGGTTACCGTGTTTATTACAGTGCTTTCACTGCCGGGCCGCCGTGGACCGGAACCGCCGCCATTGAAGGCACACCGTCACCAGTCCAAGTCACGGGAACCAATTGTCTGCTGCGCGGCTTGTCGCTCGGGACAAATTATTATATTGCCGTCAGTGCCGTGGATTCCAGCGGGAATGAAAGCCCGCTTTCCACGCCGGTGCATGTCACCACCATCCAGTCGGCGCCGGCCGCGCCCACCGGGGTCACGGCCCGCTTTGGCAATGATGGCACTAATTTGCTGATGTGGGCGCTTTCCGAGGACGATGGCTACAATGACCGCGATGTCAGCCAGTATTATATCTGGCGCGCCATCTTGCCCGGAGGAAGCTATGTAAAAATCGGACAAGTTGCCGCCGGGACCGGACTTTATTGCACAACCAACCTGCCGTTGCCTTCCGCCCAATACCTGGACTACGAGGTGTCGGTGGTGGACAGCTCCAGCCTGACTTCAACGTCACCATCCGCCACGGATATTATGCCGGTCGGCATGTCCATCATTGCTCCTAAAATCTTGAACAAGCAATTCCAACTCACCCTGACAAATGGCGTGCTAAACCAAACCTACATTCTTTGGTCTTCAACCAACCTGGTCAATTGGACTCCGGTGGTAACCAACCTTTATACCAATTCGTCCGTGATCTTCTACGATGTGAAATCAACGAATTACAGCCGGCGTTTTTACAAGATTGGATATTAGCCATTTTTAAAAATGAGGGATCCGGCAAAGATTTGAAGCGTGACGTTCGCGTCGAAACTGTCATGCAGTTCGGCAGGATACCTGGCCGGGCTTGACCCGGCTTCGAGGATGCCTTGATCGGTCTCCGTGTCCCTCCGGCTGTCTGCGCCTCCGCGTTGACCGGTTCGCTTGTTTGTACCGATTCGCGGCAACTTGGTTGTGTTCTCAGGATTCATTTGCGGAGAAAACTTCCCGTTCCCCTCGCCGTGCATCCGCGGTTCAATTCGCGTGAGCCGTGCGGCCCGCAAAAATTTGCCGTTGACCTCGGGGGCGGTAGTCGGGAGCATTGCGCCCATTCCATGAACCACAAATTGGACAAAATCTTGTTCTGGGGCTGTTTCATCGCCCTGATCACCACGAGTTACGCCTTCATCAGCCGCATGATCCTGTGCGGTGGACAGTTTGCCACGGACTTCGGCCTGGACAAGGTGGCCGTGGGCGAACTCCAGGGCGCGGGCATCTGGCCGTTCGGCGTGAGCATCATCGTATTCAGCCTGTTCATCGACCGCATCGGCTACAAGGTGGCGATGGTTTTCTCGTTCGTGAGCTATCTCATCTACACGGCGATGGCGTTCCTGGCGTATCAGGCCATCCACGGCGTCACTGATCCGCTGGCACTGGCCGCCGCGCAAAAGCACGGCCACCAGTTGCTCTACTGGGGCAGCATCATCCTCGGCCTCGGCAACGGCAGCGTGGAGGCGTACGCCAATCCCATCGTCACCACGATGTTCAGCACGGACAAGACGAAATGGTTGAACCGGCTGCATGCGGGCTGGCCGGGCGGACTGGTGCTGGGCGGCTTGTGCACCATCGCGCTGGCGGGCAACCCGGACTGGCGCATCATCGTGGGCCTGATCTTGATCCCGGCCATCGCTTTTTTCCTCATCCTCATCGCCAAACGATTTCCGAAGAGCGAACGCGAACAGGCGGGGGTCAGCTACGTGGCCATGCTCAAGGAATTGGGGGCGTTCGGCGCGTTTGTTGGATTCGGGCTGGTGTTTGCGCAGTTGGGGCAGGTTTTCGGCTGGTCGCAAACGGTGAGCTGGGTGCTCACGGGGGCCGTGGTGGTGGCGTTTGCGGTCATCACGAAATCTTTTGGGCGGATGCTGCTGGCGTTTCTGATCATCATCATGATGCCGCAGGCGACGACGGAGCTGGGCACCAACGGCTGGATCACTTCGCTCATGGAAGACCCGATGAAGGCGGCGGGCTATAATTCCGCGTGGGTGCTGGTCTATACCTCGGCCATCATGTTGATCCTGCGTTTCTGTGCCGGGCCGCTCATTCATAAATTTTCACCGGTCGGCCTGCTGATGACGTGTTCCGCGCTGGCGGGCTTGGGCATCCTGGCGCTGGCCCAAACGGCCCATGCAAGCGCGGGCGTCATCTTTGCCGCGGCCACGCTGTTCGGCGTGGGCATCACGTTCTTCTGGCCAACGATCCTCGGCCTGACCTCGGAGCAATGTCCCAAGGGCGGTGCGCTTACCTTGAACGCGATGGGCGGCATCGGGATGCTGGCGGTGGGCATCTTGGGCGCGCCTTTTCTTGGTTACATGCAGGAATCCACCACCACGCAGCAGTTGCGCGCGGCGGATTCCGCGCTGTACGAACAGGTGAAGATGGATCCCAGTCCAAAATATTTGCTCGGCGCGTATGAGGCGATCGACCCGGTGAAGAAGGCCGCGGTGACGGATGAAAAGGCGCTGGGCGAAATCAAGTCTGCCGAGACCACGGGCAAGTTTAGCGCGCTGGGCAAGATGGCGATGTTTCCGCTGTTCACCTTTGCGTGCTACCTGGCGCTGCTGGGCTATTTTAAAGCGCGCGGCGGCTACAAGGCGGTGGCGCTGGACAAGCGGGGCAGTTGATGGTTGAAAGTTGAGAGTTGAGAGTTGAGAGGGGGCGTGGGTGCGGGTCTGTGAGCCGCAGGAATGTTCCAATTATCCAGGATGTGTTCGCCTCGTCCGAAAGCCGAATGTCTGACAAAGTTCCTGCGGGTCACAGACCCGCGCTCCGCCGATTTACAACGGTGGACCGGAAAATAAAAGAGGCGGCTGGTTTCCCAGCCGCCTGTGAACACGTGCAGTTTAACCTTACTCGAAAGCGCTTTTCGCGGCGGGCTGCGTGGACGGCGCGGGTGCCTGGGCGCGGGCGGCCTTCACGTCTTCCGGCGTGACCTCGAGGCCGGAGTTGCCGAAGGAGTTGTAGACGTATGTCAGCACATTGGCGACATCCTGGTCGGACAGGGGGAAGGCCGGCATGTTGTTGTTGAATTTCAACCCGTTGACGATCACGTCGCCGCGCCGTCCGCCGATGACGATCTGGATGGCGCGGTTTTTATCCGCGTTCAAGTAGTCGGATCCGGCCAGGGGCGGAAAGAGGTTGGGCAGGCCGCGTCCGGTCGGTTGATGGCACGCGGCGCAAATGACGAAGAGCCGGTGGCCCAATTGGATGCGCTCGGCCTTGGTTTTGGCACCATCGTTCGCTGGCGCGACGCCGCGCGGACTGCCGGCATCCACCCATTTGCGGATGGTCTCGCGATCGGCATCGGTGAGCGCGAGGGATTCCGGGCTGTTGGCGATGGGCATGGCTTCCTTGTAGTAGGAGCCCTTCCAGCTATCCCACAAGCGGCGCTTGATTTCCCAGCGGTCGGCGTAGGCGGTCTGATAATCCAGCCAGTTGTAGACGAAGCGGGTGGATTGATTATGGCAGCGGGAACAACTGGCCATGAAGATGGGCTGGATGTCGCCCAAATAGGTGGGTGCCTGACTGGTGGTGTCCGCGGCGCCCGCCTGGCTGAGGAACAGACAGGCGAGCGCGGCGGCGACCGCGATGGTTTTCCGGTGGGAACGCCCGGGCCGGTTTGGAAATGAGAGGGTGTTCATGGTTGCTTGATTCCGGTCGGGTTAGAATCCATACGACATCTGCAAAATGAGCTGGTTGCGCGGTTGGGTGGAGTCGGAGCTGCGGATGATTTCATAATCGCCCTCGAAGAGCAGGGCGGTGGTGAGGTAATAAACGCAGCCAGCGGTGTAACGGTCGGTGGTGTTCGCCCCGTCGCGCAGGGTATCGTAGCGGCCCACGAGTTCCACATTGTTGATGACGGGCCATTCCAAGTTCAAGCCGGCGAGTTTGTAGCCGGCTTGCACGAACCAGCCGGACTGGCTGACCATGCCCACATTATCAGTACCGAAGCGGCTCAGGATATATTCACCCTTGGCTTCAAAATTGGGGCCAAGATGCAGGGCGGCATCCAGCACGCCGGCGGTATAGAGATGGCTGCCGGCATTATCCCATTCGCCGGATTGGGCGGAGAGGCCCACTTCCAGGTCGTAACGGGGTTTGTCGAACAACGGCATAAAGACCGCCAACCGTCCGCCACCGACCAGGTTTTTGTGAAGATTGGCCATCCGACCATCGGAGGTAAGTCCGACATTTCCGCCGACGTCGAGCGAACTGTCATTGCCGAGGCCGTCGGACGAGCCGGGGCCGTTCACGCCGTAGACGGAGTAATTGAGAATGTTGCCGTATTCACCCAGCGGTATGGCCCCGCGCAGTTCGGCGCCGATGCCGGTGCCGGGAATCAGGCCCACCGCGAGCGGGCTGTCCGGAAACTTGTTCAACCAGCCTGCCGAGCGTTCGCTGTAGGTGCCCAAGGGCAGCACCAAGTTGCCCGCGCACAGGGTGATGTAGTCATTGAAGACATAATCCAGTTGCGCAAAGCTCAAGTTGACCGTGGTGGTGTAGCCGCTGCTGTTGGGGGCGTTGTTTTGCAGGATGAAATCAAAGCCGGCTTCGAACAGGATGTTGTCGCCGCCGCGATAGAGAAAGATGGGCGCAAAATCGGCCAGCAAAAAGGAGCCGTTCTGGCCGTCCGTCTTGCCGTACTGAAACTCCGCGTCGCCGAGGATCTGGAAGTTGTGGTTCACGGTGGCTTCATCCAGCGGGGCACGCGGGGCGGCCTGGATCTGGGTGGCGGCGATGCTGTTTTGCTGCGCCTCGACGGCGGTGCGCTGGGTTTCGACGAGCTTCTGTTGCAACTGCCCGATGATTTCTTGATCCGCCTGGTTGGTCGCCTTCAGCGACTGCAATTGCCCGTTCATCTGCTGAACCATGGCTTTCAGCGCGTTAAAATCTTCATCACTGACCGTGGCCCGGGCGGACGGGGGATGGGCGGCGCCGAGGGCGCAGCCGGCGGCGACGAGTCCGAACAGCAAGCGGCTGGTCTTCTGGTTGGTTTTCATGCGTATTTCGAGTGGTGGGTTGGCCGGTTAACGTCCGCTGTTCTCCTGGAGGTATTGCAGGATGAGGCGGGATTGCTTGGCGGGGATGCTCGCGCGCACCTGCATGTGGAGCATGATGGTTTTCCACTGGGCGGCGGTCCGCTCAGTGGGATAGCGTTCGGGGTGGCACCGGTTGCAGTGCATCGAGTAGAGCTCGGCACCGGTGAGCGGGGCGCGGGCGGCTTTGGCGGTCACCGGGGCGGCGGCGGCGCTGACCACGTTGGTGGCGGCGGGCGCGTCGGGTTTGGCGTCGTCGGCGCGAATGCTGGTCGTCGCCCCGCCGGCCAGCAGGAGCGCCAGCAAGGTGGTGACGGTGAGCGGAATGGATTTTTTAGCCGGATTGGATTTTTTCATATCACTTTCGGTTTGATGGGCGCTGGCTTGACTGGCTTTCTGAAACACGGACTTGGGGACAACGACTTTGGCTTAACTGGACATAAATTACGTTAATGGCTTTTCCCAAGACCAACCGTCCTTAGTAATAACTTGGACATCTTTTGTTTTTTGGTCTGGTTTTGGAACGGTTCGGTGAGTATGAGCATCGAAGTCGGCCAAGTGCCATGGGGTGTTCACCCCATATGTGAATGAAGGCCAGCGAATGCCCGGTCGCCGCGTGAATTGCCGCCCACGTCATCACTTGGCAGGATTAAAAACACGCCCCATTCATGCACGGAGCCCGCCGGAGGCTTCCAATTCACGGTGCAGGCGAGCGCAGTGCAAACGACGTTGATCCAGGCGACCGCAAATATCGGTGACCCATCGTGGTGGGTGACCATCGCCACGAACCCGCCCGGCAGTTCGTTTAGCTTCACCGATACCAACGCCGGCAGTTTTCCGAACCGGTACTATCGGGTGGTGAGTCCCTGACGCGGATGACGAATCACAAATGACGAATGGGCGGGGTGTTGCTCGTTGCAGATTCCGGTTTCCGGGTTCAACCGCCCCCATAACTCACTAATTCGTCCCCCGCCAAATTATTAGTTTGACTGCCGCCGGGCCGGCGATTTAATAAGTGAATCTATGAAGGCCTGTGTGTGGGGAATGCTGCTGCTTTTTTCGGGGCTCTGCCAGGCCATGGCAGCCGCAGGGGATTTCCAATGGTTGCGCACGGCGGGTGGCAACAATGCCGAGGTGAGCCGGCAGATCGTGGTGGATGACGCAGGCAGCAGTTACATCATCGGCGGGTTTAATTCCAGCAACTGTCCGTTCGGCGGCATCGTGCTCACGAACACGCTGCGGACGGCCTATCCCACCTGGGACGTATTCGTGGTGAAATATGATTCCGCCGGCAACGTGGTCTGGGCGGTGAAGCTTGGCGGGACGAATGATGACCGGGGCGGGGGCATCGCGGTGGACGCCCAGCATAATTGTTATGTGACGGGCTATTTCGACTCGACCAATTTTTACATCGGCGCGTTGACGTTGACCAACCATGCGCCGTCGGGAAATTCCTCGTTGTTTGTGGCGAAGTTTGATGCGGCGGCCCACCTGTTGTGGGCGGACAGTCCGCGCAGTTCGACCTACAGTTCCAGCGGCGCGCGGGTGGCGGTGGATGCGGCGGGGAATGTATATGTGGCGGGGAGTTTCCGGGGCACGAATAATTTTGGCGGCACGAACCTGGCCGGCCAGGGCTACGGGGATGCGCTGCTGCTCAAGTATGATGCCACCGGGAATCTGCTCTGGGCCCGGCAGGCCGGTGGCAACGACGCGGACGGCGCGGCGGGTCTGGCGCTGGACGCGGCGGGCCAGGTGTACCTGCTGGCCAACATTCGCAGCACCAATGCGGCGTTCGGCAATTTTACGTTTGCGGTGAAGGGGACGAACACGTGCCAGAACATCGTGGTGGCGAAATACGATCCAGCCGGCAACGTGCTCTGGGCCAAGGAATATGGCGGGCTGGACATTGATGCCGGGGCGGACCTGGCCATCGGGCCAAACACGAATTGTTATGTCACCGGGACGTTCATGAGTTCCAACGTCGTCTTTGGCGCCACCACGTTGACCAACACCAAGGGCGTGCCGTACGGGGATATTTTTGTGGCCGTGCTGAACCGGAACGGCGATCCGTTGTCGGCCTGGGCGGTGCACGGCGACTGGTCGGTGGGCAGCACGGCGCTGGCGGTGGATCCGGTGGGGAACTGCTATATCACCGGCTTTTTCCTCGGGACGAACCTGGTGTTCAATTCCGACGGGCAGGGCGGGGTGACCCTGGCCAACTCGGACACCAATTTTTACGCGGGCAGCGCGGATGCCTTTGTGGCCAAGTTTGACGCCAACGGCAACGTGATGCGGGTGTTCCAAACGTTGGGCATTGCGGATCAACGGGCGTGGGGCGTGGCGGTGGATGCCAAGGGTGTGCCATACGTGACGGGTTGGACGATGGGCACGAATGTGTGGTTCGGTTCCATTGCGGCGACGAATGCGTATCTGGACCTGTTCGTGGGCAAGCTGGACCCGGGGTACCCGGTGCTGCAGGTCGGCGTTGAAAATTCCGTGACCGGAGCATCGGGCATGGTGGTGGTTTCGTGGCCGTGGCTCCAGGTCGGTTCCGCCAACGCCTGGGTGGAATGTTCAACGAACTTCATCACGTGGACGAATGCCAATGTCTTTGGAAGCATCATCGGCATGGGCCGGACTTACCAACTCATACCCCCGACGGGTGACCGGGTTTACTACCGGCTGCACCTGTCGCCTTGAAAAATCATGACCATTCAACCACTTCCCACGGGGCGGGGGCCGGAGATCAGTGTGACGGTGGCGATCGAGCCGGCGTATGAGCGGGTGAAACAGATGTTGTTCCGGCCGTTTAATCTCGGGAAATGGATCGGGATCGGCTTTTGCGCGTGGCTGGCGGGGTTGGGGGAGGCGGGCGGCGGCGGCGGCGGGTTCAACGGTTTCCCGGGCTTCAACGGGAATTATAATTACAACACTCATCACAACAACGGGCAGACGCTGGCGGATTTCCGGCATTTTTATTTTCAGGCAAAGGATTATGTGCTGGAGAACATCGGGTGGATCGTGCCGGTGGCGGCGATCTTGGTGGTGCTGGCGACGGGGTTGTGGCTGCTGCTGTTGTGGCTGAACTGCCGGGGCAAGTTCATGTTCCTGCATTGCGTGGCGCGGGAGGTGGCGGAGGTGGAGGTGCCGTGGGCGAAGTTTGCGCGGCCGGCGAACAGCCTGTTCCGGTTCCGCGTGGTGGTGGGCCTGGCCGGCCTGGTCCTGCTGCTGCCGTTGCTGGTGTTCATGGCGGTGCTGATCCTGCAGATGGTGCTGGCGCAGGAGGTGAGTTTTGCCCGGGTGCTGCCGGTGGTGGGGCTGGGCGCGGGATTTTTCGTGTTGTCGCTGGCGTTCGCGCTGGTCCGAAAATTTCTGGTGGATTTTGTGGTGCCGATCATGTTTCTGCGCGGCGGGAGCTGCCTGTCGGTGTGGGGCGAATTTTTCGGGCTGCTCACGGCGAATTTTTGGAAGTTCGTCTTGTATGTGCTGTTTCAACTGGTGTTGAGCACGGCGATCGGGATGGTGGTGGCGATGGTGGTGCTGCTGCCGGTGCTGGTGTTCAAGCGGGCGTACCCGGCGTATTATCTGGCGCAGTATGGGGAGCGCTTTGATGTGTTTGCGGCGGGGCGCGGATAAAATCCGAAGGGCCGAAATCCGAAATCCGAAGGCCGAAAGAAATCCGAATGATGAAGCCCGAAGGCGCCGGGTATTAATGTGGGACCGGATTGGTGGCGGCGAAGACGGGCAGATCCAGGAACAGATTGGTGACGTCGCTGTTTTGGAGGTTCGATTTCGCCGGTGCCGGCTGGTTTCCGGCATCGGCTGGTGTGGGCGTGGCGGCGGAATCGGGATGTGGGTTTTTATCCTGAAGCGCGCCGATAAACAGCATCACTGTCAGGGCGGTGATAAATACGGCGGCCACGATCAATACCCGGACAAGCAGTTGATGTTCGGGCCGTATGTCGGAAGATTTGCTTTTATTCAAGGGATTTTCAGGGTTGCTGCTGATGGCTGAGCTGATCCGTGCCGTGCTTCTGATGACGATTGAGATACAATAAACCGGGCGTAAAAGCAGCATCAAAGTTGTCGACGTGAAGGTCCTGGCGGACGGCCGCCGGGGCACGTGGGGTGATGGCAAGGCGGCCGGCGAATGAGTCAGTGAATGAATGGATGGATGAGGGGGTAAAATGACGAATGACGAATGGCGAATGACGAATGACGAATGCCGAATGCCGAATGGCCGGGCGCAGTCAGAACATAGGTAACACATATGGTTCAATACATGGGTAACACTAGGTTGGTTACAGGTTACACATTTGATTCAAGGGTGACCAGCTTCCAGCGGGCGGATATCCGCCCGCTGGAAGCTGGCGGTTGCCACTT
>JARLJW010000084.1 GCA_031290985.1 Verrucomicrobiia bacterium | reverse complement strand
GAAGTGGCAACCGCCAGCTTCCAGCGGGCGGATATCCGCCCGCTGGAAGCTGGTCACCCTTGAATCAAATGTGTAACCTGTAACCAACCTAGTGTTACCCATGTATTGAACCATATGTGTTACCTATGTTCTGACTGCGCCGATTTTTCATCACTCATTCCTCGCCACCTGTCACCCGTCACATTTCATGGTTTAATTTACCTTAATTCGCTGGCCAGTCCGACACGGACCCCGTGCAGCTCGCACAAAATTTCTTTGGGCTAACAAAGGCTAACAAGGGCTAACGAACCTTGATTCCCAAGGCTTTGCCTCGGGAACCCCGCCTTCACCTTGCTACCCGCCACCCGGCGCCCGCCGCTTCCCATGCAACCATTTAACCATTTAACCATTCACTACCTCCGCCCAAACTGATTGACAATATCAGCCTCCCCGCCTTTCCGGCAACCCCCGCACCGCAAATAAATCCAGGTATTTTATTGAACGTTTTCCCAAAAAAACTGTCTCTATATTTGGCCGGCGGAAAGAAGAAAAAGCGGATCCGTGGCAACCTTCCATTCGAACCGCCGTCCCTTCCGTCCCTTCCGTCCCACATTGCCGCTCCACCCTGAAGTGCATTTTCAAAATCAAATGCAAATCCCGGGCAGCGCCGGACGGCGCGGCAGAAATCGCCGGGCTTGCCATCTTCCGCCCCCGTCCGGGACTTTCAAAATACGAGGCCGGGTAACCGTAAAAATAAATGAGCGCCCTTTTGAACGGGCACTTGCCTGACACTGGCGCGGTTTTCGCACCGCGCCGCCGGGCCCTGATTTTTTGCGGCGGAATCAACCTTGAAAATATGTACACATGAAAAAACCAATCCGTTTGGTTATCGGCGGAAAGTCGTTTCTGGCCGCATTGCTGCTGGGCGGCGCGGCGGCGCACGCGGTCGCCGAACCCCGGCTTTCTGATTACGTCCGGCCTTTTGTTGGCACGCAGGGCGAGGGCAATACTTTCCCCGGACCGTCCGCGCCGTTCGGCATGGTGCAATTAAGCCCGGACACCGACACGACGAACTGGGACACGGACTCCGGCTACGAATACACCGATCCCACCATTCAAGGTTTTTCGCTCACGCATTTGAGCGGCACGGGGTGTCCGGATCTCGGTGATTTTTTATTCGTGCCCCAAACCGGCGAGCCGGCGTTTGCCGCGGGCCGCAAAGATCATCCCGCTGAAGGTTATCAATCGCTGTTTTCACACGCGGAGGAATCGGCCTCGGCGGGCTACTACAAGGTGAAGCTGCAAAAATCCGGCGTCACCGCGGAACTCACGGCGGGCGCGCGCACCGGCCTGTTGCGCTTCACTTTTCCCGCGAGTGACCAGGCCTCTATTCTTGTGGATTTGAACCACGTCATCAGCGGCGGCCGCTGGCGCGTGGCGGCATCACGCTTCCGCATCGAGGATAACTCGACCATCACCGGTTTTCATCTCGTGAACGGCTGGGCGAAGGAGCGGTATCTTTATTTTGCCGCGCGTTTTTCGCGTCCGTTTGACGGGGCGATGATCATCAAAGACGGCCAGCCGGTCACCTACCAGAGCTATCTCAACTACCGTTTCCGCAGCCGCAACGAGGCGGCGGGAACCAACCTGCAATTTGTGGCCCAATATAAGACCAGCGCGAATGAAGTGATTCACGTTAAGGTGGCCGTGTCCGCCGTCAGCGCGGCGAACGCGCTGCAAAATCTGGCTGCGGAGATTCCCGGCTGGGATTTCGACGGCCTGCGCGAAGCCACGCGCGCCAAGTGGGACAAGGAGCTGGGCAAGATTCAGATCGCAGGTTCGGATGAACAAAAGATAACTTTTTACACGTCCCTCTACCACGCTTTCCTGGTGCCCAACCTATACCAAGATGTGAACGGCGAATATCGCGGCTTTGACCAGAATATCCACCGCGCCAACGGTTTCACCAAGTATGCGGTGTTTTCGCTGTGGGACACGTTTCGCGCCGAGCATCCGTTGTTGTCCTTGATTCAGGCGCCCCGGGACTCCGACATGATTAATTCGCTCCTCGCTCATTTTGACCAGAGCGCCGATCATCTGCTGCCGATGTGGGAGCTGCAGGGCAACGAAACGTGGTGCATGATCGGCTATCACGCCGTCCCCGTCATCGTGGACGGTTACTTGAAAGGGGTGAAAGGCTTCGACGCCGAGCGCGCCTACCGCGCCATTAAAACCACGGCGATGAATCCTGATTACGACGGCCTCGCGTCGTATCGCAAGCTGGGTTATGTGCCGTGCGATGAAGAAGACGAGTCGCTTTCCAAAACGCTCGAATACGCCTACGACGACTGGACCGTTGCGCAGATGGCCAAGGCCCTGGGCAAGACGGACGACTATCATTATTTCATGAAGCGTTCCGCGAGCTTCAAGAATATTTACAATCCCGAACTGGGCTGGATGTGCCCAAAGGATTCCCAGGGCCGCTGGCGCACCAATTTTGACGCGCACCTTTTTGGCGGCGGCCCGAATCTTCAGGACGTGACGGAAGCCACCAGCTCGCAATACTCGTGGTTCGTCCCGCAGGACGTGCCGGCTTTGATTGCGATGATGGGCGGCAAGGCGGCGTTCATCGGGAAACTGGATTCGCTTTTCAACGTCCAGCCATCCGCTGCGTTCAAGCATGAACTGTCCACGAACGATCTGCGCGGCTGCCTCGGCGAATACTGGCACGGCAACGAGCCCAGCCACCATGTCATTTACCTTTATAGCTGTGCCGGCGCCCCGTGGAAGGCCGCCGAACGGCTGCATCAAGTCGTCGCAACGCAATACGGCAGCGGCCCCGGCTCGCTTTGCGGCAACGACGATTGCGGCCAGATGTCGGCGTGGTATCTGTTCACCTGCCTGGGCTTTTATCCGGTTTGTCCGGCGGGCGACTATTATGTCATCGGCGCGCCCCAGGTTCCCAAGGCGACCCTGCATCTTTCCAATGGAAAGAAATTTACGATGACGGCGGAAAACCTTTCCGACCAGAACATCTATGTGCAATCCGTCCGCGTGAACGGAAAAAACTGGGATTCACCGTTCCTGCCCTTCAAGGAATTGAAGCACGGCGGGAAAATCGAGTTCGTCATGGGGCCGCAGCCGAACCAGGAATGGGGCAGCCAGGCAAACCTCCCCGACTGAGCTCATGGGCGACGAACAACTGACGCGAATCATTTATGAAAAACTGCCTGATGTGGGTTGCGGCCGGGTGCTTCTTCCTGGGCGCCGCCGGAACCGAAGCCGGAACCAAAGTGACGGTGGCCTATCACAACAACGACGGGGCCACGCCGGCCTTTGAATTCAAGTCCGTGCCCGGTCCTTCGATGAACGATGCGGCGACGACCGCTAAATTCAGCATTGTGGACGGGGGGGCGGATTCCAACAGCGGCGGTTTGGGCAAATTGAACGACGGCAAGCTGCCCGTCGACGCCGACCAGCCGGAGGAGAATTTTTTCTTTGACGCCGGTTCTGACGGCGGGCGTCTGCGGGTGGACTTGGGCGGCGTCATCAACGTCCGGCAGGTCAACACCTATTCCTGGCATCCCGGCCCGCGCGGCCCGCAGCTTTACAAGCTGTATGCCGCCGATGGGACGGCGACAAATTTTAACCCCGCGCCAAAGCGCGGGGTGGTTCCCGGCCAATGCGGCTGGACGCTGGTGGCCAGCGTTGACACCAGGCCGAAATCCGGGGACGGCGGCGGGCAATACGGAGTGAGCATTGCGGACACCGGCGGCCATCTCGGCCGATTCCGCTGCTTGTTGTTCGACGTTTCCGCGACCGAGCGCGACGACGACTTTGGCAACACGTTCTTCAGCGAGATTGATGTGGTGGCTGCCGACGCGCCCACCGCAGCCGTCGCTGCCGCTCGGGGAACGGTTGCCCCCGTGCCGGGTTTTACCGCCCAGACAGCGGACGGAAAATGCACGATCGCCATCAACACCGAGCTCGCACCGGGGCTGAAGGAATGGGCGGAATCGAAGCTGGTGCCGGCCTTGGTGGAATGGTACCCGAAGATCACGGAGTTGCTCGCGAGTGACGGCTACACCGCCCCCGACCATTTTCAGATCACGCTCAAGCCGATGGACGGCGTGGCGTATACTTCCGGGCGTAATGTCGTGGCCAATTCCGAATGGTTAAAGACGGAGCTGGATGGCCAGGCGGTTGGTTCGCTCATTCACGAGGCGGTCCATGTCGTCCAGCATTTTGACGGGGAAAACCCGGGCTGGCTGGTGGAAGGCAGCGCGGATTATATCCGGTGGTTCAAATATGAGCCGCAGAGTCACGGTGCCGACCTGGTGTGGCTGCGGAAGCATGGCGGAAAACTTTCGCCCAAATACAACGCTGGTTACCGCCTCACGGCCAATTTCCTGAACTGGGTCTCGGAAAAATATGACCAGGACATCGTCAGCCAGATGAATGCGGCGATGCGCGAAAACAAATACGATGCCGGCTTGTGGAAAAAATACACCGGCAAGACCGAGACAGCGCTGGGCGACGAATGGAAGCAGGAAGTCATGGCGCAACTCGGACAGGCAAGTCCTTTTAAATGACACAGACAAGACGGGCAAAGGCTACCCAATGGGCACGCGGCAATGGATAAAATAATTTTCGTTCCCCAATTCTTTTATCTGGCAGGCCGTCGCATCGCTTGCCGTGAGCTGGCCTTTGCCGGCGCTGTTAAAACCCGTCACTTCGTCCCGTCGTTTCCCGGCGAGGCGAGGTGCCGCCACCTTTTTCAAAACTTCTAATTTTTAACTTTTAATTCCGGCTTGAGGCCCAAAATCCAGTCCGCCGCTTCTTTCACCCCGTCCACGATGACCGCCTCGGCCGCCCGCCGGCTGTCTTTGCGTTCGGTCATCGCCCCGTAGCCAGTGCGGACCAGGAGGCTCTTTTTGACGCCCGCATTCCAGCCGCATTCGAGGTCGATGAGCTTGTCCCCCACCATGAAGCTCTCCGCGAGGTCCAGGCCAAATTCATCCCGCGCATCGTGCAGGAACTGCGGCGAGGGCTTGCGCCCCCGGCTCGGCTGCTCCGGCGCCTCGGGGGCGATGTAAATCTTCTCGAACCGCACGCCCGCGCGCGCGAAATCGGCGCACACCCGCTCGTTGACGCGCTCCGCCTCCGCCAGGGTGAAATAACCGCGCCCGATGCCCGACTGGTTCGTGACCATGATCAGCTTGAAGCCCGCGTCCGCGAGGCGTTTCAACGCCGCGCCCGCCCCGGGGAAGAGTTCCACCTCCTCCGGGCGGCACAGGTAATTTTTTTCCACGATGAGCGTGCCATCACGGTCCAGAAAAACGGCGCGTTGCATGCCGGCAAATTGTGGTGTGGATGCCGCAAGAATGGAATTGAATTCTCACGATTTTTCTGCGCAGACTGCCCGGACCTAGCGGTCAATCAACCAATATTTAAAATATTACATGAGCACTAAAGGCAGGCTTGGAATTTTGGTGGGCGGCGGACCGGCACCCGGTTTGAACGGCGTCATCGCCGCGGCGACCATCGAAGGCATCAACCAGGGCTACGAGGTGATCGGTTTCCGCGACGGCTTCAAATACATCGCCCAGGGCGACACCACCCAGATCAAACCCCTCTCCATCCGCGATGTGAAGGACATCCACATCAAGGGCGGCTCCATCCTCGGCACGGCGCGGACCAACCCCACCAAGTCCGAGCAGCAGATGGCGAACATCTTCACCGTGTTTGAAAAACTCGGCATCACCGCCCTCGTCAGCATCGGCGGCGACGACACCGCCTTTTCCGCCAGCCACGTGGCCAAGCGCAGCGGCGGCAAAATCAAGGTCGCCCACGTCCCCAAGACCATTGACAACGATCTGCCCCTGCCGGGCACCGCGCCCACGTTCGGCTACGAGACCGCCCGCCACTACGGCGTGCAGA
Source organism: Verrucomicrobiia bacterium (assembly GCA_031290985.1). Classification (GTDB taxonomy): domain Bacteria; phylum Verrucomicrobiota; class Verrucomicrobiia; order Limisphaerales; family UBA11358; genus UBA11358. The sequence goes on along the minus strand of JARLJW010000084.1, from coordinate 177,468 downwards.
TCGTCCGCAACCTGATGGAAGACGCGCGCACCACCTCCCGCTGGTATCTCATCGTCAGCATGGGCCGCGCCGCCGGGCACCTCGCCCTCGGCATCGCCAAGGCCTCGGCCGCGACCCTCGCGATCATCTCCGAGGAATTTCACGGCCGTCAGGTCACCGTCGATGAAGTCTGCGACATCATCATGGGCTCCATCATCAAGCGCAAAGCCGAAGGCTCCAAATATGGCCTGGTCGTCCTCGCCGAAGGCTTGATCGAATCGATCGGCGAAAAAGGTCTCCTCGCCGCCTTGCCCGATGGCCAGCTCGAACGCTTCGGCAAAATCATCCGCGATGAACACGGCCACCTGCGCTTGGGCGAAATCGAGTTCGGCCGCCTGATGAAGGAATTATTGACCACTCGGCTCGAAAAACTGGGGATCAACATGACGTTTATCGATAAAGACCTCGGCTACGAGCTCCGTTGTGCCGATCCCATCCCGTTCGATGCGGAATACACCCGCGACCTCGGCTATGCCGCCGTAAAATTCCTCCGTTCCGCCGAAGCCGAAAAATACGGGGCCATCATCAGCTTCGTGGACGGCAAGATGAACCCGCTGCCGTTCGACGACATGCTGGACCCCAAGACCGGCCGCATGCAAAACCGCAAGGTCAATGTCGATGGCGAAGCCTTCGAATGCGCCCAAGCCTACATGATCCGCCTTGAGCGCGAAGATTTTGAAGACCACAAGCAACTGGCCAAGCTCGGCGCGGTCATCAATATGAGCCCGGACCAGTTCGCAGCCCGCTTCAGCTATCTGGTCGGCCTCAAGTAACCGGCATAATTAATTCAGCAGCACGGCGGCGGGAAAAATCCCGCCGCCGTTTTTCTTTTCAGCCGTAGCCGCCGACGTCAGGACGCTTGAACTCAGCGCAGTTAACGTCGCCATTAACGTCGCCAGAAACCGCGCCGGCATCTTGCTGCTCTGTAGCAAAGATCAAAAACCGCTGCGCAACTCATGGTCGTGCGTTCCCGTCAACCCAACGCGGTTCCCTCGCCCCTCGGTGGATGAGGGGTGCCATCTTCTATCCTCCACCCTCAATCCTCGCAGCTTCAACCCACCTGTGCGTCTCACTGCACACCTCTCCTTAGTTTGAACGAAAAGGGGTGGGCACCGCTCAATTGTCGTGAAAACTAAATATGTTTCCTGCAATCAACCATATAACCGCTGGCATTTCGCTGGCATTTTTTTGCCGGATGCATAAACTCACAGAACCTTAGATGCGTCAGTTCCTCACCATCGCGGCGAATGCCTTCATGGAACTGGTCCGGCAGCCGATCTTTCTGCTGCTGATGACCGGCTCCGTCGCGTTCGAGATTTTTCTCGCCGTGCCGTACTATTTTGCCTTCGGCGACGAGCCGAAGCTGGTGGAAAATTCCACGCTGGCGGTGATGCTCTTGTCGGGCCTGTTCGGCGCGGTCTTGAGCGCCTCCTCCTCGCTCGCGCGGGAGATCCGCTCCGGCACCGCCCTCGCCGTCCTGTCCAAGCCCGTAGGCCGCACGCAGTTCCTGCTCGCGAAATTCACCGGCCTCGCCGCCGCCCTCACGCTCCTGACGTACGTCAACCTCGTCGGCGTGCTGCTCTCCAGCCGCATGGCCTTCGACGCCTACGGCAAGACCGACCTCGCGGCCATCTCCTTTTTCGGCCTCGGCATCGCCCTGGCCTACGCGTTGGCCGGCTTCAGCAATTTCTTCCTGCGCCGCCCGTTCGTGAGCGATGCGGTGTTCGCGATGGTGTTTTTCACGACCCTCGCCGCGTTTTTCATCTTCACTTTCACCCGTCAGCAGCAAAGCCTGGGCACGGCCGCCACGGTGAACTGGAACCTGCTCCCCGCCGGGATTTTGATCCTGTTCGCCTTGTGGGTCCTCGCCGCCATCGCCCTGGCGTGCTCCACGCGGTTCGACACCATCCCGACGCTCGCCATCTGCTCCGCCATCTTCCTCGTGGGGCTGATGTCCGATTATTTCTTCGGCAAACCGGCCGCCCAAGGCGTTTGGTGGGCTTCAACCCTTTACAGCCTCATCCCGAACTGGCAGCTTTTCTGGCTCGCCGACGCCATTGAATCGGGCAAAAGCACGTTTCACTGGGATTACGTCGGCAAGGCGCTGGGTTATGCGGCGTGCTATGTCGGCGCGGCGCTGGCCGTCGGGGCGCTGTTGTTTGAAGAACGTGAATTGAGCTAACATGGAACGAAGCACACAAAAAAATGGTCTCGTGAACCTCGCGGTCGCCTTGGCGATCTTCCTCGCGGGCCTCGGCGTCGCGGTTTTCTCCGGGTCGCCCGCCGGCCGCGCGGCCGCGGTTTTCCTCGGCCTCGGGGTCATCGTGACGTTCGTGAGCTGGTTCCAGATGCGGTTGGAAGAGAACGAGCGCGCCGAAAAATTGGAGCTGGATGAGCTGGCCCGCAGCCGCGGCGGATCGATCTTCGACGCCAAGGATGCCGGCAGCTTCCCGGCCCGGAACGCCCGCGAACAGTTCGAGAAATTTTTTGTCCCCGGCTTCGCCATCCTCCTCCTGCTGGTCGAGGCCGGCGGCGCCTGGCTGCTCTGGCGTTCCAGCGGCCTGCCGACCGATTCCTTGAAACCGGGCACGGCCACCCCGTCGCTCTCGCTCTTCGCCATTTTTGCGCTGCTCCTGTTTTTGTTCGGCCGTTTCTCCGTCACCATCGCCCGGCTGGAAAACCACCGGCTGCTCCGGCCCGGCGCCAGTTTCCTGCTCGCGGGCGCCTACGTCTGCATCATCGCCGCCGCGGGCATCGCGGGCGACTGGGCCAAGTTTGCCAGCGCCGATTACTGGGTGGGCCGCATCCTCGCCATCCTGCTGGGGCTGCTGGCGGTGGAAAATCTTTTGACGCTCCTGCTGGAGCTCTACCGCCCCCGCGTCAAGGGCAAGGTCGCCCGTCCGTTGTACGAAAGCCGCGTCGCCGGCATCCTCGCCCAGCCCGAAAGCCTCTTCACCACGGCGGCCCAGACGCTCGATTACCAGTTCGGCTTCAAGGTTTCCGAGACATGGTTTTTCCAGGCGGCGCGCAACAATCTCCTCGCCCTGCTGCTCATCCAGTTCGCCGTCCTGCTCCTCTCCACCATGGTCGTCTTCATCGACGCCGGCGAGCAGGCCGTGATCGAACGGTCCGGCAAGCCGCACGGCATCCTCAACCCCGGCGCGCATTTCAAGCTCCCGTGGCCCATCGACAAGATCTACCGCTTCCGCACCGAGCAGATCCAGGCGTTTGCGGTCGGCTACACCCCGGATGCCCAGAGCGAGGCCATGACCACGATCCTCTGGACGGTGCCCCACGCGAATGAGGAGAATTTCCTGGTCGGCAACCGCCTCGCCGATGCCACGGCCAAGGACGGCACCAACGACGCGGCCAGCTTCAAACCCGTCGGCCTCATCACCGTCAGCATCCCCGTGCAGTTCCAGATCACCAACATCGCCGACTGGGTCTACAAAAACGGCCAGCCGGAGGATTTGCTGCACAGCCTGGCGACGCGCGAAGTCACCCGCTTTCTCGCCGGCAGCGACCTGAACGAGATCCTCACGCACGCGCGCCTCGAGGCGGCGGAGGCCTTGCGCGAATCCATCCAGGCCTCGGCCAACGAGCGGCAGCTCGGCGCGAAAATCGTCTTTGTCGGCCTGCAGGACATCCATCCGCCGACGGACAAGGAGGTCGCCTCGACCTATGAAAAAGTCGTCGGCGCGGAACAGGGCCGGCTGGCGGCCATCCTGAAAGCCGAGGCGGAGGCCATCCGGACCAACGCCATCGCCGGGGCCGCGGCCTTCACGCTCACCAATGTGGCCGATGCCAACCGCATCACGATGGTCACCGCCAAATATGCCCAGGCGGCCTTGTTCACGAACCAGCTCCCGGCGTTTCGCGCCGCGCCTTCCGTGTACCGCCAGCGCCTTTACCTGCAGGCTTTCGACGCGGCAACCAAGGACGCCAAAAAATACGTCCTGCTGGTCACCAACACCCAGGATGTCGTTATTTTTGACCTGGAAGAAAAAGTCCGCGCCGATCTGCAAAATCTTTCGATCACCAATTCGCCATGAAAAAAAAGAGCCTCCTGACCATCATCATCGCCATCGTTCTGGTGGTAATATTCGCGTTGCTGCTGTTTAGCTTCCAAGTGCGCCAGTCGGAAGTCGTCGTCGTCTCGACCTTCCTCAAGCCCACGGACACCATCACCAACGCCGGGTTTAACCTGAAATGGCCCTGGCCCATCCAGAGCATCAACCGCTTCGACCAGCGCGTGCAGAATTTCGAGGACAAGTTCAGCCAGAACCTCACCCACGACAGCACGATGCTGCAGATGTCCGTCTATGTCGGCTGGCGGATCTCCGATGCGAAGACGTTTTTCCCGAAGTTCCCCGGCGGTTCCACGCTGGCCGCCCAGGCCCAGTTGGAGCAGTTGCTGCGCAGCACCAAGGCGGCCGTCATCGGCAAGCACAACCTGTCCGACTTTGTGAATTCCGACCCCGCCCAGCTCAAGTTCACCGACATCGAAAAGGAGATCCAGACCGGGGTGTCGGCGCTGCTGGCCACGAACAATTACGGCATGAGCATCGAATTCCTCGGCATCAAAAAACTGGGCCTGCCGGCGGACGTCACCCAGGCGGTGTTTGACCGGATGAAGGCCGAACGCACCAAGCTCATCAACGAGGCGCAGTTTAACGGCGAAGCTGACGCGGCCAAGATCAGGTCCTCCGCCGAACGCCAGGCGGCCGATACGCTCGCCAATGCCTCCGCCGCCGCCACCCGCATCGAAGGTGAAGGCGTGGCCGAGGCCGCGAAGACCTTGAGCGTGTTCCAGCAGAACCCGGAACTGGCCATTTTCCTGGCCCGGCTCGAGGCGATCAAGACTTCCTCCAACAAGAACACCACGCTGATCCTGGACGAACGCACCGCGCCCTTTGACCTCTTCCGGAGCCTGCCGGCCAGCTCCGGCATCAACACCGTAAAGTGACATGAGCGACCACGATCATCCCGACCACCCGCACGACGCGCCGGAAACCCAGGACTCCGGCTCGCAGGCGCTCGCCGAGGCGTTGCGCAGCAGCTTCATCATCGTCCAGATCGCGATGGCGGCGCTGGTGGTGATCATCTTTGCCGCCGGGTTTTTCCAGGTCGGGCCGCAGGAAAAGGCCATCGTCCTCCGCTTCGGCAAGCCGCAGGGGGAAGGCCTCCAAATGTTGCTCGGGGCCGGCTTGCATTGGTCCTTGCCCTATCCCATCGATGAAGTTGTCCGCGTCCCCATCACGGAAAACCAGTCGGTCCGGTCCACCGTGGGCTGGTATTTCGCCACACCGGAGGCGGAACTGGCCGGCACGGAACCCGCGCCCGGCCCGTCGCTGGATCCGCGGATGGACGGCTACGCCATCACCGCCGACCGCAACATCGTCCATGTCCGGGTGACTGTGCCGTATCAGATCATCGACCCGCGCACGGCCATCTTTAACTTTGCCAGCGGCACGAACCATGAGTTCAACTTGAACGGCATCTCCAACGCCGTGCTGAACGCCGCCAACAACGCCCTCATCGCCACCGCCGCCCGGTTCAACGTGGATGACATCCTGATCAATGAGCGGGTCAAATTTCAGGAGGCCGTGCAGGAGCGCATCACCGAACTGGCGGATGAACGGCAGCTCGGCGTGTCCATCAAGCCCTGCTCGGTGGAAAGCGCCCCGCCGCGCCAGTTGAAGGATGTGTTTGCGCAGGTCGCAAGCGCCCGGCAGAACCGTGAAAAGCTCATCTACGAGGCGAAAGGCGAGGAGACCCGCATCCTCAGCCAGGCCGGGGCGCAGGCCTCCTCCATCACCAACGCCGCCGAATCCGCCCGCCTCCGCTATGTGACCGCCATCCAGTCCGATGCCGAGGTGTTCACCAACCTGCTGCCGCGCTACGTCAGCAACCCGGGCCTGTTCTCCCAGCTCGAGGTGACCAAGGCCATGTCCGTGGTGCTGGCCAACGCCGGGGAAAAGAAATACCTCCATACGCATGCCGATGGCAAACCGGTCGAACTGAGGTTAATGTTAAACAATGAATTGCAGCAGTCCAAATCGCCCTAGGCCGGCAATTTTGAATCCGTAACTTGTAACACATTAATTTTATGCAGGTCACATCTCTTATCAGCCAGCACGAGCACCAGCACGGTGACAATTGCGGTTGCGGCCATGACCACGAACATTCCGTCGTGTCCATTCCGTGGGCCGTGTTCGGCATCGTCTGCGTCCTGAACGCCTTCGTGGTGGACTGGTTCCTGGATGCCAGCAGCACCCTGGCCAGCGCCAGCGCCATGATCGGTTCGATCGTCCTGGGCTTTCCCATCATCGTCACCGCCGTCCGGGATTTGCGGCGCGGCAATCTGAGCATCAACGAACTCGTCGCCATCGCGGTGCTCGCCGCGTTCGCCTCCAGCGATTACAAAACCGCCGGCATCGTCGCCTTCTTCATGCTCACCGGCGAGATCATCGAGACCCGCACCGCCCAGGGCGCGCGCGACTCCATCGAATCGCTCATCAAGCTCACGCCCACCAAGGCCCGCCGCCTCGGAAAAGGCGGCGCTGAGGAAGAAGTCGCCGCCAGCCAGCTCGCCATCGGCGATGTCATCCGCATCCGCCCCGGCGACAATGTCGCCGCCGACGGCGTCATCGTGAACGGCCAGGGCTCGTTCAACCAGGCCACCATCACCGGTGAATCCTTGCCGGCGGACAAGAAGACCGGCGATGAAGTTTTTGCCGGCACCCAAAACCTCACCGGCGTTCTGGAGATCAAGGTCAGCCGCGCCGGCACGGACACCACGCTCGGCCGCGTGCGCGAACTCATCATCGCCGCGGAAAAAACCAAGCTGCCCATCCAGAAGATCGTGGATCAATACATGGGTTTTTACACGCCGCTCGTGCTGGTCATCGGGGCGCTCGTCTGGGCGTTCACGCATGATTTGAGCCGCGTCATCGCGGTGTTTGTCGTGTCCTGTCCGTGCGCCTTCATTCTCGCGACGCCCACGGCGATGGTCGCCGCGTTGTCCGCCGCCGCGCGTCTGGGCATCCTCATCAAGAACGTCGCGGACATCGAGGCGGCGGCGAAAATCAACGCCTTCATCTTTGACAAGACCGGCACGCTGACGACCGGCCAGCTGGCCGTCAGCCGCCTCGCGCCGCTGGGCGAAACCAAGCCGGCGGAACTGCTTCTGCTCGCCGCCTCGGCGGAAAAGTACAGCAACCATCCCACCGCCAAGGCGCTGGCCACCCTCGCGGAAGAAGCCGGCGTGCCGCTGGCCGAGCCGAAAGATTTCACCGAGACCGCCGGTCGCGGCGTGAAGGCGGGCATCAACGGTGCCAAAATTTTGGTCGGCCGCGCCCAGTGGCTCCTCGACAACGGCATCGCCGCCGGTTTTGAGAAATCCGTCGATGTGAACGACGCCGAGGGCTGGAGCCTGATTTTCGTGGCGCGCGACGGTCATTGTGTCGGCTGGGTCGGCATGCAGGACCAGACTCGCGCCGAGGCGAAGGAAGCTCTGGCGGAACTGAAGGAAGCCGGCGTGCGCCGCATCGCCATGGTGTCCGGCGACCGCCAGCCCGTGGCCACGCGCGTCGCGGCGGAGATCAATTGCGAAGAGGCCAAGGGCGATTGCCTGCCGCAGGACAAGGTTGATTTTGTCCGCGCCGTGAAGGCGAAGGGCTACAAGGTTGCCGTCGTGGGCGACGGCGTGAACGACGCGCCCGCGCTGGCGGCCGGCGACATCAGCATCGCAATGGGCGCGGCGGGCAGCGAAGTCGCCATCCACAGCGCCACGATCGCGCTGATGAACAACGACCTGCGGCGGCTGCCGTTCCTGGTGAAGCTTTCGCGCAGCACCCGCGCCGTCATCAACCAGAATTTTGCCTTCGGCGTGGTGTTCATCATCGCCGGTTTGTCCGCCTCGGCCTTCGGCATCATCGGCCCGATCACCGCCGCCATCCTGCATGTGTTCGGCACGCTCATCGTGATATTCAACAGCGCCCGCCTGGTCCGCAAAGGCGAGGAACTGGAGCATTTCCAGCCGGCGGCCGTCACCGGCAAGCACGACCACGGCTCGCACCAGAAACCGGCGGGCGAACTGACGCCGAAGCTGGCGTAAAATTTGGTATGCCGAGCAAAAAAGTAGAAGAAATCTTTGACGCTTTTTCTGCATTAACTCAGGCCGAGCAAGACGAAGTGATTGCTCATTTGATGGGAATCAAGTCGCCGGTTGGGGTTAATCCGCCGCCGGAAGTCTCTGATGAATTTAAGCGTATTGCGTCAGAAGTTTTTGACCAAAACCACGAGTTGTTTAAAAAACTTGCAGATTGATTTTTTATGCCCGTCGCCGAACTAAATCCTAAACCGGAAACCGGAGATCGAAGATCCGCCGAAGTCGTCGTTTCCATCCGCGGCCTCACCAAGGTCTTCAAGGATTTCTGGAACCGCCCCAAGGCGCGCGCGGTGGACGGCGTGGATTTTGAGGTGCGTCGCGGCGAGATTTTCGGGCTGCTCGGGCCGAACGGTTCCGGCAAGTCCACGACCATCAAGCTGCTGCTCGGTTTGCTGCATCCCACGAAGGGGCACATCGAGGTCTTCGGTCATTCGCCGCGCCACGTGCAGACCAAGTCCCGCATCGGCTATCTGCCGGAGGAATCGTACCTGTACCGCTACCTGAATTCCCGCGAGACGCTGGACTTTTTCGGCAACCTGTTCCATCTCGACAAGAACGACCGCAACAACCGCGCGGAGCAGTTGCTGGAAATGGTCGGCCTCGGCAAGACGCAGACGCGCGCCGTGGGTGAATTTTCCAAGGGCATGCAGCGCCGCATCGGCCTGGCGCAGGCGCTCATCAACGACCCCGACCTCGTCATTTTGGATGAACCGACCGCCGGCCTGGACCCCATCGGCTGCCGGGAGGTCAAGGACTTGATCGTGGCCCTGGCCCGGCGCGGCAAGACGGTTATCTTGAGCAGCCATCTGCTGTCCGACGTGGAGGATGTCTGCGACCGCGTGGTGATTTATTACGGCGGCAAGATCCAGGCGCAGGGCACGCTGAATGAACTGCTCGCCAAGCCGGACAGCCTGCGCATCACCACGCCGGTGCTGCCGCGCGAAACGCTGGAAAAGGTTTTGGCGATCATCCGCAAGGATCTTGTTTCAGGCGAAGTGCGCGTGGACAACCCGACGCAGAACCTCGAAAGCTACTTTCTCGATGTCGTGGCCAAGGCGCGTGCCGCCAATGAAACCAGCGGCGCCCAGTCTGGCGCGCGCGTGGCCGAATACCTGCGCGGCGGGGTGGAAGCCAAACCGGCCGGCGAAAAAGTTTTGGAAAAATTGTCGCTGCCGCAGGCCGCACCAGCCGCCGCCGCCAAGCCGGTGGCCGAATCATCCGCGCCCAAGGTGGACAGCAGCAAGCTGGCCGCGCTGGCCCAGCCCACGGCGCCCGCAGCCGCACCGGAAAAGTCTGCCTCGAAAACCGAAGCCCCGAAACCAGCGGACTTGTCCAAGGCGGATGAAAAACTTTCTTCGCTGCTCGGCGGGAAGAAATAATCCGGGGCCGAGGACGATTTCCTGATGCAAAGAATTTTAGCCATCGCCGGATTGACCTGGAAGGCCGCGCTGCGGTTCAAGCTGTTCCTGGTCATCGCGGCATTGTTGATCCTGGCGGTGGTCGGCCTGCCCATCGTCATCCGGGACGACGGCACGGCGCAGGGTTTCACGCAGATCATCCTGACGTACACCTTGAGCGCCATCACGGCATTGCTGGGCATCTCCACGCTCTGGCTGTCCTGCGGCACGCTCGCCCGGGACATCGAGGAATGCCAGATCCAGGTCGTGGCCACCAAGCCGATCGCGCGCTGGCAGATCTGGCTCGGCAAATGGCTGGGCATCGTGACCTTGAACGCCGCGTTGCTGGCGATTTCCGGCGGCTGTGTTTTTGGCCTGCTGCAATGGCGCGCGGGAAAATTGCCGGCGGCGGAGCAGAAGATTTTGCGCGAGCAGGTATTGGTGGCGCGCGGTTCAGCCCGGGAACCGAGCCGGGAGGCGGATGTCGACAAGGCGACGGCCGAGATTCTGGCCGAGCGCTTGAAAACCAGCGCGGTGGAAAACGTGGACATCCCGGAAGTCCGCAAGCAGATTCGCGAGACGGTGAAGGCGGATTTTCAACAGGTGCCACCGGGTTACATCCGGCCCTGGAAGATCAACCTGGGTTTCGCCAAAAATTATCTGGCCGGCAAGCCGCTCCAATTACGCGTGAAATTCAATGCGGCCCAGAAGAGCGCTTCGGGCACCTTTACCCTGCGGTGGCAGGTGGGCGATCCGGAAACCGGAAAATACTGGGCGAGCGAGCCGATGAGCCTGGCTCCGGACACGTTTCATGAATTTGCCATCCCGGCCGACCTGTTTGACAAGGACGGCGTGCTGCAAATCTCGGTGCTGAACCCGAATTACACGGTGCTGTTGTTTCCGCTGGAGGACGGCATGGAGGTCTTGTATCCCGAGGGCGGTTTTGCGCTCAACTTTATGCGCGGCCTGGGCATCATTTTCTGCTGGCTGGCGTTGATGGCGGCGCTGGGCCTGATGGCGGCGAGCTTCCTTTCCTTCCCGGTGGCGGCGTTTTTCTCGCTGGCGATGCTGGTGGTGGTGATGTCGAGCGGCACCCTGGCGGACACCATTGAATCCGGCTCGATCGCCACCGGCAACGAGGAAAAGGGCATCGCGGGCCATTCGCCGGCGGACATCATCCTGATCCCCGCGTTCAAGGGCCTTTTGTCGGTCATCCGGCTCGTCGGCAATTTTTCGCCCATCGACTCGCTGAGCACCGGGCGCAGCATCACCTGGCTGGAGTTGGGCACTGCCTTCGTGCAGATCGTCCTGCTGATCGGCGGCATCTTTGCCCTGGCGGGGATCATATTTTTTAACCGCCGGGAGCTGGCCACCGCGCAAGGAACCCAATGAACGCGCGTGCCAAAAAAATCCTGTTCCTGCTGCTGGCCGCCAGCCTGCTCTTCGGTGCCGGGCAGGTGCAGAAATCCCTGAATGTGGATCGCGACCGGCTGGGGCTGACCCATGCCGCCGTGCTGGAGAATGCGCCGCCGATGCTCGCCTTCACCACCGTCGCCCTCGGCGGCTTTCGCGGGCTGATCTCGAATTTCCTCTGGATGCGCGCTTCCGACCTGCAGCAGGACGACAAGTTTTTTGAAGCCTCCCAGCTCGCGACCTGGATCACCGACCTGGAGCCGCATTTCTCGCAGGTCTGGGTTTTCCAAGGCTGGAACATGTCCTACAACATCTCGGTGAAGTTCTAGGAAAACGCACCGGGCGATTAGACGGACCGCTGGCGCTGGGTGCAGCGCGGGGTGGAGCTGATGCGTGACGAGGGATTGAAATACAACCCGGACGACGTGCTGATCTTCCGCGAGCTGGCCTGGCAGTTCCAGCACAAGATCGGCGCCAACCTGGATGACGGGAACATGTTTTACAAGATGAAGTGGGCGGAGGAGATGGCGGACCTGTTCGGCCCGGAGGGGACGAACTATGAAAGCCTGATCACGCCGCAGACACCGGTTGACCAGACCAACGCAATGATCGTGCGCGGGAAGTACAAGCTCGACCCGGCATTCATCAAGGTCGTGGATCAGGAACACGGCCCGCTCGACTGGCGCCTGCCGGAGGCCCACGCAATTTACTGGGGCGAAAAAGGTTTGGAACAGGCGAAACTCCACCCCGACAAGGTCAAGCAGGACGACCTCATCATGCTCCGCCGCATCGTGTACCAGTCCATCTACCAGGCGTTCAAACATGGTCGCATCGCGGTCAGCCCGTTCAGCGGACGCGTCAGCCTGGAACCCAATCTGGAACTCGTGAACCGGGTCAACGAGGCCTATGAACAGATGGCGGCCGAAGATGAGCCCAACCGCGATCACATCTTGCGGGCGCAACGAAATTTTCTGCGGGACGCCATCTATTTCCTCTATGAAAACAATCGCATGAAAGATGCGGCCAAATGGTTTAAGTATCTGGGCGATAAATTCCCCGACAAACCCATCGTGGAAAACGACCCCACCTCGCTGCCCAAGAACCTGACGTTGGATGAATACGCCGTGGCCGTCGTGCAGATCGACATCGGGGAGACCTCCCAGGAGCGCGTGACCTCCGCCGTGCAGGGCTTGATCGGACACTCCTATCTGGCGCTGGTGCAGGACGATGATGCGGCCTACCAGAATTACAAGAACCTGGCCACGGGCGTATACCGGAAATATGCCAAGGCAACCGCCGGCGCCAAGGGCGAGGTGCGCATTGCCCTGCCGCCGTGGGACGAGTTGAACCGGTCGGTGGTCATGGGCTTGCTGGACACGCAGCGCGGCCTGCCGCCCGACGCGCGCGCCATCCTCCGCTCCCGGCTGGGCTTGCCGGCGGAGGTCGCGGCCCCCGCAACGACCAACGCCGTCCCGGTGGTTTCCACCAATTCGCCGCCCGCCCCGACCAACGGGCCGGCGCCGGCCCTGCCCTGAAATACCTTTCGACCGGCACCGCCATATCGCTTATTCTGTCTGCTTTGTGACCAAGAAAAATTCCATTTCCGGGCCGGTGATCAGGCCGGTGCGGGTCGGGCTGATTTCCCTCGGCTGCGCTAAAAACCTGGTGGACGCCGAGATCATGCTCGGCTCGCTGCTCAAGGGCGGCGTCGAGCTCACCAATGACGCCGCGTCGGCGGATGCCGTGATCGTCAACACCTGCTCCTTCATCGACTCTGCACAGGAGGAGAGCGTGGACTCGATCCTCGAATCCATCGAGCTGCGCGACGCCAACCAGCGCGGCCAGGCGGTCATCGTGTCCGGCTGCCTGTCCCAGCGTTTCCGCGAGGAACTGCCCAAGCTTATGCCCGAGGTGGATGCCTTCATGGGCATCGACCAGGTCGCGCAGGTCGGCGACATCGTGGGCCGGGCCATCGCCAGCCGCGCCAACAAAGTCCAAAATCCCGGGGCCAAAGTCCAAAAGGGGAAGGTGGTCTCCCGCTTGAATGAACTGGAAAAAGCACGCGACCTTTCCGCTCACGAAAAGGAAGAATCCCTGCGTGGCACCGATAAATTTGGCAAAACCAAGACCGTGGTCGGAGCCAAGCCGCCATCCTCCATTCTCCATCCACCATCCTCGCCGGTTTTCGACGTCACGCAGCGCCCGGTCTTCATCCCGGATTTCGGGACGCCGCGTTTCCGGCTCACGCCGAAACATTTTGCCTACGTCAAGATCGCCGAGGGCTGCAACCATCCGTGCAGCTTCTGCATCATTCCCCGGATGCGCGGCTCGCACCGCAGCCGCACGCAAAGCGACATCGTCAAGGAGGCCCGGGCGCTCATCGCCGAGGGCGTGAAGGAGATCAACCTGATTTCGCAGGACTCCACGTACTACGGCCTCGACCTGCGCCCGAACCACAGCCGCGCGATTTCCTCGCCGGAGAAATTCAACGCCGCGACCAAGTCGCTCGCCGCCGATGCCACGACCATCTGCACGCTGCTCCGCGAGCTGAACGCGCTCAAGGGCGATTTTTGGATCCGCCTGCTCTACACGCACCCGGCGCACTGGACGGATGAATTGATCCAGACCATCGCCGAGTGCAAAAAGGTCGCGCGCTACATCGACATCCCGCTCCAGCACATCCACGAGAACATGCTCGAACGCATGCGCCGCGAAACCTCGCAGCAATACATCGTGGACCTCGTCAAACGCATCCGCGCGGGCATCCCCGGCATTGCATTACGGACCACGTTCATTGTGGGTTTTCCCGGCGAGACGGAGGCCAGCTTCAACACGCTGCTCGATTTCATCCGCGATGCGAAGTTCGAGCGCCTGGGCATTTTCACCTACTCGAAAGAAGATGGCACCCGCGCCGGCGCGATGGCCGGACAGCTCACTGACAAGGTGAAGCAGAAGCGCCGCGAACTCGCCATGGCCGCGCAGCACAAGGTGGCGGTCGCCGTCGCCGAAAGTTTTGTGGGCCGCGAGATCAAGATTCTCGTCGAGGGCGAAGCGAACGCCAAGCAGTTGCAAAGCGCCAACGTCAGCTCATGGGAACACGGGTTGATCCGGGAGACGGACAAGCACGCGGGCCAGATGAAGGGCAATTATTTTGTCGGTCGCGGCGAGGCGGATGCGCCCGATATCGACGGCCGGGTCTATGTGTGCGCGCCGAAAGGCGGGATGACGGTGGGTGCTTTCACCAAGGTCAAAGTCGTCGGCCACACGGATTACGATTTGATTGCCGAGCCGGTCTGAAGGGACTAGGGTTGGTTCATGCAACCCGGGACCACGGCTGGACCTCGCCGTCCGTTCAGAAGATTTTTTATCTACGGCGTGTTGTTTGAAGCCGTTTTATTTCTGTCCGCGACGTTTCTGGGTGAGCCGGGCAGCAATCTGGCAATCGAAGTCAGAAATTTTACCATCATCACCCACCTGCCGTTGATGTTTCTTGCGGAATTCTTCCGTTTTGCGGAAGGCCCGGTGGGAACGGTGTTTTTCATGATCGTGGCATTTGGGCTGATGGCATCGCTTTGGGGCCTCCTTTTATTGCTGATCACGCGGTTGGCTCGCTGGATTTGGTTGCACTTGGCCAGGTGGCAAAAACACGCATTTTGGATCGCCGCCGGAATTTGTGCAATGGTGCTGCTCGCTCAGGCCGTCGTCTCCGGTCTGCCGCAAACACCGGTTCCCTTTGCACCTGCGCCCGAAACCAAGGCCGTCGTCGAGGGCAACAACGCCTTCGCGCTCGACCTCTACCAAAAGCTCAAGGACAAGCCGGGCAACCTGTTCTGCTCGCCTTTCAGCATTTCATCGGCGCTGGCGATGACTTGTGCCGGTGCGCGCGGCCGGACCGAGGCGGAGATGACGAACGTGCTGCACTTGGGCCTGCCGCCGGGACAACTGCACCCGGCCTTCAAGGCATTGCTGACGCGGCTGGACGGTGTTCAGCGGTGGCACCGCATCACGTTGAAATGCGCCAACTCGTTGTGGAAACAGGAAGATCATCCCTTTTCCACGGATTTTCTAAAAACGGTCCACGAAAATTATTCCGCCGAGGCCACACCGGTGGACTTCAAGAACAATCCGGCGGCGGCGGTGGCTGAGATCAACCGCTGGATCGAGGAAAAGACCAATGGCAAAATCCCCGGCGGTTTCGACGCCTCCCAATTTGGGCCGAACGCGCAGCTGGCCTTGTGCGACGCGATTTATTTCAAGGGCAAATGGCTGCATCCGTTCAAAAAGAGTGAGACCAAACCCGCCCCATTTTATATAACGACGAATGAAACCGTGACCGTGCCAATGATGTTTGGCCATGCCGAATTCAAGCACGCAACCGCCGAGTATGGCATGTTGGAGATGCTGGAACTGCCGTATTCAGGCCAGGATTTATCCATGGTCATTCTCATGCCGTCCAAATTTGTGCCGGAAGACGAACACTTCGACATCCACGACTTGGATTTGAAACTGACCCCGGAAAATCTCCGGGGCTGGCTGGCGGAACTGGACCGGCACGGCGCGCACAAGACCTCGGTCTGGTTGCCTCGCTTTACGACGCGAAGCAGTTTTGATCTGGCGGATGATCTGAAGGCGATGGGAATGACATCTGCATTTTCTGGAGCAGCGGATTTCTCCGGCATGGATGGCACGAGATCCCTTTATCTCACCGATGTTTTCCACAAGACGTTTGTCGAGGTGAACGAGGCCGGCACGGAGGCGGCGGCGGTCAGCATCGTGCTCGCGAAAACCAAAGGTGGTTCCTCGCCCTTTGAAGTGGATCGTCCGTTCATCTTTCTGATCCGGGATAACGCCAGCGGCAGCATTTTATTCCTCGGCCGGATGCTTGATCCGACCAAGCAATTCTAACTCACGGTGACGTAGGCACACCGCTGTCAAAATTGTCGGGAATGTCCTCGGGCAGCAAGGTGGTCAGGGCTTGGTGATCGCACTGGCCGCTGGCGACCAGGCGCGTGCTTTGGTTGCGCACGGCGGCCTCGAACAAGTTCCGCATTTCACGGGCATTGCCAAATTTTTCATCGCGCGCGGCGTACAGGCGGTTGCAGAGCGCCAATACTTTTTTCTCCGCTTCCGTTGACCCGACCAGGCCGCTTTGCGCCGCCATGCGTTGAAAGATTTCCAGGAGATCTGCCGGCGGATAGTCCGGGAAATTAAGGTAGTTGGTGAAACGCGATTGCAGGCCGGGGTTGGAATTGATGAACTGCTTCATCGGCTGGTCGTAGCCGGCCACGATCACGATGAGCCGGCCGCGGTCGTCTTCCATCCGCTTGAGCAGCGTCTCGATGGCTTCGTTGCCAAAATCTTCCGCGCCCCGGCCGGCCAGCGCGTAGGCCTCGTCAATGAACAGGATGCCGTCCATCGCCGAATCAATCGCCGCATGGGTGCGCACCGCCGTCTGCCCGACGTATTCCGCGACCAGCCGGCCGCGATCGCATTCGACGACGTGCCCGCGTTTGAGCAGGCCGAGGGATTTGTAGATGCGGCCCATCAACCGCGCCACGGTGGTCTTGCCCGTGCCGGGGTTGCCAAAGAAAGCGCTGTGCAGGCTGGCCTTCACCACGGGCAGCCCCTGATCGCGCCGCAGCACCTGCATCCGCGCAAAATCGGTGGCGCGGTGGACCTCGGTCTTCACCGGTTCCAACCCCACGAGCGTGTCCAGTTCCTTGAAGATGGCGGTGAGGTCTTCCTCGCTCACGCCCGGATCGGACTGGCGCTCGGTGAAATCCACGGCGTATTGCCGCGACACCTCCGTGAACTGCTCGGACAGGACGTTCGAACGGCGGCGGCAGGCGTCGGATGGTTCATTGTCCATGTTCGCCAAGGTCATTAAGAGTGTTTGCAAAACCTGGCGCACGAACTCAATCGTGACCGGCTGCAAGCCCAGCTCCAGCGCGTGGCGGGTGAACATCCCGAAGATTTCGTCCAGGCCAAATTTATCCACCGGCTGCAACATGGCCGCGACACGGTCCATCGCCTTGCGCCCGCCCTTGGCGAACCATTTCTTGAAGGCTTCGGGGTCGCCGTTGCCCACGGCGTAGCCGGACTCGATCAGCGCCAGCCCGTCATCCGTCCGGGGGGCCAGGCCCGCGATGCAGATGGACAGGGTGCCGTAGGCCTGCCAGTCCGATTTTTCCATGGCCAGCCGCCGCCAAAGGGCCAGCGTGAGGAGCCGGATGAAGCCGTGCAGGTTGTCGATCAGGTCAAATTCCTCGTCTTCGATGCGCTTCACCGTCATCAGCGGCGGCGTCAGGATCTGCACGCACTCGATCAGCAGGCGGAGCTGGATCAGGCTGCGCAGGATGGCCGCCTCCTTGGCGAGCTCATAACCGAACACCCCGGCGCGCCAGTCGCCATTGCGCGACAGCAGGCTGAACCGCCGGGAATGCGACTCCATGCTGGTGCGCAGGCGCAGCGCGTCATCCGGCGTGAACAAGGACTGCGCCTGGTAGAAATTCAGCAGATAATCCGTCGTCATCTCGTCCAGCTCGCTGAGATCCTCGCGTTTGAAGGAGACGGTGCGTCCGGATTTCGGATGGCGGAAGAGCGTGGTGAGGATCGAGCCCGGGAGCAGGGTTTCGTGGTCGGGCAGGGGCGGGCGGGGCGCGGTGGCGAGCGGCAGGTTGGCGGGCGCCCGGGTGACCTCCGCCAGCAGGCGGGCTTGACGCAGCAATTCCTCCAGCCGCTGGCGGAGCTTGGCTTCGTCGGATTCAGGTTGCCGGTCAGTTCCCATGCCGCATGAGTGTCACATTGTGGACGGCGCAAGTTGCCACCCGCACGATTGCCATGGCAAGCTTCAAGTTTGCCGGCGGTGGCAAACGGGCGCATCCTGACACGGCCCCCGACGAATCCTGACGCCGGGTTTGGAGTTCCGCCTTTAGGCGGTCCGGTTGGGTGAACGCCCCGAACCGCCAAAAGGCGGAACTCCAAACGGGGGCAGTTTCAGGATGCGCCTGTGACAAACTCATTCTCCGGGAACGCGCTGACCGCGGCTTCCAGCCGGGTTTAACACCACTCAATGGTGACTTCCTTCTGGTAGGCGCCAAGCAATTCGATGATTTGCGCGATCAGATTGTGCCGGATGGAAATGTTTCGGGGCAGCAACGGGTTCTGGTAGTAGGGATTCACCTGTTCGCCGGCGAGAAAGAATATTTTATCGGCCCGCAATAATTCGCCGGTCAGCAGGGTGGCGCCGTTGCGATCCACCGGAACCCGTCTGAGGTTGCCCTGGCTCTCCTTGAGCAGTCGCAGGGTCCGGGCCAGCGTCAGAACACCTTCGGTCATCAAATCAATATCGGGGAGGTTGCCGATGGGCGGTATGTCTTCGCGCACGGTGGTGAGATCGAGGCTGGCGATTTCGCCAAGGTGTTCGGCCACGATGTTCCCGGTGGTGCCGCCACAAACCACCTTGCGCCCGTCGAAGCGGAGCAGCCGTTCCACGCACGCCTCGTCCTGGGTTTGATCCATGGGCGGGCCGGTGAACAGCATCAGCCGGTTGGGCTTGCGCACAAAGATGCCGGCGAGCGTGGCGTCATCGCCGGGAGCGCCACCGTAGAGGCTGCTGGTTTTTTCCATGAGCCGGTGGACAATCGCCTCGGCCGACACCGGCCGGCCCCGGGTGAGCTGTTCAAAGCAGGCGCCGATTTGCTCCCGGCCCCAGCCAATGTTCATGATCGTGCCCATGCCGGCATACATCACCCCGTCACTGATGAGGCCGATAAAATCGCCGAGCTCCAGGGTGCCTTCCGAGCGGAGGAGTTTGCGCCCGAGAATGGTTTCCTCCCGCTGTTCCAAGGGCAGCAGCCGCCCGGCCCGCAACCAAAACGGCGCCGGGCAGTCAAAGTTGATCACGCGAAAGCGTCCGTTGGCGAGTTCGACTTCCACGACCATGAACGCCGCATAAGCAATCTGCCGCACTTTGCATGTGGGCAGGGTGGCAAAGACCGTTTCCAGGACATCCTTGAGCGGCACCTGTTCCCGGAACATCGTCACCAGGATTTCGGTCGTCAGCCGGGCGAGGATGTTGGCTTTGACGCCGCTGCCAAGGCCGTCGGACAGCACCACCAGCATTTTGCCCGGGGTCCGCAGAATTTTCACCTGGTCGCCGCACAGCTCCTCCCCCTGATGGTTCAGGCTTTGCGTATAAGTGTCATAGTAAACCACGCTCAGCCTTTTTCTTTGCCGAGCATGTCCAGCAGCCGGAGCAGGCTGACCTTGGTCTCCGCCGTCGTTTCGCCGAGCAGGCCGGCAATTTCCTGCGCCACGCGCATCTGCTTGTCCACCACCAGCCGCACTTCCTGCATCGCCTCCTGCTTCAGCCGGTTCAATTCCCGCTCCTGCTTCCATTCCAGGGTCAGATCCACGAAGATGCCCGCGGCGATTTCCTCCGCCGGAATCGGGAAAATCAACGTCCGCACATACAGGTCGTAGCGGGGGAATTCCCGCTCGCTGACCTCCACCTTCTGCCCGGTGGCGAGCGCCTGGCGGAACTCCGCCACATCGCCCAGCACCTCCGCGCCCGGATGGCCCATGAGCTCCCCGGCCGTGGTGCGCAGCATGCGGCACAGCGCCGGATTGACCACGATGATCTTCAACTGCTTGTCCAGGACGAGCAGCCCGTTCGGGTCATAGTCCCAAAGCTGTTTCCAAAGGGTGGTGGTTTCCATGTTAGTTGGACTGGCAACGCGGAAGAATTTCGCGTTCAAACAGGCCGGCGACATTTTGTTCGTTGAGGCCGGTGAAAACCTGGTCGCCGCATTTGATCGAGCAGCCCCGCTGGCAGTTATCCAGGCAGAAGGCGCCTTTGAGCACGAGCCGGCCGGCCAGCCCGTGCTGCCGGATCAATGCCTCCAGCGCCGGCAGCAGGCGGTGCCCGCGCCGCTGATGGCACGCCGAGCCCATGCAAATATAGAGTGTCGTCAGCCCGTGCATCCCGCCAGGGTAGCAGATCAGGCCGGGCAATTAAACGTCTAAGTCGGCGCAACCGCGCGAGGGGCGCAGCTCAACCCCGTCCTTAAACGCGGGGTGCCTGCCCGTTTGGAGTTCCGCCTTTAGGCGGTCAGGCGCGTCATTTTAGCTGAACCGCCTAAAGGCGGAACTCCGAACAAGGACAGTGTCAAGCTGCGCAACCGCGCGAGTTGGCAGTTGCCTTTTGCCCGGCAAAGATTCAATTTTTGCCGTAGCATTATGGCCACCCTCGTATTTGACATCGAAACCTCCGCGCTGCCGCTCGAAATGTTCGATGAGGCGCAACAGGAATACCTCTTCCGTGACACGGAGAAGATCGACGACGCCATCGCCAAGCAGGCCAAGCGCGAGGAGATCACCCGGTTCATGAGCCTGTGGCCGTTCACCTCGCAGGTCGTCTGCATCGCCATGCTCAATGCCGAGACCGGGCGCGGCCAGTCCATTTACATCGCGGAAGATTTTGAGGATGACGTCCCTGACGCCGGGCCGGTGGAGTTCGTGCCGGTGGCGGACGAGACGGAATTGCTCACGGCGTTCTGGGATGTGGCGAAGCATTACGACAGCATTGTCACCTTCAACGGCCGGGGTTTTGACGTGCCGTTCATCTACCTGCGCTCGGCGCAGCTCAATGTGCCGATCACGAAAAAGAACTGGCTCGGCTACCGTTACGCCGTGGAGCCGCACTGCGACCTCGCGGAGCAGTTCACGTTTTACAGCGTCAGCGGGCGCGACGGCGCGGCGCGGAAATTTAACCTGGATTTCTACTGCAAGGCCTTTGGCATTGAATCGCCCAAGAGCGCCGGCGTGACCGGCATGGACGTGAAAAACCTGATGGAGGCGGGCAAATTCCGCGAGATCGCCGAATACTGCCTGCGCGACGTCCGCGCCACCGTGGACCTCTACAAAATCTGGAAGGAGCGGCTGGCGGGGATCAAGTGAACCCTGTTTCCCAAATGGCTTCGGTGGCAGTTCCCCGCGAGTTGTTCCGCTAACATTGAAAGTCTGAGAATGGCTGCGGTGGCATCGGGATAAAGGGGGAAAAGGAAAGGGTTTACACGAAAACCCCGAAAACACACGGAAGGTGTGCCTTCACAAAATGCCGTAAATGCTTTTTACAGACCCCCATGCCGGGAAGCCGCCCCCGCAACCGCGGCGGTACAAGGTTTGTAAAAGCAAAAAATAATAAAAAGTAATAAATCAAGCTTGAAAAACCATGGGAACAACTGAAAATGCCGAAAATACCCGCGACAACGGGCGGACAAGAATCTAAATGGGAAACCCGAGTTTATGAAGAGGATGTTTTTGTGCCTGGGTCTGGTTTGCGTGCTGATAGGGCCCAGCACGAGCCGGGCACAGTTCACGTTCACCACCAACAACGGAGCCATCACCATCACTGGATACAGCGGTGTTGGTGGCAATGTGGTCATCCCCGGCGCCACCAACGGCTATCCGGTTAATAACATTGGCAACCAGGCCTTTTCTGGCAAGACGGTGATAACCAATGTGACGATTCCCGGCGGCATCACCAACATCGGCAATTCTGCTTTCGCGAGTTGTGCCAACCTGACGAATGTGACGATTCCCGATAGCGTCATCACCCTCGGCGACAGCGCGTTTTACAATTGCCACAGCCTGACAAACATCATCATTGGCAACAGCGTCACCCATCTTGGGACCAACGCGTTTGCTTCTTGCGTCAAACTTGCCAGCCTCAACATTCCCAAAGGTGTCACCAGCATTTATATGGGTGATCAAGGAGCGTTTGCCAACTGCCCCGGCCTCACGCAATTCACGGTGGACGCGGCAAGCCAGTCATTTAGCAGCCCGGATGGAGTGTTGTTTGACAAGAATCAGAGCGCGTTGATCGCCTTCCCGCAGGGCAGGGGCGGCACCTATGCCATCCCCAACACCGTCACCAAAATCGGGGATTGCGCGTTCGATTTATGCGGCAGCCTGATCCAGGTTGCGATCCCCAATGGTGTCACCGTCATCGGCTCTCAAGTCTTCCACAGTTGTTCTAGTTTCACGAGCGTAACGATTCCCGGCAGCGTCACCAATATCGGCCAGTACGCGTTTTCGAACAACCGAAACAACCTGCACCAGGTGTATTTTCAAGGCAACGCGCCGAGCGTCAACGGCGGGTCAGCCAGCGGCGACAGCACGCTCTTTGCCGGCGATACGGGCACCGCATTTTACGTTCCCGGCACCACGGGCTGGGGTGCCACCATCGGCGGCTGGCCGGCCAGGGCGGGGATCTATCAACCCCAGCCTCAAATCCTCGGCAACGGCCTGGTTGGGCCGGACAATGTATTCCGATTTGGGTTTGCCTGGGCCACCAACACTTCCGTGGTGGTGGAGTCCTCCACCGATTTGCAGAACTGGGTGCCGGTCATTACCCTCAAGCTGGCCAGCGGCACAAATATCTTCAGCGATTCAACCTGGGCCAGCTACGCGCAGCAATTCTACCGGGTGCGTTCCCCGTAAACCAAAACCAACCCGGTTCACGCTGGTGTGCGTTGGTTTAAGCCCAAGGCGTGTCGTCAGGCATTGTCGACCGGGGCAGCCGGCTTTTGGGATCATAAAGCTTTGCGGAACCTTTGTCGTTTGGTCCCCATAAATCTCCGGGTTGCCATCCAACAAGTCATCGCCTAAATTACAATAGTCACTGTAATCGTTGTTACCGCATATAATTTGAGCGATACCCATATGGCCGGGGTAGGTCGGGTGGATTTGCCGGCCGGCGGATTTTCCCACTGTTTGCCATCATTCAATATGAAACCCAACCGGGCATTTACGCTGGTTGAATTGCTGGTGGTCATCGCGATCATCGCCGTCCTGGTGGCGTTGCTGCTGCCGGTGCTTTCCCGTGCGAAGGAGCGGGCCAGGCGGACCGCGTGCTTGAACGACCTGAAGCAGGTCAACCTGGCGGTGCATCTGTACGCGAGCGAGAACGCCGACGTGCTGCCAAACACGGGCATGGCCACGTATCTGAACTACCGGGAGGCCGTGAAAAATTACGTCGGGCTGGCCGGCGCGTCGTCGCCGCAGGACAAGGTCTTCACCTGCCCGGCCGACGTGTTTTACTACGATGACACCAGCGCCGCCTATGTGCCGCACGGCCGGCACGAGCAACTGCTCTATTATTATTCCAGCTTTGTGTTCAACGGCTTGAACCTGCTCACCAACTATCCCAATTTTGAGTATAACGGCGTGCTGCCGGGCATCGGTGGAAAAAAGACCGGCGCGGTGAAGAACCCCGTCAAAACGGTTTTGGTGGCGGAAGCGTCCGGCGTCATGCCGTATTCATGGCACCAGCCACGCCCGCCCGTGACCAGCGACATCCCCATGCTCAATGACTCCAAAAATCAGGTCAGCTTTGTCGATGGCCATGTCAGCTACTTGAACATCTATTGGAACAGCACGCTGCGTTATCCCAACGGGGCGTTTTCGGTGGCCGCCTATTATGATCCGCCGGCGGGGTACGATTATCAATGGAGCGGAAACTAGGCCTGGAAGAAATCGCCACGATGCACACACTTGTTTGTTTCGCACTAAAGGAGGAGGCCGCGCCGTTCCGGAAAATCGCGGCGGGCCGATCCGGGGTGGCCATCCTCCTCGTCGGCATCGGCCGCAGGAATGCGGAGAAATCCATCCGTGAGCATCTGGCGGCGAATGCGCCGGGGCTGGTGCTGACCTGCGGGTTCGCGGGCGGGCTGAATCCGGATTTGAAGATTGGCGATGTCGTTTTTGATATTTCCGCCAAACAACAGTTGGAGCCTCCTTACGTCGGCTGCTACGAAAAATTGACGGCGGCGGGCGCGCGGGTGGCGGAGTTTTTCTGCGCCGACCGCATCGCCACCACGGTGGCGGAAAAACAGAAATTAAGGACGGAGACCGGCGCGGACGTGGTGGAGATGGAGTCGGCGGCGATCCAGGCGGTCTGCGCGGAACGAGGCATTCCCTGCGTGACCGTCCGCGTGATTTCGGACACGGCGCACGAGGATTTGCCGCTGGATTTCAACAAGCTTTCCAAACCTGACCAGAGCCTGGACTTTGGCAAGCTGGCATGGGCGATCGCCAAATCGCCTGGAAAAATTGGCGCCCTGATGGCGTTGCAGAAGAAAACGAGCCTGGCCGCAGGCCGCCTGGCGGCGGTGCTCGGGAAAATCACTTGCTCGTGACCGGCGCCGCCGGTGACGCGGGCTTTTCCTTGTGGTATTCGCCATAGCTGATGAGCATGGCGCCGAGGACGATGAGCGCCACGCCGCTCCAGCGCACGGCATCCACGCGTTCGCCGAGGAGGAATTTCGCGGCCAGCGTGGTCATCACAAAACTCACCGCCGTCAACGGCCACACAAAGCTCACGTCGCGCTGCCCCAGGAGATATTGCAGCAGCACGAAGAAGATCGTTTCGAGGAGCAGGCCGGACAGGATGTTCTTGTTCGTGAACCAGTTGCCGACGAGATGCAGGACATTTTTCCAGACGGGCAGGGCGGCCTTGCGTTCGTTGTACTGCTGGCCGATCACGGTGATGCCCTGTTTCAGCGCGATGACGCCAAACGCCTCGAAGGCGAAGGCGATGAGGAGGATGATCAAAATTTTTGTCATATCACAAGTCCTGGTAGCGGATCAACTGGATGCCGAGTTGTTCAATCTGTGCTTTCACGCGCCGGCTGATGAGGGCGTCGTATTCATGCTTAAATTTGTCGAGCGAGGGGTGGGAGTAAAGCTCGGAATCGCCGGGCGGCAGTTCGGGCAGCAGTTTCAGAAGGTAGTCTTCGTCCACGTGCGAGTCTTGCAAGAGGCCGAAGGTGATCTGGGCGTGCTTGATGCCGCGCCGGCGCAGGGGTTCGCGGGCGCGGCGGGAAAGCCATGCGTAGATCGCCGCGTGTGACACCCGGTAGAACAGCCGTCCCTGCGCCATGCGCCGGCTGCGCGCGAGGCAGTCGCGCGTGAGCCGCAGGTGGCGGATGCGCAGCGTGTCGGCGTCCTCCATCAGGATCTTGAAAACCACCGGGTGCAAATGCAGGTGCAGGTGGCCGTTGACGTGGTCCAGCGCCAGGCCGGTGGCGTGGAATTTTTCGAACTGGGCGCGGAGCTCGGCGCGGAGCTGCGCGCGCAGGCTGCGTTTGAAAAAATAAGCCATGCCCACGCCAACCGGGTGGTTGGAAAATTCGCCCCGCGCGTTGACGAGGCCGGGAATCTTTTCCGGCGGCAGCGCGGAATGCCCCATCAGCAAGGTCAGGTGCAGGCCGACGCCAAGGCGCGGGTTTTCCTTTGCCAGCTTGACCGCCTCGTCAAAGCCCGGCTCGTTGACCATCAGGCTGGCGGTGGTGAGGATGCCCTCGCGGTGCGCCCGGATGACGGCGGCGTTGACCGAGGAGGAGAGGCCAAAGTCATCGGCGTTGACGATGAGCCGGCGGGTTTCAAGGCTGGCCATAGCTGGGCGAGGTGGAGCCGGCGACGTGGCGCAGCCAGGATTTGAAAATGAGCGCGAGCTTGTGCGGCTTGGACAGTTTCAGCGGACTGGCGCCGAAGACATCAAACCGGCCGCGTTCCAGTTTCAGCAACAACTGCCAGTAGACGCCGCCCATGAGTTCGGCGGCGACCATGCGGCGGCGGTCCTCGGGCGGCAGGGTGCTTTGCGCGAGTTGGTAAAATTTCCGCGCGCGGGCCGCCACGCTGGCGGCCAGGGCCTGGTAGCGGTCGGAATATTTGGAATCCAGAATCTCCGCCTCGCTGACCTTGAACTTTTTCAGCTCGCTTAGCGGGAGATAAATCCGGCCGCGGGCGGCGTCGTTTTTCACGTCGCGCAAGATGTTGGTGAGCTGGAGCGCCTGGCCGAGGTGGATGGCGTAGTCGTGGCAGGCGGGATTTTTGTAGCCGAAAATCTCGATGCTGAGCAGGCCGACCACCGAGGCGACGCGGTGGCAGTAAAGCTCCAGTTGTGCATGATCCTCGTAGCGCAACCGGTCCAGGTCCATTTCGCAGCCCTTGATGAGCTCGTCGAACAGCGCGAAGGGGAGCTTGAACCGCTGGATGATGGGTTGAAATTCCTGGTTGAGGACAAATTGCGGCGGCTGGTTTTCGCAGGCGCGCCGGATGTCCGCGCGCCAGGCGGCGAGCTGTTCCCGGCGCGTTTCGGTGGGGACGGCATCCTCATCCGCCACGTCATCCACGGCCCGGCAGAAGGCGTAGAGCGCGGACATGGCATCGCGTCTTTCCCGCGGCAGGAGGATGAAAGCCAGCGCGAGGTTGGAGGCGCTTTTCTTGGTGAGCGCGCGGCTTTGCTGCATGGTCAGGGTCCGGGCGGCGGCTGGTTGGGGCTGCGCAACGGCGGCAGGCCGCCCTTTTCCGCGAGGGTGGGGTTGTGCTGGCGGTGGTGGCGCTTGCGACGGTGCTTGTGCTTGCGCTTCTTGTTTTTGGGACGGTAAACCACCAGCCAGACGACCACCAAGCCGACGGACAGTCCGATGGCCAGAACCATCACGGCAAAGATCACCCAATCCGCCGATTTTCCATTGGTGGGCAGTGAAAATATGTCGTTCATTAATCAGCCGCGCCGGCCGGTGCGCCGTCGCCTTCAACTTTCATGTTCAACCGCTGCATCCGATAACGCAGCGCATGTCGGGTGAGCTTAAGCCTTTCGGCGGTGCGTGTCAGGCTGAAATTATTCTGTTCCAGCGCGGTCTGGATGATTTCGCGCTCCTGGCGGCCCAGGGCGTCGTCGAGCGATTCATCGGGGGCGGCGGCGGACGGCGCTTTTTGGAGGCGCGTCTCGACGGCGAAATCCGGGAGGTCGGCCGGCTGGATTTCGCGGCCGGTCTCCAGGATCAAGGCGCGCTCGACGACGTTGCGGAGCTCGCGCACGTTGCCGGGCCAGCGCTGGGCCAGCAGTTTCTGCTGCGCGGCGGGGGTGAAGGCGGTGACGTTCTTGTTCATCTTGGTGCGGAACACCTTCAAGAAATGGCCGGCCAGCAGCAGCACGTCGTCCCCCCGGTCGCGCAGGGGCGGCAGGTTGAACTGCACGACGTTGAGGCGGTGGTAAAGGTCTTCGCGGAAATCACCGGCGGCGATGGCCTGGGCGATGTCGCGGTTGGTGGCGGCGATGAGCCGCACATTGACGCGCAATTCCTCCGTGCCGCCGACGCGGGTGAAGGAGCCGTCCTCGAGAAAGCGCAGCAGCTTGGCCTGGAGCGGCTTGCCCATGTCGGCGATCTCATCGAGAAAAATCGTGCCGCCATCGGCCTCCTCGACGCGGCCGAGCTTTTGTTTCAACGCCCCGGTGAAGGCGCCGCGTTCATGGCCGAACAGCTCGCTTTCCAGCAGGGTCTCGGGGATCGCCGCGCAGTTGATGCGGACATAATGCCTGTTGCGCCGCTGGCTGAGGCTGTGGAGCGCGCCGGCGACGAGTTCCTTGCCGGTGCCGCTTTCGCCGAGGACGAGGACGCGCGCATCGGTGACGGCCACGGTGCGGATGAGCTGGCGCAGGTCGCGCATCTTGGGCGATTCGCCGACGATCTGGTCGAGGCCGATGATTTCGCCGGCCTGGGAACGGAGCGCGGCGTTGTCGCGGAGCAGGCGATGGAGATCGGCGCAGCGCGCCACCGCATGGAACAATTCCTCCGGCTCGAAGGGCTTGGCGAGGTAATCCAGCGCCCCGGCCTTGATCGCCTCGACCGCGAGCTTCGGCGTGGCAAACGCGGTGATCATGAGCGACGGCATTTCCGGCCACTGGTTTTTTATCTTGCGGAGAAATTCGTAGCCGGTCATGCCGCCCAGCCGGGCGTCGGTGATGACCATGAAAAAATCGCCGCCGGCCAGGAGCTGGAGCGCCTCCTCGGCGGATTCGGCGGCCTCGACGGCGTAGCCCTCGTCGCCCAGCATGGTCTGGAGCGAGCGGCGCATGTTTTTCTCGTCGTCCACGACGAGGACGGGAGGCAGTGGCAGGCTCATGTCTTAAATGGTTTCGGCAGCGACTTCGCGGGGAAGGTTACGATGAATTTTGCGCCCTTTCCAAGCACCGATTCGACCCGCACGGTGCCGCCGTAAAGCTCGGTGTTGTGCTTGACGATGGCGAGGCCGAGGCCGGTGCCCTTTTCCTTGGTGGTGAAATAGGCCTCGAAAATGCGCCCGAGCTTTTCCGGCGCGACCCCCGGCCCGTTGTCGGCGACGGCGATCTCCACCGTGTGGTCGCGGTGGGTTCCGGCGGTGAGGGTGATCACCCCGTGCCCGTTCAGCGCCTCGCATGCATTCTGAAGCAGGTTCACCAGGATTTCGGAAAGGTGGCCGCGCTGCATCAGCAGGGGCGGGAACGGCCCGGAGAATCGTTTTTCCACCCGGATGCCCGTCGGCACGGCGGCGGGAACCACCTGTTCCACGGCCTCGGCGAGCTTTTCCTCGACGTTGAGTTTTTCGACGCGCCCCTCGCTCAATTGCGCATAGCCCATGATCTGGGTGATGACCCGGTCGGCGTGGGTGACCTCCTCCTGGATGATCTCGACCTGCAGCGCGGCGGATTTTTTACCTTCGCGGATGGAACGTTCGAGGGAGTGGGCGGCGTTGCGGATGACCGCCAGGGGGTTTTTGATCTGGTGGGCGAACTCGGCGGCGAGCCGGCCGGCGGACCGCAACTGCCCCTCGCGGGCGGCAAACTCGCTGGCCTCCTCGATGGCCAGCCGCTGTTTTTCCAGGAACGCCTGCACGCCGTAGCTGGTGATGGCCACCAGCCACAACACCAGCATCCGCAGGATGAACAACTGGCCCAGTTCCGCCGGCGGCGTCATGTCGAGGGCGCGTTGCGTCTGGTCATCGAGGGTGGGGATGACGGTGGCTTCGACGACCGCCACGAGGGCGTAGCACAGGCTGATGGCAAAATTCAGGACCAACTGGGAAAATCCCGGCGGCACGCTGACCGCATTCCGCAGGATCAGGCCGATGAACAGCCAGAACAAAACGCTGTCCAGCGCGCCCGCGATGCTCGTCATGCCCGCCAGCATCAGGCCGTCGATCAGGCTGCTGGTGACCACGGACCATTGCAGCACGGCCAGCGGCATGCGGTGGACGGCGAGGATGGGCAGCGCCAGCACCACGGTCAGCAGGATGTAAAACCCGAAGAGCAACTGGACTGTTTCCACCTGCACATCCAGGTTGCTGGTGATCGTGCTCATCCACGGCGAGTGAAAGTGGAACGAGTGCAGGATGAGCAGGATGAACACGGCCTTGACCGGAAGCATCGTGTTCCGCTCCATGACCTCGATGCGATGCCGGGCGCGTTCGGGGTCGGGCGCGGGGATCTCGAACAGCGTGGGCAGCCGTTTCAACAGTTGCGAACGGCTCGGTTTCATGGGTTCAGCGCACCAGCTTCAGGGCGAGTTCCGCAATCTTGTCCACGGGCCACAGGCGGCCGATGCCCTCGTAGCCGCAGGACAACATGCCTTCGTCCGGCCCGATGAACGCCGCGCCGCGTTTTTTCAAGATGGCCACGTTCGCCTGCGTGGCGGCGTGCAGCCACATCTTGCCGTTCATGGCGGGGGCGATCAAAAGCTTCGCCTTGGGATTCAAGGCCAGCGCAATGCAGCTCAGGGCGTCATCCGCCAGGCCGTGCGCCAGCTTGGCGATGACGTTGGCGGTGGCCGGGGCGATGACCAGCAGGTCCGCCTCGTCCGCGAAGGCGATGTGCGTGGGCTTCCAGCCTTCGTCCTCGTCATAAAGATCGGTGACCACGGGGTTGCGGGTGAGTGTTTTGAAGGGCAGCGGCGTGATGAACCGCTGGGCGTCCGCCGTCATGACCACGCGCACGTCGGCCTTGGCCTTGGTGAGCAGCGACGCCAGATCGGCCGCCTTGTGCGCGGCAATGGAGCCGGTTACGCCGAGAACAATTTTGGCACTCATGATTGGAGTCTAGCTTAAACCGCCGGCCGACGCGAATCCATGCGGATTTTTTTGGGTATTCCAAGTTTTGAGGACGTGGCCGCACCCCTCACCCTGACCCTCTCCCCTCCGAGGGGAGAGGGAATTTACCGCGGGTTTTATCACACGTCCGGTCGAGCCGTCCCGCATTCACCCGGGCATCATTTGCGCGGGGAACCCCCGCCGGGATTTTTGTCCGGGCCGGGTTTGGAGGGCAGCTCCAGGGTGAGATATTCCATGTCCGGCGCATGCGACCGCGGCACGCGCATCTTTTCCGCCTCCACCACCGCAAGGGTCCGGCGCAAATCCTCCGACTTGGACGTGCTGATGACGAGGTAATCGAAATTTTTCCACTGGGCGACCTCCTGCTTGGCCGCCGCCAGCCGCTTTTTGATGACGGACGGGTCGTCCGCATTCCGGTTCTTCAGCCGCGCCTCCAGGACTTCCAGGGACGGCGTGGTGAGGAAGACCGTGACCAGCGCGCGTTTCAATTCCGGCTCCTCTTCCGCCGCCGCGCGGATGGTGGCCGCGCCCTGCACATCGACATTCAGCAGGACGTCCTTGCCCGCGCGCAGCTTGGAGAGCAGCTCGGATTTCAGGAGGCCGTAACTGTTGCCGTAGACGGTGGCGTGCTCCAGAAAATTCCCCGCCTGCACGCGCCGCAAAAAATCCTCGGCCTTGAGAAAGTAGTAATCAACGCCGTCCGCCTCGCCCTTGCGCGGCTCGCGGGTGGTGCAGGTCACCGCGCGCGCCATGTCGGGGCGCGCCTGGAGCAGGAGATCACACAGCGTGGTCTTGCCCGCGCCGGAAGGGGCGGAGATCAAAATCAAAAGCGGGGCTGGTTTTTTTTCGGCCATGTTCACTCCACGTTTTGGGCCTGTTCGCGGAACCGTTCGAGTTCCGTCTTCAGGGTCACGACCTCGCGCGAGATGATGGCGTCGTTCGCCTTGGAGCCGATGGTGTTGATTTCGCGGTTCATCTCCTGCGCGAGAAAATCGAGCGTGCGGCCGACCGGTTCCTTGGACTTGGCACAGTCGGCGAACTGTTGAAAATGGCTTTGCAGGCGGGTCAGTTCCTCGGCGATGTCCGAGCGGTCGGCGAACAGGACGATCTCCTTCAGCAGGCGCTCGTCATCGGGCGCGATGGTCTCCAGGCCGGCGGCCTTGATGCGTTCGAGCAGGTTCTGGCGGTAGTTTTCCGCCGTGGTGGGGGCCTGCTTCTGGATCTTTTCCACCGCGCCGCGCATGATGGCGATGCGGGCGGTCAAATCCTTGGACAGATGTGCGCCCTCGCGTTCGCGCATCTTCACCAGCGCCGTGAGGCCCTGGGTCAGCGCTTTTTCCACGGCGGGCCACAAATCTTCTTCTTCGGCCAGTTCCTCGTCGGTCTGGAAGACGCCGGGGGCGCGGAGCACCTGGTCGAGCGTCACTTCGCCGGCCAGCTTCAGGGTCTTGGCGAGCTTGGCGAGTTCGGCGGCGTAGGCTTTGGCGAGCTCGGTGTTGAGGTGTTTGCGGGCGCCCAGCTTGTCCTCGGCGGCATGGAGGGTCACGCGAACGTTCACGCGGCCGCGCGCGACACAGCGGTGGATGGCATCGCGGATCTGCGGTTCGAGCATCTCGGTCCGGGGCGGCAGCGTCACGGAGACCTCGGCCTGCTTGCGGTTCACGGAGCTCAATTCGACCGTGACCTTGAAGCCGTCCTGCGCACACTCACCGCGACCGTAACCCGTCATGGATTTCATCCGGCGCATGATGCAAAAAAAGGGGGTGGCAGGCGAATTAATTTTCTGAAGGGAGTAAAATTGAGGAAGAGGAAAACGAAGAGGAAGATGGGCAGGAAATCAAATTGGACGGGGTAGGGATGAATAATTAGGGACTTCATGTACAAAAATGGATACCATCGGTGTCTGTATGTATGGTGAGATGAGTTGCAGGGTTTTAAGTAAATCCAGAAATATAGTCACCTGTGCATAACCGAGCATTCAGAGCCGTCCTGATTGCGGCCAGTCTGTTTGCGGCATGTGCCGTGTGCTTTTATTGGCGAACAACGCGCATATCACTTGCCGAGTTACCGCCTATTGAAAACCTTGCGAATCCAGATCCAGATTCCTTTGGCAGATCCTACCGGGTTGATCCATACCTCAAAACTGCGGAACGTTTGCAGGCCATGGGGCAGGCAGCGGCTTGCGATAAATTGTTACAGCTTGCCCTGGCGAGTGATGTACAGCGTTGGCATGACGACGCCCAAAAAATTTCGGTATTGTGCCGAATGTTATTCGTCAAGCAAAGGGGGGGCAATTTGGATGGGCCTGCTCTCGGCTTACCGATGTGGATCAACGGCACTTCAATCAAAGATTGGCCATTGGAACCAATTGAGATTGTGGACGGTGTACCATTTGCGATCACATATCAATGGCAGGCTTATGGGGCTCCGACTCGGCCCAACCAATATCTGCTATATTGCATGGCAAATTGCGAATGGTCGGACTACAAATTTACGCCAAAAACGGAACAACAGAAGAAAGAGGCGATGGCAAAGATTATTGTATCTCCGAAATGGTCGGTGCCCCTCAACAAAAGTGAGAAGGATTTCTTTGCTTCTCAGCTTAGATAATACGTGCGGCCGCCTTAGCTTAATGCGTCGCCATGAAAAGCGGCAGGGGGCTGCCGCACTCCACGACGCTTCGCGCGGCACGATGACGCTGGAAAACGCACGGCGTCTTGGAGTGCTCCAGTCCTCTGGAGCTTTGTGAGGACACCATCAAACCTTGCCGTGGGTTGATTACTTTTTCGCCCGCAACAATTTCAGCGCGGCCTTGAAATCTTTCGGCAGCGGGGCTTCGAAATTCACGGTTTTATTCGTGCGGGGGTGGATGAAGGACAGCTTGTGCGCGTGCAGCAGGACGCGCGGGGCGGTGTAGCCGGTGAGCTTGGTAAACTTCTTGTTCTGATTGACGCCGTAGGTTTCATCGCCGAGGACGGGATGGCCGAGATGTTGAAAATGCACGCGGATCTGGTGGGTGCGGCCGGTGTGGATCTCCGCCTCGACGTGCGTGGCGTGGGCGAGGCGTTCGAGGACGCGGTAGCTGGTATGCGCGGCGCGGCCTTCGCCATCGGGGTGGACGGCCATGCGTTTGCGGTGGATGGGATGGCGGGCGATGTCGGCGATGATCTCGCCGGAATCTTGCGCGAGGACGCCGATGAGCAAAGCGTCGTAAAATTTCTTCACGGTGCGCCCGGCGAATTGTTGCGAGAGCGCGAGGTGCGTTTCGTCGTTCTTGGCGACGACGAGACAGCCGCTGGTTTCCTTGTCGAGCCGGTGGACGATGCCGGGGCGGGCCACGCCGCCGATGCCGCTCAAGGAGCCTTGGCAATGATGGAGCAGGGCGTTGACGAGCGTGCCGCCTTCATGGCCGGCGGCGGGATGCACGACGATGCCGGGCGGCTTGTTCAGCACCAGCAAGGATTTGTCTTCGAATAAAATCTCGAGAGGAATCTCCTCGGGCAGCGTTTCGGACGGACGGGCTTCGGGCCAGTGGATGGTGATCGCTTCGCCGGCGCGCGGGGCGTGGGTGGCCTTGGCGGGCTGGCCGTTGACGCGGATGTCGCCCGAGTCGATGAGGCGCTGCATGGTGCCGCGCGAGACGGCGGGAAACTTGCCGCGCAGGAAGGTGTCCAGGCGCACGCCGGGCTGGGAGTGTTCGACGGTGAATTGTTCGGTGGGAGAACTCATGGGCCTTAGGAAGCCTGGTTAAGAGGCGGCTTGCGCGCGACAGGCGTTTGACCGCAGTTTCATTGGGCGGGCTTGGGCACGCTGTCGCTCCGCCAGTTGATGAGCAGGATGAGCGCGACGCCGGTGCAGATGGCGGAGTCGGCGACGTTGAAGGCGGGGAAATCCAGCGGTTCGGAGCTGCCGCGGCGTTGCATGTAGAAATGGAGGAAATCGACGACGGCGTGGCGTCCGGGCAGGAGGCGGTCGGTGAGGTTGCCGATGATGCCGCCGAAGATGAGGCCGAAGGCGAACTGGCCGATGAGGCGGTCGGCGTTGAAATGGCGGCGGGTGAGGAAGAGGACGACGAGCGCGGTGATGGCGACGGCGGCGAGCACGGCGTTGTTGCCGGTGAACATGCTCCAGGCCGCGCCGGTGTTGACGCGGTGGGCGAGGTTGAAAAAGCCGGGGATGATGACGTGTTCATCGCCCTCGTAGATGTTGCGCAGGACGAGCCATTTGGTGACCTGGTCGAGGACAAAGACGGCGGCGGCCAGCGCGAAGATGCGACGGGTGGCGGCGTTAAAATTGGGCTGGGCGGCGGACATTCCGGGCGGGGATTAAAGCAAATAACGGGAAAACCTCCAAGCACCAACATCCAAGCTCCAGAGAATATTCAAACACCAAATGAGCGGGCAGCGGACTGCCCGCCTGCTTTGTAGAAAACTTATTATCAAAGTAAAGCAGGGATGAATAGCGGCCATGTTTCGTGTTTCAGAAAAGGACCAAAGCACCACCTCTCCCCAGCCCTCTCCCCCATTGCATGGCGGAGAGGGGGCCAGAAGCATCGGTTTAAGAAAGGTTTCTACAAAGCAACCGCCCACCC
The DNA here is from genome assembly GCA_031290985.1 of Verrucomicrobiia bacterium. Lineage (GTDB taxonomy): Bacteria > Verrucomicrobiota > Verrucomicrobiia > Limisphaerales > UBA11358 > UBA11358. The sequence goes on along the minus strand of JARLJW010000084.1, from coordinate 142,919 downwards.
TGCCAGGCTGATTCCAGTTGGTTGCCGTCGGGAAAATCTGTGTTTTTTTAAGCTCACAGCAGCAGGCGGGCGACATCGTTCCAGGTATGGACGCGTTCGTGCCTGCCATCCGGGGCATGCAGGTTGTGCGGCTGGGTGAAGAGCAGGGTGCGGCCTTCAAAAAAATCGAGGTTTCCGAAATGGTCGTCGATCATGACATCTCCGCGCACGATCTGCTTGGACCCGCAGAGCACGATGCGCCGCCAGGAGATGAAAGGGAAATGTTCCGCGAGCCAGGCGACTTTTTCGGCGAGGCTCAGCGGGAATTCCGTGGCGGAGGAAACGATGTAGAGTTCATAGCGCTGGTTCAGTTGTTCCAACACTTTCTGGCTGTCGGCGATCAGCGGGGCGGTGCGGAAAAATCCGGCGCTGCCGGCGTATTGGCGGGCGCCGGGAAAGGCGGTAAATTCCGGTTTGCCGGTGAATTCGGCCGGGGTTTTGCGGCGGCCGGTCTCGCGTTCGTCATAGGCCGCGAAATGGGCGCAGGCATCGGCCAAAACCCCGTCCATGTCGACAATCAATCGTTTCATCATTTGAAATGGGGCCGGGAGGGTGGAACAGTGACCTTACCTGGTGCAAACATTGCCTCCTCGCCGGGCATCGGCAGATAAAAAGAGGTTGCGCCGCCTGCGTCAATCCTATTTACCTTGGGGAGGCAGGTTCAATTGCATCTATTTTTATGGCACTTGTCCGTATCTTAATCGACGGCTACTCGCTGCTGCACAACTGGCCGGAGCTGGCGGAGGGGGCGCCGCGGCATTCGGAGACGGCGCGGGATGCGCTGGTGGAGTTGTTGCAGCAGTATCAGGATGCCTGCGGGACGCCGGTGACGGTCTTTTTCGACGGGCGCGGCAGTCGCAGGACGAAGCCGAAAAATCAGTCGGGCAATGCGGTGGAGGTGCTGTTTTCCAGCAGCGGGCAGACGGCGGATGACCTGATCGAGCGCGCGGCGCACCGGTTTCAAGATTACGGCGAGGTGCTGGTGGTGACGGATGACAATGCGGAGCGCAGCATCGTGGGCGGGTTCGGCGGCTCGACGGCGAGCTGCGATAATTTCATCCGCATGATCCAGAATGCGCTGGCGGACTTGGCGGAAAACCTGAACAATCACAACCGCTCCGAGCGCGACCGTTTTAAGCGTTCGCGCTGAAATAATGATGAATCCGCAACCGTCCAAGTTTTTCCCGGTCCGCCGGTGGCTGCCGGCCGCCGTGCTGGTGCTGGGGTTGTTCACGGCCACCGGGGCGCAGGCGGCGATTGAGCAGCGCTGGTTGTTCATCTTCAACACGTCCTCGGGAATGAAGAAGCGGCTGCCGGCGGTCGAGACGCAGATCCATGAGCTGTTGACGAAGGATTTCGCCCGCGGTTTCCGCGAGGGCGACAGCATCGGGGTGTGGACGTTTGATGACAAGCTGCACATGGGGAAGTTTCCGCTGACGACCTGGGATCCGAAGCGTACGGTGATGCTGGAGTCGAACCTGGTGACGTTTGTCCACAAACAGAGTTATTCGGGCACGACGAGCTTCGCGGTGCTGCAGCCGACGCTCGACAGCGTGATTGAGGATTCGGACCGGTTGACGGTGGTGATCGTGTGCGATGGCGACGGGGAGATCCAGTGGACGCCGTACAACGAGGGCATGAACGAGACCTTGAAGCAGACGCGGGATGACCGGAAGAAAATCAAGCAGCCGTATGTGATCGTGCTGCGGACGCAACTGGGGAAATATGTCGGGGCGACGGTGAATTTTCCGCCGCGGCCCGCGAACCTGCCGCCGTTTCCGTTGTTGCCCAGCGAGATCAAAGCCGTCGCGCCGCCGCCGCCGGTCGTGGTGGCCAAGCCGCCGCCGCCCGCCGCACCGCTGGTCATCGTGGGCACGCATGTGAGCAGTGACACGAATGACGTGGCGAAGTATTCGGCGGCGAACCAGGTGGCGGCGAGCGTGGAAAAATCAAATCCGCCACCGGTGGCGGTCGTGGTTGTCACGCAAACCGTGGTCCATGTGGCGATGGTCACCAATCCCGCGGCGGCGGTGCCGGCCGTCCTGGCGGCGACGTCCCCCCTGACGGCGTCCGCAACGAATGCCGCGGCGGCCCTGACGGGCACGGATGACCCGGATACGCGGATTTTGACGTATGTGGGCGTGGGGTTGCTGGGGGCGGCGGTCGTGCTGGTGATCTTTCTGATCACGCGCGGACGGTCCCGGCCGCACGGCAGCCTGATCACCACTTCGATGCAGGGCAATCCGCGGCCGCCTGAACAAAAATGATTTCTTTCGCGCGTGACTTTTGCGCCCGTCTCTGGAAGATTTCGCACTCATGAAAACTTTGAAGTTTAGTCTGTTTTGCGCGGCGGGTTTGCTGGGATTGCTCGCCGTGGGTTGTTCCAACGAGAAATCCGCCCCGGCGTCAGCCCCGGCCTCCGCGTCGGCGACCAGCACCGCCCCGGCTTCCGCCGGCACGGCCCCGGCGGCGGCGGCCCCGGCGGGAAATTTTGACGATCCATCCAAGTTGACCGCGCCGGCGCCGGAAACGTTCCAGGCGCAGTTCGACACGACGAAGGGGAAATTCACGGTGGAAGTGACGCGGTCGCTGGCGCCGAATGGCGCGGACCGTTTTTACAACCTGGTCCGCTCGGGATATTTCACGGACATCGCGTTTTTCCGGGTGGTGCCGGGTTTCATGTGCCAGTTCGGCATCCATGGCGACCCGGCGGTGGCGGCCAAGTGGCACGCGGCGAACATTGGCGATGATCCGGTCAAGGGCAGCAACGCGCGCGGCACGATCACGTTTGCCACCGCCGGCCCGAACACGCGCACGACGCAGTTGTTCATCAATTTCGGCGACAATGGTCCTTCCCTGGATGGGCAGGGTTTCTCGCCGTTCGGGAAAGTGACGGAGGGGATGGACGTGGTGGACAAGATCAACAGCGAGTATGGCGACGGCGCCCCGTATGGCCGTGGGCCGGACCAGGGCCGGATTCAGAACGAAGGCAATGCATATCTCAAGAAGGATTTCCCGAACCTGGACTACATCAAGTCCGCGACCGTCGTTTCCGCCGATGGCGCGAAGTAAACCAAACACAGGAAGTAAAAAAATTGCAGTAACACGGAAGTTGTATCTATGAGCGAAATCGCAATCATCAAAACCACCGAGGGTGAAATGACGTTGGAATTTTGGGCCGATGTGGCGCCCAAGACCGTCGAAAATTTCAAGAAGCTGGCGCGCAGCGGCTTTTACGACGGCACCTGTTTCCACCGTATCATCAAGGGGTTCATGATCCAGGGCGGCGACCCGTTGACGAAGGATCCGAGCAAGGAACATTCCTGGGGCACGGGCGGCCCGGGCTGGCAGATCAAGGCGGAGTTCAATGAACGGAAGCATCAGCGCGGCGTCATCTCGATGGCGCGCAGTTCGAATCCGGATTCGGCCGGCTCGCAGTTTTTCATCTGCGACGGGGACGCGTCGTTCCTGGACCGGCAGTACACGGCTTTTGGCAAGCTGATCAAGGGCGAGGAAGTGCTGGCGAAGATCGCCGGCACATCCGTGGGGGCCAGTAATTCCGGCGAGCCGAGCAAGCCGCTCCGGCGGATCGGCGTGGTGAGCGTCAGCATCCTCGAACCGATGGTGAAATAACCGCCGGCAGCAGTCCTTCTCCAGGCGCGGAAATCTTTTCCGCGCCTTTTTTATTTTTCCGCCGGGAGGGTCCGTTCCTTGCATCCGCACCGTGGGTTTAACGCCATCGGCAGGGCAAATGAGGGATATGGCAATGGCAGTTAAGCTCAATATTGGCACAGCGGCAGGCCGGGCGGGCCTCTGCCCGCCGCCATGGCTAACGAACGCGCGCTGGTTTACCGCGCCGGCGTGCAGAAGTGATGCGTCCTGCTTGTACCAAGAACTGTTTTAATTTTGGCAAAATAAGCCAAGTTATTTCATATCGTCCCGGGCTAGTCCGTCGATAACCAAGATGAAAACCATTTTATAGGGAACGGCCCGCGGAATCATTTAACAAACAACAACCCTCACACCATGTCTGAAGCGATTTTGGAAACCAAGGCCGGCACCCGCAACCTTACGGGCAAATATCTCACTTTTACCCTGCAAGGCGAATCCTACGGTATCGAGGTGCTGAAGGTGCGCGAGATCATCCGGCACGTTTCGATTACCGCCGTGCCGCAGATGCCCGCCTACATCCGCGGCGTCATCAACCTGCGCGGGAAGATCATCCCGGTGATGGATCTGCGGCGGCGGTTTGATTTTCAGAACATCACCGATACCGACCAGACCTGCACGGTCGTGGTGCAGGTAACCTTGCCGGATGGCAAGAACACGCCGATGGGGCTCGAAGTGGACGGGGTGGAGGAAGTGATCAATCTCAATGCCGCCGATATCGAGGAAACGCCGGATTTTGGCGGGCAGATCGCGATTGACTACATCCTGGGCATGGCCAAGGTCAAAGGCGTGGTCAAGGTGCTGCTGGACATTGACCGGGTGGTCGGGGCTGATGCCTTGAAGCAATTGAAAATTCCTATAAATGATTGATCAACTCGAATCTGAAATTGAAATAAAAATACTATGAATAACTGGACTATCGGTAAACGAATCGTGCTCATGGCGAGCTTGTTATGCGCCTTAAGCGTGGTGATTTCCGTCTGGAGCATATTGGGAATGAGGCACATTCTGAAAGCCGGCAGCTTGGTGAGCGAAAAGAGCCTTCCCGGAGTCATCCAGACGAGTACCATGAATTATCTTCCGATGATTAATATGGTTCGACTCTATCGGCTGTTGGATCCAATCAGCGACGACGAGCGGAAGGCCATTGAGAATGCCACCCTTGAAGATACGAAAAAGTTCAGGGCGGCGGACAAACTTTACGAATCCACCCTCACGTCCCCCGCTGAACGCGCCGAATACGAAAAGCTTGGTCGGATCCACGAAAAATACCTTGTCCTGCGGGTCCAATACCTCGCCTTGGTTGAAACAAATCGTGACGCCGCGCGCAAAATTTTGACGGTGGACATGGTTGCCGCGCTGAACAATTTTTCCGAACAAACCCTTTTGATGATGAATCAAAATGCCGATGATGGCGCGGCCAACGGCAAGCAGCTCGTTGCCAGTGTCCGCAGCACTTCGATTGCGCTCGTGATCGTTAGCTTGCTCGGGGTAATGTTTGGTGCTGGCCTGGCGTTTGTGATCGTCCGTGGCACAAACAAACGGCTTAAGGCCGTGGCCGGCCCTTTGCATGATGGCGCCAACCAGGTGTCATTCGCGGCCGACCAAGTTTCCGCGTCCAGTCAAACGCTGGCCGAAGGTTCCAGCGAACAAGCTTCCTCGTTGGAGGAAACCAGCTCTTCCTTGGAAGAAATGTCCTCCATGACCAAGCGCAATTCAGAAAACGCCCTCAAAGCAAATCAGCTCGCCAAGGAAGCCCGGGCCGCCGCCGATAAAGGGGTGAATGATATGAAAACCATGGCAAGCGCGATGGATGCGATCAAAGTTTCCAGCGACGACATCGCCAAAATCATCAAGACGATTGATGAGATTGCCTTTCAAACAAACATTCTCGCGCTCAATGCCGCCGTAGAAGCCGCCCGTGCCGGGGAAGCCGGCATGGGCTTCGCCGTCGTCGCGGATGAGGTGCGCAACCTGGCGCAACGCTGTGCGCAGGCAGCTAAGGAAACGGCCGCCAAGATCGAGGGGGCGATCGCAAAAAGCGGGCAAGGTGTGGAAATTACAGGCAAAGTGGCGGCGGCACTTAACGAAATTGTCGCCAAAGTGCGACAGGTGGACGAATTGGTGACGGAAGTTGCCGGGGCCTCACGGGAACAAACGGACGGGATAACGCAAGTAAACACTGCGGTGGGCCAGATGGACAAGGTGACGCAGAGCAACGCGGCCACGGCGGAGGAAAGCGCCGCGGCAGCCGAGGAACTCAATGCGCAGGCCGAAACCATGAAACAGTCCGTGGCCGAACTGCTGCAACTCGTGGGCGGCCAGAGCGGGGCCGGCCGGGCCACGACGCACGTCCAGCAGCCGCAAAGTCATGTCGCCAGGCCGTCGGCCAAGCAACCCGCCCCGATCAAAAGTCGGAATGGCAACGGAAACGGCCACGCGGCTCCGGCCAAGATGGGGGCCAAAGGGCGGAATGAAATTCCGATGGACGCAGACTTCAAGGATTTTTGAACCCTGCGGGCGGTGCTTTTATTTTTCAAGGCGCGGAAATCTTTTCCGCGCCTTTTTTATTATGTGGGCAGCGGAGGGCCGGCGTGGTTAAAATTCCGCCATGGAAACCGCCCAGTTGGCCCAGGTCCTCGTTGCGCTCGGTTGTCCGGCGGACAAGTCCGTCGAGATGGCGGCGCAGCTCGACAAGCGCGCGCACCAGCTCGCCGCCGAGAAGGGCCGCAGTTATGACGAGGCCCTGCAACACCTGCTGACGCTGATGCGGCAGGGGTGGGCGGCCAAGGCCAAGGGCTTTTAAATCCGTAATTTCTGCAGCCTAAATTCAAAATGATCACCCCCTGGAAAAAAATTGGTTCCCAACCGGTCGGCGACTTCCGCATCTTCAAGCTGCGCTCGGACATCTGCATCAACCCGCGCACGGGCAAGGAGCATGATTTCTACGTGCTCGACACGGTGGGCTGGGTGAATGTCATCGCCTTGACGCCGGCACGCGAATTGGTGATGGTGCGGCAGTATCGAGTCGGGTCGGACACGGTGGAGCTGGAGATACCGGGCGGCATGATGGACCCCGGCGAGAATGATCCGGTGGCCACGGCGGTGCGCGAATTGCGGGAGGAGACCGGTTATGCGGGCGAGAATGCCCGGCTGCTGGGCAAGATTTGGTCGAACCCGGCCATCTTGAACAACCAGACGTTCACGGTGTTGATCGAGAACTGCCGGTTGCAGCATGACGTGGAGTTTGACCACGGCGAGGATTTGACGACGCACCTGGTGCCGGTGGCGGAAGTGCCGCAGCTTGTGGCGGATGAGAAGATCGGGCATTCGCTGGTGGTGGTGGCATTGTATCATTTTGAATTGTGGCAGCGGGGGTTGAAGCAGGCGTGAATAGAAATGAGGGTGGCGAACGTCTGGAATCCCGTTATATTTGGTGGTGCGGATTGAACAACTAACCGGTTAAAACCGTCAAAGAACCCGTTATGAAGACCCTGAAGATTTCCCTGCCGCTGTGCGCGGGGGTGGTGCTGGGCCTGCTGGCTGTGAATGCCCGGGCCATCGAAGTGGACACATCAACCAAGAGCGACGCCAGTTGCTGCAGCCAGACCGGGGCGAAGGCGGAGGCCAAGCCCGCGACCAAGCACGGTCTCAAGATCGTGCACCGGGCGGAAGTGCGGGCGGGCAAGCTGACCGCCATGCTGACGGCGCACACCAAAAAAATCGCGGACAAGACGGAGGCGGCGACCACACGCGCCGTCGGGCACATGGAGAATGTGGCCCACAAGGTCGGGGATGTGGCGAAGAAGACCGCCGACAAGATTCACCAGAAGATCGACAACCTCTCGGAATGAATTTGAACGAACCGCGCATGAACGAAGATTTGCAAAAACGCATCCAGGCCGCGCTGGCCAATCCCCAGAACATGGGCGAGATGGCGGGCGCGGATTCCATCGGCACCGTGGGCAATGCGGATTGCGGCGAGATGCTGCGGATGTGGGTGAAGTTCAAGGAGCAGAACGGGCGCAAGGTGATCGACCGCGCGACATTTCAGTCGTTCGGCTGCGAAACGGCCATCGCGGTGGCGAGCCTGGCGACGGAACTCATCCGGGGCAAGACCGCCGAGGAGGCGCTGGCGCTCAAGACCGAGGAACTCGCCGGTGAACTGGGGCCGCTGCCGCCGATGAAGATCCATTGTGCGCAACTGGTGGAAGGCGCGCTGCGCTCGGCGCTGGAACCGAAAAGCGTGGAAGTGAAACAGGAGATTGCTTCCGCGCCGGTGAATGCGCCGACGTTGCTGGACAGTTTTTCCAAACCGAAAGCGGGCGGCGTGAAGCTGACTTTTTTGGATGAGCCGAAGAATTGAGGGCGGGGTTTGCCGCTGCTTTCGTGCGCGCGAAACGTTTGCTTGATTCAGTTTGCCCTCGTCCGCTCGAAAGCGGCGTGGCGCTGCGCTTCCCGCCGCAGTCCATGACGGTTTCGGGCGAGGCGGTGTTGGCTTTGCCGTTCGGAAGCGCAAGAAATGGCCACGCCATAAAGTGCCTGCGGTGCAGGCAAGTGCTGTCGCAGCGCGACAGCACCCACCTTCACGGCCTTATTTCACGGCGGATTCGGTGATGATGAGGTCGCCTTGGTTGGCGTCGAGCGTGGCGCGGGCGCCGACGGGGATGGTGGCGTTCAGGTCCACGTGGCCGAAGGGCAGGCCGATGACGACGGGCACCTTCAAGGTTGAGAGGCGTTCCTTCACGACGTCGGCGCCGGATTGCTGGTATTCCTTCTTTTTGCCCTTGGGTTCATCGCAATCGGCGTTCACGCCGACGGCCACGCCGGCGACCTGGTCGAAAATTCCCGCGTTCCACATTTGCGTGAGGAGGCGGTCCAGGCGGTAGGGGCGTTCGCTGATGTCCTCGATGAAAAGAATTTTGCCCTTGAACGACGGGGCGAACGGCGTGCCGAGGCTGGCGCAAACCAAAGACAGGTTGCCGCCGACGAGCCGGCCGGTCGCAACGCCACGGTGCAGGATGGATACGGTCTTGTCGGTGTAGCCCTGGCAGATGCTGCCGGCGGGCTTGGCCTCCATGACGGTGCGGAAAAATGATTTCTTGGTGAACTCGGGAACCTTGGGGTCGGCAAGCGCGCCGTTCAACATGGGGGCGTGGATGGAAAGGAGGCCGGCTTTTTTCAACAATGCGCCGTGCAGGGCGGTGATGTCGCTATAACCCGAAAGGATCTTGGGGTGGCGGCGGATGACGCCGTAGTCCAGGCGGTCAAGGATGCGCCCCGCGCCGTAGCCGCCGCGGATGCAGATCATGGCCTTGACCTTTTTGTCGGTGAACATGGCCATGACGTCGGTGGCGCGTTCGCGGTCGGTGCCGGCGATGAAGCCGAGGCGGGCGCGGACGTTTTTGGCGAGCTTGGGCTTGAAGCCGAAGCGTTCGAGCGCGGCGGCGGCGCGGTCGATGGCCTTGGGATCGGGCGGCGCGCTGGCGGGGGCGATGATGCCGATGGTGTCGCCGAAATGGATGCGGTCGGGTTTGAGCAGAGTGTTCATGGGGATGATGGTTTCGAGATTAATTGTTAAATGGAAGGGGAAATTGGTTTGAAAATATTGCTGCGGGCCCGGGGATATTTAGTGGGACGACCGTTCGGGCGCAGTCTGACATCGCCGTCAAATCCGTGTTTCCCACCGGAGCGCGACTGTGTTCCGCAACGCGGGACCAGTCGCAGCAACGTGACAAGCCCAGACCGCGTGCGAATTCGATGGCGGCGCTCGGTCGACACCTTGCTGCGGCTGATCCCGCTCGGAGCGGGACACAGCCGCGCTCCGCCAGGAGACGGAAACGTTTCTCGCGTTTTTATATGTACCAGCGATGGGATTGGACTCCACCCCTCACCCTGACCCTCTCCCCTCCGAGGGGAGAGGGTATCTGCTGTGGTTGGCAGTACGCGTTCTTGGCTTGGAGAATGGTTCAGTTCCGTAGGCTGAAGCAGGTGCGGCGGGATTGGTGATGGCGCAAACGGATTGTTTAAACGCGTCCTATATGAGCTCCTCTCCCCGGGGGAGAGGACACAGGTGAGGGCGAGCAATAAAACAAACTTTGCCCGCTGTGTGCCGGGGCCATCGGTTTGCGATGGGAAGTTAGTGAAACGACCGTCCTCACCCGCCATGGCCGCTGTCGCTGCTCCTTCGAGGAGAGGGGGAAACGTTCTCCGCGTTTTTGCAAGTACCAGCGATGGGATTGGACTCCACCCCTCACCCTGACCCTCTCCCCTCCGAGGGGAGAGGGGATCTGCTGTGGTTGGCAGTACGCATTCTTGGTTGGGAGAATGGTTCAGTTCCGTCGCCTGACGCTGCGCTCGGCGACGGGTTTTTTGCAGCGCGAAAAACACCACCGTCGGACGCGCCGTTCCGCCTTGGTTCTGTTGAATGCGGATCATTTTTTTTCTGCGGAAAGCTGGGTCACGGCGGTGTCGATGGCCTGGCCGAGGGCGGGGATGCGCTGGGTGTAGGCGATGGGGCTGACTTGCGCGAAGCCGGGGAAGGTTTTGTTCGCGGCGAAAACTTCATCCGCATAGCGGTAGCCAAGGTTGCCGATGATGGCGATGATGTAATGGCGGAAGGGCTTGCCGGGGAGCGGGGTTATGATGCCCGCATCCGCACCGTAGTTGAAAGTGAGACCGGTCTTGTGGGCGAAATTCAGTTCCGCATTCGTGTTGGCGGTGCGAACGTCCGCGCCATAATCCTCGTCGTGAATGTACACGTGACCGTTGGTGGGGTTGAGCCAGCGTTCGGAGACGCGCGTGGGGATGCCGGGGTGGACGTTTTTCACGCCGGTGAGGTTGATGGTGGTGAGGCAATCGTTGTAGGCCTGGTCGGACAGGGTTTTTTTCGGGAACGCGCGGGAGGAATCGGATAGGATTTTTTCGGTGACGGGCCGGCCGTGGGCATCGTGCCAGAAGACGCCGGGGCCGCCGTCGATGAGCCGGAACATCCGCGCGATGTCATAAGCGGTGAGATTGATCTGGGCGGTGTTCCAGCCGCGGCCGTTTTTGGGGTCGGTGGCGTTGATCTGCAAGGTGGGCAGGTTGAGTTCGCGGAATTCAGCGTTGAGCGGGTCGATCTCACCTTTATCGTGGAACATCTTCAGCAGGGCGCTGGTGCAGTGGTTGTCGCTGACGGTGATCATGCCGTCGAGCCAGACGCGGATTTTGCGCGGCTCAGGTTTGGCCCCGTCGGCTTCATAGGCGTATTCGGTGTCGAGGGTGAGTTTGCCGGCATCGATCAGGCGCATGACGTGGAAGGCGATCATGCTTTTGAACAAGGACGCGGGGTAGGGAACCATGAACTGATACGGCGCATGGGTGCGGCCGGGAACCAGGTCGTCCGCGGCGGTCAACGGCGGATTGTTCGTCCAGCCCTTGGTGGTGAGCTGGTGGCCGTCGGCGGAGGAAAAAGTGCCGCCGTCGGAACGCTCGATGTCCCACCGGAGAAAATGCACGCTGGCCGGCCCGGCATCGGGGTCGAGCGGGACGACGAGGCCGTCGGGATAATCGCGCGAGAGCAGCACGTAGGCGCGGTCGACGAGGTTGCCGGCGGCATCGAACTGGAGGACGGCGACGTTGACGTTGGGCGGGTGCGCGATGGTTGGCGCGGGCAGGCCGAGGGCGGCCTTGACGGGATGATTTTCGTTGCCGGCGCCGAAGTCGATGACGTGTTCGAAGTGCGCCGCACGCACGGCGGCGAGGACGGCGGTTTCCAAGGGTGAATCCGCACGCAACGGCAATGCCATGGCCAGCAAAGCGGCGACGAGCGGACGGAACAATGCTTCCTTCATGGGCTGCTTGTTACAAAAATGCAGCCATTGCCACAACTTTTCTTTTTTCAACGCGGATGGGAGTGGGTAGGGTTACGGCAGCTAGAGCGCGTTGGTTAACAACAGCGGCGCGCGCGGAGGACTTTGCAGTCGGCCACGCGCCCTACCTGCAACAGGTGCGCCATGAATTCATGGCAGGTTGGAAGCTTTTTGATTCGACAAAGCGGCGGATTATACTGAAATTCAGTTGCACCGAGTGGCAGCAATATTAAGGAAGCAATTTTAATTTTTTATGGCCGATACTAATAACAGCCGCACCATGCCCGAAAGCCAGCGTTTGACATCGCTGGATGCCCTGCGCGGGTTTGACATGTTCTGGATCCTGGGCGCGGATTCGTTCGTGGCGGCGGTCCATGAGATGGGGCACAACCCGGTGACGAAATTTTTCGCCGAGCAGGTGGATCACGCGGAGTGGGCGGGGTTCCGTTTCTACGACCTGATCTTTCCGATGTTCGTCTTCATCATGGGCGTCTCGACGGTTTTCTCGCTGACGAAGATCATTGAGCGCGAGGGGCGCGCGGCGGCGGTGAAGCGCGTGTTGAAACGCGGCGTGCTGCTGTTCATCGTGGCGCTGATTTACTCAGGCGGGTTCACGAATCCGTGGCCGGACATGCGGTTGATGGGGGTGCTGAACCGCATTGCGATCTGTTACACGTTCGGCGGGCTGCTGTTCATTTTCTGCAACGTGCGGGTGATGGCGGCGGTGGCGGCGGCGCTGTTGCTGGGGTATTGGGCGCTGCTGGCGCAGGTGCCATTTCCGGATGTGCGCCCGACCCCGGGCGGCGACGCGGTGATCACCCGGGAGGCGGGTTTCAAGAGCGTTGACCAGCTCAACATGAACAGCACGGTGATGATCAAGGGTTCGTACATCCAGGGCGTGAACCTGGCGAATTATATCGATCAAAAATATCTGCCGGGGCGCAAATACGACGGCACGTACGATCCCGAGGGCATCTTGAGCACGATGCCGGCGCTGGTGACGGGGTTGCTGGGGATTTTCACGGGGCTGTTTTTGCGGAGCCGGCCGGTGCCGGTGGTGAACACGGCGTTGTGCCTGATCGGCGCGGGCGCGCTGAGCGCGGCGCTGGGGTGGACGTGGAACCTGGAGCTGCCGGTGATCAAGAAGCTGTGGACGTCGTCATATGTGCTGGTGGCGGGCGGTTATGCCGCAATGTTGCTGGGCCTGTTCTACTATCTGGTGGACGTGAAAAAATGGCGGACATGGTGCCAGCCGTTCATCTGGATCGGGATGAACCCGATCACGCTTTATTTGACGAGCAATTTTCTGGGCGGACTGGGTTTTGAGAAGCTGGCGCGGCGGTTGACGGGCGGGCCGGTGAAGGCCTTTTTTGACGCGCACGTGGCGGCGGGTTGCGGCGAACTGGTGAGCGCGCTGGTGGGGGTGCTGCTGTTCATCTGGTTTGCGCGGTTTTTGTATCAGCGGAAGATTTTCCTGCGGTTGTGAGCGTGGGAGGGGTGGAGGGGTGGAGGATCGAGAATGGAGGATGGCGTTGGAATTGTTCGCCCCGGTTGCAGGCGCGGCGCGCGCGGAGCGACGCGCCCTACCAACGCAGGTGTTTGGCAATCGCGCGCGAAGGCCCAAAGGCTCAAAGGAGCGACGTGATTTTTTGCTTTCGGTTCGGGGGGGAAAGGCGTATCTTGTTTCGGCTGTTCCCAAGCGGGCGGGTGCCTGTTTTCCGGCCGGCAAGCCAATGTAGCTCAGTGGTAGAGCAACGGTTTCGTAAACCGTAGGTCGGTGGTTCAATCCCACTCATTGGCTCCAGCTTTAACTGGTGGATTTATCAAGGGTTTGGGAGCGTTTTTGATGGTGCTTCCAAAGAACTTTGTTCCAACGCGAGTGAGGTTTGAGTGTCATTTAGGCCCAAAATCCCCTCGCATTTGAACGAGAAGAAAGCAACAAAACCTCCAATAAAGACATGATTTTTCAGTGGTTTCGTTGTTTCTATGTCCGGCGGCTGGTCAGGCCACAAAGCTTTCATATCTCAAAAACCTCAAGCTAAGCTCCCCAACCGAAAATAGCTGATAGAATAAGTAATGCCAGCATCACTATGCCGCCATAAAGAAAAGCTCGCCAATCTTTCTTGTTCTGATTGCGCATCATCAATCCGAGACCAATGAAACAAACGCAGGTAATCGCAAATGGAATGTTTATGGCATGGAAAAAGTTCATGGCGCCTCTTGTGGCCAACGAAAAAAGCTGAGCTGTGCGGGAACGGTGGCAGGGTGTACCCGCGCGCTCATGCGTAAACCGGCGGCGGCCAACCGCTTTGGCTCCAGTGACTTATTGGGCATCTGGTTAATCACCACTCAATCTCTGTAAAACCGAATATAAGCATGACCCGAACCGGCTGCCTTGCGAACAAATGCAAGAACAGCTCGTAAATGCCGCTCAACCGCCGGCTCATGTTTCTGGGCGGACAAGCTCTCAAGCTCCAAAAGTAGCTGTGTAATCTGGGGCTGATTAAACACCGTGTCGCCGTAAGGGTCAACAAAACGAAGGCATGGAAAATCCGGCGAATCTTCAGGTGGCAAGAACTGCTCGACAAAACCGTCATCGGGCAGCACGGCCAACTGCTCGCCTCGTTCGTCCTCCCAGCGCAGGTCAATGCCCATAAACGTGAAGATGCCCAGCGAAAAAAGCTGAGCCGCGCCGCATCTGCGACATCGCTCGCGACAGCGGAACAGCGATGGCCAATAGAGGCTCCGGCGACTTCTGGTTAGGCCGCATGGTCGTCCTTTTTGCCATAAATCAGGCTTCCGAAATAAATAACCACGGCCAAACCTAAGGCAATCGGTGAAAGCCATGCACCACTTCCAACCAATGCACGGTAAGTTAGAACAATTCCGAGCGGTAGAAAAATGATGACTCCAATCAACAGCAGCTTCTTCCGCCATGATGGTTTTGGTGTCTCTTTGTTCATGAGCTTTCTGTGATCTAACGTCGAAAGCTGAGCCGCCGCCGACTCGCGACGTGAACCGCGACAGCGGAATCCCGATGCATCGGGATGGCATCAGCGCCAACGGCGGTTGGCTCCGGCGACTGGCTAGGCATATCATTGTTTGGGGTTCGTGCCCCAACCGTCAAAATCACAATCACATTCATGTCCTAAATCACACATGCTGGCCGTCCAATCAAGCACCGTCTGGTCATCCATCTTCATTGGTGACGTCCAGCCTTTGACGACAAACTCCTGCTTGTTGGTGGCTGCATGATCGTAACCGCCAGCATAACCCAAATCCGTAAGCTTCCGGGCCAAGGCAGCCGCCTTCTCCTCCGTGTTCGTGTAGAAGAAATACTCCAGCTTGAGTTGGCTCTCGTCGGTGACGCCAAAATTTCTGAGCTGGGCGACTGTCTGTGGTGTCATCGTAAGCTGTCGTGACCGGTTCTTGGCATGAGCCTCGTCCGAGCGATAACGGCCATCGCCGCCGCCTGATTTTGATCCGAATAGTGTGCGGAAGAATCCCATAGTGTTTTAAGTGTAATAAACGTGTCGCTGACTCGTGGCGTGAACCGCGACAGCGGAACTGCCAGCGCCAACGGCGACTGGCCGCATGGTCATGTCTGCGTGTCCAAAATGTTGAATCGGCCAAATCGAGCTAAACAATACTTCATCAAAAACGCACCAATAAATGCAAGCGGGATAATGATGAGCATGCGCTCCAACCAAGAGCTGATGCCGAAATATGCCAAAACCCCAGTCGTTAAGAAAAGGGTAGGCACTGGCACTAAAAACGCAAAAAGAATCCGACTCCCCAATGCTATCTCCGAACTTTTATCGCATCTCGGGCAGCGGTAAACTGTCGCTGACTGCCAAACTTGCCAGACCTGAATTCTGCTACGGCAATGTGGGCATGTTTTCATAAGATCGCGAATGCAGTCTACAGATAATGGGCGGCGCAGTTTGCAGCCCATCCTTTTTCATGAATTTACACTAGGCTCGACGGAAATTGGTGTCCAGCAAAAAGTTGGAGCGGTTATGGTGAGCAAAACGCACTCATCAAACACGGCGTTCGCACCGTTGGAAAAGGGGTTGCACAAAGGCGAGTTCCGCATTCGTAAACCGTAGGTTGGTGGTTCAATCCCACTCATTGGCTCCAGTTTTTCAACGAGCCGTTCTCCCACGATTCACAGGCTGGCGCAGATGTCCATTAAGGTCCGCTGCCGATCAACCGGCTTACTTCGGATGAAACAATGGGAGAAATGAGTCGGACAGGCATTTTGCAGTTCCCAAAATCTGCCACGGCTTCCAATTCGGCAAAAGGGGTTATCATTTGTGGTGGCACATCGCTGGGCGGCGTTTCTCCAATGACGCCTTCGCCAAAATAAGGCGTGATCTTCGTTATGGTGAAGGTCTTGGCCTTGGCGATGGCCTTGAGTCTTTGAAAATAACCCTCTTCGCCGGGGTTAGGAACCACCATGGTTTTATGCGCCCGCAGGCAGGCGATGATTTCCCGCGGGCTGGCGGTCGCATGGCTTTGATGGCGTTCAAGGTTGGGCCAAACGAGGGAAAAGGAACGAACCTGTCCATGGCTGCCAAACTCAATGGAAAATCCATCGGAGCCGCTGTTCGCATCGCCGTAAAAACTGACGCCATCCAGTTTCCTGGATAAAAAGATTCCCCGTCCGCAAATGCCGTTCGGCGATGGCGCGTCGCAGCCAACGGCATTCGATGAATAACAGATGGCCGTTGGGACCAGATAGGCCGGTCCCAAACCGAATTGGGCGGCACAGGCGAAGGCCCGTTTTTGAAAACAGGTGTAGCGGCTACATGGCGTTTTTTGGGAATGAGAGCAGAATCAGCTTGTGAGTTTGAGAAGGGGTGACGGACATCGTTCATATGCCAAGTCGCTGGAAGTTATCGGAAGTCCTCGGTCCTTTGAACATTGCTGCGGCCGGGGACGGCCGCACTCCGTATTTTGAAAAACAGGTGTAGCGGCTACATGGCGGTTTTTTTGGGAACGGAGCATGATCAGTTTGTGAGTTAAGGAATTTGTGAGTCTTGGGGCGGGGGCAGTGGATGGCTGGATTTTTGGATGGTTGGATAAATGGATGCGGCGCGCGCGGAGGTCCGAGGTGCTTGCATACGGTCGTCAGGACGATCTGCCTTTAGTTAGGGCGGAGGGGCACCTCCGCCCCACCGGGGGGCGTGGATTCGCGGTTAACAAACGGGCACGAAGCCGTTGGAAACGGTTGGGGATGGTGAAGGGAGTGTGTTCGGCACCGGGCTGAAGCCGCGGTGTTAATGAAATTCCCGGCTAGGGCCATCGCCCCGGCAGGGGATGGGCGGCGGTTTTTTATATTATTTATTTTTGGGGTTGGACAGCCTTTGTCCAACCGGCGTTGTCAAAATGAACGAAATATGGCTACTGGAAAGATTAACCGGCTGCCGCGGGAGATCCGCGAGCAGGTGAACCAACGATTGGACGCGGGCGAGCCGGGCATCCGGCTCGTGGCCTGGCTGAATGAACTGCCGGCGGTGCGGACGCTGCTGGCGGCGGAGTTTGGCGGTGCCGTCATCAATGAACAGAACCTGACGAACTGGAAGCAGGGCGGGTTTCGGGAATGGCGGAGGCAACAAGAGGCTGCGGCGTTTGGGGTAATAAACGCAGGGAGGCGGAGGCCGCAGGGTAACGCAGAGGGGGAGCCAACATTCAACGCCCAACATGCAACGTCCAACGGCCAGGGAGACGGGAAGTTCGTCGAGCAGCAAAAGGAGGCGGAGCAGCCGATCCGCCCGACCGGGGGGCAACTGGCCGTCACGGTGGAGGAACTGGTGACGGTGGTGGCGGTGCGTTACCTGGCGACGGTGCGCGAGTGGCAGCGGTCGCCGGTGCCGGTGGACCGGCGGTGGCGTCAGATGCGGGTGATGTTGCAGGATGTGCTGCAGTTGCAACGGGAAGGGCGACTGGCGAAGCGGCTGGAACTGGATTGGGAGCGGCTGCAGTTCGCGGCGGGTGGTGAGCCGTCGCGGGCCAGTGGCGAGCCGCCACGGGCCATTGTGGGAGGCGACTTGCCGGGGGCCAAGCCTGGCTGGCAAGTGCCCGGCGTTCCGGGGCTGGCATGTGAGCGGCATGAACGGGGGAATGAGGCTGAATTGGGGGCGATCAAGGTTAATCAAGGTGAAATATTTTTTAAAAAAGAGGTGGGGAAGTTAGTGGATTGCTCGCCCTCACCTGTGTCCTCTCCCCCGGGGAGAGGAGATGACTTGGCGCGGTTTTCGGTTCAAGAAAGTTTTACCACCTCGACAACGGTGGGCTCGCGAACGGAGGGAAATGGGGCTGAATTGGGGGCGATCAAGGTTAATCAAGGTGAAATATTTTTTGAAAATGTTGAAGGTCAAGATCAGGTGGGGGATCGAGGATGGAACCCTCGTCCCGGCCGAGGTCCGAGCCGGACTGGCAGTGCTCGGCGCTCCGGACGGAACCATCCCCGTTCACCTGGCTTGATCGAGGATTTCCCTGACTTTATGCGCGAGGGTGGGGGTGTTGAAGGGCTTGGGCAGGAAGCCGGCGCCGGAATCAAAGAGGCTGTTGCCGGTCGGGTCCGGGGCCACGTAGCCGGAGGTGAACAGAATCTTGATGTCGGGAAAGACGGCTTTCAGCCAGTCGGCCATGGCCCGGCCATCCATCTGGGGCATGACGACATCGGCCAAAACGAGGTGGATGCGTCCGCCATGCTCGCGGGCGACTTTCAAACCTTCCTGTCCGTCCACGGCAATGAGCACGTTGTAGCCCTGGGCCTCCAACGCGCGTGTGGCGAGCTGCCGCACCGACGGGTCGTCTTCGACCACGAGGATGGTTTCCGTGCCGCGCGGGAGGGCGGCGGTTTGATCGGGAGTTTCGAGTCGTTCGGGCGGCAGGTCGGCCAGCGGGAAGTACACTTTGAAGACGGTGCCCTGGCCCAAGGCGGTCGACACTTCGATGTGTCCGCCGATTTGCTTCAGGATGGTCCAGCAGACGACCAGCCCGAGGCCCCGGCCGTTGGGTTTGGTGGTGAAGAAGGGCTCGAACAGGCGGGCCTTGACGGCGTCGGTCATGCCGGTGCCGGTGTCGCTGACGGAGAGGACGGCAAACTTTCGGCCGGCCGTCTTGGAATTTGCGTCGTCGGGGGTGGCCTCCAGGGAGATGTCCAGCCGGCCGCCGTCGGGCATGGCGTCGACGGCGTTGGCGACGAGGTTCATCAACACCTGCGCGACGCCGGCGGGCGGGGCATTAACGCGGCCCAGGTCCCGGTTGGGGTCGAAGGTGAACTCCACGTCCGCGCCCGCCTGGCGGCGGAGCAGGCTTTGCATGCCGAGCACGACGCTGTTCAAATCCAGGAGGGTGGGCGTTTGCGCGGCCTGGCCGGGGCCGAAGGCCATGAGCTGCGCGGTGAGCAGGGACGCCCGCTCCACCGCGAGGACGATGTCGGTGGTGTGCTGGCTGGAAGCCGGCGTGCCGCCGCCGGTCCCGGCGAGGAGCAGCTCGGCCGAGGCGGTGATTTTTTTGAGGGCGCTGTCGAGGTCCTTGGTGATGCCGCCGACGAGCTGGCCGAGGATGGCCATCTTCTGCGTCTCGACGAACTGCGATTCCAGCCGCTGATGCGCCTCGATCTCGGCGTGCAAGGCATCGACGGCCCGCACAAGATAGGCGGTCTGTTTTTCCACCTGCGTGGTCAGTTCCTCGCGCCGGGCGGACTCGGCGGCTTCCGCCCGCTGACGTTGCTTGAGCAGGGCGTCGAGATGCATGAGGCCGGCCAGGAGCAGCAGGGCGACGAGGGCATACAATATTTCCAGCCCGGCCGGTTCATTGAGCGGCAGCAGGGACAGGACGCCATGGGCCGTGGCGAGAACGGCGAAGGCGCAGAAGAGCGACCAGCCGACCCGGCCCGGCCCAAAGCGACGGTTCAGCAGCAGGGCGTAGGCGGCAACGGCCAGTTGCAGCCCGCCCGCAATGAGGCCCGCTGTCAAATATGTAAAACTCATAGAATCGTCACGCCCGTCGCACCGATCAAAAACCATCCTTTATGTATCATATAATCGGGTATCTCCAAATTGTTGCTTCAGGCAAACAGCCGGGTTGCCGCCGGGCGGTTGGGGCCGAACGTTTCGTCGAAGCGCGTTTTTGCCTCCGCGGGCAGTTCGCCGGCCGCCACCAATCTGTGCAGGGTCGTCCGATAAAATGCGAGGTGCGTGAGCGGCGCCGGGATGGCAAACGTCGACCACCTTTGCCGGATGGCTTCAACGAACCAGCAGAAACTTAAAATGGAACTAACCTCCATGGGTGATGAAAAGCGTTGGTGTGCGAGATCGCTTTCCAGCAGCCCGCGCTCCCGTTCCAACGTCCGGAGGACGGCGGCGGTTGACAGGGTCCCAATCATGTCGGCAAACGAATCAAAAAGGCAGGGCTTCATGCAAAAGCCTTCCATTCACAATTCAACTTCTTCTTACCGGCACCAAGGTTCCGTCCTGAATCCAAGCATCCACTCCCAAATATGGACAGTATTGCGACAATACATCCCCTTGGGAGGGCATGGTCGCTTTGGAAAGCAGATCCAAAGCCAAAAGCTGGTCAATGGTCAGAAATCTTGCATCAGGATGAGGCAGGGCTGCTGGCAGAGGGCCATCGGGAATGACAAAACAAATTCGAAATCCGAAATCCGAGATGAAGAAAAGCGCCAAGATTCCAAGGTTCAAAGGGATTCGAGGACGAGGACGAAGCGGCGGGTCGGGCGGGTATGGCAGATTGCGGTTGCAGGCGAAAGCGGCGTGGCGCTGCGCTTCCCGCCGCAGTCCATGACGCGGGCGGGGTTGCGGGCGGTGGTGGGTTCGAGGTTATCGAAGACATGGCCATGCCTCAAAGTGCCCGCTGCGCGGACGGACAACGTCGCAGCCCGACGTTGTCCGCCTTCCCGGGCGGCATACCCCGTTCGAGGGATATACAACTTTGGAATTATCGGCAAAATGGGGGCTGTCTCCAAACGCCGGGCCGATACCTATGGAAGCATAGGTCGTTGGCAAAGACAAAATGGTTCCTTCGGTTTTACCGATTGGCTAAATTGGCCGGATTCAATGCAGCATATAATTCAACTCTCATGAAAAAATGTCTTCTGGTTTTACTGGCGGGGCTGGCGGGGGCGGCGTTGGTGCCGGTCGTCCGGGCGGAGGTGGTGCTGGGGGATGTGTTTGCGCGGCAGTCCACGAGCTTGAACGGCAAGTGGAACGTGATCGTGGATCCGTATGACACGGGCTATTTCGATTATCGCCACGTGCCGTACGATGCAGCGGCGAAGGTCACGGGCGGGTTCGGGCTGGATCATCATGCGAAGGACGCGACGGACCTGGTGGAATACAACTTTGACACGAGCCCGACCTTGAACGTGCCGGGCGACTGGAATTCGCAGGATGACAAGCTGTTTTATTACGAGGGCTCGGTGTGGTACCGCAAAAAGTTCGACGTGAGCAAAACCGATCCGGAGCACCGGCTGTTTATTTATTTTGCGGCGGTGAACTACGAGGCGGACGTTTATCTGAACGGCAAGAAGCTGGGCAAACACATCGGCGGGTTCACGCCGTTCGCGTATGAGGTGACGAAGCTGGTGAAGGCGCAGGGGAATTCGCTGGTGGTGCGGGTGAACAACAACCGGCATGTGGAGGGGGTGCCGACGGTGAACACGGACTGGTGGAATTACGGGGGCATCACGCGCGATGTGCTGCTGGTGGAGACGCCGGCGACGTTCATCAGCAATTTCCGCACGCGGCTGAAGCCGGGGACGACGAACACGATCGAGGCGAGCGTGCAACTCGATGGCCAGGACCGGGCGCAGACGGTCAAAGTCAATTTTCCATCGCTGAAGCTCGCGGCGGAGATGAAGGCGGACAAGGGCGGCGTGGCAAAGTTTGAGCTGACGCCGTCGAACCTGACGTTGTGGTCGCCGGAAAATCCGGTGTTGCATGACGTGGAGATTTCCGCCGGGGCGGACGGGTTGAAGGACAAGGTGGGTTTCCGCACAATTGCGACGAGCGGCACGGACGTTTTGTTGAACGGCAAGAAGGTTTTTCTGCGCGGCATCTGCATCCACGAGGAGAATCCGCTGGAAGGCCGGCGGGCGTGGTCGGAGGCGGACGCGCGGCAGTTGCTGGGCTGGGCGAAGGAGCTGGGTTGCAATTTTGTGCGGCTGGCGCATTATCCGCACAACGAGCACATGGCGCGGGTGGCGGATGAGATCGGCATCATGTGCTGGGAGGAAATCCCGGTGTATTGGACGATCGCGTGGACGAACGCGGCGACGGCGGAGAACGCGCAGCAGCAGTTGCGCGATGAGATTGCGCGCGATCAGAACCGGGCGAGCGTGGTGGTGTGGTCGGTGGCGAACGAGACGCCGGTGAGCAAGCCGCGCACGGCGTTTTTGAAGGCGCTGGTAGACGAGGCGCGGGCGCTGGACGGAACGCGGCTGATCTCGGCGGCGATGGAGGTGCGCACGGAGACGAATGCGCCGTTGCACAAGATCGTGGATGATCCGTTCGGCCAATACACGGACCTGTGCAGCTTCAACCAGTACACGGGCTGGTATGACGGTCTGCCGGAGAAGATCGACCGCATCCACTGGACCATCAAGTATAACAAGCCGGTGTTCATCAGCGAATTCGGGGCGGATGCGAAACAGGGGATGCACGCGGATGCGTTGACCCGGTTCAGCGAGGAGTATCAGGCGGATGTCTACCGGCGCACGCTGCCGATGCTGGACAAGATCCCGGGCTTCACGGGCTGCACGCCGTGGATCCTGGTGGATTTCCGTTCGCCGCGCCGGTTGCTGCCGGTGGTCCAGGACGGGTGGAATCTGAAGGGTGTCATCGGCCACAACGGCGAGAAGAAAATGGCGTTCGACGTGCTGAAAAACTTTTACGACGCGAAGGCGAAAGCGGACTTGGCCCGGTAATTTTTTCAAATACCATCTGGCCGAGGATGAAGATTTCAATCCAAGACTTGATGGCGCGGAGCGGCGTGGCGTTTGGCACGAGCGGCGCGCGCGGACTGGCGACGGCGATGACGGATGCCGTCTGCTACGCGTACACGCGGGGATTCCTGCAATACCTGGAGGGCGCCGGCGAATTGAAGCGCGCGGGCGGGGCGGTGGCGGTGGGCGGGGATTTCCGGCCCAGCACGGACCGCGTGATGGCGGCGGTGTGCCGGGCGGCGCAGGACCGGGGGTATCGCGCGGTGAACTGCGGCAAGGTGCCATCACCGGCGGTGGCGCTGTACGGGCTCGAAAATAAAATTCCGGCGATCATGGTGACGGGCAGCCACATTCCCGATGACCGCAACGGCATCAAATTCAACAAGCCCGCGGGCGAGGTTTTGAAGGCGGATGAAAAGGGCATGAGCGGCCAGGTGGTGGAGCTGGACGATGCGCTGTTTGGCGCGGACGGAAATTTTGCGAGGGCGTCGGCGGCGCCGGAGGTTTCACCGGTGGCGGGGGAAAATTACGCGATGCGCTACCTGAATTTTTTCCGCCACGACGCGCTGCGCGGGGTGCGCGTCGGGGTCTATCAGCACTCGGCCGTCGGGCGCGATGTGCTGGTGAAGATATTCTCGCATCTCGGCGCGGAGGTGACGGCGCTGGGGCGTTCGGAAAACTTTATTCCGGTGGACACCGAGGCGATCCGGCCGGAGGACGTGCAGCTCGCGCACGGCTGGGTGGCGACGGGGAAGTTTGACGCGCTGGTTTCGGCGGATGGCGACAGTGACCGTCCGCTCGTGAGCGATGAGCACGGGAACTGGCTGCGCGGCGATGTGGCGGGGATCTTGTGCGCAAAATTTCTGGCGGCGGATTCCATCAGCACGCCGGTGAGCTGCAACACGGCGGTGGAAAAATGCGGGTGGTTCAAGGAGGTCCGCCGCACGCGCATCGGCTCGCCGTTCGTGGTGGCGTCGATGTTGCAGGCGACGGCGAACGGCGCGAAACGCGTCGTGGGCTACGAGGCGAACGGGGGGTTTTTGCTGAACTCGGACGTCGAACTGGGCGGCAAAACGCTGCGCGCACTGCCGACGCGGGACGCGGTGATCGTGATGCTGGGGGTTTTGCTGCTGGCCAGGGCGCAGGGCAAAACGGTTTCGCAACTGGCGGCGGGATTGCCCGCGCGGTTCACGGCGAGCGACCGGTTGAAAGATTTTGCGACGGAAAAAAGCGCGGCGATTTTGGCGAAGTTTAATTCGGGCGCGGAAGCGGCGGACCAGACGGCCATTGAAGCGATGTTCGGGGAAATTTGCGGGAAGGTGGCGAGCCTGAACCGGACGGATGGATTGCGGATTGTTTTTCAGAACGAGGAGATCATCCATCTGCGGCCATCGGGCAACGCGCCGGAGTTCCGTTGCTATGCGGAGGCGGCGGCGGATGCGCGCGCGCGGGAGATCACGTCCCGCGCGCTCGCCAAGATCCGGGGCTGAAGTTCAGCGCCAGTGACCGGAGATCCACACGCGGCCATGGCCGCGATGGACCCAGCCGGAATGGATCCAGATGGCGCCGGGATGCGGGCGGGCGGCCCAGTGGCCACCATACCACACCCAGTGCCCGCGCCATTCCCAGCAGCCGGGAACCCAGAACCAGGCCTCCAACGGGCCGGGGGCCACGGTGACCACTTCAACCTGCGGTGCCGGCGGTTCGCCGGGGTCGGCCACGACGACTTCGCCGGGCGCGACGGCCACGGGGCGGTCGCGATAAACGACTTCGCGTTCCACGCAACCGGCAAACAACGGGAGGGTGGTGCCGATCAGGGCGCACTTGATAAAAGTTGATGTTTTCATACTCAAAACCTTAGACGCCAGGAGGGGGCAAATGTTTCAATCTTTTTCGGTTCAATGTGCCGCGGCGGCGGGGGCCTTCAGGTATTTGGGGCGTTTGAACAGGAAGACCAGCGGGATGCCCGCCAGCGCGAGGATGCCGAACAGAAAGAAGTTGTCCACGAACGCCCACAGATGCGCCTGCTGGTCGAGCAACGAATAGACGGCCGCATAAGCCTGCATGGTGGCGCTGGCGGGATCGTTGTGGTGCGACAGCAGGTTTTTGGCGGCGTCGAAACGCCGGGTGAAGGCGGGATCAGTCGCGGTCAGATGCCCGACCATCAGCGCCTGGTGCGTCTGCGCGCCGCGGGCGAGCATGGTGGTGACGAAGGCGATGCCGATGCTGCCGCCGAGGTTGCGCATGAGGTTGTACAGGCCGCTGGCGTTGCCGATCTGCGCCTGCCCGAGCTGGCTCATGGTCGTGGTGGTCAGCGGCACAAAAATGAAGCTGATGGCGATGCCGTTGATGATGCTGGGCCAGATGACGTTCACCATGCCGACCTGGAGGTTGATGTTGGCCAGCAGGAAGGAGGAATAGGCCAGCATGGTAAAGCCGAAGCAGAGCATCCAGCGCGCGCGCATCTTCCCGACGAGCCGCCCGACGAAGAAGGTCGTGACGAACGCCGCAATGCCGCGGGGCGACATGGCGTAACCGCTTTGCAGCGCGGGATAACCCATGAGCGTCTGCAGAAACAGCGGCAGTTGGGCGGTCGTCCCGTAAAGGATGGCGGCCAGCGAGGTCATCAGGAGGAGGCCGATGGCGAAATTGCGGTTCTTGAACACGCGCAGGTCCACCAGCGGATGATCGGACTTGAACTCCCACCAGATGAAGGCGAAGAACGACCCGGCCGAAATGGCGGTGAACCAGCGCACCCATTCCGCGCCGAACCAGTCGGCCTCCTGGCCCTTGTCCAACACGATCTGCATCGTGGCCAGCCACACCGCCAGCAGGCCGAAGCCGATGTAGTCGATGGTGGCCTCGACGTTGCGCTTGATGTACGGCGGGTCTTCCACGAGCCATTTTGCCATCAGCACCGCGAAGATGCCCACGGGCAGGTTGATGTAGAAAATCCAGCGCCAGGAATAGCTGTCGGTGATCCAGCCGCCGAGCGTGGGGCCGAGGATGGGCGCCACGACGACGCCCTGCGCGAACACGGCCATGGCCGCGCCGCGTTTCTGGGCGGGGAAACTTTCCAGCATGATGGACTGGGCGATGGGCACCATGGCGCCGCCGCCGAAGCCCTGTAGAATGCGGGCCATGATGAGCGTGGGCAGATCCCACGCCAGCCCGCACAGGCCCGAGGCGAACGTGAACAGCACGATGCAGGTGAGCAGGACGCGCTTGCGGCCAAAGTGATTGCCGAGCCAGCCGGT
This sequence comes from Verrucomicrobiia bacterium, assembly GCA_031290985.1. Classification (GTDB taxonomy): domain Bacteria; phylum Verrucomicrobiota; class Verrucomicrobiia; order Limisphaerales; family UBA11358; genus UBA11358. The sequence goes on along the minus strand of JARLJW010000084.1, from coordinate 117,123 downwards.
CATCGGCAGCACGATGGCGTTGGAGATGAGGTAGCTTGTCAGCACCCAGGTGGCCTCTTCGGGCGTCGCCGAAAGACTGCCGGCGATGTGGGGCAGGGCGATGTTGGCGATCGACGTGTCCAGCACCTCCATGAACACCGCCATCATCACCGTGAGCGTGATGAGCCACGGATTATGGCGCGGATGCCATTCCTGTTTCGGAAGGTCGGACATGGAAAATCAGCCGCCGGTTTTGCGACCGGCGACGGCTAGAACGACCAGGGCCGCGCCCATGCTGACGGCCAGCGCGACGAGTGCGATCAGCCACGCAGGAAAAACAAAGGTGCTGACCTGTACGCTGGGCGCCACCGACAGGCCGGGGCCGACGACGTGATCGGGCGGCAGCGGTTCATCAAACACGATCTTCACCGGCACGCGCTGGATGACCTTCACGAAGTTGCCGGTGGCGTTTTCCGGGGGCAGGAGGCTGAAGGCCGCGCCGCTGCCGGCCTGGACGCTTTCCACATGCGCGCGAAACGCCCGGCCGCCGAGGGCATCGATCTCCACGGACACCGGCTGGTTCGTCCGCATCTTGTCCAGTTGCGATTCCTTGAAGTTGGCGATGACCCAGACCTCGACCGGCACGAGGGACATGACCTGCTGCGCCGCCTGGAGATAGTCGCCAGTCTCAACGGCCTTGCGCGTGACGCGGCCGTCGCAGGGCGCGAACACTTTGGTGTACGAAAGATTCAGCCGGGCGGCAATGACGTTGGTGAGGGATTCATTGGCCTGGGAGAAGGCCACCTCTTTTTCCGCCACCACGGCCGACAACTGCTTGTCCGCCTCATTCACCCGGGAGCTTTCCACATCCAAATTTTCCTGTGCCGATTTCAAGTCCGCCTGCGCCTTGGTGTCCGCGGCCTGGGCGGCATCAAATTCCTGCTGGGAAATGGTCTTCTCCTTCACCAGGTCCTGCGCGCGGTTGAAGTCCAGCCGCGCGCGGTTGGCGGTGGCGGCGGCGGAATCGACATCCGCCTTCGCCTTGCGGGCGGAAGATTCCGCCGTCGTGACCTTGGCGCGCATCAGCTCATAGGCGGCCACCACCGTGCGGAAATTGGCGTCCTGGGAAACTGCCGCAGCCTCTTTCTGTCCCACCGCCACGGCGAAATCCGCCGGGTCGAGTTCCAGCAGCAGGTCATTCGATCGGACCAGCTGGTTGTCGACCACCTGAACGGCGGCGACCTGTCCGGCCACACGGGGCGCGATGGAGACGACATGGCCGGCGATGAAGGCATCGTCGGTGGACTCGTGGGTGAACGTGTTCGCCAGGTAGGCGAACCCGAGGTAGAGCAGGACCGCGAGCAGGAGCGCCGCGGGCCAGACGTATTTTTTTACGGTTGAATCATCGGTTTTGATTTCAACCGGCGATGTGGCTGTCGTTGTATCATTCATGATGCCTGCGCGTTTTCCCCGGAGCTCTTGAGGTTTTCATGAGAGTGGTCCTTGGCGATCAAAATATAAATCGACGGGAGCACCAGCAGTGTGAACAGCGTGCCGATGGTCATGCCGCTGACCAGCACGATGCCGATGGAGTTGCGCGCCGCCGCCCCGGCGCCGCTGACCAGCGTGAGCGGAAAGTTGCCGGCGATGGTGGCCACCGTGGTCATCAAGACCGGCCGCAGCCGCAACATGGCGGCTTCGCGGATGGCCTGCTGTTTCTTGCGCCCCTGCCGCTGGAGCTGGTTGGCAAATTCCACGATCAGAATGCCGTTTTTGGCGATGAGCCCGATCAGCGTGATCAGGCCCACTTCGGAATAGATGTTTATGGAAGTCGTCCAGCCGTCCGTCCAGAACGACATGTTCGGATTGGGCATTTTCCAGAAGCAGAAGATGAGCGCCCCAAAAATCGCCAGGGGCGCCGAGCCGAAGATGATGATGAACGGGTCGCGGAAGCTGTTGAACTGCGCCGCCAGGACGAGGATGATCAGCACCACCGCGAGGACGAACGCCGGCAGAAACTGGTCGCCTTCCACGCGCAGAAACCGGGAATCGCCGGTGTAATCCAGCTTGTAGCCGCTCGGCAGGGTCTTCGCGCATTCGGTCTCCAGAAATTTCAACGCCTGGTCCAGCGGCACCATGGCGACCCCGCTCAATTTGACGGAGTTCAACTGCTGGAACCGGTTCAGCGCGCGCGGCGTGGTATGCTTTTCCAAATGCGCGAACGTGCTCACGGGTATGAGCTGGTCGCCCGGCCCTTTGACATAGGTGTTCTGCAGTTGCTCGGCGTTCAGCCGGGCGCCGCGGATCATTTGCGGAATGACCTTGTAACTGCGGCCCGCCAGGTCAAAACGGTTCACATAATTGCCGCCCACCAGCGCGGCCAGGTCCGACCCCACGGTCTGCATGTTCAGGCCCAGGGCGGCCACCTTGTCGCGGTCAATCACCAGTTCCACCTCCGGCTGGTCCACCTTGGTGTCGATCATCGGCGGGAAGGCGAACATCCCGTTGGTGGCGCATTTTTGCTGCAACTGCTGTGCAAACTTCAGAATCTCATCCGGTTCGGCGATCGATGACAGGATTAGATTCACCGGGAAATTCTCCCCGCCCGTCGGCAGCGGCGGCGGCGTGACCATGAACATGCGGATGCCCGGCAGCCTGCTCACCATCGCCTGCACCTCCGGCAAGATCTTGAAAACCGTCCGCTTGCGTTCGCCCCACGGCTTGAGCACCAGGCCGCCGAAACCCGTGTCGGGCTGCGTCAGTTGAAAAACCTGCTCCTTTTCCGGCACGCTGTTAAACGCCTGCCCGGCCACATCCGCGTAAAATGAAGTCTGCTCAATCGTGGCGTCCGGCGGGGTTTCCACCACGCCAAAGATCACGCCCTGATCTTCCGTGGGCGCGGCTTCCTTCGCCTTCCAGGCCATCAGTCCCATCGGGATCGTCAGCAACGACAGCCCGATCCAGATCACATAAACCAGCGGCCGCCACGCCAGCGTCCAGTCCAGCGTGCGCCCGTATAAATTCCTCAGCCGGTCGAACTGCCGGTTGATGTGTCCGGCCAGGCCGTGATCCTCGCGGTCGTGGCTCAACAACCGCGACGCCATCACCGGCGAAAGCGTCAGCGCGACAACGCCGGAAATGAACACCGCGCCCGCCAGCGTCAGGGCAAATTCCCGGAACAGCGAACCCGTCAAGCCGCCTTGAAAGGCGATCGGCGCATACACCGCCGCCAGCGTGATGGTCATGGCGATGACCGGGCCGATGAGTTCACGCGCGCCCAGCAACGCCGCGTCCACCGGGGTCTTCCCCTCGCGCACGTGGCGTTCCACGTTTTCGACAATGACAATCGCGTCGTCCACCACCAGCCCCACCGCCAGCACGATGGCCAGCAGGGTGAGCAGGTTCAACGTGAAGCCGAACACCTGCATCAGGAAAATCGCCCCGATGAGCGACAGCGGAATCGCCACCAGCGGGATCAACACCGAACGGAGCGAGCCGAGGAACATGAAAATCACGACCGCCACGATGCACAGCGTCACGCCCAGCGTCTTCACCACCTCGTGCAGCGCATCGGAGATGTACGCGGTGGCGTCATAGGCCACCTTGGCGTTGAGGCCCGTGGGCAGGTCCTTTTGGATGCCCGCCATCTCCGTGCGCACCCGCTTGACCACATCCAGCGAGTTGGCGTTGGGCAGGGCCCAGATGCCCATGAACACCGCGCGTTCGCCGCTGAAACGCACCTCGGAATTGTAATCCTCCGCGCCCAGCACCACGTCCGCCACGTCGCTCAAACGCACCATTTGATCGCCGCTCTGGCGGACCACCAGGTTCTTGAATTCCTCGGTCGAACGCAGATCCGTGTTGGCCGTCAGGTTCACCTGCACCAGCGAACCCTTCGTCTGGCCCACCGCCGAAAGAAAATTGTTCGCCGCCAGCGCCACGCGGATTTCGTTGGGGCTGATGTTATACGCCGCCAGCCGGTCGGGCTTCAGCCAGATGCGCATCGCAAACGTCCGCCCGCCCAGGATGTCCGCCTTCTGCACGCCTTCCACCGCCGTCAGCCGCGGCTGCACCACCCGCGTCAGGTACTCCGTGATCTGGTTGGCCTCCAGGATGTCGGACGAAAAACTCAGGTACGCCGAGGCAAATTGCGAATCCGCCGTCGCGATGGCCAGCGTCGGAATCTCCGCCTCGGGCGGCAGGTCGTTGCGCACTTGGTCCACCTTGGAACTGATCTCCGCCAGCGCCTTCTTCGTGTCGTAATTCAGCCGCAGATGGATCGTGATCGTCGAAAGCCCCAGCTTGCTGGCCGACTCCATGTAGTCAATCCCGTCCGAGGCCGCGATGGACCGCTCCAGCGGTTCGGTCACGAACCCCCGCACCAGGTTCGCGCTGGCGCCCACATACACCGTCATCACCGTGATGGTCGCGCTCTCGCTCCGGGGATATTGCCGCACGTTCAGCGAGCGGATCGCCTGCAGCCCCGCGATCAAAATGATCAGGCTCACCACCGTGGCCAGCACCGGGCGCCGGATGAAAAGGTCCGTGAATGATTTCATGCGCGGTGCCTTTTAGCTGTTCGGCGGGTTGGGGGTGGTCGAAGGCTGCGGCGTGTCTTGGTTGTTCTCCTGCACCTGGACCCCGTTGCGCAATTTGAAAAGCCCCGCCGTCGCCACCCGGTCACCGGCCTTCAACCCCGACTGCACGCTCGTGAAATCGCCATGCGCCCGGCCCGTGCGGATGAACTTCTGCTGCACCACCAGGTTGGTTGCCACCAGGTTCGTCAACCCCGCTTCCGCCGCCGTCGTGATGAGGTAAACGGCGTCACCATACGGCGCGCGGACAATCGCCGTGGTCGGGATCGCCAGCACCGGTTCCTGGTTGGCCAAAAGCACCTCGGCGCGGACGAACATGCCCGGCCGCAATAGCTGGTCCGCGTTGGCAAACTTCGACCGCAACTGCACGCTGCGCATCATCGCATTCAGATCCGGGTTGATCGCCGTCAGTTCCCCCGTGAAATTCGTGCCCGGATACGCATCCGTCGTCACCCGCACCTGGAGCCCGGTCTGGAGCTGGGACAAATCCTGCTGCGGCAGCGAAAAATCCGCGAACACCGGCGAGAGCGACTGCAGCGAAACGATGCTTTTGCCCGCGGCAATCTGTTCCCCCAGATTCACCAGCCGGATGCCGAGCTGCCCGGTGAACGGCGCGCGGATCGTCTTTTTGGCGATGATCGCGCGGATGTTGTCGGCGTTGGCATCGGCCTGCTTGAGGCCGGCCTCCGCCTGGTCGAGCTCGGATTTGGAAGCCGTGCTGTCCGCCTGCAATTTACGCGTGCGCTCGGCGCTGACCTTCATCCAATCCGCCTGGGCCTCGGCGGCGCGCAACTGGGCCTCCTCGGTCGAGGCGTCCAGCTTCAACAGCACATCGCCCTTGGTCACCTGGGCGCCGGATTCAAAATCAATCTCGCTGACCGTGCCCGCGATTTCCGGCGCCACCATCACGCCCTGCTCGGCATTGATGGAACCGACGGCGGACAACGTGTCGCGCCAGTTGTCCTTCTGCACAATCGCGGAGGCGATCGTTTCCGGGGGCGGCTGATAGGTTTTGCCGAAGTCGATCATGCTCTTGACCTGGAGCGCCTTGACGCCCGCCAGCCCCACGAAAATGACCACAACAATTCCGACCGCAATTCCAACCGCGATGACATTATGCCGTTTCATTGAAGGGCGAATTTAAATACCTCCCGCCCGCGTGTCAAACACTTGTTTGAATTATCTGTTTGAATTGGAGTGGAGGGAGCCACCTTGAGGCGGGGAATCCGCTTCCCGCCAGCCTCCGCGCCCCCGCCGTAGCGCGGTCATCTTGCCTGCGGGTTCCGGCGGCGTCCCGCCGCCAGTGGTTCATTTTCAGGCCGGCTTCATGCGACCCAGCCTTCTCGCGAAACATTCGTCCCATCCGTCCTATTCGTCCCATTCGTCACCCTGTTACCTTGATGCACCTTGATGCACCTTGATGCACCTTGACTGGGTTTGACCCGCTGCCGGTGGCAAAGGTCGCGCTGCGACAAAAAGGCCCGTCCGTCAAGGCCCCTGCGCCGTAGGCACTTGGAGGCATGGCCATCCATGGACGCACACAACCACTACGGACGCTGCGCCAGGTCCGAAAACATCATGGACTGCGCCGGCAGAGCGCAGCGGCGATGGCGCTTTCGAGCGTCCAGTGCGGGTGGTAATTTCAACCCGCTCGCACGCGCCAAAACACGCCTTGATTCACCTTGATTCACCTTGATTCACCTTGATTCACCTTGATCCTCCGCATCTGCGCCCCCATCGTAGACTAGGCATCTTGCCTGTGGGTTCGGGCGGCATCCTGCCGCCAGTGTTTCATTTTAAGGCCGGCTTCATACGACACCGGCCTTCTCGCGAAATATTCGTCCCATTCGTCATATTAGTCCCATTCGTCACCCTGTTACCTTGATGCACCTTGATCTACCTTGATCTGGTTTGACCCGGTTTGACCCGCCGCTGGTGGCAATGGCCGCGCTGCGACCATTTTTGCCTGAGCATCAGGCACTTGAGACAACCAACTGCACGTACCCAATCACTTCATCCGCCGCTTGGCAGTCGCGCTAGCGTTTGGATTGCGGTCGCTTCAGCGCCGCTTTCCCCCGCCAACCCACGACCCAGTTTTCGCCTTGAGATCCATCGCATCTGCGTCACCGCCGTAGCGCAGGCATCTTGCCTGTGCTACGGCGGCATCCTGCCGCCAGATGCTCAATTGCGGACCAACTCCCAGCACCTCACCGCCCTCAAGGCGGCCCTGCGCCAGCAATGTCAAAGAACAACCCCTGCATGACCCAGTTTCGAAACCCCGCCCTGTCCCTGCTACACCCGTTTTTGGCCTCTGAAACTGGTCCACCAGGACCTTCCAAATTCGCTAAATCACTAATTCACAAACACATTAACTGCCCCGATGGCCGCCCCGATGGCCCGTCCGGCACGGACCCCCTTTTCCACAACTGACCATTTAACCTCTGTCCGACTTAAAAACCAGATTTAAGTTTGCGTCCAATCGGCCCCGATTGGACGCAAAAATAGTCGTGAACGTTTTGTCGTTTCAGTTGTCTAAGCCGCCACCAAAATCGCCATTGCGACCCTCCGCAAGAACCACATTCTGGCGCTGCCCCCGGAGCGCGGCTGTGTCGGAGACCAGCCGCAGAAAGGTGTGGACAGAGCGCCGTCATCGAATTCCCATGCGGTTTTGGCTTTTCACGTTGCTGCGGCGGGTCCCGCGTTGCGCGACACCGTCGCGCTCCGGTAGGGAGCGCGGATTCGGGGGCAGTGTCAGGTTGCCGACCCTCCGCAAGAACCGCACCGCCTTAACTTGACTAACTGTCGGGAAGAAACTATTCTCCGCCCCTTGGTTGGTGGTCATAGCTCAATGGTAGAGTCCCAGATTGTGATTCTGGCTGTTGCGGGTTCGAGTCCCGTTGGCCACCCCATTTTTCAATAAAAGCGCCGTGTCCACGGCGCTTTTATTATGTCCGCCGTTTTGGCCGGTTCACCCGCCCCGGTTCCGGGTCAGCAAATAAATCCGTTCATAAGCCAGCAAATTCATTTCCGGCGTGGCCCCCGGGCCGCAATCAAAGTCATGCGCCCCGATGTCCATCTTCAGGCACCTTAATTTTTCCGGCGTCGACCCCTTGAGCAGCCCATAACGGTGGTAAACTTTGGCCAAAATCGCCCGCTCCGCCGCATTCAACGGCGCTGGAAGGTTGGAGTTCATCATTCGTTTCCGAAAGGATGATAATTCGCAGCGCCGGAAACTCCACATTTTATGGTGCATGCGGTGCGCGGTGATCCGCCTCGGCGCGCGGCATTCATGCCGCTTCATCATCCAAAACAAAGGCGGCGTTAAATCCGGCAGAACCTCGCGCACATCGAAAAACGCAGCCCTCCCCGGAACGGCGACAGCCTGTCGCCGGTCCCAGTATTTGGCCCGTCCGGCATGGTTGCCCTGTAGCGTCAGGCCTCCCGGCCTGACGTAGAGGGCGGCATCCCCTGTCGCGCCGTAGCCTTGGCGAAGGCGGATGCCGCCCGGAAAAACCGTGACCCTGCCCACGACGCGCGAACGTTCCACAGGCGCCCGGCCTTTCGTGAGGTTTTATCCGCCGCGGTATTTGCGTACGGCCACCAAACCCGGCCCCCTCCGTGATGATGGCCCGTCCGGCACGGACCACGGACCAAGGAGTTGCGCATCCGCCCATTCATTGGCACGCTCCCACCAGCAACCGATGTCACACCAACCAGATGACATGCCTTTCCCAATCCCAACGGGATTGCGTCCTTCAGCCCAGGGTTGTCCCGTCAGCGGGACTACCCTGGGTAATGCGTGTTGTTTATTCTCCCAACCCCAACGGGGTTGTGCCACCCATGTAGCGGCAGGCATCCCTGCCTGCCGTAGAGCCGGGCTTGGTGGCCGTACGCAAGTACGCCGGCGGAGAAAATCGTCCACCAACAAGCGGCGTATATTTCCAAAGACGCGGGGAGCGTTTCTCCCTCTCCTCGGAGGAGAGGGCCGGGGTGAGGACGGTCGTATCACCAACTTTGCCGTGGGTTTCTCTTTCAAATCTCAAATTCTCAAAACTCCAATAAACGCAGAGACGCAGAGAGCGCGAAGAGACGCAAAAAGAAAAATATTTGTGCCAGTGACACAGTCGCCTCCGCGCCCCTCTGCGTTTGGTGGCCGTACGCAAGTACCGTTATCCGGCCGCCCCGCCTTATGACCCTCCCCCCCGAACTCGCCACCCTCCTGCGCGCCGTCCCCGCGCTGGCCCGCGCCTATCTCGTCGGCGGCTGCGTCCGCGACGCCCTCCTCGGCATCGCCCACAAAGATTTTGACCTCGAAGTTTACGGCGTCGGCTACGAAACCCTCGCCCGCGAATTAAGCGCGCATGGCCGGGTCGATCTCGTCGGCAAATCCTTCGGCGTCATCAAATTTTCCAGTCTCGACGGCGGCCAATGGGATTTTAGTTTGCCGCGCCGCGATTCCAAGATGGCCGCCGGTCACAAGGGCTTCACCGTCGAGTTCGATCCGGACATCAGTCCCCAGGACGCCGCCAGCCGCCGCGATTTCACCATCAACGCCCTCATGTTCGACCCGCGCACCGGCGACTATCTGGATTTCTTCGGTGGCCGCGCCGATTTGGAAAAGCGCATCCTGCGCCACACCGGCCCGGCGTTCGTGGAAGACCCCTTGCGCGTGCTGCGCGGCATGCAGTTCGCCGCGCGCTTCGACCTCACCCCCGCACCGGCGACCGTCGAACTCTGCCGCTCCATTGTAAACACCTTTCCCGAACTCGCCGTCGAGCGCGTCGGCATGGAATGGTTCAAGTGGGCGGGCACGTCGCGCCGGCCCTCGGCCGGACTGCGTTTTCTGAAGGACACCGGCTGGCTGAAACATTTCCCGGAGATTGCGGCCCTCGACGGCACGCCGCAGGATCCAAGCTGGCATCCGGAAGGCGATGTCTTCACGCACACCTGCCACTGCTGCGATGCCCTCGCCGAACTGCCCGAATGGCGCGAGGCGGATGAGCTGACCCGTCGCGTCCTGATGCTCGCCGTGCTGGCCCACGACTTCGCCAAGCCGCAGACCACCCACAAGGCCGAGCGCGAAGGCCAAATGCGCATCGTCTCGCCCGGCCACGAAGAGCAGGGCGGCCCGGTGGCCGAAGCCTTCCTCACCCGCATCAACGCCCCGAACGAGGTCAAGGAGCGCGTCGTCCCGCTCGTGATGCATCACCTCGCGCATTTGCAGCACTCCAGCGCGCGCTCCATCCGGCGGCTCGCCAACGCCTTGAAGCCCGCCACCATCGCGGAACTCTGCCTGGTGATGATCGCCGATCAATTCGGCCGGCCGCCCAAACCGCGCATCGTCCACGAGGGCGTGAATGAGCTGCGGGCCAAGGCCGAGGAACTGCGCCTGCGCGACTCCGCGCCCAAGCCGTTGTTGCTCGGGCGTCATCTGATCGCGCGCGGCCTGCGCCCCGGCGCGCGTTTCGGCACGCTGCTCGACGAAGCCTTCGAAGCCCAGCTCGAAGGCCGGTTCACGGACATGGAGGGAGCAGAGAAATGGCTGGATACTCACATCTGAATTTTTATGGCACAGCAGTTCAACCTCGGCACAGTTGCGAATGGTCGCCGTAGAAAGCGGCAGAGGACTGCCGCATTCCAAGACGCTTCGCGCGGCACGATGATGATCGAAAACGCGCAGCGTCTTGGAGTGCTCCAGCCCTCTGGAGCTTTTTCCCCGCATTCCAGTTGGTGCCAATATTTATTGAAGAGAACTGCCATATGAGCTTTATCATCGTCGATGTCGAAGCCGACGGTCCGATCCCCGCGGAATTCTCCATGGTCAGCTTCGGCGCGGTCCGGTTTGATGATCGGTTGGACAAATCCTTTTACGGCCAACTGCGCCCCGTCTCGGAGCGATTTGTTCCCGAGGCGCTCGCCGTCAGCGGCTTCTCCCGCGAACAACACCTTGGCTTCGACGACCCCAAAACCGTGATGGAATCGTTCGCCGCCTGGCTGGAACAAAACGCCAAAGGCCGGCCGGTGTTTGTGTCCGACAACGTCGCGTTCGACTGGCAGTTCATCAATTACTACTTCCACCGCTTTCTGGGCCGGAACCCGTTTGGCTTTTCCGGCCGCCGCATCGGCGACCTGTACGCCGGCCTGGTCAAGGACGCCGCCAAGGCCACGGATTGGAAAAAATATCGCATCACGAAGCACACGCACAACCCCGTGGACGACGCCCGCGGCAATGCCGAAGCCCTGAAAAAGTTCCGCGACCTCGGCCTCAAGATTTGACGGAAATAAAACCATGGCCTCCGCAAAATCTCCGTCGCCCCGCCAACGCGCCAGCGTCTTGGAATGCGGCAGTCCTCTGCCGCTTTCGCTCGCACCAAAACCAGCCGGCCTGGTGGAAACGCCCGCCCGAACTTCAACCCTCAGAGCGATCAACACAAAAAAACTTGCCAACCCACCAAGATAGTGTAATTTTAACACTAAATGAACGCTGCCACTGAAAACAACCACTGGAACGGCCGGGCCCTCCTGACCGATCTCTACCAGCTCACCATGGCCTACGGCTATTGGAAGTCCGGCCGCGCCGAGCGCGAGGCGGTGTTTCACCTCTTCTTCCGCAAGGCCCCGTTCCAATCCGGCTTCACCCTCGCGGCCGGCCTGGCCCTGGCGATTGATTTCCTCAAAGCGTTCCATTTCACGGACGAGGATTTGAAATTTCTGGACAGCCTCACCGGCAACGACGGCCAGCCCTTGTTTGAAGCGGGCTTTTTGGAATACCTGCGCGCCCTCAAGTTCACCTGCGATGTGGATGCGGTGCCCGAGGGCACCGTGGTCTTTCCGCACGAGCCGCTGTTGCGCATCCAAGGCCCCATCCTGCAATGTCAATTGCTCGAAACCGCCTTGTTGAACCTGGTCAATTTTCAGTCGCTCATCGCCACGAAGTCGGCCCGCGTCTGTCTCGCCGCCCGGGGCGAGCCGGTGATGGAATTTGGCCTGCGCCGCGCCCAGGGCGTGGACGGCGCGCTGGCTGCCAGCCGCGCGGCGTACATCGGCGGTTGCGCCGCCACCTCGAATGTTCTCGCCGGCAAAATGTTCGGCATCCCCGTGCGCGGCACCCATGCGCATAGCTGGGTGATGTCCTTCGACGATGAACGCGAAGCCTTCCTCGCCTATGCCGAAGCCATGCCCAACAACTGCGTCTTCCTCGTGGACACCTACGACACGCTTGCCGGCGTCCACCACGCGGTGGACACGGGCAAATGGCTGCGCGAACGCGGTCATGAGATGGTCGGCATCCGCCTGGACTCCGGCGACCTCGCCTGGTTGAGCATCGAGGCGCGGAAGATTCTCGATGCCGCCGGCTTTCCCAAGGCCGTCATCGTCGCCAGCAACGATCTGGACGAGCACATCATCAGCAGCCTCAAAGATCAGGGCGCACAGATCAATGTGTGGGGCGTCGGCACCAAGCTCATCACCGCCTACGACCAGCCGGCGCTGGGCGGCGTGTATAAACTGGGCGCGATCCGCGGCGACGACGGCCAATGGGCTTACAAAGTGAAGCTGAGCGAGCAATCTGCGAAGATTTCCAACCCCGGCATCCAGCAGGTCCGCCGGTTCCGTTCGGAAAAAGAATCGGTCAGGGAATTCATTGGCGACGGCATCTACGATGTCGAAACCGGCGCGCCGGCGGCCTTCACCATCGTTGATCCCATGGACGCCACGCGCCGCAAACATCTGCCGCCGGAAACGCCCTTTGAAGATTTGCTGGTGCCGATATTTCGCGGCGGCCAGGCGGTCTATAAGACGCCCGCGCTCACGGAAGTCCGGCAGCGCGCCCAGGCGCAGATCGGCATGTTCCATGCCGGCGTAAAACGCTTCGTGAATCCGCATAACTACCCGGTCGGGCTCGAACTCGGCCTGCACGAACAAAAAACCAGATTGATCCTGCACGCGCGGGGGGAGGCTTGAAGCCATGAAACAAATCCACGTTGCCGCCGCCGTGCTGAACCAGACGCCGCTCGACTGGCGGCACAACACGGCGAACATCCGCCGCGCGATCCAGGCCGCGCGGGCCGGGGACATCGCGATTCTTTGCCTGCCCGAGATGTGTCTTACGGGCTACGGCTGCGAAGATGCCTTTCACGCGACCAACACCCATCAGCGGGCGTGGTCGGCGTTGCAGGAGTTGTTGCCGGAAACCCGCGGCCTGGTCGTGTCGTTCGGCCTGCCGGTCCTGCACCAGAACGGCCTGTTCAATTGCGCCGCGCTGGCCGTGGATGGCCGCCTCGTCGGCCTGGTTGCCAAACGATTTCTCGCCGGCGACGGCATCCATTACGAACCCCGCTGGTTCAAGCCGTGGCCCGCCGGTGTGCGCGATGAATTCACCGCGCCCGATGGCACGGTCCTGCCCATCGGCGACATTCATTTCGACGTCGGCGGCATCCAGATCGGTTTTGAGATCTGCGAGGACGCATGGGTGGCGAACCGTCCGGGTGCGGCGCTGGCCGCGTCCGGCGTGGATTTGATCTTGAATCCCAGCGCCAGCCACTTCGCCTTCGGCAAACTGGAAGTGCGCAAACGATTCGTCATCGAAGGCTCGCGGGCCTTCGGCGTCAGCTACATTTATGCAAACCTGCTCGGCAACGAGGCCGGCCGTGCGATTTACGATGGCGGCGCGCTGATCGCCTCCGGCGGAAAACTGATCGCCTCCGGCCCGCGCTTCAGTTTTCAGGATTTCCAGATCACCGGCGCGGTGATCGATGTGGACGCCACGCGCATGAGCCAGGCCCGCACCGCCAGCTTCAAACCGGATTTGACCGGCGACAACAAACTGCAGGTCAAAACGCCGTTTACCTGGCCGCCGGCAGCCCTCGAACCCAAAGCCAAACCCGCCGCCGCCCCGGACTGGGAAACGAGCGCGACCTTGAAGGAAGAGGAATTTCTCCGCGCCGAAGCCTTGGCGCTCTTCGATTATCTTCGCAAAAGCCGCTCGCAGGGATTCGTCGTCTCGTTGAGCGGCGGCGCGGATTCGGCGGCGGTGACCTGCCTCGTGGCGCTGTCGCTGGAAATGGCCTTGGCGGAACTCGGCGCGGATGGCATCAAGGCCAAGCTCGCCCACGTCCGGCAGCTTCCGGAAAAAATCACCCCAAAAAATTTGGCCGCCGCGCTGCTGACCACCGCCTATCAAGCCACCGCCAACAGCGGCGCGGTGACCCGTGCCGCCGCCCGCACCATCGCCGCCGCCGTCGGTGCCCGGCACCTCGAACTTGAAGTGGAGCCGATTCATCAGGGCTATTTGCGCGCGATTGAATCCGCGCTCGGCCGCAAGCTGGACTGGCAGCAGGACGATCTCGCCTTGCAAAACATCCAGGCGCGCGTGCGTTCCCCCGGCATCTGGCTCCTCGCCAATCTGAACAACTCGCTGCTGCTCGCCACCAGCAACCGCAGCGAGGCCGCCGTCGGCTATGCCACGATGGATGGCGACACCAGCGGCGGATTGAGCCCCATCGCCGGCATCGACAAGGCCTTTCTGCGCCAATGGCTGCGCTGGCTGGAAACCGCCGGGCCCGCCGGCCTGCACCCCGTCCCCGCGCTCCAGGTCGTGAACGCGCAGGCCCCGACCGCCGAGCTGCGCCCGCCCGCCGCCCACCAGACCGATGAAGATGACCTGATGCCGTACGAATTGCTCGACGCCATCGAACGCGCCGCCATCCGCGACAAGCGCGCGCCGGTGGAGGTGTTTCAGGTGATGCGGAATGACTTTCCCCAGTTCACCGCCGGACAATTGGGCCTGTGGGTCGAACGCTTTTTCCGGCTCTGGAGCCGCAACCAATGGAAGCGCGAACGCTACGCCCCCAGCTTTCATCTCGACGATGAAAACCTCGACCCCAAGACCTGGTGCCGCTGGCCGATCCTCTCCGGCGGCTTCGAGCAGGAACTCGCCGAGTTAAAGCAGTTGGTCGCCGGGCTGGTTTGAGTTGCCGTGGTTTCCGGATTGTAACCCCTTATTTGCGGGATTTACCTTGCCAGTAAAGCGGGTGCTTTTTAGATTCGCGGTGCTTTCACAAGCCCACATGGATTCACGCCGGAAACCCAGCGTCAGTTCGCCAGTGCCGCCTTTATTGAGGCTCGCGCAATACGGTGACGGCGCGCGGGCTTTAGCCCGCTTCAATGTGCAAAGCGGCAGCGCGCGTAAAACATTCAGCGTGCTGGCGTTTAGGACGTTGAAGCGGCGTGAACGCCGCGCCCCGCTCGCGCCGCCGTCGTGTCACGGCACTGTACGAGCCGCAATGAGCGGTCGGATAGCAATGTTTTGTCAGGAATGAGGACGAGGGCTTAAAACTTGTTTGGAGGGACAATATGCAAATTGATGAGGCTTACGTTGACTCGCAGGCGCCGAACGCCGCGGCGATCAAAAATGCGCGGGGTGTCGTGTTGAAGAAAAAACTCGTCGGCCTCTTCCGTTCCGCCGACGGCTCCCTGTTGTTCGGTGATTGCAAGGGCAGCGGCGCGGATAATTACCGCCCCTCGGCCGATTTCAGCGACGCCACCAAGCCCGTCTACCGCTGCACCTGTCCCAGCCACCAGTTTCCCTGCAAACATTCGCTCGCCCTGATGTACGCCTACGCGCAGGGCGCGAAGTTCGTGGAGCAGGAGGTTCCCGCGGACATCTCTGAAAAACGTGCCAAGGTGCAGCAGCGCGTTGAAAAGAAAAAGGAGGAGGCGGACAAGCCGCACAAGGTCAACACCTCCGCCCTCAAGAAAAAGATCCAGACGCAGCTCGAAGGACTCGCGCTTCTGGAAACGTTGATCAACGACCTCGTCCGCGCCGGCTTGGGCACCTTGAACGCGAAATCAGCCCGGCAGGTGGAGGAACAGGCCAAGCAGCTTGGCAACGCCTATCTGCCCGGCGCGCAGAACGCCTTGCACGCCCTGACCGGCCTTTTTTACCGTTCGCAGATCAGCACCGAGGATGAACTGAAGACCTCGGAGCGTGAGCGGGTCTACAACGCGGCGCTGGATCAATTGAACCGCCTCCACTCGCTGTGCAAACAAGGACGCAAATATTTGAACAACCGGCTCGAAGACGCGGAACTCAAGCCGGAGACGGAAACCGACATCGCGGCGTGGCTTGGCCATGCCTGGCAATTGCGCGAGCTCAAGGACGCGGGTCTCGTGCAAGCCGGCGTCGAGATGCTGCAACTCGCCTTCAGCGCGCACGACGACTGGACGCGCAAGGAATTTGTCGAGACCGGCGCCTGGCTGAACCTGTCCACGGGCGCGGTGCAGTTGACCCGCAACTATCGCCCGTACCACGCGGCCCGGCACATTCGTGAGGATGACTCCTGTTTCCACGTCGTCATCTGTCCCGAACTTTGCATTTATCCCGGCAACCTGAATCCGCGCGTGCGCTGGGAGGCCAACGAGCCGCGGCCGGTGACCCCGGCGGATCATCAGCGCGCCCTGGGCTTTGCCAAAACCGACCTGCGCGCCGTCATCAAGGACGTAAAGGCGCAGTTGAAATCCCCCTTGGGCGACCGCCATCCGCTGGCGTTCGTGAAATATCGCGCCTTGGGCCGGGTAGGGGATGACGTCATTCTCGAAGATCAAAGCGGCGAACGGCTGGTCCTCGCAGATGACGGCCACGACGGCGAACCTGCCACGTTGCCTTTGCTGTCCATGCTGCCGAAAGCCGTGCACCACGATCAGGCCATGCTCGTGCGCTTCCATCACGATCTTGACACGCAAAAACTTCGCGCCAAGCCGTTGAGCCTGGTCACCGCGACCGACCTGATCCGGCTCACCTACTGAACTCCCAACTTTTATCCAACCATGAGCCTTGCCTTGATTGAGGAATCTGCGAAGGAAGTCCGCCGGCTGGCCATCGCCGGCAGCCCGCTCGCCGTGGGCGATTTCCGGCTGAAAAAATTCATCGCTCCGCTGGCGGCGGCGGGCGAAAAAGTCCCCGTGTTCGCACAGGTCGCCAAATCCATCGGCGAAGTCGTCAACGGCCAGGAAGCGGACTCCGCCGCCAATCTGCTGAACTTGAGCACGCTGCTCAACGCCATCCTCTACACGCAGGGCCAATCCGGCGCGCCGGGCGACGTTCGCGAGTTGGAAACCTTCCCGACCACTTGCACCAGCACGCGCACTCCCGCCCGTGTGCTGAAGCCCTTGGTGGAGGCGCTGACCTCCACCGGCGGCGGCCGCTTTGAAGTCATCAAGTCCGCCTGCGAACGTGGCGCCTTCAACGACCTGCGCCTGATCGACCCCGCCATCCGCGCGCTGGGCGACAACTATCCCGAACTGGCCGACTTGGTGGCGGAAAAGATATTGCCCGCATACGGCCCGGGCATCCTGCTGCGGATCAAGGCCACGTTCGACCTCAAAGGCAAGCGGGAGCACGCCCGGCGGTTGCAACTCATGCATCAACTCGATCCCGCCGGCACGCTGGAATTGTGCAAAACCGCGCTGGAGAACGGCTCGCCCGAGGTGAAGGCCGCCGCCATCGCCTGCCTCGGCCAGCATGAAGACTGCCTGCCGCTCGTGCTGGAACAGGCCAAGGCCAAAAATAAAACGCTCCGCGCCGCCGCGCTCGAAGCGCTGGCCGTACATGACCGGCCCGAGGTCACCAAGCTGTTCACCGAACTGATCCAGGGCAATACGCTCGACATTCTGGCCGGGCCGTTCCGTTCCTTGCGGAACCAGCCGGTGCTGAACGCGCTGCTGGAGGAGGGCAAGCGTGTTTTCGGCCTGGTGATCGCCGGCGATTCCGAACAGCTTTCGCGGTGTTGGGAGATCTTCGATTGTCTGGCATATCGAAAAGATCCGGAAGTGGAGGAGTTTTTGCTTCATTGCCTGAGCAAGTCGGAGGCTTTATCCAAGGTTAAAATCGGGAAAAATCTGATGGTCACCGCGGCCAGAAGTTCCATTGTCGCCGGTGAAGATTTGACCGAACGCCTGGTGGTGATGCTCTATCAGATCGGCACGCCCAAGGCGCTTGAAGCCATTTTAGCCAAGCGCGAATCCCTGCCCACCGGCGCTTTCCCGCAAGTGTGGCGCAGTGCGCTGCGCACCTGGCCGCCGGCGAAAGTGTTTGACGAGTTTTCACCGTTGGTCGGCCAGAAAAAAGGTCCCGGCAGGCAGAAGTTTGACGAGTTGAACCGCTTCATGGCGGCAACCCAATGGGAGCAAGGCTGGCGATTCGCCCCGGCCGTCGCCGCTGACCTTCAGGCGCAACACCGGGATGAAGTGCAATTAATGAAGCAGGCGGCCTGGGACGGGCGGTGGCTTGACGCCGCGATCAAGGCCGGTGAATCCGTGATGGTGTATTCCCTGGCCCGGCCCGATCACCCGGCGGCGCTCAAATATTTGCTTGGCCAGAGCGCAGCCGACAAGCCACTGGAACCTCATTTGATCATTTCGGCGTTGTTGCGGTGCCGTTATCCGCAGGTGACGGATGTGCTTTTAAAGCTCATCGCCAAAAAAACCGGGGCGGCCAAATACTTCGACTACGAACTGCAGCTTCTGCTCGGGCACGTGCAGCATCTACCCGCCGCCGACCTGCCCAAGCTCGACGCCTTTGCCGCCAAGCTCGATGAGAAATTCGTGGATAAATATCTCGAAGCCCTCGCGCCGCTGCGTGTCACCACTCCAACCAACTAAGCTTTTAACATTATGCCGAAGGACAAAAACAACGAACTGCGTCAACCGGCCGAAATCCTGTTCGCCGAGGAGTTGGACGCCCTCATCAAGGCCGAAAAACACGACGTGCCGGCGGGCTGGCGCATGTCGCCCCGCTCGGTGCTCACCTACATCTGCGGCGGCAAATGCGGCAAGCTGGACATCACGCCCAAATACATCGGCCACCAGCGTCTCGTCGAGATCGCCATCTCGACGCTCGTGACCGACCGCGCCCTGCTGTTGATCGGCGAGCCGGGCACCGCCAAGTCGTGGCTGTCGGAACATCTCGCTGCCGCCATCAATGGCGATTCCACCAAGGTCGTGCAAGGCACGGCGGGCACCACGGAGGAACAGATCCGGTACACCTGGAACTACGCCATGCTCATCGCGCGCGGCCCGAGCAATGAGTCCCTCATCAAGAGCCCCATCTTTCGCGCCATGGAAAGCGGCAGCATCGCCCGCTTCGAGGAGATCACGCGCTGCGCTTCCGAGGTGCAGGATGCCCTCATCTCGCTGCTCTCGGAGAAACGCCTTTCCGTTCCCGAACTGGTCACGGAGGTTCCCGCGCAACGCGGCTTCTCCATCATCGCCACCGCCAACACCCGCGACCGCGGCGTTAACGACATGTCTGCCGCCTTGAAGCGCCGCTTCAACATCGTGGTGCTGCCCGCGCCGGCGGATTTGGAGACGGAAGTTTCCATCGTCACCAAGCGCGTCGGCGAACTGGCCGCCAACCTCCAGTTGAAGGCGACGATTCCGGACCAGGAGGCCATCACCAAGGTCGTGACCATCTTCCGCGAACTGCGCGCCGGCCAGACGCTCGACGGCAAGAACAAGGTGAAGACGCCCTCCGGCGTGCTGTCCACCGCCGAGGCGATCTCGCTGCTGGCCAACAGCATCGCCCTCGCCGGCAATTTCGGCGATGGGACCGTCAGCGACCACGACATCGCCTCCGGCCTGCAAGGCGCGGTCATCAAGGACGATGAAAAAGACCTTATCGTCTGGAAAGATTACCTCGGCAACGTCATGAAAAAACGCGGAGCCACGTGGCGCGGACTTTACACCGCCTGCTCGGCGCACGTTGGTGAATGAGAGTAAACAATTATGAGTCTTTCCACTACAAATGATGACGTCACTCAACGCGTTTTGGAGTATTTCCGCGGCGAGTTATGTGGACTCCAAAGTGGATGGTTTTCTCGCACATTCATAGGCTGTGCCCCGATTAAAGGATATGCGCGGCAGTTTTCAGACTTGGATGCGAGAGGTCAGATGACGGGTAATATCCTTGGAACATGGTGCATTACTCATACTGAAATGGTTCCTCTGGAAACGACTTTTACCATTCCGGCTCCGGCTAGCAGGAGCGGCATGTATTACGACCGAGGTACGTATGATTTCGTGGTCGCGCCTGATTGCAAAAGTGTCGTAGTTGGCTGGCAGGTTGGGCCACGATTCGGTAGAGGTTTCCAGTTTGATATTATCACCAACGACAATGGTCATATCGGCCTGAAATTAACACATACATTATGGAAATCTTGATTGGGATTCCCCGTTTATAAGATCCCTATTTCGATTTTTACCTGTCATGCCAACGCCCACCCCGCATATCTTCGGCGTCCGCCATCTTTCCCCGGCGGCGGCGTGGCATTTGCGGCAGTTGCTCGACCGTGTCCGGCCCAAGCTGGTGTTGATCGAAGGCTCGGATGATGCGGATGAATTGATCCCACACATCGTCAGTCCCAAGTCGAAACTGCCCATCGCCATTCTCGCGTACACCGCCGATGCCCCGGTCCGGACCTTTGTTTATCCGCTGGCGACTTACAGCCCGGAATATCAGGCGCTCAGTTGGTGCCAGGAAAACAAGGTCAAAGCCCGTTTCATGGATTTGCCCTCGTCGGTCTTCCTCGGCCTGATGGATCGTGATGACGGTACGGCGGTAGTCGAGCCGGAGCAGCCGGCAGCAGAAACGGATAAGGCGAAGATCGATCAGGACGCTGACGACGCCGAAATGCCTCCGCCCGTCATCGAGCCAAAGCGCGATTCGGTTTACGACCAGATCGCCCGCCTCGCCGGTGAGCCAGATTACGAAACGTATTGGGAACGCCACTTCGAACAGTTGCGCGGTGATGATGCTTATTTAAATGCCGCGCGGGCGTACGGGGCGGAATTGCGCACGATGGAAGATTTTTCCACGCGCCGTTCCGCTGAGAACCTGGTGCGCGAAGCCTACATGCGGCGAAAAATTCAGGAAGCCATCGCCGGCGGGCTCAAGCCGGAACAGATCGTCGTTGTCACCGGCGCTTTCCACGCCACGGCCCTCGGGCCGGAGCAGCCGCCCATGACGGATGAGGAATTCGCCAAGCTGCGCCGTCGCGAATCCAAGCTCACATTGATGCCGTATTCCTTTTTCAAGCTGTCCTCGCAGTCGGGTTACGGCGCGGGCAATCACGCGCCCGCCTACTTCGAAATGGTCTGGAACGGTTTCAAGAAAGACTCCGCCCCGGCGCTGCCCACGCTGTTCCTCACCAGCGTCGTGCGCGAACTCCGCGCGTCCGGGACGTTTCGCTCTACGGCCGAGGTCATCGAAGGCGTCCGGCTGGCCGAGGCCATGGCGCACATGAAAAATTCGTTGCCGACGCTGCGCGACCTGCAGGATGCCGCCGTGGCGTTGCTCGGCCAGGGCGACCCGTCGGTCGTGCGCGAATCGTTGCTCCGCGTGGAAGTGGGCACGGCCATCGGTTCGCTCGCCAAGGGCGTCAGCCAGACCTCCATCCAGGACGACTTTTATCGCGAACTCACGCGCCTCAAGCTGGATCAGTTCAAAGCGGCCGTGCGCCGCGAACTGGATCTCGACTTGCGCGAGAATCGCCGCGTTAAAACCGCTGAAGCCGCCTTTCTCGATCTGCATCGCTCCAGCTTTCTGCACCGCCTGGCCGTGCTGGACGTCGATTTTGCCAAGCAACTGACCGTGCGCCAGCAGGGGACGACCTGGGCCGAATCCTGGGCCTTGCAATGGACGCCCGAAGCCGAGATCGCCATCGTCGAGGCCGTGTTGCTGGGCGAAACCATCGAACTCGCGGTGGCCTTCAAGTTCAAGCAGTGCCTCGAGAAATGCGCCTCCGTGGCGGAGGCCTCGAAAGTCATCCGGCAGGCCTGTGAATGCGGCATGAGCGCGTCGATCGAGCTCGCCCGCCAGACGCTCCAGCGGTTGGCCAGCGATTCCTCCGATTTCACCGCGCTCGCCAGCGCCACCTACGAACTCGGGCTGGTCATCCGGTACGGTGACGTGCGGCAGTTCGATGCGGCACCCTTGAAGCCGTTGCTGGAACAGTTGTTCCTCGAAGGCGCCCTGTCGCTCGTCGGTGCGGCCAGTTGCGACCTCGCCGCCGCGAAGAAGATGGTCGCCGGCATCAATGAACTGAACAAGGTCGCGCTGGACTATACCGCGTTGATTGACGAACCTCTTTGGATCAGCGAGCTGCAAAAGCTCGCCCGCGCGGATCACTTGAACCCGCTCTTGTCCGGCTACGCCTGCGCCCTGCTCGTGGAACGCAACCTGATCTCGAATGACGAACTCGCCCGCGAAGTTTCCCGCCGCTTGTCGCCCGGCATCTCCGCCGACCTCGGCGCGGGCTGGTTCGAGGGGCTGGCCCAGCGGAACCGTTACGCGCTGCTCACCCGCCTCGCGCTTTGGGAACAACTGGACAACTACGTCGCGTCGCTCACGGATGAGGAATTCAAGCGGGCGCTGGTTTTTCTTCGCCGCTCGTTCGGCGATTTTTCCCCGGCGGAGAAAAACAGCATCACCGAAAACCTCGGCGAAATCTGGGGCGTCAACCTTGCCGCGGTGAGCGAGGTCTTGAGCGCGGAATTAAACGAGCAGGAAAAAAAGAAATTGGACGAGTTGTCCGGCTTCGATTTCGAAGGTCTGTGAAATGCCAACCACCGTTGATAAAGAACAGATAAAGCGCTGGCGGCTGATCCTGGGTCAGCACGCGCAGGATTCGCTCGCTAAAATGGGCGGCGGGGGCGGGTGCGAGCTTTCGCCGGAGCAGGCGGCGATGGACGAGGCGCTCGCCGCCATCTACGACGAATCCGGCGGCGAAGGCAAAAGCAGCCAGCGTTCCGCCGGGCTGGGGCCATCCGCGCCCAACCTCGCCAAGTGGCTCGGCGACATCCGCAGCTACTTCAAGGAGGACGTCGTCACCGTCATCCAGAACGACGCCATCGAGAAGAAGGGTTTGACCCAACTGCTGTTCGAGCCGGAGATGTTGAAGACCGTCGAGCCCAGCCCGCAGTTGGTGGGTACGCTGATGTCGTTGAAGGGGCGCATCCCCGAGCGCACCAAGGACACCGCCCGCATGGTCGTCCGCGCCGTGGTGGAAAAGATCAAGCGCCTGCTGGAGCAGCGCATCCGCCAGGCCGTCATGGGCGCACTGAACCGCAAGGAACATTCGCCGATCCCCCACGCGCCCTCCATCGATTGGAAATGGACCATCGGCCGCAACCTGAAGAATTATCAGCCGTCGCTCGGAACGATCGTCCCGGAGAAGGTCTATTTCTACTCGCGCGCCCAGCGTTCAAACAACTGGACCGTGATCGTCTGCATGGACCAGAGCGGCTCCATGGCGGAATCGGTGGTTTACGGCTCGGTGACCGGCTCGATCTTCGCGTCCTTGCCCGCCTTGAACACGCGCGTGGTCGCCTTCGATACCAACGTGGTGGATCTCACCGAACAATG
This sequence comes from Verrucomicrobiia bacterium, assembly GCA_031290985.1. Taxonomy (GTDB): domain Bacteria; phylum Verrucomicrobiota; class Verrucomicrobiia; order Limisphaerales; family UBA11358; genus UBA11358. The sequence goes on along the minus strand of JARLJW010000084.1, from coordinate 94,131 downwards.
CGGCAGCGATCCCGTGGACATGATCTTTGGCGTGCAGCTCGGCGGCGGCACGGACATCAACCAGGCCGTCGCCTACTGCGAGAAATTCATCACCGACCCCGCGCAGACCATTTTTTTCCTCATCACCGACCTGTACGAAGGCGGCAACCAGGCCCAGCTCGTGCGCCGGCTGAAGGAGCAGGTGGAATCCGGCGTGCGCGTCATCTGCCTCCTCGCGCTTTCTGACAGCGACATCCCGACCTTCGACCAGAACCTGGCCAAAAAGATTTCCGAGTTCGGCGTGCCCTGCTTCGGCTGCACGCCCAACAAGTTGCCGGAGCTGATCGAAGGCGTGCTTAAGAAGCAGGATCTCAAAGCGCTGGCGGCGCGGGTGGGGACCAAGAAGGAGAAGTAAATCACCCCTTGGTCCGGTGAGATATCAAAGCACCCCGTCTACCTTCCAAATTGCTAGCTTGTCGGACGAACTGCAGGCCAGCCAGTTTCGGTCGGGAGACACGGCAAAGGTGATCATTTTTTGATCGTTCTTCAAAGGCGCCTTGTTTAGCGATCGGCCCTCCAGATCCACCAACTCGACCATGCCATCAGCCAGCACCACCAAGGCTCGGCCGTCGGGTGTGAATTTGCACAAAGAGTCTGGCGGGGCTTGGTAAATCTGTCGGCACTCAGGCAATTCCCAGAGCCGGCCATAATCCAAAAGTCGTTTGCCGTCAGCGCTCAGATGCAGATTCCAGATGTGGCTTGTACCCGCCTGCCACTCACACTGCTTTTGTCCGGTGATTGTGTCATAGGTGGAAACGGAGCCTTTGCCCGTGGCGGCGGCTAAAATATGGCCATCCCCCGACAATGTGATCGCCGAGATTTCCCCCTGTTTTTCCTGAACCATTGCGACCAATGTTCCACTCTGCACATCCCAAAGACAGACTTGCGACTGTGCGGCGCTGGCCACCCGTCGCCCGTCGGCAGAAAACCTGACATGGTCCACGCGAGATTTGTGGCCGGCCATTTTATGATGGATTCGCCCGTTTCCAGTGTCGCAGAGCAGGACCGATTTTCCTTGGGTGGCGGCAACAAGTTTTCCGTCTGGACTGAATTCTGCATCCATGCTCCCGGGCGTCAGTGACCACCGGACAGCGTTGGTTTTGGTTTCAAGACACTGCAAGGGCACAAAGTTAAATGAGGTTACGATAAAACTGGCGCTGTCGGGCGAAAAGACCACCCGCACCGCCGCGATTGGAGGCCTGGGGAATGTCCGGCAATTCCAGCTCCCCAAGTCCATGACGGTCGTGTCGTGACCTTTGGGAGCAAGAATCAACATGCGGCTGTCTGGTGTGAATGCCAATCTGTAAAGCTGCCAGTCTTTTTTATCAATTTCATGGACGAGCGTGGGTTTTTTTTCTTTTGTGGTCTTTGTTTTCATGCAGGTTGATTTTTTCTGAAGTGATTTGGATTCGATGCCACGCGAGGCCGTCATCCAGCTTGTTCCTTGTAGCCCTCATCCGTCTTGTCCTCAATCAGCGCGGCCATCGCATTCGCCGCTGCCGGTTCATCCGCAAACGACTTCGTCTTCGATTGACCGGCGGAACCGATGCGTCCCCAGCGCGTGGTCATCGTGTTGCCCGCCTGCGACACTTCCCAGAACTTGCTGGAGCCGTCTTTCACAAACTCGAAGTAACGCGCTTTCGTTGCCGCTGTCGCCGCGCTCGTGGTGACAACTGTTGGCGCGGTCGCCTGCGACTTCCGCTCCGGCACAGCTTTCGCCGCTTGCATTGCCACATCATGCCGGACGCCGACCCAGCTCGGGAACCGCGGCACGCCCGCATCTGAAAGCTCCTGATATCGGAACGTCACGGTCGCGCCGATGGCCGGCGGATTTTCACGTTCCCGGTCGCTGAAGCCGGTGCCGATGGCGAAGTCCGTGCCGTCCGGCAACCGCACCAGCAGCGCGCCCATCCGCCCCTTGTGCCGGCCCGCGCCCGCCTGATGGCCCACGACCACGGCTTCGGCATCGTGAAATGTTTTTACCTTCAGCAACGTCGCGGAGCGCCCGGCCACATATTTCGATCCCGGCTGGCGCAGCATCAAACCTTCGCCACCCAAGGCCTCGATGCGCGTCAGCTCCGCCCGCAATGCCTCCAAACTTTTGCACCTCTCATGCGGATGTTGTTGTGCGAACTTCGCCGCCCCCTTGGTCAGGGCCTCTTTCAGGAATGCCAGCCGGTCTTCAAAACCGCCGTTCGCCGCCGGCGCATCAAAGATGAGATACCGCACTTCGTTCCACAGATCATTCTTGTCCTGCCGCCGCACGATGCTGACGGTGCGCTGAAATTTCTTCCGGTCGATCCACAGTTCGCCATCCAACGGCACCGCCGGCAGTCCTTCGATGAACCAATCTGGGGCGTGATAAATATTGCCTTGGCGTGAAAGGAATTGTTTCCCGTCCCAATACGCGCGCACGCCGTCCAGCTTCTCGCTCATCCACCAGTCCGAGAGGTCGGCGGCATTGTCCCAGCTCTCCGCCAGCAGCAACGACGGGCCGGAATCTCCATCGCCTTCGCCCTCCGCGCCGGCCTTGGCCGGGCGCTGCGGCAATGCCCCGCCGGTGCGCGCTTCTTCCGCCGCGTCGCCGCGCAGTTTGCGCAGATGTTTGCACGTACGCTTTTCGATGGCGATGGACTGGTTGCGCCACGCCGGGCAACTGCACGAATAAACACCGCCGGTATTTTTCAGGACATAAGGTTTTGCCCCGGAGCCCTGCATCTCCACCGTCTGGCCATCTTGAAGGTCTGGCATAAAAATGATCTGGTTGGCGCGCTTTTTAAAGCTGCATTTATCAATTTGCCCGGCCCGGCGCGAGGAAGAAAAAAGCCCCGCGCCTTCATCGGGCGCAACCTGACACGGCCCCCGACGAACCCTGACGCCGGGTTTGGAGTTCCGCCTTTAGGCGGTCCGGGTGGGCGAATGCCCCGAACCGCCTAAAGGCGGAACTCCAAACGGGGGCCTCAGGATATGCCCCCCTCAGCCCGGCGGCCGCCCGGCGATCAACACCATGTTGGTCGGCGGCCAAGCCAAAGCTTTTCCATCCAATTCCATGATTTTAACGTGGCCCGCGTGGCGATGCTCCACGATCCACGGATTGGTGTAAACACGCGAGCTTTCCGCCGCACTATTCGGATTTTCAAAGACCTGAAAACCGGTTTCGGTCAAAACTTGCTTCCACTTTGGAAAATCCCAGAAACAAAATTCCTCGTTCATCTCGCTCGACCAGTTGTCGAGGTAATCTTTCTTGGACAGAAACTCCGCCGCCCACCGCAGCGTGAGCCGGAACACCGGCCGGTTCTGCCCGACGCCTTCCGTGAAAGTGAATCCGCTCCCGCCGCCCAGAAAATCCCACGCGAACAGATAAAACCGGCTGCGCGTGGAGAGCGTCTGCAGCCAGTCATGGTCGCGGCCCGCGTGCCGGGCGATCTCCGCCCGCGCCAGATTTTCCCCGTCATCCTCCGCGCACCATAATAACACCTCGCGCCCGCCAGCCTGTGGCCCGACCACATCGCGGATGAGCAGCCGTCCGCCCGGGCGCAGTTGCCGCAGCTTTTCCGCGAGATAGCTGCGCACCGATGGCTCGCCCTCGCCGTAGCTCCAGATCTCATGCAGCGTGCTGTTGCAGATGGTGGTGTCCAGTGACGCCGGCTCAAAGATGCGGTCAAAAAGGTTCCGGTGGAAAAAATGCACATACGCCCCGCCAAATTCACCGGCCTGCTGGCGTTCCATGAACCGGCCCGCAAATTCTGCCGACAGGTCGATGCCGAACAAATCCGAGTCCGGAAAATCCCGGCTGATCTCCGCCAGCAACGCCCCGTCGGCGCAGCCTTCATCCACGATGCGCCCGCCCCGGACGGCCTTTTGGATGTCGAGATACTTCAGCCGGATGATTTCGTTCATGCCGCGCGCATAGCTGCTGTAATTCCGCGCCGCCGTCAGGCCGCCCTCCTGGTTGGTCAGCGGATCTTGATACAGCCGCGCGATGCGCCCGGGCACTTCCGGAAAATCCTCAAACAGGCTCACATGGCTGGCGGCAAGCTGGGTGCCGGCCAGCCGGCCCGCGCGCCAGCCGTGTTTCTGTCCGCCGATTTCACGGATGATTTCAATCGGCGTCGCCGGCCGCGGTTCCGGCGCGCTCAACTCCGCCGGGACGATTCCAAAACCGAGTTCCCGGTACAGCCGCACCACTTCCGGTGTCGAGCATAGCACCACGCAGTTTTCCGGCGTGAGCTGGATCGCTTGCTCGCTCTGATACGCGATTTCCTTGACCGTGAATGCGGCGAAATGCTCCGTGTGCCCGTAATGCGGAATGCCGAAGACCCGGTAACGGAATTTGCCCTGCGCTCGCAGCTGCCGCGCAAACCGGTCCACGCCCATCGCGCGGACATGGAACGGAACCGGGTTGAACCGCGAATTTTCCTGGTTCGACGACGTGATGGCAAAAATGATTTCCGCCGGTGGTCCGGCCAAGGTCGCGCGGCCCGCGATGAAGCCGGGCAGGGTGGCCGGCGGCCCGGCCAGCACACGCTGCAAGTATTTTCCCTGAAACGTCGTATTGACCAGATGTCGTCCGGGAAACAGCAGGTAGCTCATGCCGGAACTTATGCGTATCCGTACTTGGGTTTCGACAAACCGTCACCGCGCCACTTCAACTTCTCGCTCAGCGTGTCGTAATAATTGATCTCCGGCAGGAATGCGATCGGCACCGAGTCGCCTGAGATCTGCACACGGATCACGCTTTCGGGCGTCGCCCGCGCAATGGTCATGCCGTCCACCTGCACGATGCCCGGCCCCGAAGTCGCGTCCAGGCTCATCTCCACCTGCTCCGTGGAATTGACCACCACCGAGCGGTTCGTCAATGACTGCGGACAGATCGGCGTGATCGTCAGCACGCTGCACTCCGGGCTGATGATCGGCCCGCCCGCCGCCAGCGAATAGGCCGTGGACCCCGTCGGCGTCGCCACGATCAAACCGTCACACCGGTAATTCGTGAACGGCCGGTCGCCCACGCGCGCCGAGATGTTGATCAGCCGCGGATTGTCACCCCGGACGATCAGCGCGTCATTGAGCGCCCAGCCCGTCACCGGTCGCTTGCGGCCCAGAATTTCCAGGTTTAGCGCCGTGCGGTGGCTGATGACAAACTCCTTGTTCAACACCCGCCGCATCTCCTGCCGCACCCGGTTGCCCGGGATGGACGTGATGAAGCCCAGGTAACCGATGTTGATGCCCAGGATGGGGATGCCCGAGCCGCGGAACCGGTGCGCCGTCTGCAACAGCGTCCCGTCGCCGCCGCAGGCGATGACGAGGTCGGCCTTCAAGTCGCGCAGGTCGGCCAGCCGCTGGTAGAGATTCCGTTGCGGCGGGAGCGTTTCGATCCACTGTTGCGCCACCCGCTCGCGGTCCAGCACCGCCTTGAGCGCCGCCCCCGTCTGCTTCGCGTGCGACTTGGTGGTGTTGATGATGATGACGACCTTCCGGATTTTCATGGGAAATTGCTGGCGCTGATTAAACCGGATGCCGGCTTTTCAAGCGAACAGATAATTACCGCTTGACATAGTGTAATACATACACTAAAAATAGAAGGTGTAAAGAGAACACTAATTAAACATTTGCCAGCTATGAACCAAATACTGTTTTACCGGATCAATGAGCCCTACGGCGGGTTCTCCAACTTCTCGCCGCACCCCTTCGAATTAAAGGGCAAACAATGGCCCACTACTGAGCACTATTTTCAGGCCCAGAAGTTTCCCGGCACGGAACACGAAGAAGCGGTGCGCCTCGCCAAGTCCCCCATGATCGCCGCCCGGATGGGCCGGAGCCGGGAGCGCCCCCTGCGCAGCGACTGGGAAACCGTGAAGGACGACATCATGCGCGAAGCCTTGGCTGCGAAATTTGCCCAACATCCGCCCTTGCGCCAGCAACTCCTGGATACTGAAAACGCCGAACTCATCGAGCATACCACCAACGACAGCTATTGGGCCGATGGCGGCGACGGTACCGGCAAAAACCGGCTTGGCCAGCTTTTGATGGAACTGCGCGAACAATTGCGAACTGAAGCAAAAAAATAATCAAACCTATGCCTCATACCTATCAATACGCCCGCGCCGCCTTGACCGTGGACGGCGTCGTCTTCGGCCTGGACGCCGGTGAACTCAAGATCCTCCTCATCCAGCGCGCCCTCGAACCTTTCAAGGGCAAATGGGCGCTGCCCGGCGGCTTCGTGCACGTCGAGGAAACCCTCGATGCCGCTGCCCGGCGCGAACTCGCCGAGGAAACCGGCCTGGCGGACGTGTTCCTTGAACAGCTCTACACTTTTGGCGCGGTGAAGCGCGACCCGCGCGAACGCGTCGTCAGCGTGGCCTATTACGCGCTGGTCAAGTTGTCTGATCACGCCGCCAAGGCCGCCACCGATGCCGCCAAGGCCGAATGGTTCCCCGTTTCCCGGCTCCCGCAGCTCGCGTTCGACCACGCCGACATCGTGGCGCTCGCGTTGACGCGGTTGCAGGGCAAGGTGCGTTACCAGCCCATCGGGTTCGAATTGCTGCCGCCGAAATTCACGCTGTCCGACCTCCAGCATCTTTACGAGGTGATTTTAGGGACCGAATTGGACAAGCGGAATTTCCGCAAGAAAGTCCTCGGCTTCGGCCTGCTGGTGCCGCTCAACGAAACCCAGATGTCCGGCCGCCATCGCCCGGCGCAACTGTTCCGCTTTGACGCGGACAAATACGAGAAGCTCAAGAAACGCGGCTTTAATTTCGAGTTATGACAACGGAGAACCGCATCGAGATCACGCGGATGGACATCACCAAGCTTGCGGTGGATGCCATCGTCAACGCCGCAAATACTTCGTTGCTCGGCGGTGGCGGCGTGGACGGTGCCATCCATCGTGCCGCCGGGCCGGAGTTGCTGGCTGAATGCCGCACTTTGGGCGGTTGTCCAACCGGTGAAGCCAAAATCACCAAGGGATACCGGCTGCCGGCGAAGTTTGTGATCCACACGGTCGGCCCCGTTTGGGATGGCGGCAAATATGGAGAGCGGGAACAGCTGGCGTCTTGCTATCGCAACAGTTTTAAACTCGCCGTCGCAAATCAGGTGAAAACCATGGCGTTTCCCGCCATCAGTTGCGGCGTGTACGGATTTCCCATTCCCGAAGCAGCCTTGATTGCAGTGCACGAAACGCGTGCGGCCCTAAAAACCGTCGGTCAATTTGAACGCGTTGTGTTCGCGTGTTTCACAGATGAAGTATTTGCGGCATATCAAACTCAACTTGGGAAGAAGATAGAATGAAGAGCATCCTTATCCTTGAAGACAACGACGAGCGCATCGCTGGGTTTGAAAAAACCGTGGCCGGATTTGGCGATGGCTTCGAGTTGAAAATCTGGCGCGATGCGCCCTCCATGATTGCGCAGTGTGAAGTGCATTTTCCAACGGCAGCGCTTATCTCGCTCGATCACGATTTGAACCCGCAGCCGGGTGTGACCGTGGATCCCGGCACCGGTTTGGATGTCGCCAAATTTCTTGCCGAATGCCGTCCGGTTTGCCCGGTCATCATTCATTCCACGAACGCCGACCGCGCATACTCCATGTTCAACGAGCTTCGATTTGCTGATTGGATTGTGGACCGCGTCGGGCCGATTGGCACGGACTGGATTGAAACCATGTGGTTGCGGAAAGCACGTGAATTTCTCGCGGCACATCCAAACACCTGGCCCGCGAAATTGCCAGCCGATCACGCCGCGCGCGTTGACCGCATGCAGTTGTCGCTCGCCGGCCTTGGGCTGGGCGATGCTTTGGGCGAAATGCTCAGCTATCGCTCGGAAAATGCGGTGGCCCGTCTGGCTAAAAACGACCTCCCGGCGGGTCCATGGTTTCATACCGATGACACCGAGATGGCCATTTCCATCGTTGCCGTTTTGAAATCGCATGGCGAACTGCATCAAGATGCGCTGGCCCGGCGTTTTGCCCGGCGCTTCGAGCGCGATCCGGATCGCGGGTATGGCAGCATGACCCGCATTCAACTGCGTGAAATCAACGCCGGGGCAAAATGGCAGGAGATGGCGGCCAATGCTTTTAGCGGTCAGGGCTCGATGGGCAATGGCGGTGCAATGCGCGTCGCTCCGCTCGGCGCTTATTTCGCCGATGATCTGGTGCGCTGCGCTGACGCCGCCCGCGCTTCGTCATTGGTCACGCATACGCACCCCGAAGGCGTTGCCGGCACCATTGCCGTCGCCGTGGCGGCGGCGATGGCGTGGCAATTGCGCGGTGTGTCGCCGGCTGAGTATGTGCCGAAATTCTTTGCTGAAATTCTAAAGTACACGCCTGAAAGCAAAGTGCGCCGTGGCCTTCTGCTGGCCAGCCAGACGCCCGTCGAAGTTCCCTTTCAAGACGTGGCCAAATCACTGGGCAACGGTTCTTTGGTGACCGCCCCGGACACGGTTCCGCTTTGCCTCTGGATGGCGGCGCATCATCCGCGCAATTTTGTCGAAGCTCTTGGCAAAACCATCAGCGCCGGTGGCGACTGTGATACCAACGCCGCCATCGTCGGCGGCATCGTCGCCCTGGGTGCCGGTCGCGAAAGCATTCCGGCCGAGTGGTTGTCGGCTAGGGAGAAAGTCGTTGTTTAATACGAAGTGATATGAAAATTACGGCCATTCAAAATCTGATTGCCCGGTGGAAAAACATCCGCTGTTTTGCGGCTGTGATCCGCAGCGACGAGGGGGTCCGCACAGCCTTCGAAGGGCAGGGCATTCTCGCTTGGTGGTGGAAGATCGTGTTGGCGCTGCATGGCAAACCTGTCCAAGCCGCGTTTCCGCCCGAGCGTCGTTTCCGTTGTGTAGCCGATGGTTTTCGGTTTTACGGCTGGCTTTACCGTGCGTTGGCAATTGTTTTCTGTGCAGCGGCGACTTTCTGTTGGGTTTGCGACTCGGCCGGTTGTTTCTGGATTTTATGGCTGGCCGCAGGCGGCGTCTATTTGTGGATCATTGCCGGTCTGGCGTTTACAGGAGCGGCTCGACTCTATGATTCAACCGGCGGGCACGTCTGGCATCTCGTCGCTTTCTTGTTTTTTGTTTCACTCTTCCTGGCTTGTACGTTGATGGCAATAAGCCTTCAAGTGCGGCTCATTGGCTGGCTGCCTGACGTGGCAAATTTTATGATCACCCTCGGGGCCATGGCGTTTGGTGTCGGCTCATATGTCGTGGAACTTGCGGTGCTCGTGGCTGGCGAACCGATGCAGGAAGCGAAGGTGGTGTCATGAAACCAAGAAAGCGGACCTGGGGTTTCCAATTTTCAGCCATGGATGCCGCAGCGATCATTGTATTCTTGGTTGTAGCGGCTGTTTTTCGGAATTGGGACAGCCCGCTCTGGTGGATGCTGTTGATTGCCGCCGGACATTTTTTCCTGTTCTGCAATGTCTTCCGGATCATCCGCCGCCGCGAATTTATCTGGGCGGGATTGTTCATTTTGAACATCGGACTCTGGCTGTGGTTCGGTGAACTGACGTGGTTGCGCATTCTGGCCTGTCAATTGCCCGTGACGGCCGTGCTGATCTTTGCGGACATGCGCGCCCCCGGCTATCACGGCATTTTTGCCAACCGGCTGAATCCGAAGCTAAATGATTATTTGGAGGGAAGAATATGATGAACGAAAAAGAAACCAAACACGCCAGCAAGTTTTTAAGCCTGGTCCTCCGGCATGAGCCGGAACGCGTCGGGCTGAAGCTTGGTGAAGCCGGCTGGATGGGCGTCACGGAACTCTTGGACGCGGTGAACCGTCACGGCGTGGCGCTCACGCTCGACCAGTTGAAACACGTCGTCGCCACCAGCGACAAGAAACGTTTTGCCTTCAGCGATGACGGCTTGCAGATTCGCGCGAGCCAGGGACACTCCGTGGAGGTGGATTTGCAATACGAGCCGCAGACGCCGCCGGACCTGCTTTATCACGGCACCGCCACGCGTTTCCTGGATTCCATCCGCAAGGAAGGGCTGAAACGCATGGGACGGCATCATGTGCACTTGTCCGCTGAGACAAAAGTCACGTTGCAGGTCGGCGGTCGCCACGGCAAACCCGTCCTGCTCGTCATCCGCGCCGGCGAAATGCACCGCGCCGGACACGTGTTTTTCCGCTCGGCCAACGGCGTTTGGCTGACCGATAACGTGCCGGCAGAATTTATTGAGTTTCCGAGTTAGGGAGTTAATGAGGACTATGAATTGAGAAGGTGATCAGAAGAAATGTCCTGCAAATAATCATGAGTTTACTACCGCACAAGTACGATGCGGTCTAACATACGCCGGAGAGAAATTTGATCATGAGAACTAAATCACAGTTTCCTTGCACTGGCCGGGTTTCCACTGATGGGTTTGCAGCCTTTGTTGCAATGGAACTCGGAGAGAGCCGCCACAACCTGCGATTATTGGAAGGTGAATTGAAAAACGCCCTGGGGGCTCCCTTTGTCACCCTGGTGAATTCCGGCTCGTCGGCCAACCTCGCGGCGGCAATTTGGGTGAAACAACGTTGCGGCGTGCGCCGCCGGGTGTTGCTCGCCGGATTTTCGTTCCCGACAACCATCGCCAGTTTCACCTTGCTTGGCTTTGACGTGCGTCTGGTGGATACCGAGCCGGACGGCTTCAACCTTGATCCCGAGGCGTTGCACCAGGAATTGAATGATCAGGTTGCCGCCGTAGTGGTCACGCATTTTCTGGGGTTTCCGGCGCAACTAAGCAGGATCGCCAAGGCGGCCCGCGCACACGGCGCACTGTTGGTTCAGGATGCATGCGAAACGATGAATCTGCTGGTTGATGGGGCGAGGCTCCATGAGCATGGAGATGTGGTCACTCATAGTTTTTATCATCCCCACCACCTGAGTTCGTTCGGTGGCGGTGCCGTGGTGGCGCCATCACCCGAGGTCCATGATCACCTGCAATCCATCGTTCATTGGGGCCGGTCGTGTCGCTGCCATTACGATGCGACGCGCTGTGAGGCGCCGCCGGGTTTGAATCACAACTTTTGGTATCAGCGCGAAGGCGTCAACGTGGAGATGTCGGAATTAAACGCCTGCTTCGCCCGCTGGCAGTTGGTTTCCTGGCCGGAACAGGAAGCGCGTCGTTGGCAGCATTGGCGGCTCTGGGAAAAGGCAATGGCCGGAATCCCGGGGGTGCAAACGTGGCCGGCCGGCGGGAATGTTTCCCCCTTTGTCTTTCCTATTGGTGTTTCGCCCGGCCGGTTTGCCCGGGTGGCTGGTGAAATCATGGCGCGGGGTGTCGAGGTCCGCAGTTTGATGGGCGGTGCGATCCATTTGCATCCCGCCTACAAACATCTCGCCCATGCCGGATTGAAGCAGTGCGCGGCGATGGGTGCCCGCAGTTTCTTCGTCGGCATGCATCAGACTTTGGAAACTGAAAAGGTGGAGCGGGCAACCGCCATCGTTCGTGAAGCATTGGAAAAACCATGACCACATCGCTTCCAGAATGGCTCGCGTTCGTGGAAAAACATGCCCACGATTTCACCATCCAATATCCGCCCCGCCGCGAATATTTCATGCAAAATTTCCAACGCACCCCGGCTCCCGGCGTGGGCGGGTGGTTTTCCGGGGTGGAAGAGCTGGGGTTGTATCTGCATGTTCCGTTTTGTGAAGCCAAATGTTTCTATTGCAACTTTGCTGTGGATGTCAGCAGTGATGAACGCATCCACCGCGAATACGTGGACGCCCTGCTGCGCGAACTGGAATTGCACGCGGACTGGCTGGCGCAGCGGCGCATCATTGGCGTGGATATCGGCGGCGGCACGCCGACCCGCCTGCTGGTTTCAGAACTGACCCGCATTGCAAATGCCATCCGCCCGTTGCTCAGCCGGACGACGCATGCGTTTTCCACCAGCATCGAAACCACCCCGCGCATTGCCGCGGAGCAGCCGGAGAAATTGGCGGTTTTACGTGCCGGCGGCGTGCAACGGGTGAGTCTGGGAGTGCAGAGCTTTAATGCCACGACCTTGGCTTCAGTCAACCGACGCCGGCAAATCGAACAGACAGATCAGGCCATGGCCAGCCTGCGGGCCGCAGGATTTCCGCGCATCAACCTCGACGTCATCTTTGCCCTGCCGGGTCAATCGCTTTCCGACTGGAAGCGGGACTTGGAACGGATCATCGCCCTGGCTCCCGACAGCGTCACGACCTATGACTGCTTGTACCGCGGGCAAGGCCGTACGCTGACCAGAAGGACGCCGGAATTGCCGGTGCCGGAAACCTATGGCGCGATGTATGATCTTGCGCATGAGCTGTTGGGCTCGGCCGGCTGGCGGGCTCCGTATGGTTCGGTGAATTTTTGCCGCCATCCGGGGGAGACCGGCACCAGCGCCTACTTTGAAAGCCGCCTGCTGGATGGTCAACCGTATCTCGGGTTGGGCAACTATGCCACGTCATTACAAGGGAATCATTGGGGTTTCAACGCTCAAAGCACGGCTGATTATGTGGCACGCATCGCGGCTGGCGCGAATCCCTGTGAGTTTTCCTATGAACTGCCGGCTGCCGAGTCGCAGGCAAAATACGCGCTCTTTTCGTTGAATTATGGTTTTGTCGATGCCGCCCGATTTGCGAAACGCTTTGGCGTCAGCTTCCCTGAATTTTATGCCCGGGAATTGAGCCATGCCCTGGCCGTCGGGTGGTTGGAGCAGCGGGGCGAATGCTGGCACGTCAAGCCGGGCCAGTTTGGCCGCATGCACTCCATCCGGAGCCTGTTCTACCCCGAACCGGCCCGGCGCTGGCTGATGTCACTCAACTGTCCCTGAATAAATATGAAAGCACTCATACTTGTCGACATTCAAAACGACTTCCTCCCCGGCGGCGCGCTCGCCGTGCCGGACGGCGATGCCATCATTCCAGTCGTGAACCGCCTGCAAGCCGTGTTTCCGCTCGTCGTGGCCACGCAGGACTGGCATCCGGCCAATCACGGCAGCTTCGCCGCCAATCATCCCGGCAAAAGTGTTTTTACCCAGATCGATCTGAACGGGCTGCCGCAGACGCTCTGGCCGGTGCATTGTGTGCAGGGCACCCGGGGCGCGGAACTCGCTCCCGGTTTGCAGCGCGAACGCATCGCCAAAATCTTTCCCAAGGGCACGGATGCGGCCATTGACAGTTATAGCGGCCTGTTCGACAACGGCCAGCGCAAATCCACCGGCCTTGGCGAATGGTTGAAAGGGCAGGGCGTCACCGAAGTTTTTGTGTGCGGCCTCGCCACGGATTACTGCGTCAAATTCACCGCGCTGGACGCCGCCCGGCTCGGGTTCAAAACCCATTTCTTCGAGGACGCCAGCCGTGGCGTGAATCTCCAGCCTGACGACGTAAAAAAAGCCATCGCCGAAATGCGCCGCGCCGGCATCGGCATCGACCAAAGCAAAGATTTGCTTAATCCTGCTGCAAAACTATGACTCAAGTGATCACCGCCCCGGAACCGCTCCCGGCCAGAAATGAACGGCCCATGATCTTTCTGGCCGGGTCCATTGATGAAGGTGCCGCAGAAAACTGGCAGACCCGCTTTTGCGCGGCGTTTAAAAACGATGCTTTGGTCCTCCTGAATCCCCGCCGCGAAAACTGGCAGACGACCGTCGAGCAACGGGCCCGCGTCCCGGAATTTCGCGACCAGGTGGAATGGGAGCTGGCCGGCTTGGAACGCGCCGACATCATCGTCATGTATTTCGCCCCGGAATCGCGCGCGCCGATCTCCCTGCTGGAGCTGGGCCTGTTCGCCCGGAGCGGAAAGCTGGTCGTGGCCTGTCCGGACGGCTTCTGGCGCAAGGGCAATGTCGAGCTGGTCTGTGCCAGATTCCAGGTGCCGCTGGTGGATGGTTTGGACGCATTGATTCAAACTGTTCGCGCGCGGGTCACGGGTTTGTCGGCCCAAAGCCCGGCTCAGAAATTGTACATCGGCAAATTTTTGGCGCTCATCAAGGAAGGTCATTGGGAATACGTTGACCGCGTCAACTCGCCCGGCGCCGCAATCATCGTCGCCGTGACCGACACACAAAAGCTGCTGCTCGTGGAGCAATACCGCATCCCGCTTCACTGCCGCGTCATCGAACTCCCCGCCGGCATGATCGGCGATGAACCGGGCAGCGGCGATGAATCCCACGCCGAAGCCGCCCGGCGCGAACTGCTCGAAGAGACCGGCTACGCTGCCGGCCGCATGGAAGCGCTGTTCACCAGCCCGTCCAGCGCCGGCCTCACTTCCGAACGCGTGACCCTGTTCCGCGCCTCGCAATTGCGGCAGACCGGCCAAGGCGGCGGCGTCGCGCATGAAAACATCACCGTCCACGAAGTCCCGCTCGCGGAGATAAATGCCTGGCTCGACGCGAAGGCGCAGGCTGGTTTCCTCGTCGATGCCAAGGTTTATGCGGGGTTGCATTTTATCGCGCAAAATAGGTGAATGCAGATAAAGGATGTCGTGCTTGATTTGTGGCATCCGAATTTGACTGACGCGGGTAGGGCGCGTCGCTCCGCGCGCGCCGCGGCTGCAACCAAACCGAACTCACTGCTTGAACCACCGTTTGCTAACCCAATCTCCGCAATGTCTTCGGCCAGTACACCCCGTCCTGCTTTACTGCGACGGCGCGCGCGGAGGTCCGAGCCGGACTGACCACGCGCCCTACCATCGCGGGTTTTGTGATTATCAACTTAAGTGCCACTGTCTTATGCCATGGCCTTATTGATACGCTCCGCCCCCGCTGTTACCCTCCCCGCGTGAATTCAAAGAAAACCAGCCGCCTGGGCGTTTATGCGGGCAGCTTTGACCCGCTCACCGTGGGGCATTTGTGGATGATCCAGGAGGGCGTACGCCTGTTCGATCATTTGCTTGTCGCCGTCGGCGTCAACCCGGACAAGAAACCGACCTTCACCGTGGAAAACCGCCTGCAGATGTTGCGCGAATCCTGCCTGCCGTTTCCCAACGCCACCGTGGCCGCGTATTCCAATTTATATCTGATTGATTACGCGAAGTCAGTCAAGGCCACGCACATCCTGCGGGGCGTCCGCTCCGCCGCGGATTATGAATACGAGCGCACCATGCGAAACATCAATGGCGATCTGGACCCGAGCATCTGCACCGTTTTTCTCACCCCGCCGCGCGACATCGCCGAAGTCAGCTCCAGCATGGTCAAGGGGTTGATCGGCCCGGCCGGCTGGCGCAAGATCGTGCGCAAATACGTTCCCGAGCCGGTGTATCACCAGCTTCTGGAACTGCACAAGTGAGCGAACTCAATCCAGAGCGTTGGACGCAACTCTGGCGCACGATGGCGAAGGAGATTCCGCCGGCCGAATATTTTCGTGAACTGATCGCGCTCTATGCCGGGCCGCACCGCCACTATCATAACCAGCATCACATCGCCGAGTGCCTGGCTGAATTCGACCGCGTCAAATCTTTGGCTGCCAATCCCGTGGCCGTCGAACTGGCGATCTGGTTTCACGATGCCGTCTACGACACCCACGCCGCCGATAACGAAGAGCGCACCGCCGAACTCGCGCAACGCTGGCTGAAACAATTTCACGCCGATGCCGAGTTCATCGACGCCGTCGGCCGCCTGGTGCTGGCCACCAAAAATCATGACGGTTCATTGCATCCGGATGCGCCGCTGTTGGTGGATGTGGATTTGAGCATCCTCGGCCAGCCGCCCGCGCGGTTTTGGGACTATGAAAAGCAGATCCGCGCCGAATACGCCTGGGTGGACGCCGCCGTGTTTGCCAGCAAGCGTGCGGAGATTCTCCAACGCTTTCTGGCCCGCCCGCGCATCTACCAGACCGGCTATTTTTTCGAGCGTTTGGAGGCGCAAGCGCGGCAGAATCTGAAGGCTTCGGTGGAACGTTTGGGTTCAAACGTTCAATAAGCCGCCATCGCCAGTTTAACCAGCGATGTCCAGATTGCTTCACGATGGTAGGGCGCGTCGCTCCGCGCGCGCCGTCGTGGCAAAGCAAAATGGGTTGTACTGGCTGAAGATATTGCGGAGATTTGGTTGGCAATCGACGAGTTAGGATAACCAGCAAGCTTCGGTTGCAGGCGCGGCGCGCGCGGAGCGACGCGCCCTACCACGCAGGTTGCATTTTCAAGCGATGATTGATTCGCCTGCGGCTTGGTTGCATCCCACAAATTAAAACCGTGCTTAACCACCTGTTGTTTTGACGTAGGGCAGGGAGTGGGATTTAATGGCGACCAGCAGTTCATAAATCAACGTGGAAAACACCTTGGAAAAATCGCGGCCGGCGTTGGAGCCATTGGCGTATCACGTCGAGTTGCGGGATTATCTCAAGGCCCAGGAGCGCGACCTGTGGAACTGGTTCGCCTCGGCGCGCGCCCAGGCGGACTACACGGAAAATCTGCGCCTCGAACTGCTCAAATCCACCTACCGGCTGGATGCCGAAGGTCATCCGGAACTGTATCAGGGCGTCGCGGAAGCCAAGGCCCGGTTGCAACTGGACATTCCCGTAACCTTGTATCAGGCGCAACATAATCCGCATCCCAATGCGGCGCTGTACTTCATCCCCGGTGAAGGGCATATCGTTTTTTCCGGCCCGGTGCTCACGTTGTTGAATGCGGAGGAGATCAAGTCGGTCCTCGGCCATGAACTGGCGCATTATCATTTGTGGCAATGGAAACAAGGCGATCTTCACATCGTGGACCGCCTGATCCAGGCGGTGGCCGGCGACCCGCGCGCCGCGGCCAGCCACGAACACACCGCACGCCGGTACCAGCTCTACACCGAAATTTTTGCCGACCGCGGCTCGCTCTGCGTGACCGGCGATCTGTTGCCGGTCATCTCCAGCCTGGTGAAAATCCAGACCGGCCTGGGCCAGGTCAGCGCCAGCGGCTATCTGAAACAGGCGGAGGAAATTTTTGCCCGGGGCGATGTCGCCACGGAACAAGTGACGCATCCGGAAGCGTTCATCCGCGCCCGCGCCTTGAAGTTGTGGCAGGAGCAACCGGCCGAGGCCGCCGCGCATATCGCCCGGATGATCGAAGGCGTGACGACGCTCGAAGAACTTGATTTGACCGGCCAGGTGCGCCAAACGAAGAACACGCGCCGCCTGCTCGAACAATTTCTCCAGCCGAAGTGGTTTCAGACGCCGACGGTGCTCGGCCATGCCAAACTTTTCTTCCCGGATTTTCAGCCCGCCAAGGCCAAGGATGACGCCATCATCAGCGAATTCAAACAGACCGATTCCAAGCTGCGCGAATATCTCTGCTATGTGCTGCTGGATTTCGTGACGGTTGACCCTGAGCTGGAGGAAGTGCCGCTGGCGGCGGCGTTGGTGCTGGCCCAGCAACTGGATTTGGAGGCGGCCTTTGAAAAACTCGCCGCCAAGGAACTCAAAAAGAAGGTGCGCGATGTGCGCAAGCTCAAGGAGCAGGCCGCCGAACTGCTCGCCCGGACGGAGGCGGCCACATGAGCGAGCCCGCCGAACTTCCGTTTCTCAAGTTTCTCGCGGACGGCCTGGCAAAAGGCGGCTTCGAGATCGATGATGTTTTGTCCGCGCTTCTGCCGTTGATGAAGCAGGTCGCCGCCACCCATCAAACCGGCATGGTGGCCCCGCTCGACGGCCTGGCCGCCTTGGAAATCAACGAGGCCGGACACCTGACCTATGCGCCCGCCGCTGTCGAGCCCGCCCGGAAGAATCCGCGCAAGATCGAAGCGCTCCAGACACCCGTGAGCCGCGCGGTGGAAGTGGTCGCCGAGATGCGTCGCACGGCGGATATTGACCAGTCATCATTGACGGTCTCCGATCTCGGGGTCGGGCCGGCGGAGGGCGCCGTCACCAAGCCGGTTTTTCTGCCGCATTACCGCGCGTGGGAACATGCCGTGGATCATCACGATGAATTGACGGACATCTTCTCGCTCGGCCTGTTGCTCGGCAGCGTGGCGTGCGGCCTGGATTTCAACGAGCCGGAGGAATTGGAAATTTTCACGGCCAACCGCACCAATCTCTTTGCCGTGAACCGCCGTTTGAATCCGGTCCTGGTGTCCGTCATCGTGCAGATGACGGAGCTGAACCGCCACAAGCGCGCGCCGGATCTGCCGCAGTTGATTTCCCGGCTGCATAATTACCGCGAACAGGCGATTGATTTTGACACCGGGGTTTTCGACCGGAAGGAATTCAAGGAATCGCCGGTCACCGGCAAACGGCGGCTCATCCAGTCGCACCTGCGCGACCGGCTCTTTGAGATTTCACGGCGCAACCGCCTGATTTATTTCAAGCCGTCGCTGCACACGCTGAACCTCACCATCGCCTCGGTGCCGGTGCTGCTCGATTACCGGAACATCAAGCTCGAACAGCTTTTTGTCTGGCATCCCGAACTCGCCGCCACCGTGACGGACGGTGCGCCGATGTCGCTGGGCAAATATCTGCGCTTCGAAGATGCCCCGTACATTCCCGGCGTGCTGGACAAGATCGTTAGTGAAGCCCGGCGCGACCGCGCGGAATACGGCTTTGCCCAGTTGCGCCTCGTGCTCTGTTTTCTGCGTTGGAACAACCTGAAGGAGGCGCCCGATGAACGCATCCATTCGCCGCTGCTGTTGCTGCCGGTGGAACTGACCAAGAAGAAGGGCGTGCGGGATAATTATGTCCTCGACCCCACCAGCAGCGAAGCGGAGGTGAATCCGGCCCTGCGGCATCATCTCAAGGAACTCTACAACCTGAACCTGCCGGAGTTCGTGGACCTGAAGGAAACCACGCTCGACCAATTTTACGAGGCGCTCAAGGCCCAGATCCACGCCAGCGAACCGGGCGTGACTTTCAACAAGATCGACCGGCCCCAGATTGCGCTCATCCATGAGAAGGCCCGCCAGCGCGTGGATCAATATCGCCGCCGGATGAAGGTGCAGGCCCGCCGTGCGCGCAACACCACCAAGCCGGAGTATAGCTACGACCGCGAAAATTTCCGTCCCCTGGGCCTGCAGCTCTTCCTGGACAAGATCCGGCCCACGCCCATGCCCTTGCGCGATGTCGCCGGCGCCCCGCCGCAACCGCGCCTGCCGCATATCAGTGATCCCACTGAAATACTGAAGTCGGTTTTTGAAAAAGCGGCGGCGGATGGCGGCAAGGTGCTGGAGACCGAGCGGCAGATGTTCGCATTGCGCGACGGCGAAAATCAGAATCCGTATTCGTGGGACTTTGACCTGTGCAGCCTGACGTTGGGCAATTTCAATTACCGCAAGATGACGCTCGTGCGCGATTTCGCGAACCTCATCGAGACGGACATGGCCAGCCAGGCGTTCGACACGGTGTTTTCGCTCACGCCCAAGCCGGCGGAGGAAGCTCCGCCGCCGCCGTTGGAACTCGCCGAGCAGCAACTGGTCATTTCATGTGATGCCACGCAGGCCTCGGCCATTGCGCGGGCGCGCACCGGTGCCAGCTACATCATCCAGGGCCCGCCCGGCACCGGCAAATCGCAGACCATCACCAACCTCATCGCCGACTATGTGGCGCGCGGCAAACGCGTGCTGTTCGTCTGCGAAAAGCGCGCGGCCATCGACGTGGTGTTTCACCGTCTGCGCCAGCAGGGTCTGGATGAACTGTGCTGCCTCATCCACGATTCGCAGACCGATAAAAAGGCCTTCATCCAGAACCTCAAGCAGACGTACGAGAAATTTCTGAGCCAGGCCGATCTTGATGCCGGCGTTGACAAGACGCGCGGCGACGCCGTGAAAGCGATGGAGCAGGACCTGGCCAGCCTGCGCCGTTTTTCGGATGTCATGCGCGGGACCCATGCGCAGACCGGCATCGCCGTGCGGTCGTTGTTGCATCGCCTCGTTGAACTGTGCGGTCGGGCCCGGGAACTGTCGCCGGAGATCGAAGACCTGCTGCCCGGCTATCCGCTCTGGCTGCAATACGGCGAAATCGTCCAGCGCCTGCAATCGGCGCTGACGGATTTGGACGAGGAAATGTGCTTTGCCAAACATCCGCTGCGCTGGCTGGGCAACGGGGTTTTGCAGGCCGACCGTCCGCTGGAATCGCTGGCCAAGCATCTCGATCAAGCCGGGGATTTGCTGGATGGCATTGAAAACGCGTTGGAATTATCCGGGTTGCCCGGCGAATTGTGGGGCACGTTTGCGGAGATCCAGGCGATTGTGGAATTTGCCGTGCGCGCGCAGCCGCTGGCCGCCCGCAACCTGCTCGGCGTGCTGACCAAAAGCCCGGCGGCGACCGCGTTCGACAACCTTGCCGGTGAACTGGATGCGCAGGCCCAGGTTCTCGCTCAAGCCCAACAAAAGACGGCGGCTTGGCGTGAACCGCTTTCACCCGACGACACGCAAAACGCGCTGGCCCAGGCGGAGGGCTTCGAAAAATCCTTCTTCCGCTTTCTGCAACCCGCCTTCTGGCGGCTCAAGAAAACGTTACAAGTGCGCTATGATTTCACCTCGCACGCGGTCGCCCCGGCTTGGAGCAAAATATTGAAGGATCTGGCCGCGCAACAGGAAGCGCAGGCCGCGCTGGACGCGCTGGCGGCCCGGGCCCGGCAGGAATGGCGCTGCGATGATGCGGCGGCCTTCCGCGCATTGGTCGCGGAATTTCGCGCCGACCGCAGCGTGGAACACCCTTCGGTGAAGGCGCTCGTCCAGCAGCTCGCCGGATCCGCTGAGGCCGGCATGCTCATCGATTCGCTGGCGGAAATTCACGCGCGCTTTGCCGAACTGGACACCGTGCTGCGGTCGCTGCTGGCCGAGCATGTACAGTTTGATTTCCCCGAGATCGCCCGGGTGCTGGCCACCTTGCGGGAGCAGACCGGCACGCTGGCCGAGTTGTCGCCCATACTGGCCGAACTTGTCGAGATGCCGGAATTGTTCCGTCACGCCTTGCGTCATGCCGAGGTGCCGCTGCCCGGGTTCGAGGCGGCCATTGGTAACAAGAGCATGAATCTGGTCTACCGGCTGGACCGCGCGGTGAACCGTTTTGACGGCCGCATGTTGGCGCGCAAGATGGAGCAGTTGGAAAAGCGTTATCGCGAATGGCTCGGCCTGAACGCCCGCTGCATCCGCCTGGCCGTCCGGCAAAAATTTCTGGAGCACACCAACATCTCCTCGCTGCCGGCCTCGCAACTGTCGCCGGAGCAAAAGGTGTTCAAGAAATCCTACGCCGCCGGCCGGCGCGACCTGGAGCACGAGTTCGGCAAGACGATGCGTTACAAATCCATCCGCGACCTGGCGGCGGGCGACACCGGCCAGGTCATCCAGGATTTGAAACCCATCTGGCTGATGAGCCCGCTCAGCGTTTCCGACACGCTCCCGCTGGACCCGGACCTGTTTGATGTGGTCATCTTCGATGAGGCCAGCCAGATTCCCTTGGAGGAGGCCATCCCGGCGATTTATCGCTCGCATCAGGCGATTGTCGTGGGCGACGAGATGCAATTGCCGCCGACCACCTTCTTCGCCAGCAGCCGGGATGAAGAGGACAGTGTCGTGGTTGAAGAAGCCGGTGAACGCATCGAAGTGGACCTGGATTCAGACAGCTTCCTGACGCAGTCCGCGCAAAATCTGCCGTCCACCTTGCTCGCATGGCATTACCGCAGCCGTTATGAATCGCTCATCAGCTTTTCCAACGCCGCATTTTACGGCGGCAACCTGTTCACGATTCCCGACCGTCAACGCGCGCTGGCCGACCTGCCGGAATTGACCGTGACCGCGAACGAGCAGGGCGGCCCGAACGTGGACGGTTTGCTCGGTCGCAGCATCAGCTTCCACTTCATGGAGCATGGCGTGTATGAAGACCGCCGTAATCCCAACGAGGCGGCGTATATCGCGCAGATGGTCCGCGGCATTCTTCAGCGCGATACGAAATTGAGCATCGGTCTGGTCGCCTTCTCCGAAGCGCAACAAGGCGAGATTGAAAGCGCCCTGAGCCTGCTCGCCGGGGAAGACAGCGAGTTTGCCGCCCGTTTGGAAACCGAGCACGTGCGTGAGGAGAACGACGTTTTCTGCGGCCTGTTCGTGAAAAATCTCGAAAATGTCCAGGGCGATGAGCGCGACATCATCATCATGAGCGTCTGTTACGGCCACGATGCCGGCGGGCGCATGCTGATGAATTTCGGCCCCATCAACCAGCGCGGCGGCGAGAAGCGGCTCAACGTCATTTTTTCCCGCGCCCGGCATCACATGGCGATCGTCAGTTCCATCCGCCATGACGACATCACCAACGATTATAACGACGGCGCCAACAGCCTGAAAAATTTCCTGCAATACGCCGAGGCCGTGTCGCAGGGCGATGCCGCCACGGCGCGGCGCGTGTTGGAGAACTTGAATCCGCTGTCCCGCAAGGCGCTGGCGCCGTTGAGCAAAGGCGACGCCGTGGTGGCGAACCTGGCCGCCGCCTTGCAGGCGCGCGGTTACACGGTGGAGCTGAACGTTGGCCAGTCCAAGTTCCGCTGCGACCTCGCCGTGCGCCGCGCCACAGACAGTTTGTATCAACTCGGCATCCTCGTGGACACCGACGGGCATTACGCGAACGCCAACCTGCTCGACCGCTATCTGATGCAGCCTTCGATCCTGCGCGCGTTTGGCTGGCGGTTTGCGCTCGTGCTGACCAAGGACTGGTATCACAACCCGGATGATGTGCTTGCCCGGCTGGAGAAAGTATTGCAAGGCGGGGAAGTGGCGGAAGATGCCGAACCCGTGGAGGAAGAACCGGCTGCACTGGAAACTCAACCAACACCGGCACCGCCCGCGCCCGAGGCAGCCGCACCGGACGCTTCAGAAGCGGAGGAGAAGAAGCCAGCCGCTGCTCCGCCCGCTCCGCCGGTTGCGGCCGGCCAGGCATCCGTGCGCCATTTTGAATTCACCGGCGGCGGCTCGCGGAAATTTTGGGAGATCACGGTGGCGGGCAATTCGTTCACCGTCCGCTTTGGCCGCATGGGCACCGCCGGGCAGTCACAAACGAAAACGTTCACCGATGAAGCAAAAGCAAAAACCGAAGCCGGCCATCTCATCGCTGAAAAACTCAAGAAGGGCTACGTCGAGAAAAGCTAGCACGGTTTAAACCGGGCGCAGCTTGACCCTGTCCTTGTTCGGAGTTCCGCCTTTAGGCGGTTCCGGTAAAATGACGCTCCTGACCGCCTAAAGGCGAAACTCCAAAAGGGCAGGCACCCCGCATTTAAGGATAGTGTTGAGCTGCGCAGGTTAAACCCCGCCGGAAAAGGTGGGCGGGGTCGCAGCGCGCATTCGCTTCAAATTTCAAAGCTCGGTTTGCCTCTTTCAGCCTCTTTCACGCGGCCAAACGACAGGTTTTCCCAGATCCGTTCATGGACATAAAACAAGCCGATCTTGGTAAACAACTCCACGCCGCTGATGGTCAGCGCCCATCTGATTTTCCCGGTGATCAGGAAGGAAATGATCAAGGTGTCGACGCTCCCGGTCATGCGCCAGGAGACGGCTTTGATGAGACTGCGGTAATGTTTGTCGGCCATGCCCGCGAACGATAACGATGTCGTCCGCGGAGTCAAACAAAGTTCAAGTCGACTATCAGATCGAATAATCGTCCGAGAACACCTTCACGTTCTTCAGCTCGACGAAAACCTGTTCGCCCGCCTTCGGCTGCAGTTCCTGGAACAATTCCTTGCTCAACTGCACGGTGAAGAGTTCGCCGGTGTCCAGCCGTTTCAATTCCAGGTTCGCCACCGGGCCGGCGGCGTTGGAGCGGATGACCGTGGCGGCCAGCGCCGGGCCGGCCGCCTGCCGGGTCACGCGGATGTCGTGGGGCCGCACAAACGCAACCGCCGCGGAGTCCACCTCGCCGGCGGCCTCGGGCGCCGCAAATTCCGTGTCGCCGATGACGACCGCGCCGTCCTTCACGCGGCCGCTGAACAGGTTCACGTTGCCGAGGAAGTCATAGACAAATGGCGACGCCGGCTTGTCGTAGATCTCCTCCGGCGTGCCGATCTGTTCGATGCTGCCGTTGCGCAGGATGGCGACGCGGTCGGAGACTTCCAGCGCCTCCTCCTGGTCGTGCGTCACGAACAGCGTGGTGACGTGGATCTCGTCGTGCAACTGGCGGAGCCAGCGGCGCAGTTCTTTGCGCACCTTGGCATCGAGCGCGCCAAAGGGTTCGTCCAGCAGGAGAACTTTCGGTTCCACCGCGAGCGCGCGGGCGAGGGCGACGCGCTGGCGCTGGCCGCCGGAAAGCTGCGTGGGAAAGCGTTTGGCCAGCGGCTCAAGCTGGATGAGGTGCAGCAGCTTGTCCACGCGGGCGCGGATTTCCGCCTCGGGTGGGCGGGTGGTCTTGGGCCGGACGCGCAGGCCGAAGGCGATGTTCTCGAACACGGTCATGTGCCGGAAGAGCGCGTAATGTTGGAACGCAAAACCGGCCTTGCGTTCGCTGGCGGGAATGTGCGTGACATCCTCGCCGTAAAACAAAACCTGCGCGTCGCCGGGGTCGGGAAATTCCAGCCCGGCGATGGTGCGGAGCAGGGTGGTCTTGCCGGAGCCGGACGGGCCGAGCAGCGCGACCAGTTCGCCGGACTCCACCTTCAGGCTCACGTTGTCGAGCGCGGTGAAGCTGCCGAACTTTTTGGTGACATTTTTGACTTCGACACTCATGCGGGTGTTTTTCTTATTTGTCCAGAACGGCGGCGTTTTTGTGTTCCACCCAGGTCTTCAACCCGAGCGTGACGAGCGCCAGCAGCGCCAGCAGCGACGCCACGGCAAAGGCGCCGGTGAAATTGTAGTCATCATACAACGCCTCGATGTGCAGCGGAATGGTGTTCGTCTGGCCGCGGATCTTGCCGCTGACGACCGACACCGCGCCGAATTCGCCCATCGCGCGGGCGTTGCACAGGATGACGCCGTAGAGCAGGCCCCACTTGATGTTCGGCAGGGTCACGCGCCAGAACACCTGCCAGCCGCTCGCGCCGAGCACGCGCGCCGCCTCCTCCTCGCTGCGGCCCTGCGCCTGCATGAGCGGGATCAGTTCGCGCGCCACGAACGGGAACGTGACAAAGATGGTCGCCAGCACGATGCCCGGCACGGCGTAGATGATCTTGAAATTATGGTCGTTCAGCCAGTTGGCCAGCCAGGGCAGGGCCGGGTGGTCGGCGTTCAGGTACAGCCCCAGCCAGCCTTGCGTCCCGAACACCAGCACATAGATCAACCCGGCAATCACCGGCGAAACCGAGAACGGCAGGTCGATCAGCGTGAGCAAAACATTCTTGCCGTAAAAATCGAACTTGGCGATCGCCCACGCCGCGCAGACGCCGAAAACGCAGTTCAACGGCACGGAAATCCCGGCGGCCAGCAGGGTCAGCTTGATCGCGCTCCACGCCATCGGTTCGTCGATGCTGTGAAAATAGAAGCCGATGCCCTTCGCGAACGCCTGCGTGAAGACGAACAGCAGCGGGAGAATGAGGAACAGCCCGATGAACGTCAGCGCCGTGCCGATGAGCAGCCGGCGCACATAAGGCGGCTCGCTCCGGGTGTGGCGGCGGGCCGGGTGGTGCGGGACGTGCAGGGTGGTGCCAGCGGGCGTCATGCGAGGTTGTGGGTGTTGTGACGGTTCGTCCACCATTGCAGCACATTGATGCTCAGCAATAGCACGAAGGACACGACCAGCATCACGACGGCGATGGCGGTCGCCCGGCCGTATTCATACATGTCCAGCTCCTGCATGATGAGGACGGGCGTGATCTGGGTTTTCATCGGGATGTTGCCGGCGATGAAGATGACCGAGCCGTATTCACCCAGCGCGCGGGCAAACGCCAGGGCGAAGCCGGTCAGCAGCGCCGGCGTGAGCATCGGCAGGATCACGCGATGGAAGACCTGCCAGCGGTTGGCCCCCAGGCTCGAGGCGGCTTCTTCAAGCTCGGGGTCGATGTCTTCCAGGATCGGCTGGACCGTGCGGACAATGAACGGCAGGCCGATGAAGGTCAGGGCGACGAAAATGCCCAGCCGCGACGAGAAGAAGATGGATTGCACCTCGTGGTGTTCATCGGTGTATGTGAAAAACTGGCCGATCCACCCGTTCTTGGAATACAGCGAAGCCAGCGTGATGCCCGCCACCGCCGTCGGCAGGGCGAACGGCAGGTCCACCAGCGCGTCCACCAGTTTTTTGCCAAAGAACTCATAGCGCACCAGCACCCACGCGACGATGAGCCCGAAGACGAGGTTGACCAGCGCGGCGCCGAGCGAGACCCCGAACGTCAGCCGGTACGACGCCATCGCCTGCGGCATGGTGACGGTCTGCCAGAACTCCGCCCACGACAGCGAACTGGATTTCCAGAACACGGCGGCGAGCGGAATCAGGACGATGAGGCCCAGGTAAAAAAGCGTGAAGCCGAGCGTCAGTTTGAAGCCCGGCAGCACGCGGATCTTTCTGGTCCGGTTTGTTTTCGCAGCCACAATTTAGAGGTTCGGAGCGTAGGCGATGAACTTGTTGTATTCGAGTAAAATTGTCTGCAAAGCGGTGACGAACGCCAGCTCTTTCAGATATTCCGGCGGCGTGGCCGGCGTCTCCAAAATGACCTCGAACGGGCGCGGGCGCACCTTCGGCGGCCCGTTCAGGATGCCTTCGTAGCGGTCACGAATCACGCCGTTGCGCGCAATGAACCCGTCGATGGTCGGCCGGTGGTCGCGCGGCAGGAATTGTTCCGCCGCCGCCAGCGCCGGTTCGATCAGGCTTTTCGTCAACGTCGCCCCGTGGGCGAAACCGTAGAAGCCGGCGCTCGTGTCATCCGTGTGCAGCGAGATGATGCCCTGAAACGAACGCGAAATCAGTTCGGCCTGCAACAACCGCACTTCCGGCTCGGCGGAGTTGCGCCAGAATTCGCGGTTCAAATCCTTGCCGCTGCGCGAGAACCGGGTGTTGTCCTCGAAACCCGTCGGGTTGCAGACCGGGTAAAACGACAGGTAGTAGCCCGCCGCGAGTTCAGGCCGGGCTTCGAGCAGCTTGATGAACTGGACCACCGCGCGGACGCCTTCGGGCTCATCGCCGTGGATGCCGGCAAAAATGCCGACGCGGATGGGCGTATCCCCGCCGCGCGGCCCCACGAACAAATAGCGCGGCAGCTCGTAGCTCTCGCCGTTCACCTCGAACCGGGCGTCGTGATTGGCCACCAGGTTGGGCGAAGTCCGGGCGATCTCCTCCAGCGGCGCGAGCAGGTCTTCCATCGAGCGCCGCTGTTTGCGCGGGGATTGCGGTTTGCTGGTTACGGGCGATTCGGTGATGGTCATATTTTTATTGGTTAGGTGGTGGCGAGGAGCGGCGGCCCGGCGGGCCCGGGCCGCCGCCCCCTCGGAGGATCCGCAATCTAGTTTTGCGGCTGGAAGATCTGGTCAAACACGCCGCCGTCGGCAAAGTGCGTCTTCTGCGCCTTCGCCCAGCTCCCGAACTCCTGGTCCAGCGTGACGAGCTTCAACTGGGTGAAGTTGGCGGCGTATTTCGTGGCGATGGCTTGATTGCGCGGGCGGTAAAAATTCTTCGCCGCAATCTCCTGGCCTTCGTCCGAGTACAGGTATTTCAGGTACTCAGCCGCCACCTCGGTCGTGTGATGGTGCTTCGCGTTTTTATCCACGACCGCCACCGGCGGTTCCGCGAGGATGCTGATCGTGGGCGTGACGATCTCGAAGTTGTTCGTCCCAAATTCCTTGAGCACGAGGTGCGCCTCGTTCTCCCAGGCGAGCAGCACGTCGCCGATGCCGTTCTTGGCGAAGGTGATGGTCGAGCCGCGCGCCCCGGAATCGAGGATCGGCACGTTCTTATAGAGTTTTGTGATGTAGTCCTTGGCCTTCGCGTCGTCATGGCCATAGGTTTCCAACGCGTAGGCATAAGCCGCGAGATATGCCCAGCGCGCGCCGCCGGAACTTTTTGGATTCGGCACCACGATCTTCACGCCCTTCTGGGTGAGATCATCCCAGTCCTTGATGTTCTTGGGATTGCCCTTGCGGACCAGGAACACGATGGTCGAGGTGTAAGGGGTGCTGTCGTTCGGCAACCGGCTCTGCCAGTCGGCGGGCAGCAATTTCGCCTGTGACGCGATCGCATCGATGTCATAAGCCAGCGCGAGCGTGACGACATCGGCCTCCAGGCCGTTGATGACGCCCTGCGCCTGCTTGCCGGAGCCGCCGTGCGACTGGTTGACGGTCACGTCATCGCCCGTCTTGCCTTTCCAGTACTTCGCGAACGCGGCGTTGTATTCGGTGTAAAGCTCGCGCGTCGGGTCGTAGGAGACATTGAGCAGGGTGACGTCTTTGGCCTGGGCCGAAACGGTGATGCCGACGGCCAGTAGAATTTTTAGAAATGTTTTCATGGAATCAGTATTCAAAATTATTCGACCGTATTAGAACGCCAGTTGCAAGCGTGAGAATATCACACTTTCCGGCTGGGCGCCGACATTGCCCGCCGCGATCTTGCTGGTCCCAAAGGCGTCGAACGTTGTGTGCGAATAGCTCAGGTTGGCGCGGATGTTTTTGTTCAGGTACCAGTTCAGCCCGACCGACCACGCCTGGGCGCCGGAGGCGGATTTGGTCGGATCGGCCAGTTGGGTGGTCGACAGGCCGCTGAACACATCGTTGTCCACGTTGAAGCCGGCATAACGGGCCACCAGCTGAAACGCGCCCCACTGGTTGTTGCGCGGATCGAACGGATGCCGCGGCGTGACGCCCGCGTAGGAGGCATCTTCACCCGTCAACACCCACGAGCCGGAGACTTCCCAGGCCGTGTTCTGCACATCGACGATCGAGGTGGGCACGGCCGCCGTCCGCCTGGCCTGCGTGTCGGAGATGACATATTCGGCCAGCAATCCCAGCGGGCCGTAGTAGTAGTAGGCCTGCGGCGAAATGCGCCAGCCGGCACCATTGCCGTTCACGTTGCTGTTATAGGAAAAAAACTTTTGCTGCCCGTCCGTCGTATAACCCGGGGTCAGCCCGGTGGCGGAGTTGGTTGCCGGATGGTCAATCAGGTAGCTGCCGGCCACGCCGAAACCAAGTCCGCGCAAGGCGTTCACCCCGGTGTTTTTCCACGGCTGGAAAAACAGCCGCCCGGCGACGCTTTTGTCATCCTGGAACGAGGTGTTGACCGTCGTGCCGTTGAAATCGGTGCCGCCGTTGAAGACGCCGAGGGCGTAACTGGCCACGCCGTCGAACACATCGCCCTTCACCTGCAGGCCCAGATCGCGGTTGGGCACCAGGTCGGTCACGATGGACCGTTCATTGAAGAGCGTGTTCGGATCCGCCTGCAACTGCTCCAGGCCCACGGGCGATTTGAATTTGCCGCCCTGGATCTGGAGCCACGGGCTGTAGCGGTAGTTCAGATAGGCATCCACGATCTGCACCGTGCTGCCGCCAAAATCCGGCGTGAAGTTGAAATCAAAATCATGGAACACCGTGCCGGTGAAGATCGGCCGGGCGCGGCGGATCAGGAACCCGTCATTGCCGTTCACGTTGCCGTCACTGAAAAAACTGCGGCTGTCAAATTGCACCACGCCGTGCAACTGGGCGACAAAGTTCGAGTCGCCGGAACTGAAATTGAATCCGCTGGCGCCCAGCGAAATCTTCGGGGCGGTTTTGGCCGCCGTGGTGGCGGCATCGGTGTCGATTTCCCGTTCCCGTTCGAGAATCCGCACCTTCTGGTCCAGGTCCGCAAGCTGCTTCTTCAGGGCCGCCAAGTCGGCGTCGCTCACTTCCACGGCCAGGGCGCTGGAAGCGATTCCGGCGAATGTCAGCGTGGCTACGATTTTACGTTTTAGTTTCATTTTTTGTATGCTTCCGTGGTTACGGTCAGCGTTTCTCAGTTTTCGACTAACCTGTTTTAATGACGACTTTTCGAGTCGTCTTTGTTTGCAAATAAAAAGCTGAACCCAAATTCAGCTTTTTTTGTCGTTGCTTCGACCCAGCACCAGCAAGGCCGAAATCTATTAACGACTGTTCATGTCGTCATTATGCCCCGGCGGCATTTTTTGTCAACCGTCGAAATGAGATTTTTTTAAATGCCCTCGCCGCCGGTGAATTCATTGAATCCACTGGTTAATTCCTTCTTGGTCAGGGGGGAACCCTTGGCCACCTCAGCCAGCGTGGATTGATCCATCAGGTTGGCGACGTAATTTCTGGCATCGAAGAAAAC
The DNA here is from genome assembly GCA_031290985.1 of Verrucomicrobiia bacterium. GTDB lineage: Bacteria > Verrucomicrobiota > Verrucomicrobiia > Limisphaerales > UBA11358 > UBA11358. The sequence continues at coordinate 64,019 of JARLJW010000084.1, read as the reverse complement.
CCGGCGGAAGCGGCAGACTGACTCCTGCGAGCAGCGGACGTAGCCGGTGACTGAAACGCAATCAATCGGGGCCAGGATCCCGTCAAAATGCCGCACGACTTCGCCCAAAGTGATCTTTTCCGGGCCTTTGGCGAGGAAATAGCCGCCGCGGATGCCCGCCGCGCTGGCCACCCAGCCTTGGGACTTGAGCGCAAGCATGATCTGCTCCAGAAAACGCTTGGGCACGTCATTGCGTCGCGCGAGTTCGCGGATGGGAATCGGCGCGCCGCCGTGGTGTTCCACCAGCGTGAACAGGGCGCGCAGGGCATAATCAGTCCGCTTGGAAACTCTCATGCCATAAACGATAGACCCGGTTGAGGTTTGGTCAAGCGGGGAATTTGGGTGATTGGGTGAGGTTCAACGTGAGGCGTTGTGCCCGGGGATGATTCATGGCCGAGGCGTCATGGGAATACCGCGCGAACCGGTCAATCCCCAGTTGCACGCCGGTGCTGGGTTGTGTTAAAATAGCTAGTGAACGGTTAATTTAACGAAGGTAAAAATTATGGAAAGCGTCACCGCATTGGAAGCCAAGACCCGGTTTGGTCAACTCCTTGAACGGGTTGCCCAAGGCGAGGAAGTAATCATCACCCGGCATGAAAAACCGGTGGCCCGTTTGGTGCCGGAAGGACGGCGCAACCTGGAATCTGTGCGGGCGGCCGTGGCCGGAATGTTTGAGTTGCGCGGACAAATTTCCGACCGCAACCGGGGCAAACCAAAACTCACCGCCGCCGAAGTCAAATCTTGGATCGGGGAGGGACGGCGTTGAGCTCCAGTTTCATTGTGGATGCGTCCACCGGCTTTGCCTGGGTTTATCAGGGTCAGGCCACCCTGGAAACCGACCGTCTGCTCAATGAAGTCGCCGCCGGAGCCACGGTGATCGTGCCGGCCTTGTGGCATCTGGAAATGGCGAATGTGCTTTTGATCGCGCAACGACGCCATCGGTTGACGGCGGTTCAACGCAGGGCGGCTTTGGAAAAATTGGCCGCCATGCAGTTCACGGTGGACGAGGAAGGAACGCGGCAGGCCTTTGGCAAAATCAGTGAACTTGCCGAAAAACACGGACTCACCATTTACGATGCCACCTATCTTGAACTGGCATTGCGCCGGTCGCTGCCGCTGGCGACGCGAGATGAAGCCTTGAAAAGCGCGGCCAAGCTGTGTGGCGGAAAAACCCTTTAACCTGAATTTCGAAGTTCAACGGTAAATTTGGACCGGGAGGCAAGCTGGGTTATGCGGGGGTCGAGGGTTGATCATGCGTCAGGTGCCGGCTGCGCAGGCAGAGTCTGTCGCCGCACGACAAACTCCACCTTTTGCCGGCCTGCCGCTACCACCACAGTTTAGCTGACGATGCGACCGCCCTCGTTGAGGAAGATGCCCTTGAAATTCATCTCCAAGGCCTGCGCGTTCGTGGCCTTCAGCAGGGCTTCCTTTTCTGTGACGCGCCCGGACTTCACGAGATTAAAGAGGGACTGGTTGAACGTGCACATGCCGTCGTCCACGCCGGTCTCGATGGCGGCCGTCAGTTTTTCGAGGCGGTTTTCCTCGAGCAATTTCCGGACGAGGGGGGAATTGGTCATGATCTCCAGCGCCGGGGTCATTTTACCATCGACGGTGGGGACCATGCGCTGGCAGACCACGCCGCGCAAACAGCCGGCGAGCTGGCGGCGCGCCTGTTCCCGGTCGTCCGCCTTGAAGAAATCCAGGATGCGGGTGATGGATTGGGCGGCCGTGGTGGTGTGCAGCGTGGAAAAGACCAGGTGGCCCGTGTCCGCCGCGCTCATGGCCGCGGTGAAGGTGACGGCGTCGCGCATTTCGCCGAGCATGATGATGTCCGGGTCCTGGCGCAGCACGTATTTCAACGCGTTGTAAAAATTGGCGGTGTCGAGGCCGACTTCGCGCTGCTCGATCACGGACTGGTTGTCTTCAAAGACATATTCGATGGGGTCTTCGAGGGTGATGATATGCTTTTTGAAGTTGGCGTTGACGTGCTCGACCATCGCCGCGAGCGTCGTGGATTTGCCGGAACCGGTGGCGCCGGCGACCAAAACAATGCCGCGCGGGGACTCGGCCAGCAGCTTGATGCTTTCCAGCAGGCCAAGCTGTTCGAAGCTCGGCACGATGTTTTTCACATAACGCATCGCCAGCGCCCAGGTGCCGCGCTGCTGGAAGACGTTCGTGCGGAAGCGGCCCATGCCGGGGACGTTGTAGGAAAAGTCCACCTCGCGGTCCTCCTCCAGCTTTTTCTTCATGTGCGCCGGCGTCATTTTTTCGATGACGTTGTTCATCCATTGCTCGGTGGGGAGGGGGCATTCGATGGAGACGAGTTCGCGGTTGATGCGGAAAATGACCGGGGTGCCGACCTTGATGTGGACGTCTGAAGCCACGCCGTCGACGGCGGCCTTGAGAATTTTGTAGAAAAGTTCCATGCGTGGAAGGTAGCTGAATTTGGCATAAATGCCAGCGGGGAAATCAGCCGGGCTGCCATTTTTTTGCCCGCAGTATTAGCTGAAAGAAATGTCAAAATTACGGAGCGCGGCCGGGGTGCAGCGGCTTCGCCGCCGCCGGTACACGTTGCCGCGGCTGGTTTCGCGCTCCCCGCACGCCCATAATGCGCGGTTGAGTTTCGCCATGAAATCAGGGCATACTGAATCTTTATGAGCAAACCTGCCTGCCCGATGTGCGAGATGACCGAAGTCCTGGAATTTCCCAACCGCTGGGAGTGTGTCACCTGCGGCCACGAATGGGAACGTGCGGCCGAGCCTGAAGCGCCCGCCGGTCCACGCGTCGTGAAGGATGCCCATGGCAATGTACTGGCCGACGGCGATTGCGTCATTTTGATCAAGGACCTGAAGCTGGGCGGCGGTTCGCAGGTGCTCAAGGGCGGGTCGAAGTCCAAGCCCATCCGGTTGGTGGATGGCGACCATGAAATCTCCTGCAAAATGGACGGCATGGCCATCGGGCTGAAGGCGTGTTTTGTGAAGAAGGCATAGGGCCGGGCCGGCAGCAGGTGGGTGAACGTTTGTTCAGGTGACTTTCTGAAACCTGGGGCGCACCATTCCCATCAATCACCTGCATGAAACCTCAACTCTGGCTGGTGGCCGCCCTGTCGCTGCAACTGGCATTTGGCGGCTTTGCCGGTGAAGCGCCGCCGACCCCGGCAAAACCGGAAGCCCGCAGCCTGAAGGATTGCCTGCTGCCCGCGCCGAAGCACGGCGGTTTTGCCATGGAGGATTACATTCTATGGTGCGCCTCGGTGATCAAGGTGGGGGACACCTACCACATGTTCGCCTCGCGCTGGCCGGCGCAATACGGTCTTGGCGGCTGGTCAAAATATTCCGAGTGCGTCCGCGCGACCTCCACCAATCTCTACGGACCCTACACATTCCAGGAAGTCGTGCTGCAAAAGCGGACGAACAACTGGGATAATTCGCGCGTCCACAACGTGAAGATCGTGAAGGCGGGGGATAAATTTGTGTTGTACTACATCAACTCGGCAAACCAGACCGGCTACGCGGTCGCTGATGCCGTGACCGGGCCGTGGACGCGCCTGGACGAGCCGGCGATGAAAGTGAGCAACCCGGCCATCTTCGTGAAACCGGATTTGAGCATCTATGTTTTCGGCCGCTTGAAGGACAGCCACGAGGTGAACCGCGGCATCGCCTTCACCGCGCCAAGTTACGCGGGGCCTTACTCGGTCGTGGCGAACGGGGACAATCTGCTCGCGAACAACTGCGAATTGGAAGACCCGACGATCTGGTGGGCGAATAATCAATACAACCTCCTGCTCAACGACTGGAAGGGCAAGGCCACGGGCATGAGCAAGGGCGGGGCGCAGTATTTTTCCAAGGACGGCCTGCATTTTCAATTGCTGAGCAGGGAGCCGGTGTTCACGAAGACGGTGCCTTACGATGACGGCACGAGCGAGACGTTCAGCCGCCGCGAACGCCCGTTCATCTACACGAATGAAAAGGGCGAGGCCATCGCGCTGTTCACGGCCTGCCTGCCGAAGGCAGGGCCGGCGCGCGTGGTGGTGCAGCCGGTGAAAAATTACACCCCGCAGAATTAACATGAAAATTCCCCGCCTGACCGCCGCTGGAATTGTTTTTGTGCTCGGCTTTTTGCCGGTCCGGCCGGCTCCCGGTGCGGAGACGAATGCGCCCGCCCGCCTGACGGAGGGCTGGAAGCCGGTGCCGTTCACGTTTGAGATTCAGCACCCCTACGATCTGAAGGCGGCCGACCGTTACGAATTTGACGCGAAGAACCACACCCATCACTTCTGGGTTTATTTCACGGACAAGCCGCACGCGCCGCCGCCGAACAAGACCACCGCGCGCACGGAGATGCGGCTCGAAACCTTCCGCACCGGCGAACGGATGTTTGATGGCGACGTGAACATCAGCCCCGGCACCTTTGCGTGCATTGCGCAGGTGTTCGACGCCGGGCACGGGCCGGTGACGATGATCATCGCGCATACCAACGGCACGGTCACGGTCGGCCATGACGTGATCAAGACCAACGCCATCGGCAACTGGTGGAATTTGAAGATGACGGTCGATACAAAGGACGGCGGCAAAATCAGGATCTACGTGGACAATGTATTGGCCGGCACATACAACAGCCGCGGTCCCCGTGAGTATTACTTCAAGTGCGGCGTCTATTCGCGGAAGGACAGCGACCGTTCCGACGTGCGTTACCGGAACATCAGTCTGTGGGTCAAACCAGAGCCGTGAAAACGCACCCTGGCCCACCGTGGCTTTGGCCACGAACGCGTTTTTCGCCGGCAGCGGTGTCGGTGCGGAGGAGGCCCGGGATTTGAGGCGTTGAAAACCAACGCCGGATTATGCAAGCTGCGGGCATGAAATGCGTTTTCTGCCCGCTGTTTATTTTTGCGGTGCTGGCGTCCGGGTTGCGCGCCAGCGGCGAAGTGTCGGCCACGAATGAAGTGGTGCCGGGAATATTCATCCATGCTGAGACCCGCACCAATCCGCCCACGCACCTGTTTGTGGCGGAAGTGGACTTGAAGAATCCCAAGCTGCACCTGCGGGTTTCGCGCGGCGGCCCCGATCCCGACGGCCCCGGCATCTGGCAGACCACGTTGCTGGAGCCGACCAAGATCGCCGGGCGGGAGAAGTTTGACTTTGTGGTGAACGGGGATTTTTTCATCGCCAAGGGTGTCAATGACGGCGAAGGAACCAATGCGGCCTTTCGCGCCGCCCAATGGGCGCGGATGGAAGGCCCGGCGATGACGGACGGGGAAACCTGGTCCATCGGCACCAACGCGCGGCCCGCCCTGGTGGTCCACAAAAATCATGCGGTGACCATTGAACTGCTGAAGCAGCCGGCGGCCGATGATTGGGAGGTGATCGGGGGCAATGTCATGTTGGTCAAGGATGGCGCCATCGTTTCGCACAAGTCCACGGCGCGGCACCCGCGCACGGTGGCGGGTCTGGATGCGACCGGCGGCAAACTCATTCTCCTGCTGGTGGACGGGCGCAAACCCGGCGTGGCCATCGGCATGACGTATGACGAAGAGGCGGCGGAAATGTTGCGGCTCGGCTGCCGCCAAGCCTTCAACCTGGATGGCGGCGGCAGTTCCGTGATGGCCGTGCGCGCGGCCGGCCAGTTGAAGATTTTGAATGAGCCGACCGATGGCCGCGAGCGGTCCGTGGGCAATGTGCTCGGCATTTCCGTGGATCAAAATTAAAGCGAACGGGCGCGCCATGGCCGGAGAAAATCTTTCCAGTACACTCGCCGGGGTGCGGGCGATCTATCAGGAGCTGGCCCAACGGCCGGTGCAGCGCAACTGCATCGCGCGGACGGAATGCTGCCAGTTTCAACTTACCGGCCTCACGCCGCATCTCACCAAGGGCGAGGCGTTGCTGGCGGCGAAGGCGTTTCGCGCCACGGGGCGCAAGGAACTGCCGGAGGCCGATGACGGCATCTGCCCCATGCTCCAGCGCCAGACCGGCCGCTGCATGATCTACGCCGACCGGCCGTTTGCGTGCCGCACGCATTTTTGCGAGGCGGCGGGCGGGCCGTATGCGCGCAAGGAAGTGGTGGATCTGATCCGGCGGCTGGAGGATTTGGATGCCCGTTTGCGCGGTGACGGGCCGCGTAAAATCGCCGCCGCCGTGGCGGATGCGCTGGATGAACTGCGTTAGCACGGGTGATTAGATGTTTGGTGGCGGTCGCCGCACCCCCGCGCCGGGCGCGGGCGCAAGGTGCCTGCTCCGCAGGCAGCGCAACCGGGGCGACCTTTTTCGGCGGCCGCGCTTACGGGAGCTGCAAGCGGAAGAAGTTTTGGAGCGAGCCGGCGGGGGCGTTGGTGGTGAAACTGAAGCCGCCGTTCACATCAAACTGGTTGGTCGCGATGGGCGTCCAGGTGGCCAGGTTGGAGGATTGCAGGACGTAATAATTTTTGAAAGGCGTGCCGTTGCTGCCGCTCAGGGTGAGGCTGCCGCCGGTCAAATTCACGCCGGCAAAGGCGGGCGGCGCGGGCAGGGCGACGATGAGTTTCACAACGCCGGGCGTGGTGGTATCAATGGTGTAATTGTAGCCGGCTGGCGCGGAGACCAGCACGAGGTTGTCGAAGGTCAGCGCCCCGCCGCAGGTGAACAGGGTGTACGTGCCGGGTCCGAAACCACCTGCGGCTGAGAGGGTCAACCTGCCCGTCAAAAATAAATCGCCACTGACAACCAGCGCGTCGCTGTTTGTGCCGAGGGCGAACGGCAGGAGGGAGTTGTCATTCAAGGTAAGATTGTTGGAGATGGTAAGCGTGCCAGTCGGGTCGCCGGGGGCGAGGGTGGCGCCGTCGGCAACCGTGGTGGCGCTGCCGATGATGCCCTTGCCGGTGAGGGTGGCGCCGGAGAAGACTTCGAGGTCGCCGGTGCCGGTGCCGGTGCCGGTGAGGTTGTTGATGCGGAGCGTGCCGGCGTTCACGGTGGTGCCGCCGCCAAAGGTGCTGTTGCCGGTCAAGGTGAGCGTGCCGGTGCCGACCTTGTTGAGGTCGCAATCGCTGCCGGCGACGGCGGAGTTGCTGCTGATGACGCCGGTGAAATAGGAATCGGCATTGTTGCCGCCAACGATGTAAAGCGTGTCGCCGGTGCCGCTGGCCGCCTGTGCGCCGGCGAGCAGGCCCGAGCCGGTGAAGGCGCCGATTTGAACCGTATTGCCGGCATTGCGCGGTTGCAGGGTTCCGTTGATGACGAGGGCGGGATTCAACGAACCAAACGTGTTGCCGCTGCTGTTGGGGGAAAAGCGCAGGGTGCCGCCGGGCTGGATGTTGATGGTGCCGGTGAAGTTGTCGAACTGAGCCGGGGTGGTGCCGCTGAAACTCACGCCGCCAGCGATGTTGAGGAGGCTGTTGGTATCGCCGGAGAAAATATTGCCGGAGATGCCGTTGCCGAGCGCACCGGAGGAAATCGTGGCCGATTGCCCGGCAGGAACCGTGACCGAGCCGCCAAAGAATACGGACGGGCTGCTGGAGGGAAGAGCGAAGGTCGCACCGTTGCTGATGGTCATGTTGCCGCCGCCCAAGACGCTGCCGGCCGCGGCTGACAGGGTGCCGCCAAACAGATTGATGGCTCCGGTGAAGGAGTTGTTGGCCGTCCCAATGGTCAAAGTGCTGGCGCCCAGCTTGGTCAGGGAGCCGCTGCCAAACAGGGCGCCGGCACCGCTGAAGGTGTAATTCTGCGAGGAGTTCACGACGATGGCCGAGGGTGCGAGCGTGGTCGTGAGCGTGACGCCGGAAGGATTGGACCCGGTGTCATCGAAGAGCACGGTGTCGAGATTGTAGAAAATGTCGGCCCCGCCGCCGTTGGCCCAGTTGACGGTGGTGGTGTCCCAACTGGTGCCATTGGTGCCGCGCCAGACAAGATTGCCGGCGGGCGGGCCGCTGACATCGAGCAGGAGGCTGCCGGGTGTGCCGGCGTCCAGCGCGATGGTCTGCCGGGTGCCGGCGGGTCCGCCCCAGAGCAGGTTGGCGGATGTGCCGGTGGTGGCGGTGCCGCCGGAGATGAGCGTGTAGCTCCCGTTCGCGAGCGGGCCGTTCAACAGGTTGGGGTTGATGGTGGTCGTGCCGTTCAAGGTCAGCGTGCCGCCGGTGAGGGCAATCAGATCGTTTACGCCGCCGCCCGCCGTGGTGAGGCTGGCGAGGTCCAGGTTGACCGTGCCGCCGTTGAGCGTGAGCCCGCCGCCGAGGGTGATGGTTCCGGCCGCGCCATTGCCGGGCGAAAATTTTCCGCCGGCGCTGATGGTCACGAGCCCGCCGATGGTCCCGGCACCCGCGAGGGTGCCGGCGGCGTTGGCGGTGACGGCACCGGCGGTGAGGGTGCCGTTGACGACGAGCGCGCCGTTGGTGACGGAGGTGGTGCCCGTGTGATAATTGGTGCCGGTCAGGGTGAGGGTGCCGGTGCCGGCCTTGATGATGGCGGTGGTGTTGGGGGCGGCAATGGTGCCGTTGGTGATCTGGCCGGCGAAGGTGGTGCTCGTATTTTTACCGCCGATGACATACGTCGTTGCGACCGATGAACCGCCCGCACCCTTGAGGAATGTTCCCGCGCCGCCGGTAAGCGAGCCGAGGATGACGGTGCCGCCATCGCGGGTGATCATGACGCCATTGGTGCCGAGGTCGAAGGCCGCGCTGGCGCTGCCTGTGCCGCCCTGCCAGCGAAAAGTGCCGGGAGCCCGGAGGGCGATGACGCCGCTGTAGCTGGTCATGGTCATGCCGCTGCGGACGGAAAAGGTCGCGCCGCTGCCAACGTAGAAATCGAGGTTGGCGCCGCCGCTCAACGCCGCGCCAAAAGCCTCGTTGAAACTGACCGAGTTGGTGACCAGAACCGTGGCGGGCGCGGCGACGGTGATGGGGTTGTTGAAGATGGCGGGGCCGCCGGTGGCGAGCAGTGAGACGGCGCCGCCATTTAGCGTGAGAGCGCCGGAACCGAGCGAGGTGATGTTGCTCAAGATGAGCGTGCCTTCGTTCAGCGTGGTGCCGCCGGTGAAGCTGTTCGGACCGTACAAGGTCAGGCTGCCCGCGCCGGATTTGGAGAGGCTCATGGAACCGCTGAGCGAACCGCTGCCGGCGATGGCATAATTCTTCGTGGAATCAAACGTGAACGACCCGGGAGCGGTGGTGACGGACAGGTTGATGGCCGGCGTATTGGAACCGGTATCGTCGAAGGAGACGACATCGCCGCCCTTGTAGGCGGCGGGGCCGGAACCGTTGAACCAGTTCGAGGAGGTGAGGTTCCAGTTGTTCGCGCTGCCATCACCGCGCCAGGTCAAGTTGGATGGCAACGGCACGGAAGCGAGCACGACACCGATGATCGCGCCGTTAAAGGCGGTGGCGCTGGCGGGCGGAACGGCGGGAGTGACGCAGACGGTGACCCCGACGTTCAACGTATAACCACCATCGGTGACGGTGAAGGTGAAACTGCCCAGCCCGGAGAAATTCGCGCTGGGAACGAAGTGCGCATTGGTGGCGTTGAGGATGCTGACGGTGCCGTTGGTGGCGCTGCTGACGGTGAAGGTTGAACTGGCGGCAAAGCCGCCGGTGAACTGGCTGAGGTTGAGGTCCGCCGGCGTGTTGGTCTGGGTGACGGCGTGCGGGGCGGCGAGGAAGTTTAGATAATTTTCGAGCAGGGTGTAGCCGGTGATGGTGTTGGTGAGCGGATTGGCGACGTTGGGGTTGGAGCCGGTGGCAAGTTCCCAGTAGTCGGGCATGCCGTCACCATCGGTATCGGTCGCGGCGGTCAGGCCGGTGAGGGTGCCATAGCCGTTGTTGCTTAAACCGGTTTGCGCCTGGCTGGTGTAGAGGCCGCCATCCGGTCCGGTGGTGCCGACGCCCGGTCCGGTGGTGCCGCTGCCGAAGGTTTTGACCTGGCTGACGACGAGCGAATCGATGTCGTCGCGGGGAAAGGCGCCCGCGGCGGAGAGGTCGTAGCGTGCCGCCAAATCCGGCGACATCGTGGGGATGACGGTGGTCCAGGATGACCACGGCGCAGTGAGCACGGTGCCGACGCCCTGATACCAATAAGGCGTGGTGGTGGTGCCGTTCAGCGCGCCGTTTTTATCCGCGTCATAGAGGTTGCCGGAATAGTAGATGCTCTGGTTTTTGTCGATCTGGTACCACGGAAAATTTCCACCGCTGGCCGGGCCGGCGATGAAATAGTTGTTCACGATGTCGTGCTTGAACCGGGTGCTGGTGTGGGTGGTGTAGCCGGCGGAGTTGTTGTACTCCAGATTGTTGACGAACACGGTGTTGATCTTGGCCAGCGGGTTGCGGTTATGTGAATTGGCAAAGAGGTTGTACTGCCACGCGTAGGCGGCGCCGACGTTCTCGGTGTGCGCGCCGAATTGCTGGTAGATCGGGTTGGCATCGATGCAATGCTGGACGGTGATGTTGTTGGCGGTGACGGCGTCGATGTTGTTCCACGGGCCGAACTCCAGCGAGACGTGGTCGAGGATCACGTTGGTGGCCTGGTAGAGGCTCAGACAGTCGTCACCCGTGCTTGAGGTGGCGCTGCCGGGCCGGATGCGGATATAGCGGCAGATGTCATTGTTGCGGCCGGCAAAGGCGATTTCACCGGCGTTAAAACAAATGCCGCCCGGCGCGGTCTGGCCCGCGATGGTCAGGCTGCTGGAACAACTGACGGCGGCGGCGAGGGTGATGGTGCCGCCGACATCAAACACAATGGTGCGTCCGCTGTGGCTGACGGCATCGCGAAAGGAGCCGGGCGTGACCGTCGGGTAAGTGTCCGCCAGCGTGGTGACGTGGAAGACGGTGCCATTTCGTCCGCCGGTGGCATAGGCCCCAAAGCCCAGCGCACCGGGAAAGGCGACGGTTTGGGCGAAAATATTTTGCAGGGCACAGAATATCAAAAGAAAACAGACGGCCGCCGGAAATCGGCGGCGGCGCGCACCATGGAAACGGGAATACATGCAGACAATCTAACCCGTCCACAAACCGACGTCATCCTCCACTGTTATGGTGACGCGGCAAATAGGTGTGAAAATTAGGCGGGGGTGGATTCAAGATGTGGCGCGCCAGGCTGGATGGTTTTTCCGCCGATTTGTGCGGGACGGGTCACCACGTTGCTGCGCAACCGGGTTCATCGCGCAGGGCTTTTGGCAGACGATGGGCGGAACGGTCAGATGGTGCGCATCTGGATGGCGTCCACGATTTCAGTGCCGACGGAGATGGCGCCGATGATGACCACCGTTTCGCCCTTATGCAGGCGGCCTAGTTCGGTGAGCATCTTCAAGCCGTTTTCGATGGTGTTTTGCGGGTCGATGAAATCGAATTCCATGACGAAGGGGGTGACGCCCCAGTTAAGGGTGAGCTCGTTCGCGGTTTTTTGGTTGTCGCACAACGCAAAGATGGGGGAGTAGCGCGGGCGCATCCAGGAGGCGTAGCTGGCCATGTGGCCGTGGCGCGTGAAGGAGAGCAGGGCGGCGGCCTTGAGTTCGTTGGCCATGACGACGGCGCTTTTCACCAGTTTTTGACGGGCGCTGGTCAGCTCGGCGGCATCGTGGAACAGCGCGTTGCCGCTGCGTTCGGTGCGGGTGGCGATCTTGTCAAAGACTTCGATGCATTTGAGCGGGTATTTGCCGACGGTGGTTTCGCCGCTGAGCATGATGGCATCGGTCTCCTCGAAGACGGCGTTGGAGACGTCGGTGACCTCGGCGCGGGTGGGCATGGGGGAATCGATCATGCTTTCGAGCATGTGGGTGGCGACGATGACGGGCCGCCCGATCCGCAGGCAGGTTTTGACGATGCGCCGCTGGACGATGGGGAGTTCCTCGTAGGGGATCTCAATGCCGAGGTCGCCGCGGGCGACCATGATGCCATCGGCTTCATGGATGATGGCCTCGAGATTCTTGATGGCTTCCTGGTCCTCGATCTTGGCGATGACGAGGGGATGGGGCTTGCCTTCCTCGAACATTTCGCGGAGCTGGAGGAGGTCGCGGGATTCGCGGACGAAGGAGAGGGCGATGAAATCCACGCCGAGTTCCAGGCCGAGCTTCACATCCTTGATGTCCTTGGAGGTGAGGGCGGGGAGGCTGACCTTGACGCCGGGGAGGTTGATGTGCCGGCGGCTGCCGAGCTTGCCTTCGGTGAGGACCTCGCATTCCACCTTGTTGCCGGTCTTGGCGAGCACCTTCATCTGGATGGTGCCGTTGTCGATGAGGACGACGTCGCCGACGCTGATGTCGTTGACGAAATTTTCGTAGTTCACGTCCACGGAATGCTCTTCCTCGCGTTTTTCGCCGCGGACGGTCAGGGTGAATTTCTGGCCGGGCTGGAGGTCGAGGGGGACGGCGATGTCGCCGGTGCGGATGGCGGGGCCCTGGGTGTCCATGAGGATGCCGTAATGGCGGGCGCGTTTGGTGGACTCGGCCCGGATGTCGGCAAACACGCGGCGGACCCAGTCGTGCGGGGCGTGGGACATGTTCAGGCGGAAGATGTTGACGCCCGCATCCATGAGCTTGCCGATCATGGCGGCGGAATCGGTGGCGGGGCCGAGGGTGGAAACGATTTTCGTCCGGCGCGTTTGTCCTTGTCGCATGGGGTTAAAATAGCCGTGTTAATGCTAAAAAAAAGTTTTTTATCCCGGAAGAATCACAAATCCCGCTTGCCATGACTGGCGCAAATGTCATAATGACAACCTAACTTAAAACTAAATTTATGGCTGATGTAGCAAACAAATATCCAGAGAATATCACCGGCAAATACTACGTGGACAACCAGTGCATCGACTGCGACCTGTGCCGCGAAACCGCCCCGGACAATTTCAAACGCAACGATGACGGCGGTTATTCCTTCGTCTACAAGCAGCCGACCTCGCCCGACGAGGAAGCGCGCTGCAAGGAAGCCAAAGAAGGCTGCCCGGTGGAAGCGATCGGCGACAACGGCTGATCCAGCTAATTTTAAAAGCAAAACCCGCAGGTTCAGGCCTGCGGGTTTTTTGTTTTTGTAAAATGCATCAGGCCTGACCGGCGGCCTGCTCGATGGGCAGGGAGACGCGGACGATGCCGGAGGGCGAGGGGACGATCTCGAGTTTGCCGTGGTGGTTCTCGATTATTTTGTGGGTGACGGCCAGGCGGAGGCCGAGGCCGACGCTGCGGGTGGTGTAAAACGGGGCGGGAACTTTTTTGGCGGCGTCGGCGGTGAAGCCGGCGCCGTTGTCCTGCACCTCGATGGTGAGGGCGCGGCCGCCAAGGGCGCCTTCGGTCTGGAATTTAACGCCGATCTGCGGAGACTTGGGGTTGGCCTGCAGGGCGTTCAGCATGATCTCGGAGAGGGCGTGGCGCAGCGCGGCGCGGTCGCCGGTGATGATGAAAGGTTTGCCGGGGTGGTCCATCTTCAGTTGCGCGCCGACAGCCGGCTGCTGGCGCATGGCATCCTGGTAGGCTTCTTCGATGACCTTCTCGATGGGGAAGGCTTCCTCCTCGATGTGGCCGTCACGGGCGAGGAAGCGCATCTGGTTGATGAGCCGGGAAACGCGCTTGACGCCTTCGCCCATGGCGAGGTCGAGCGATTCGCGGAATTCGGCGTCGTCAAATTTTTCGGCGATCAACTGCTGGTGCGTGGAGAGGGGCACCATGGCGTTGCCGATCTCGTGGGCCATGCGGTCGGCCATGGTGCGGACCAGGCGGAGGTTGGCGGTCTCGACCTCGAGCTTGCGGAGCTGTTCGCTTTGCGTGAGGTCATCGGCGGTGAGCAGGGCCGAGGAGGGCATGGCGGAGCTGCCGCGTTGAAAGGGGACGATGCTGACGTTGTAAACCATGCCCGGCGAGTTTTCCGGTTCATACCGGAAGGGTTCGAGGGCGGAGCCGGTTTTCAAGACCTGATAAATCTTGGAGCCGAGCTGCTGCGGGAGGTCGCTGAATTCGAGTCCGCCGCTGCGTTCGTTTTTGCGGCCGAAATGGCGGCGGGCGGCCTTGTTGGCGTGGAGCACCTTGAGGTCGCGGCCGACGACGATGCAGGCGCTGCTGAGTTCACGGAGGACGTTGGACATCATCTCGTGGTTGCCCGCGAGCTGGTCGTGCAGCCAGATGTTGCGCAGGCCGAGGCCGACCTGTTCGAGGAGGCGGAAGATGAGCTCGAGCTCGACGTTGACGAGCGGTTCGCCGGTGACGCGGCCGTCAAACACGGCGACGCCGACAATCACGTCGCGGTCGAGGATCGGCACGGCGACCTGCGCGCCGAGGAGTTCAAATTCCTTCTGGGTTTCGCTGTCGGCCCGGGCTTCATCGCTGTCGCGGCGGAGGATGCGGCCGAGGCGCGCGATCTGGGCGCCGATGCCGGAGTCCAGGGAGAGTTCAAAGTGTTCAAGGAGGCCGGAGGCGAGGCCGATGGCGGAGGCGGAACGGAGGCGGCGCGAGTCTTCGTGGGAAACGACCTCGGTCAGGGGCGCACACGGGCGGTTCAGGAAAATGCCGGCGCGGTTGACGCTCAGGGTTTCCCGGAGGAAGAGCAGGAACTGCTTGAGCATCGCCTCGGCGTCAAGCGAGTGGGTGAGGATCGAGGAAAAATCGCGCAGGACATCGAGGGTCTGCGAGGTGTTGGCGAAACGGTTGACGGCGTCAGGTTCATTCACCGTGCGCGCAAAGACGGCGGTGTTGCCGGGCGGAACGCTGGGTGTAAAACGCGCGGGGACGGCGGCGGCGGCGAGGCGTTCCATGACCGAATTCAACAGGCGGGTGCGGACGGGCTTGGAGAGCACATGCGTGACGCCGCGCAGAAAGGCTTCTTCCTCCCAGTCGGACTGGGCGTTCGAGGTGAAGGCGATGATGGGCGTCTTGGTGTCCCGGCGGCGGAGGCGCTCGATGACCCAGACGCTTTCCACGCCCATGAGGTCGGCGTCCAGAATGCAGGTGCTGACCAGGCCGTGAACGAGCAGCGGCTCGCCCTCCTCGACGTTGAGGCGGTGGACGATGCGGTATTGATCCGCATTGAGCGCCGCGCGGATGGCCTCCGCAAAATCGGGGTGGGGCGATAAAACCAGGATTGTTTTCATTCGGTGCCTCTAGAACATCCAAAAATCCGTACACATTTGGTTTCCGTAACTGCTAAAAAGCATTTTCCACGTTGCGTGCCACGCCGTCAAACGAAACTTATGCTGATAGTTCAGCCGTTGGCCGGCAACCCACAGATTGCTGTATTCAAACCATCTAAAAGGCCGGCGCCGGCCCGGATCCGCCCCGGTTCAGCCGCTGGTGAGAAGCTTGTCCCAGAGGCTGTCATTCAGCAGCGCCCGTTTCATGAAATCGGCGTCCTCGGCGGGGGCGACGACCTGCCGTTCGGGCTTGATGGGCAGGCGGACGGTAAAGACGTTGCCGCCGGGGTGGCTGGCCGCCTCGATCTTGCCACCGTGGTGGTGGGCGATGAAGAAGCAGGCCATCAGGTTGATGCCATACTCGGACGGCACCCCGCTGGTGACGGTGAAAGGGTCGAGGACGACCTGCAAGGCCGCCAGGGGCAGGGCGGGGCCGTTGTCGGTGAGCTTGATGGCGACATCCCGCCCCTGGGCTTCAGCGGTGATGACAATCTGGCTGCCCGCCGGAAGCATGGCGAGTTCGTCCTTGAGCAACAAATCAAAGAGGCGGTCGAATTTGGGACGATCCACATGCATGTGCGGGAGGGCATCGGGAATCTGGTTGTCCACGGCAATGCGGCGGGCGGCGAAGGCTTCGCGGAGGCCTTCGAGCCGCTGGCCGACGGCGGTTTTGAGGACGATCTCATCCGGGAACGGCTCGCTGTTTTTGTTGTTTTCCGAGGCGGAGCGGAGGTCGGCGAGGAGACTGTTGATCTTCTCGATCTGGCCCTGGACGTTGGCGTGGTAGTCGCGCCAGAAATCGGGGTCGCGCAGCTCGGCGTTGCTGGCCTTTTCCTCGTTCATTTTCATGGGGGCGAGTTCGAGGAAGGTCTTGACGGCCACCATGGAATTTTTGATGTGATGGCTGAGGCCGGCGGCCAGGAGGCCGAGGCTGACGATGCGGTCGGCGATCATCATGTTCCGCAGCACGGACATTTTTTCGCGGAGCAACTGGTCGCGCTCGGCGGCGACGAGGAAAAACTCGAGGCCCTGCTTGAGGGTCATGTCGAGCTGCTGCGGGTCCCAGGGTTTGGAGACGTATTTGTAGATGGCGCCGCTGTTGACGGCGGCGATGGCGGCGTCCATGTCCGCGAAGGCGGTCACGAGGATGCGCAGGACGCGCGGGCGCAACTGGCGGGCTTTTTCAAGGAGCCACACGCCCTTTTCCCCGGGCATGCGCTGGTCGGTCATGAGGATGCCGATCTCATCGGCGTGGTCCTCGAAAATCTTCAGGCCGGCCTGCGCGCTGGAGGCGGTGAAGACGCGAAATTCCTCGCCGAAGGCCCGCGCAAAATTGGTCAGCGAGCGCTCTTCGTCGTCCACGTAGAGGACGGCAAATTTTTTATAGTCGTACGGATTGTCCATTTTCAATTTCCAGGTTGGTGACCGCGTCGGCATCCAGCGGAAAGTCGAGGGTGAACTGGCAGAATTTGCCCGGCTCGCTTTTCACCGAGATTTTTCCGCCATAGCCTTGCACGATACGGTAGCAGATGCTGAGGCCGAGTCCCATCCCTTTGCCGACCTCCTTGGTGGTGAAGAAGGGGTCAAAAATCTTGTCCATGATCTTGGGTTCGATGCCGGGGCCGTTGTCGCGGACGATGATGAGGCTGCGGTCGCCGACGATTTTGCCCTCGATCCAGATCTGGGGTTTCTCCCCGGCGAAAAATTGCTTGTCCCGCAACGCGTCGATGGCGTTCTGCAGGAGGTTGACGAGGACGTGGATGAGCTTGTTGCGGTTGGCCCAGAGATTTTGCGCGGGCGGGATGTCCTGATGGATCTCGACGGTGTCCTTCCATTCCCCGCCCAGGAAACGCACGGCGGCGTCGGCGGCATCGCCCGCCTCGACCGGTTCGCCGGTGCCGCCGCCGGGATGGGTGAAGGTGCGCAGGTCCGAGACGATGTTGCGCACGCGCTTCAAGCCTTCCTCGATGTCGTTGATGATGGCATCGTAATCCGGGCGGTCCGCCTCCGGGAGTTTTTTGCCCTTGTTGCGGAGGGCAAAGAGGCCGGTCATGGAGAAATTCAAGGGGTTGTTGATCTCATGGATGATGCCGGCGCTCATGCGGCCGAGGGAGGAGAGCTTCTCCGACTGGACGAGCTGCATCTCGGTTTCCTTGATCTGCTCGATGGCTTCATTCAGCGCCTGGTTCTGCTTGGTGAGGCGGCGCTGGTAATGATGGGACTCGATGAGGTTCTTGATGCGCGCCTGGAGCTCGGTGGAGGAGAAAGGCTTGGCGAGGAAGTCATTCGCGCCCATCTGGAGGGCGTCGAACTTGACCTCTTCGTCGGCCCGGGCGGTCAGGAGGATGATGGGGATGCCGGCGGTCGGGGCGTATTCGCGCAGCTCGCGGCAGACCTGCAGGCCGTCTTTGTGGGGCATCATGAGGTCGAGCAGGATGACATCCGGCAGGGTTTCCTGGGCCTTGTCGGTGGCCTCCAGGCCGTCCGCGGCCTCGATGACTTCGTAGTCATCCATCAATTGCGAGACGAGAAAACGGCGCATATCCGGCTCGTCATCGGCCACCAGGACGAGCGGGCGCTGGGAGCGGCGGGAAAAAAGAGTGGTGCCGGGGGTCGTTTGCCGCGGGACGGTGACGGTGGGAAACAGCTCCGCGCGGCGGTAGAGGTTGGTGAGCCACTCCTCGGTGTGGGCGGGGGCGGGGGCGGCGGCCGGGGTTTGCGGTGTGGCGGCGCCGGCGGGTTTGTACGGCAGTTTGACGGTGAAGGTGGCGCCTTTGCCAAGCTGGCTTTGAACAGTGACGAGACCACCCATCATCTCGGTCAGCTCCTTCACGAGGGCGAGGCCGATGCCGACCCCCTGAAATTTGCGCTTGGAGGAGCTGTCCTCCTGCCAAAAGCGGTCGAAGACGAACGGGAGGCTTTTTCCATCAATGCCTTTCCCCGTATCGCCGACCACGATGATGAACTGATCGTCTTTTTGTTCCGCGAGGAACCAGACGCGGCCGCCGGAGGGGGTGAATTTGAGGGCGTTGAACAGGAGGTTCAGCACAATCTTTTCGAGCTTGTCGCGGTCGGCGAGGATGGTGCCGAGCTCGGGGGCGGAATGGGTTTCGAAGGTGATGTTTTTTTCGCGGGCCATCTGGCGGACGGAGCTGGCGATGCCGTTCATGAAGTCCATCACCGGCAGCGGCTCGGTCTTGCTCTCGAGCCGGCCGGCCTCCAGCCGGATGAGCTCGAGCAGGTCGTTGATGAGCTTGAGGAGGCGCATGCCATTGGCATGCATGGTCGCGAGCATTTCCTGCGAAGTGGAGTCGACCGACTGGCTGAACTTCTGGATGAGCACCTCCAGCGGGCCAAGCAGGAGGGTGAGCGGGGTGCGCAGCTCGTGGCTGACATTGGCGAAGAACCGGCTCTTGAGCTTGTCGAGCTCGATGAGCTTGTGGTTGGTGGCTTCCAGCTCGCGTTTGTTCTTGTCCAGTTCGTAGCGGAGCGTGAATTCGCGCAGGCGCTGGCGCGCGCTGGACACGCTGGCGCTGACGACGATGGCGGAGGTGACGGCGAGGAAGGTGATGTTGTTGACCAGAAAACCGACGGGCTGGGGGGTTTTTGATCCCAGCGAAATGACCACATACATGGCGAGCACGAACAGGGTGATCAACAAATTTTGCCAGTAAGCCCAGGGCGTGAGCAGCCCCATGCCGAGCAGGATGATGTTCAGCCCCGCGTAGTAGGGCGAGTAGCGGTCATCCGCGATGTAGATCATCCACAGGATCATCACGAGCGGGCACATGATCCAGACGATGCCGAAGTGGTGCCGGGACGGATCGCGGTGCAGTTTGAACCGCAGCCACGCGAAGGTGACCAGCAAGGCGCAGCCCAGGCGGACCTTCAGGAACAGCGCCGCCTGGGCGGGATACATGACGTGATCCATGAAGGAGCACGCGAGGTTGAGCGGAATCTGGATGACCGTGGCCACCGTGGCGTTGGTGACGTAGTCCGCCCGGTTTTGCGCCTCGTAGGCTTTCTGGAACTGCGGGTCGCTCATGATGAGGGCTTGCGAACTTCCAAAAACAAGTTGGTGCCCGTGGATTCGGCGCGCACGACGCAATAATCCTTGGGGGCGAGCGCGGGGGACAACGCGGCCAGCTCCTGGCTGTTACGGTAGATCAGAAACCATTCGGCAAAATGCTCCATGATGTTTTGATGCCGGGTGTCCGGGCTGAAATTGCCCACCACCATCAAACCGCCGGGTTTCAAAAAATGGTAGAAGCAGTTGTTCAGGGTTTGGCAGACCTGATCGTTCAAATAATCATAAAGCCCCGAGCAGTAGACGAGGTCGAACTGGCCTTCCGGCGGGGCGGCCCGCCCGCCCGCCCGCAACAGGTTTTGCACGGAGTTTTTGGTGAACTTGACGGTGGCCTGGCAGTGGTTTTTCCGTTTCACCGCGTCCACCTGGGCGGCCACATTGCGCAAGGTTTCGGCTTCGAAATCCATGAACTCAATGTCGGCATGGTCGGCCAGCGGATGTTCGGCGAGGAAGTTCACGGCCTCCCAGGCCGGCCCGCACGCGACGCTGAAAATCTTGGCCTTGCGGCCGAGCCGGGCGGCCCGGCCGGTTTCGGCCACGATCCGGTCATGGAGAAAGCCGACCCGGTTCCGGACGGCCTGGGGCGCCGCCTGCACCAGGAGAAAGGCGTCCATGAATTTGGCGAAGAGCGAACCGCCGTTCATCTGGTTCCGCACGATCATGTTCATCATCTCGTAATCGCCGGCGTAGCCGAGGGGCTTGGCGTAGGTGCGGTGCAAAAAGGGGGAGGACAGCAAAAACGGGTGCAACAGCCGCTGCCCATAGGCCCGGTGCACAGGCAGGAGGTCCGGTTCGATCTGGTCCGAGATTTCTTCAAAGCGGTCAAACAACCCGTTCAGGGCGCGCAAAACCGGCTCGCGCAATTCGAGGGCGTAGCCCTGCTCCCGCTGCAGCCGTTCCTTGGCGGGAAGGGAGCTCAGCTCCAGTTCGAGCTTGTCCAGCCACAGGCGGACATCGGTCAAAAACGAGTGCAGGTCGGCGATGACTATCTTGTAATCGTTGCCGACGCGGTAAAATTTTTGCCAGCCGTTGAGGAATTCCTGAAAGCCGCCCCGGATGTTTTTCGGGGCGGTGCCATCGGGATGCAAGGCCAGTTCCTGCCAGGCTTTCTCGTCGATCGCCACTTCGCAGACGACCTTGGTGCCGGTGTTGATGAGGCTGCGGATCACGGCGTGGCCGGAATAAAGCCGGCCCGCGGGGCCGATGACCTTGAAGTCCTTCAAGTTTTCCGACAACTGCGGTATCCAGGCCGGATTGTAGACTTCAAACGCCAGCGCGTGGCGGGTGAGGCGCAAAAGCGTGGCCCGCACGGGGCCGCCCCCGCCGGTCTCAAAGGTCACGTGGGCCAGGGCGGCGTCCGGAACGGCCGTCTTCACCTGGGCGTCCGTCAGCTCCGGCTTGGGGGGCGTGACGGTTGGGCTGGCCCCGGTTCCTTTGGGAGGTTGTCTCATTGCAGGGCCAGACATAACATTTTCCGCGCCAAAACAAAAACAATTTGCTCCGGCCGCGAACCAAAAATTGCGCGTTGACTTGCAAGGGATACAAAGCCTTTAATCGTCAGGTTGAGCATGAAAGAACCAAGTGTCGGTCAAATCCGGGCCACCTTTCCCCAGCACAGCCGCTTCCGTTCCACGGTCAAGGGCTGCGGGCTGTTTGTATTGACCTTTGCATTTTATCTCACCTTTTGCTGGCTCGGGCTGATGACCGACCGCTGGCCCGTCAAAATCGCCCTCGGTTTGTTGATCGGGCTGTCGTATTCGATCCTGTTCGTGATCGGGCACGATGCCTGTCATGACAGCCTCACGCCGGCGGGCTGGTTGAATGCGGTTTTGGCGCGCATCGCCTTTCTGCCTTCATTGCATCCCTATGCCACCTGGGAGCTGGGCCATAACCAGCTGCATCATGGCTGGACGAATTTGCGGGGGATGGACTATGTCTACCCGCCGTTTTCCAAGGCGGAATTTGACGCGCTGCCGTGGCACCGGCGGTGGCGGGAGCGTTTTTACCGCACGGTTTTTGGCGTGGGTTTTTTTTACCTGATTGAAGTATGGTGGAACCACCTGATCGTGCCGCGCCCGGCGGAGTGGGCCAAACTCGCCAAGGGCATTTATTATTTCGACCTCGGGCTGGTCGTGCTGTTTGCCGCCTCGGAGACCGGCCTGCTGCTGTATCTTGACCGGGCAGCCTCGCCCGGGCACCAGGCATTCGACGTTTTTGCGCTGCTGCTCCTGCCCTTTCTGTTCTGGAACTGGATCTCGGCCTACGTCACGGTGCAGCACCACACGCATCCGAATGTGGCGTGGTTTTCCACCCGGGAAGAATGGAACTATTTCAACGGCCAGGTCCGGGGCACCGTTCACGTAAAATTGCCGCGCCCGATCGAGTTGTTGTTTCACAACATCCTCGAACATACCGCGCACCACGCGGATCCAAAGATTCCGCTGTACAACCTTCCGGAATGCCAGAGCAATTTGGAAAAACGGTTTGCCGGGGACGTGACCATCCAGAACGGCTCCGTCTTCAAGTTTTCGACCAATTTAAATGTCTGCCAACTATACGATTACGAGCAGCACCGCTGGCTCAAGTTTGACGGGACCCCCACCACGGACCGCCTTTTTCCGCGTTCCGGCACAGAAAAAGCTTAAACCGCCGACGCAGCCCATACGGGCGGGGCAAATACATTTCTGCCTAAAACCGGTACAACTGTCCAAAAGCAGTGATGGTAATGCAGTCCAAAAAACGAAATAAATGACAACCATGATAACCGCAACTCCGTTTCGCCGCAAAATGTGTCAACGCCTGTATCCGTTTGCCACACTGCTGATGGCGCTGCTGGTGCCGGAGGTTTCCCGCGCCATCGGCTTCCTGCTGCCGAACCAGGACCCGCAGGCGATCGCCCGCGGCAATGCGTTCGTGGCCACGGCGGATAATCCTTCAGCCATCTACTATAACCCGGCCGGCATCACGCAAATTTCAGGCTGGGATATCGAGGTCGGGGAACTGAATTACCTGGGTATCAGCGCCAATTACGTCCCGGCGGGGGGCGGGCCGGAGGTGAATTCAAAATTTGAAGTCACGCCGGTGCCGCAGATCTATGCGGTTTATTCGCCGACGAACCTGCCGTTTGCCTTCGGTCTGGGCCTCTATGCCCCGTTCGGCCTGGGGGTGGAATGGCCGGCGAACAGCAGCCTGCGCACGTTGGACCTCGAGGCGCGGATGCAAGTCATCACGGTCAGCCCGGTGATCGCGTGGAAGCCGCTGCCCAGCCTGTCCATCGCGGCCGGCCCGACGGCGAGTTATTCGACCTTGAAGTTCCGGCGCGGACTGCTTTCAGCGGTGGATGAATACACGTTCAACGGCCATGATACTTCTTTAGGCGCCACCGCCGGCATCCGCTGGCAGCCGATCAAGCAACTGGCTTTTGGCGTGGACTATCGCAGCGAGTCGATGATGAATTACAGCGGGCATTCCGACTACCGGCCGGGCAACGGCGCGGTTTTGACCGTCCCGACGTCAACGGAAACGGCCCTGCCGCAGTCGCTGAGCTGGGGTGTTTCCTACCGGCCGACCCCGCACTGGAACGCGGAAGCCGACGTGGAATGGGCGAACACGCATCGGACGACCGGGCTCAATTTGCAAGGCACGTCGGCGATCTTTGGATCCGACCTGCCGTTCCCGCTCCACTGGCATGACACCTGGATGTATAAATTTGGGGTGACGCGGTACTTTGACAACGGCTGGTTTGTGAGCGCCGGTTATTTCTTCACCACGTCCACGACCTCCGAGGAATATTTCACGCCGGCGGTGCCGGATACGCAATTGCACACGGGCAGCCTTGGCTTTGGGCGCGATGGCGAACACTGGCATTGGGCCGTGGCGGGACAGATCATCACGGGACCGCAACGCACGATTGCGGCCTCGCCGTATAACGGAAACCCTTACACCCTCGCGTCGTCGGCGGGAAAATACCAGCTGTTCATCCCGTCGCTGTCCTTTTCCGTGGGCTATCGGTTTTAACCCGCCCAAACGCCGTGCGGGCGGGGTCAGAAGCGGAGGCCGACCGATACCAGCACGGAGTGGCTGATGAAGGCGTAGACACCGTCGGCGATTTCATTGGCGAAGCTGGCGGGCTTGGAGGACGGCTGGCTGCCGGTGACGGTGTGGTCCGGGCCGTAGCCGAACTGGTAGGCAATGTCGAAAGCGAGCGTCTTGCCCTGGTGGCCGAAACCGACGCTTAAAAAATGCCGGTCCAGATCCGCCGCCAGCGGGGTATAATGGCCGTCCGGCACGGAGTTTTCACTGAAGGCATAACCGGCGCTGACATGCCAGCCGTTGTCAAGGTAACGGGTGGCGCCAAACCCCACCAGCCAGCTTGGCCGCCAGCCGAGGATCACGGGCAGCTTTTCATTGAACGGCCGGGGCGGCGAGTCTTGAAAAATATTCATCGTTCCCACGCTGCTCCAGTCCGTGTAGTTCGCATCGGTTTCCAGGTTCCACTTCGGCGAGGGCCGGTAGGAAACGCCGAGCACCGCGGTCATGGGGAAGGTCATGCTGCCGTAAGCGTGCCGGCCGTCCTGGGCGGAGAGGTTGGGGAGCGGCTGCAGCTCGTACTCCGTATGGCCGTCAAACTTCACGCTCGTCTGGCTGCGGAACGTGGCGCCGATGGAAACTTTCTTGACCGGCTGCCACAGCAGGCCGAGGTTGTAGCCGAACGTCCAGCCCTCGCCGGTGAATTCAAAAAAATTGGCGAAACGCGTGGGGGCGGCGAGCAGGTCCTGCTCCAGGTTCAGCTTCATGTAATCCACCGAGGCGCCGGCGGCGACCGACAGGCCGGGCAGGATTTGCCACGCCAGGACCGGGTTCAAGCGCAGGTCGAGCAGCGATCCCTTGGTGGCCACGACGCTGAACCCGGTATCGGCCGGCCAGCTAAGGCTGCCGCCGTTGGGCGCATACAGCCCCAGGCCGAAGCTCAACGGCAATTCTTTGAGGGAGTGCGTATAAAAAAACTGCGGCACCGCGGCCAGGTTGTTCTGGACATGGTAGACCTTGCCGCTGTTGGGCGCGCCCGGCGGCGGCTGGAAGGTGGGGTCGAGATAAATGCCGTCCAGGCCGCCCCGGAAATTATCCCCCGTCAGCTGGGTGATGCCGGCGGGATTGTAGAAGATGGCGGACGGATTGTCGGCGGTGGCCGCAAACGCCTCGCCGCGCGCGGTGGCGAAGGCGTCCTGGTCCGGCAGCCCAAAGCCATTGGCGGAAACCTTTATAACGGCCAGTCCGGAAAACAGCACGGCGGCCGGCAGGAAGGCGGGGCGGCGGTTCATATTTTAAGTCTGATGATCGGGGTGTTCCACTGATTGACCGGGCGCGCCAGATTACCCGCCGCCGGATTTTTCGCCAGCAAATAACCGCCGTGTTCAATCGGGCTTTACTTTGCCGGCGGGTGCGGCAGATTTTGCGTGTGAACAGGCGTGCCTGGTTGGTCATGTCCGTAATTTTTCTGGCGGTGATGCGCTTTCACGCCCGCGCCGCCTTCAACGCGCTGTATGTTTTTGGCGATTCGCTTTCCACCACGACGAACAACGTGCAGGTCTTTCCCCAGTCGACCAACTATTATGGCCGCCGTTTTTGCAACGGCCGGGTGTGGGTGGAATGCCTCGCGGAACAGCAGGGCATCCTGTATGACTCGAACAAGAACTGGTCCTTCTTTGACTGCGGCAGCGGCGATGTGGTGACCAATGTGGCCCATTTCAATCCGCCCACCAGCATCTCCAACGCCCTGGTGGTGATCTGGGTGAACAACGCCGACCTTTACGATGAGGCCCTCAATAACGACACGCTCGCCGCCGAATGGGCCAACGCCATCAATGTTTCACAGACGAATTATTTCAAGGCGGTCACGAACCTTTATTTCGCCAAAAATGTCCGCACGCTGGTGCTGCCGAATGCCGCGGACATTTCCAAGGTGCCGTACTTCAACCATTACGCGCAGACGAATTTCATCCGCCAGCAATGCCAGAATTACAACGCCGCCTTGGCCAACACCGTCAAGCGCATCCGCACGACGTGCCCCGCGCTCACGGTTTATACGCCGGATATTTTTTCGCTGGTGGACGACCTGTTTGCGAACCCGGCGGATTACGGCCTCACCAACGTGCTTAAAAACGGCATCAGCATCGACGCCCTGGATGATCCCAACCTGAAAAATTTGACGCTGAACGGGCCGGGCGGAAATTACATCTTTTGGGACTTTCTGGATCCCACGGCGCGGACGCACGCGGTGATCGGGAACTTTGTGCAGGAGAGCATCGCCCCGGCACAACTGACGGGCATCGCCCCGGTTGACAGCAATTACCGGCTGGACCTCGTGAACGTGCCGGTGGGCTTGAACGGCACGGTGCTTTATGCCACGAACGTGACGTCGGCGGCATGGCTGACGAATTCCACCTTCAGCAGCCTCACGCTGACGCAGGGGGTGTTGGTGACGCCGACGAATTCGCAGCGGTTTTACCGGGTGAAGTTTCCGTACGCGTGGACGTGGCCGTGAGGGAAATGACGAAGCGCGAATGACGAATGGCCGATCAACGCCGGTTGGCAGGCCGGCGGCGCGGCGGCGACGCCCCACTTGGCAAGGCGCTCCGCCTCAGGCCGTGACGGCGTGGCCGGGGATGGCTTTTTCCAGCGCCTCGTAACCCCAGCGCAGCATGCGTTCGGTGGTCTCCCAGCCGATGCACGAATCCGTGATGCTCACACCGTAGCGCAGGTCCGACAGATTTTTGGGGATGGGCTGGTTGCCCTCGCGCAAATGGCTTTCCACCATGATGCCGATCAACGATTTCGTGCCGGCGATGCGTTGTTCGATCACGCTGTGCCAGACGTCCTCCTGCTTGGCGAATTTCTTTTCCGAGTTCGCGTGGCTGCAATCCACCATCAGGACCGGCGGCAGCTTTTCGGAAACCAGCTTGGCCTCGGCGGCGCGGATGCTCACGGCGTCGTAATTCGTCATGGCGCGCCCGCCGCGGAGCACGACGTGCGCGTTGGGGTTGCCGTTGGTGCGGACGATGCTGGTCACGCCCTCCTCGTTGATGCCCAGAAAACTGTGCGAATGGCGCGTGGCGCCCATGGCATCGATGGCCACCTGCAGGCTGCCGTCGGTGGAATTTTTCAAGCCGACCGGCATGGACAGGCCGCTGGCCATCTCGCGATGGGTCTGCGATTCCGTGGTGCGCGCCCCGATGGCCGCCCAGGTGATGAGGTCCGCGATGTATTGGGGCACGATGGGATCAAGAAATTCCGTGGCGGCGGGCAGGCCCATGCCGGTGATCTCCAGCAGGAGTTTGCGCGCGCGTTGCAGGCCGGCCTCGATGTCCTGCGAACCGTCAAGGTGCGGGTCGTTGATGAGGCCCTTCCAGCCGATGGTCGTGCGGGGCTTCTCGAAATAGACGCGCATGACGATCTCCATACGGTCGGCAAATTCCTGGCGGAGGGCGTTCAGCTTGGTGGCGTATTCCAAGGCGGATTTTTCGTCATGGATGGAGCAGGGGCCGATGACCACAAGCAGGCGCGGGTCTTCCTGGCGCAAAATGCGGATGATCCGTTCGCGGCTGCGGGCGACGGTGGCGTTGATGGTCTCGCTGACGGGCGACACGGCCTTGATGGCGCGCGGCGACAGCAGCGGGACGATTTCTTTGACGTGTAAATCCTGCGTCCGATACATGGGGGGAAAGTATAGCACAGGTGGCGGTCAGCAAAAGTCTAATGTCGGGGTCATGAATGACTAATGACGAATCAACCGGGCGGGACGGGGGGCTGCGTCGGAGCCTGGGTGGCGGATTGGCGGACTATATTGCTGCGGGCGGCAAAATCACTAGCTTGCCGCCGGCCCCGCTTCGTCAGGCGCGGCGGGTTCCGCGGGCGCAGCCGGCTCTTCAGTCTGTGCTGGCGGGTCGCTCAATGAAAGTTGTTCCGGCGGCACGGTGGCCAGGCCGGCATCCGCGGTGACGGGTGCGGGCGGGTGTTCCACCTGGATGCGGCGCAGTTCGTCGGCGGCGGGCAGGTCTTCGAGGCCGCCCAGGCCGAAGTATTCCAGAAAAAACGGCGTGGTGCTGTACAGCGCGGGGCGGCCGACGACTTCCGCGCGCCCGCTTTGCTCGACCAGGCCGCGTTCGAGCAGGGTCTGCATGGTGCCGTCCACATTGACGCCGCGGACGGATTCCACCTCGGCGCGGGTGATGGGCTGGCGATAGGCGATGATGGCCATCGTCTCCAGCGCGGCCTGCGAGAGGCGCGAGGGGCGGTTCTTGACGCCGACGAGGGCCTTGAGCCACGGGGAAAATTCAGGCTGGGTGACGAACTGCCACGAACCGGCGACGCACGCGAGGCGATAGCTGCGCGCGGCGGTCTCGTGGTCGCGCGCCAGTTCCTCGAGGGCGGTGGTGAGGTCGTCTTCCTTGGTCTTTTTGAAGGGCTTCGCGGATTCATCCGCATCTTCGGCCGTGGCCGCGTTGATGAGCAGGTCGCGAAGTTCTTTCACGCTCATCGGCTTTTGCGCCGAGAAGAGCAGTGATTCGAGGATAAATTTCAGTTCCATCTTAAGCTTGGGGTTTATGATTTCGGGGCGTCCGGCTGGTCCGGCGATGGCGGGGTCACTCCGTCGGCGGGCGCTTCATTGTCGTCGCCCTCATCCACTTCGTCTTCGTCCCCATCATCGTCGTCGTCATCGTCGTCGTCATCATCGTCGTCATCATCGTCGTCATCATCGTCGTCGTCATCGTCGTCGTCATCATCGTCGTCGTCATCATCATATTCTTCCTCTTCCTCATCTTCAGCGGCTTCGGTGTCTTCCACTTCAGCGACGGCGTCTTCAGGGACTGAAGGGACTTCAGAGACTAAAGGGACCTTGGCGACGTTGGCAGCATCGGCGGCGGCGGGTTCGGTGACTTGTTCGTTTTCATCTTCGTCGCTGTCCGCGATGTTGGCCAAGGCGGCGGCGCCGGGTGTGGGCGCGGGTTCGGGTTCAGGGCTGTGTTCCGGCAACACGGCCTGGGCGACGGCCTTGGTGACTTCGATCTCCGCGAAGGGCTCCGGCTGGGCGCAGGCGAGCTGTTTGAGGCGGATGAGTTCGAGCAGGGCGAGGAAGGTGCAGACGACCTCCGCGCGATTGGCGGCGGTGGCAAAAAGCTCGGAAAACCGGACGGAAGTGCGCTCGGTGATGGTCTTGAGCACGAACTCCATCTTTTCGCTGACGGTCCATTTGTCCTCGTAGATTTCGCGCTGGCCGGCGGTCTTTTCCTGGAAACGCTTGAGGACGGCGTTGACGGCGTTGAGGAGGTCGAAGATGCCGACGGATTCCTTCTTGGCGGGCTCGGTTTCGGCGACGAATTCGATCTTGCCGGGCAGGCGCGGATAGACGTTTTCCTGGCGTTCCTCGAGGGTCTGCAACTGGGCGGCGGCGTCCTTGAATTTTTTGTACTCGACGAGCTGGCGGATGAGCTCCCACCGGGGGTCTTCGCCCTCATCCTCGGCCTCGACGACGACCTGCTGGTCCACAGGGAGCAGCTCGCGGCTCTTGATGTACATCAGCGTGGAGGCCATCACGAGGAATTCACCGGCCACCTCGAGGTCGAATTGACGCATCAAATCGACGTATTCAATGAACTGGGTGGCCAGCTTGGTGAGGTTGACCTCGTAAATATCAACCTCCTCCTTCTTGATGAGGTAAAGAAGAAGGTCAAGCGGGCCTTCGAAGACCTCGAACTGGACTTTGTATTCCGCCATGAGCGAAAGCGTATCGTAGAATGAAGCGCCCGCGTTGGCAATGTTTGAACCAACAATGTCCGGGGAGTGTCGGTTATGTGCCGATAATTTAACTGTGCATCGGCCGGTGATTCTGGCAAAATGTAGCTACCAAATAGCAATTTTAGAACGGGTAACCTTTTTATTATGCTGACCTTTTTTACTGTTTTGTCCTGGCTGGCGACCGGCTTCCTCGGCGGCGTGATCATGGCGTCGTTCTGTGAATGGGCGCTGCACCGGTATGTCATGCACCGTCCGATCTTGAATTTCACCTATCCTTTCCGCTCCCATGCCCTGGTGCATCATCATATTTTCAAGTCCGACCACACGTATCACGTCATCAACCCGGCGGACAAAAAAATCATCCCGATGGCCTGGTGGAACGGGCCGGCGATCATTACGGTGGGCATGATACCGGTTTTGATCGCCACGCTGCCGTTTGGCCACTGGGACATTGCGCTGGGCACGCTGCTCGCCTTCGGTTCCTACTACGGCGCCTATGAATACATGCATTGGTGCATGCATCTGCCGAAGGCGCGGCGCGTCGAGCGGTCCTGGGTTTTTTACCGGCTGAACGGCCATCACCTGCTGCATCACAGGTACATGCACAAGAATTTCAACGTGGTGATGCCCTTCGCCGACCTGTGCATGGGCACCCTGATGCTGCGCTCCAAGATCAAGTTCCCGCAGGCCCGCGGCGCCGCCGTGCCGGATGTCCAACCGCGCCGGTGAGACCTTGATTGCGCGGCGTTGGCGCTGCTTCAGCCTGATTGGAGGCGGGCGCAGTCTGGCCGGGCCCCTGCTTGTAGTTCCGCCTTTAGGCGGCTTGGGGGGGTATACGCTCCGAACCGCCTAATGGCGGAACTCCAAACCCGGCATCCGAGTTCATCGGAGGGCAGTGTCAAGCTGCGCCATTTGAGCCACTGCCGCCTGCTAATTGCTCGACGCCCCTGCCAATTTGTGGCAAGTTGTGGGCATGGATGCAGACGAGCGCGAAATTGTTCACTTTCTCCAAACTTGGGGCAGCAGTTTTGTGAACGCGAAAGAAATCGCCCGCCGCGCCAGCACCAAGAAACGTTTTTCCGAAGATCCTGACTGGGCCAAGCCCGTCCTGATGCGTCTGGCGGAAAATGGGATTCTCGAAAGCGACACCTCCGGCCGTTATCGCATCAAGCCCGAGAACAAGCACGACAAGGCGCACCGCTGGGTCTCCCCGGACATCAACCAAATTCTCAAGGAAGGCGGCGTGGAGGTGGAAGGCGCCCACCCCATCAACATCGACGAGGACATCTAAGGTCGATTCCGGATGTTCGCCGCGCTGCTCACAACGCTGCTCTTTGCCACCTCCGCCATCTGTGGCTATCGCACCTCCAAACAGATCGGGGGCATCGAGGCCAATTTCTGGCGCATCACCCTGGCCACGATTTTCCTGACGATCTGGGCGTTCACCTTCGGTGCCGGGTTTGCCGGGGCGCCCGGCTGGTTCATGTTGAGCGGATTTTTCGGCATCGGCGTGGGCGACACCGCGTATTTTCAGTCCTTGCCCCGCCTGGGCAGCCAGCGCACCGTGCTGCTGTGCCAATGTTTCACGGCACCGTTCGCCGCCCTCATCGAATGGCTCGCGCTGGGCACAAAATTGAACCTCCCGGAAATTCTATGCGTGGTGGTCATACTGGCCGGTGTGGCCATTGCGCTGGCCCCGGGCGACCACTTGAAAATCTCCCGGCGCGACTGGCAGGTGGGGATTCTTGCCTGCGTCATCAGCGCGATCGGCGGGGCCATCGGTGCGGTGCTCATCCGCAAGGCCTTCCAAGTTGCCGCGGCGGACGGATTTCATCCCGACGCCGGCACGACCGGTTATCAGCGGGTGCTCGGGGGCATTTTGATTCCCCTCATCGCGCTGGTGGTGGTCAAATGGCGGACGGCCCCGGCGCCCGGCCCGGCGTTCGCGGAGGAAACGCTGCAGGTTACGCGCGCCAAATGGCGCCGGCTCTGGCCCTGGCTGCTGGCCAACGCCCTGGCCGGCCAGACGCTGGGCGTGACGTGCATGCAATGGGCGCTCAAATCCACCCCGGCCGGCATGGTCACCGCCGTCATCGCCACCTCGCCGCTGTTCCTCCTGCCGATGGCGCGCATTGTGGAGAAGGAAAAAATCGGCGTCCGCCCGCTCATCGGCGCGGTCGTCGCGGTCACGGGCGTCATCGGCCTGACTTATTTTAAATAAAAAAGTGCAAAGGATTGAACCGCCGGTGGCGTCAAATACTCAAACGAACATGGAATCTGAACTCCAGACCGCCGCCGAAACGCTCGGCCTTGAAAAGTTCAAGCGCCACATCTTTCTCTGCACGGACCCCGACGAACCCAAATGCTGTCCGCGGGAACAGTCCCTCGCCGCCTGGAATTTCCTGAAGCACCGCCTCAAGGAGCTGAATCTCGTGGGGCCGGAGCCGCTGGTGTACCGCACCAAGGCCAGTTGCCTGCGGGTCTGCGTGCGCGGCCCCATCGCCGTCGTCTATCCGGAGGGGGCGTGGTATCACAGTTGCACCCCGGAAGTTTTGGAACGGATCATCCAGGAACACCTGATTGGCGGCAAAATCGTGGCCGAGTTTGCCTTTGTTCAGAACCCGCTGTCCTAGTTCGTTTTAACGCTCGACTTTAAACCATTACCCAAGCAAATTTCTCAAGAGTCAGACAGGGAAAAACATTATGGCGCGATTGATCATCAAGACCGAGGGCCTGGGCAAGCAGGCGCTGGAACTTCGCATGGGGGTCAACCGCGTCGGCCGCGAGGACAATTGCGAGCTTCACCTGCCGCACAGCACCGTCTCCTCGCTGCACGCCGAACTCTCCCTCTCCGACGACGGGGTGCACCTGCGCGACTGCGATTCCACCAACGGCACCTTCATCAACGGCCGGCCGTGCGCCGACGCCTGGCTGGAGCCCGGCCAGCAACTCCGTTTTGGCGACGTGGAACTGCTCGTGGAGTCCACCACCGCCGTGGTGGCCATTCCGCAATACGACCGGACCGAGCCGCCGCCCCCCGCGCCGGTCATCCTGGAAGATGGCCGCACCGCCTGCCCGCGCCACTCGCACATTCCCGCGACTTTCCGGTGCACCTACTGCAAGGAGATGATGTGCAACGGCTGTGTGAAGGTGATGCGCTTGAAGGGCCGCGCCCCGCATTATCTCTGCCGCCTGTGCAGCCATCCCGCCGAACGCATTGAAGTCGCCGCGCCGAAAAAGAAAAAAGGCTTCTTCGCGATGCTCGAAACGGTGAAGCTGAAATTCACCCACCCGCACCAGCACAAGCCGCCGGAGTGAGAATACAGCGGTCTTTTGCGGGTTGAGTCACATAAACCGTCGTGTGGTACTCACGGCCATGATTTTGAAGTTGCCGCTTGTCTTACCACGTTCGAAAGCGCCGTCGCCGCTCCGCTCTGCCGGCGCAGTCCATGCCGGTGTCAGCCACGACGAAGACCGTAGCAAACCCGAACGCGTCATGGACTGCGGCGGGAAGCGCAGCGCCACGCCGCTTTGGCCTGCTAACTGAATCTCCCTGACCTCGAAACGCCTTCACCACTCCCCCGAAACCTTAAAATCATCCGCAACTTTCACCAGCCCGGTTTTGAAGCGATAGATGGTTTTGACCTGGGCTGGTGTGGCAGTCCGTTCAAACCATCGTGCCGAGCACCACGGATATTGATTCGCCACCGGCACCAGCCCGTGCTTGACTGGGTTTTGATGCGTGTAGTTGAGCCGGGCCAGATATGTTTTTTCGTATGTCAACCGCGTCTCACGAAAGTTGTACCAGACTTTTCCGGCCGGGCCTGAATCAAGTTTGTTGACCCATTTGGCCGTCCGTTCGTGGAGCAATCCAAGCATCGATGACAAGCTCTCGGCGGAATCTTCATCTGCGGGCGAGTGGCCGACGAAGTGATAATGGTTGGAAAAGACCGCCCACGCTTCCAGCCGCCAGCCAAAGTCGGCGGCCACTTTCAATAGCCCACGATGCAAAACCGCCAGCCGGGTTTTGCCCGCAAAATGATATCCGTGCAAATAGGTGCTGGCGGTGACAAAGTAAGTCCCGCGAACACAGAGACGATGCTCCGGTGCATGCGGCCACGGGATTTTTTCGGCAGGCATGAAATAAAGCTGGCGAATTGAGGTCACGATGGCAATCCCGCACAATAATAGGACCACGCCTATTGAAGACTGGTGACGTTGCCAGACGAATGCCCTGCCACGTCCGAAAGCGGCGTGGCGCTGCGCTTCCCGCCGCAGTCCATGACGTTTACGGGTTCACCATGGCTTTCGTCATGGCTGATAACGTCATGGACTGCGCCGGCAGAGCGCAGCGGCGGCGGCGCTTTTCGTGGTTTGCCAACCGGATCCAGCTTGCTCCAAGCCGGCGGCCAAAAATACCGCAACCTATTCCACCACCGTCGTGTACGGAATCGCCGGCAGCGTGGCCACGGCTCCACGGCGGGACGAGTTGCCGTTTTTTTTCTGCGGGACAGCCGTTCCCTGATTTTTTGGCACGACATCGCAGATCAAATTGCCCGTGGAGCCCGGCTTTACTTTTTCGGCATCGCAGGCGAACTCCAACTCCAAACCGGACGTGCTGGTGGAAACGTTGGTGAGCGAAATTCCGTCGGGCGCGTCGGCCAGTTCCAGTTTGAACCGGTCGGAAAAATTTCCCGGCGGCGCGCTCATGCGGACGTGTGCCGTGCCGCCGGGTGAAATTTTCAGCGGGGTCGGGCTGATGATTTTGAAGGCGTCGCGCATGAACCAGCGCTGCTGGCCGTTCACCGTCACGGCCAGTTCCTTGGAGGGCACCAGATGCCGGTAAATGAACGCCTGCATCATGTCTTCCGCCGGCACGGCCTCATGCACGAGCGGTTTCCCGTCAATCATCCCGCGGCCGGTGATGGTGAGGGCCACCGGTTCATCGGTCGGCTGCGCCGGCGCTTTCAGGGTGAACTGCGCCTTGTCCTGGCCCGCCGGGATGCGGGCGCCGCTCAGGGAAAATCCGCCGGACTTGTCCTTTAGATCCAGATCAATCGCATTGGTGAAACCGTCGCGTCGCAGCGCGTACACGGTCACCGGCGCGCTCAACCCGGCGCGCAGGCCGAGGCTCGAAGGCACCACGCGCAGGGCAAAATCCGGCAACGGCCCGCTGAGGCGGAGGCGATACGCAAAATCCGGCCCGCCCCGGCCCTGGGTGTCGGTGACGTGGATGAAATAATTTCCATCCGCGGGCAGCGTGGCCGTGAGATAAGAATCGGCGTGATGCGTGTTCAGGCCGGAACCTTTGTCCTCAAAATCATCATTGAATGCGAGTTGTTTGCCGTCCGCACCGGTCAGCCGCAAAAATGAATCCAGCGGGGAATCCAGCCGTCGCGCAAAAACTTCCGCGACGACCGGCTGCCCGGCGTGGCCGGTGAATCGGAACACATCGCCTTCGCCGGGCTTGCGGACGTGGCCGTTAATGATGACGGGCAGCGTCACGGCCTGCGCCTTTTCAGCGGAATTGTCCGGCCCGCGTTCGGATATTTCCGGCAGGTCATCCACGGCGAACGGAACTTCATTGATGAATGGTCCGGTCAGCGAAGTGATGCCGACGCTGTCATTGTCATGAGCAAGCGATGGCTCCGGCAGGTTCCAGCCGGTCAGCGTGACCGTGGTTTTTTCGCCGAGGCGGCCCCCGAGCGGGGAGATGCCGGTGACGAACGGCAGTTCACCGATGGCCAGGCGATAAACGAAATCCTCGCGCCCGCGAAAAATGGAGTCGTGGATCTCCACGGTATATTCGCCGTCGCGCGGCACGGCAAAATGGACGACCGGGTCGGGCTGGAAGTGGAACCGCTCGCCGCTGATCAGCTCCTTGCCCTTGGCATCATAAATCACCAACACCGCCTCGAACCAGCCGGGCACGGCGTCGGCCAGATACGGAATCAGCGACCGCGCGCTGGCGGCGATGACCAGTTGCTGGCCGCTCTTCGCCAAAAAGTGATAGCGGTCCACGCCACCCGGCAGGATCTGGCCGTTGACGACGACCGGCAAGGCAACGCGGGCTTCATTTTTTGGCGTGCCCACCGGGGCGGGCCGGCCGCCCAGCCGTTCGATAAATTTATCCAGATCGGGATTTGCGGGTTTGGCGGCGGGCCGCGAGATTTCCGGCAGCGTGCCGATGCAGAAACGGAGCGGGTTGGACAATGCATTCGGCGTGGCGAGGCGGATTTCGTGCGCGCCCGGCGCGGCATTGGTGGCGATGGAGACTTTGATGATCACCGTGTCGATCATCGCCGGATTGGCCGTGCGATTCGGCGGGTTTTTGAGGATTTTCCCGCGAATCTGCTCGCGTTCCTGCGCGTCTGCGGCCGTCCAGACATTGGTGCCCGGATTGCCCTTGCGCGAGGCTTGAAATATATCCTGCAACGTTTTAAAGCGGTCGCGCAGCTCGTTGAATTCCTTCTGGCCCATCGGCCGGTCATGGTCCAGCAGCGTCGCGGTGATGCCGGGTCCGGTGATGAACGCGTTGGAGGCCGTCAGCAAAAATTGCCCGCCGACGGTGATCGTAAACGTCGTGCCGGCGCGTCCGCCCGCCGGATAGACGTAGGCCAGATGCGGCCCTTGCTGCGCCAGCGCGGTTCCGCCCAGCGCAAGAAAAAGGGCGATGGCTTTGAAAACGGTCATGCGGACATGATCTCCTTCAGCAGGCCAGCGGATTTGATCCCATCTTTGGGGCCGGGCAAAACGAACAGCGGCTGGCCTTCGGGATTCGGCAGCTTGGTCGTCGGCTCGATGCCCATTTGCGCGTAGATGCTGCCGATGAGGTCCACCGGATAAACCGGCCGTTCCTTGACCTCCTCGCCGCGGGCATCGGACGCGCCGATGACCTGGCCGCCCTTGAATCCGCCGCCCGCGAGCACGGCGGAAAAAACTTTTCCATAATGCCCGCGCCCGCCGTTCCACGGCGCCTCCCACTGGACCTTCGGCGTGCGGCCAAATTCACCGCCCCACCAGACGATGGTGCTGTCAAGCAGGCCGCGTTCGGATAAATCCTGCAACAGCGTGGAAAATCCCCGGTCCATGTCAGGCAACTGCCGCCGCATGGTCTGGAAGTTTTCCTTGTGCGTGTCCCAGCCGCCGTAATTGATGGTGACGTAAGGAATGCCGCGCTCGACCAGCCGCCGCGCCACCAGGCAGGACTGGCCAAACTTGGTTTTCCCATAGCGGTCGCGCAGTTCCGGCTTTTCCTGTGACAGGTCAAACACCTTGGCGCCATCGCCCAGGATCATGTCATAGGCCATGTTTTCCGCCTGCGTGGCCGCCGTGACCTGCGGATCTTGCGGCAACGCCTGCGCGAGCGTGTCGAGATGATGCAACAGTTCCCGGCGGTTTTTTTGGCGTTGATCGGAGAAGCCGGGCAGCACGACGCCTTCCACCGCGAAAGGCGTCAGCGCCGGGTTGCCGCCGGTGGCGAACGGCTTGAAGCGCGGGCCCAAAAAGCCGGCTTCATCAAAGCGTCCCTGCGGCTCGGTCAGCACGACGTAGGGCGGAATCAATCCCTTGTAGCCCGCATCGTAGCCCTTTGCCAGCGACACGACCGCGCCAACGCACGGAAACACAGTGCGGCCGCCCGGCTGCCGCCCGGTCTGGACGATGTACGACGCGGTTTCGTGACCGTTGTTGCCATGCGTCAGGCTGCGCACGATGGAATACTTGTCCGCCTGTTTGGCCAGCAACGGCAGCAGTTCGCCGATGCGGATGCCGGAAACGTTCGTCTCGATGGGCGTCTTCAGCGGCCCGCAATAGTCATAGCCCGCCTCGGGCTTCGGATCAAAAATGTCGATATGCGAGGGCCCGCCCCACATCCAGATCTGGATGACGGCCTTGGCGCGGGCGGCGGCGGGCGCGGCAAACGCCTGGAAGGACAGATGATCCGCCAGCACGAGTCCGCTGGCGGCGAAGAGGGCGCGGCGGACGGCCTCGCGCCGGCTGATGCGCGGGCGCTGTTTTTCAAAATCAAAATATTTTGGGTTCATACGCGGTTTGGTTTCAGTGCCGGTAAAGGAATTCCGTGCTGTTCATCAACGCCCACGCCAGGTCCACGGCGGCCTGGCGTTTGCCGATGCCGGATTGGAAATACTCCGACGCCGTCCGGATTTCCGCCGCGGTCGGAAACCGCGAAAGAATCCCCAGATACATGCCCGTGGCGACCTCCGCCGGCGGACGGTTGGAGGACGTTTGAAAATCAATCATCCGGCTCGCCTCGATTTTTTTCTGCATCACGCTGGAGTTGAGCAGGCTCAGTTTTTGCGCGGCGGTGATGCGGTTGTTGCGCTCCGATTCCAGCCCGGTGTCCCGCGCCGGGCGGCCGAACATCTCGAGGAACGAGCTGCTGATGCTGCCGTCCGGCAGCGCGATGGAGCGCAGGTTGTCGGGGATGAACGTGTAGGGCTCGGGGATGGCGCTGGAATATTTTTCATTCGCGCCGGTGATCTGGTCCAGCGCATCGATCAGCACTTCCGCCTCCAGCCGGCGCAGCGGATAGAACGCAAAATTCTCGGCCGCCGCCGGGTGGTTGCCCGCCGGAATCGAGGCGAGCTGATACGTCGTGGAATTCAAGATCAGCCGGTAGAGCTGCTTGAAATCATAACCGGACGAAACAAATTCCTTTTCCAGATACGCGAGCAGTTCCGGATTGGCGGGCGGATTGTCCGCCCGGAAATCATCCGGCTCGTGGACGATGCCGCGGCCGAGGAGCCACGACCACGCGCGATTGACGACGTTCCGCGCAAACTGCGGGTCCTGCACCAGCCATTTGGAAAAGACGGCGCGCGGGTCCTGGTCCGGCGAAAGCTTCACCTTCGAGCCGTCCGGCAAAACGGCGGTTCGCGGCGCGCCCTGCAATGCGCCGTCATTGGTGGCGGCGGGATTGAAGAACACGATCTCCTCCTTCCACTCGGCGGTGGATTTATAACCGGTGTTGGCGAAGAACACCGCGAGCCGGGCGAGGTCGTTGGACGGCCAGTGTTCCGCCCGTTCACCGAGAAACGTCAGCGCGACGGTCTGGGCGATGCCGGAGGGCGTGCGGTTTTGCATCGCCCGGTAAAAATTCACGGGGGGATTTTCAAAATCGCTGCCGCTGGCGGTGAGCAGGTCATGGGCGACCTCGTTCCATGGCCGGTTGTCGCGGATCGCGTCATGGATCCAGCGGTGGTAGGACTGCGCGGCATTCGGCCAGAGGTTGATGGGGAATTCGGCCTTGATGCGGAGCACGTCGCCCCATTTCAAGGCGAGATAATCGGCGTACTCGTCGCGCGCCAGCAACCGGTCGATCAGCACGCGGCGCTTGTCGGGGCTGCGGTCGAGGATGAACTGCCGCGCCTCGGCCGCCGTGGGCAGGGTGCCGGTGACATCGAGGGAAACACGCCGGACAAACACCGCATCGGAACACAGGTGCGCCGGCGGGATGTTCAAGGCCTGCAGCCGGGCGAACACGAGTTCATCGATCTGGTTCTGCGGGATCGGCGCGGCGTCGTTTTCAAAGGGCGTGGCGGCGAAACTGTTCGCGGCGCAAAAAAACAATCCCGCCATCAGCGCGAGAGTGCGGAGGGCGAGGTTGCCGGCGCGATGATTCATCAACAGAACAGACGCTGTGCAATTGCAAAAGCTTCAGAAAAAACGACACGGTTTTTGGCAACTTGATGACAAGATATGATTAGGCATCTAAATTCTTTTAAAAATTAAGGATAGTTTTACTTGTAACCATTCTGGCCGGCCGCCCGTCGAATAAGGCGATGTCGTTACCCGTTACCAATCCGGGAGCGGCTCCGGCAACGGAGCCTGCAATCAGGACGGATGAGCTCCTTTCCCTCACGTTCCGTCCGCAACCCAATGAAGAAATTCCCGGGCTCTGCCGGCGGCTGGCCCAGTCCCTGCACACGCAGGGCGCGACGCTGGTGCATCTGCTGGTCTATGGCAAGGTTGGCGCACACTCCGCAACTCTGGATGCGCTGCGCAGTGCTTTTGGCCGCCTGAATTTTCCGATCACGTGGGTGGAGGGCGCGGCGTGCGACGGCAGCCCGGTTGCGGGCATGCAGGCTTACGCGTTCACCGGCGATGTGGAGCGCATCGAATCCGGGGGACGGGTCATCGGCTCCATTTTTACGGAAGGCGGCGCGCGGCAATGCCTCCTCGGCGGCCTGACGCCGGCCGGCAAAACTCTCCCGCCCGCCGCACAAACCACGGAGGTGCTTGAAAATCTGCAGACGATTTTGCGGCAGGCAGGGTTTGAACTCGCCGACATCGTGCGGACCTGGTTCTTTCTGGAAAACATCCTGTCCTGGTATGACGACTTCAATCCGGCGCGGACGAAAATCTATTCGGGAGTAAAATTTCGTTCGGGGTCGGCACCGGCCAGCACCGGGGTCGGCGCTAAAAATCCTGACGGCACCGCGCTCATGCTGGCGGCCTGGGCCGTCCGGCCATTGAACGCATCGACACAGGCGAAAGAGATCGCCTCACCGCTGCAATGCCCCGCGCCGGCCTACAACAGCACTTTCAGCCGGGCGATGGAGATTGCCTCCAGCAGCGGCCGGCGCCTGTTCATTTCCGGCACGGCCAGCATCGCGCACGGCGGGAAAACCTTGTGGGTGGGCGATGTCCGCAAGCAGATCGAGCTGACGATGGATGTGGTGGAGGCGATCCTGCGCTCGCGGGGATTAACATTTGCGGACCTCACCCGGGCCACCGCCTATTTTCGCCATTCCGCCGATGCTCAGTTTTTTGTCGAATGGCTCGCCGCGAACCCGTCGGTGAAGCTGGCCATTCCGACGGCACAGTGCGACGTCTGCCGGGATGACCTGCTGTTTGAACTGGAAGCCG
This sequence comes from Verrucomicrobiia bacterium, assembly GCA_031290985.1. Lineage (GTDB taxonomy): Bacteria > Verrucomicrobiota > Verrucomicrobiia > Limisphaerales > UBA11358 > UBA11358. The sequence goes on along the minus strand of JARLJW010000084.1, from coordinate 24,149 downwards.
ACGCGGAAATGAAAATCTGAGCCGCGAGGCCCATGGCGCACCCGGATCCGCCAAGGATCCGCGCATTTTCAGAAATACCGCAGCCGTTCGGTTGGAAAGAGGCCGGGGGCGGATAAACCGGTGTGCCGAATGGACGACAGATAGAGGAGCCGTAAATTTCCGAGATGGTTCCACCCGGGATGGCCACGCCGCCAACGCGCAGATTAGAGCAGTTAAAGAAAAGTTGTAGCCATTCGGTTGGGAAAGAGTGAGGGCGGTCTTTTTGGGTTTTGGCTTCGTTTTGGCTCAGTCACGGGGTTATTTAAACCCGCTCCTTCGCCAAAGGCCGATGATCGGCACCGTTCGCCAAAACCCAAAAATCCTCGCTCCGAATGGCTACAACTTTTCTTTAACCGCTCTAAACTTCGGTGGTGATCTGGGACCAATGTCTTAACGGCCCGCTCCCAGGAAGGACTGCGCCATTTTTTCCAGCGCGTTGATCCATTGCGGATGCTCGTTCATGCACGGTATGCGCGTGTAATCCTTGCCGCCGCCGGCGGCAAACTCTTCGTAGCCGCGCATCCCGATCTCCTCGATGGTCTCCAGGCAGTCGGATACAAAGGCCGGGCAGATCACGAGCATCTTCTTTTTGCCCTCGATCGCGAGGCGCGGCAGCTCATAATCCGTGTAGGGCTTTAACCAGGGATCCTTGCCGAGCCGGGACTGGAACGAGACGGAATATTTTTCCTTCGGCACGCCCGCCAGCTTGACGAACGCCGCCGTGGTGGCGAAGCATTGTGCGCGGTAACACGTCGCGTGCGCCGGGCTGGCGGTTTCGCAGCAATCGGTCGTCGCCAGACAGTGGCAGCCGGTCGGGTCGGACTTGCGCAAATGCCTTTCCGGGATGCCGTGATAGCTGAACAGCAGGTGGTCGTAGTCTGACTTTAAAAAGTTCGCCGCGCTCGCCACCAGCGCCGCGATGTAATCCGGGTCGTTATAATACGGCGGCTGCACGGTAAGCTTCATCGCCGGCGCGAGTTTTGCGGCGACCTCCTGCACGCGCACGACGGCGGTCTCGTAGCTGGACATCGCGTAATGCGGAAACATGGGGATGAGCAGCACGTCCGTGGCGCCCTGGGCGGCGAGATTTTTCACGGCGGACTCGATGGACGGGTTTTGGTAGCGCATGGCCAGTTCCACCGGCACGGTGAGGCGCGCGGCCAGCAGCTTCTGGACGTTGCGGCTGGAGACGATGAGCGGGGAGCCGTCCTTGGTCCAGACCTTCTCGTAGGCATGGCCGGATTCCTTGGGGCGGTTGATGAGGATCAGGCCGACCACGAGGCGGCGGATGGGCCATGCGGTGTCGATGACGCGCCCGTCCATCAGGAATTCGTTCAGATACCGCCGCACGTCCGGCACGGACGGCGAGTCGGGCGAACCCAGGTTGACGAGGAGAATAGCTTTGCTCATACGCTGAAAAAGTTTAACCACAGATCAACCTGGATGCACATGGATAAAACACATATCTAGCATCAGCATCCCTGGCCAATGCGTCCGGCGATGTTGACGCCGGACACGATGGAATCGCCCAGCGAAACACCGTCGCGGTAGCAACCGGCAAAAAACAGGCCGGGTGCGGCGGCTTCCAGGTCGGTCAACAACTGCCGGTATTTGCCGTAGCCGACGTTGTACTGCGGAATTGCCCTGGGCCACACCTTGGTGTGCGTGAACACCGGATTGCCTTTCACGCCCAGCAGCCGGCGCAGGTCGGCGAGCACCAGTTCAACCACCTGATCCGCGGGCAGCAATGCCAGTTCCGGATACCTTGCGCCGCCGATATAACTCGTGAGCGTAATGTGGCCGGCCGGCGCGCGGTTCGGAAACAGGGCCGATGAAAAAATCGTGCCCAGAATTTTGAACCCCTCGATCTTGGGGATCAACATCCCGAATCCGCCGCACGGATGCGTCACGTCCTCGCGCCGGAACCCCAGCACCACGCTGGTCACCGGCGGATAAATGATTTCGGAAAATGCCGACAGGTCCAGCGCCGCCGGAGCCTCAATCTTCAGTTCCGCCAGCCGGTACGCCGTGCCGCAGTAGAGCACCGTGCCAAATTCCTGCGCCTCGCCCGCCGCCGTCACCCGCCAGCCGGCATCGGTGCGCATCAGGGCGGTGACCGGCGTGTTCAGCTTTAGCGAGTCACCCAGGTGCGCGGCCAGGGTGTCCGTCAAAACCTGCAGGCCTTCATCGAACGAGAATTTGGGCGCACGGTCCTTGGCCACTTCACCGGATTTTTTCCGGTCGCGCGCGCCAAAAATCTGTCCCTTGATCATCGAGCCGTAATTGTCCTCGAGCGCCTTGAGTTTGGGAAAGGCGTGCGGCAGCGAGAGCTGGTGCGGGTCGCCCGCGTAAATGCCCGCGACGAGGGCATCGATGGCGTGGTCGAGAAATTCCTGGTTGAAGCGGCGCACGACGAACTGCGCGATGCTTTCCTCCACGCCGTCGCGGCGCGGCTTGATGAACGGCTCGCGCAATACGGCGAACTTGGCCCGGGTGGTGAACAGCGGCGTGGTGAAAAATCCCGGCGGCGTGCCGGGCATTTCGATCGGGCGACCGTAGCGCACGACGTAACGCGCCTCGGCCTGCGGGTCCGTGGCGAGCTTGCGCGCAGCCAGCCCGGCATCGCGGATGAGCTGCGCGATTTTGGGCGAGGTTTCGAGGAGGGTGTTCGGCCCGTATTCCGCCAGAAAGCCGTTTTGGCGGACCGACTGGATGACGCCGCCGGCGCGGTCGCCGGCCTCGAAGAGGGTGACCGGCACGCCCGCGCGTTTCAGGTAAAAGGCGGCGGTCAGCCCGGTGATGCCGGCACCGATGATGGCGACGGATTTCATGCGGGATGATTATTTTTCAGGCCGGCGCGATCCCGGTTCAAGCGCCGGCGCAGCGCCCCGGCGTAAATCCGTTTTAGTCCGCTTTGAGGGGTTTTCAAAAAATGCGATTCCCGCAAGTCCCAGCCTTCGCGAATGATCCGATGACATTGCGAATGCGTAGGATCGAGGGTGCCACCGGCGGGAAACAGGGTGATTTCTCCGCCGTATAATCGGGTTCCATTCCAAAAAAAATCAAACCGCGCGTAGTCCACCCCGATGCTCAACCGCCGGGTGAATTGCACGGCTCGACGATAGGGCTCCAAAATGTTCAAGCCGGGTGGCAACGGAACAATGGCACTTCCCTCCGGGTCACTCATGCCCCAGGTTGGCGCGCCATCGGCATCCAGATAATACGCCCATTGACCGGGCAGTTTGGATTTGCCCAGCACGGAACCAAGGATGGGTTTGCCATTACTGGCGCGGATGCTTAATTCCAGCAGGTCCGCTCCGGCATCGCCCACCGGCTCCTCCACAAAAAGTTTTCGCTGCACCAAGGCGTAAGGCCATTCGCCACTATCGACCCCGTAATTGGTGGCGAGCCATCCGTTGGTCAGGCGGCACAACTCCGCCCGTTCACAGGGCCGGCCACGGGTGCGGAAATTAAAAGAGCTTCCGTGGTTCGCTTTCACGAAGACATCCTGTTGCAATAATTCATCTGGAATGTCAGCGGCGGATGAACCGACCCAGAGCGTGCGGGGCACGGGAAGTTCCGGGCAGACGCGGCGCAGATAATCCTTGGTGGCCAGCTTGTCGGAAAACATCGCAAAGTCGGGGTTGCGATCAACAACCTTCCGCCAGAACATCCGCTCAGTATAGCTGGAGGGACAGGCAATGTCGGGCGGCCGCCCGTGCGCACCCCGGTAACCGCGCACCATGGGCCGGTTGATGGCGGACAGCCACGTGTTGGTGGCCGATAAAATCAAATCATCCATGAACATATTTACGACCGCAAATCGCGGCCTGTTACGAATACTACGGATAAAATGCCGAAAAAAGCCATGGAACGCCAGCCTCGATGGTCAGGGCAGGTGTTCAAATTTGCCGGCCAGTTCGTGGCGCAGGGAAGCCGGGCCGAACGCCGCGTGCGCCGCGTTCAGCAACAGTCCACGCACCTCGGCTGGTTGCAGCCTGAATTCACGGGCGGCCAGGGCGAATTCATCCGTCAACGTGAGGTTGCTGATGGCGGGGTCATCCGTGTTCAGGGTCACGCGGACCTGCTCGTCCAAGAATTTCCGGAACGGGTGCGCCGAGATGGATGGCACGGTGCAGGTCTGCAGATTGCTCGTCAGGCAGATCTCGAAAGTCGTGCCGCGGTCGCGCACGGCCTTGAGCAGTTCGGGATCGTTTTGCAGGCTGACGCCGTGGCCGATGCGCGTGGCGCCGTGCGTGAACACCGCCTCGCGGATGTGGTCGGAATCGCCGCCCTCGCCCGCGTGGATGGTGATGGGAATCTCCAGCTTGCGGGCCAGCGCGAACGCCTCCGCATGGGGCATCGCGGAAAAATGATTCTCATCACCCGCCAGATCAATGCCGACGACGCCCTGGTCGCGGTACTTGTGTGCGAGTTTCACGACTTCGATGTTTTCCGGCACGGAGAGGGAGCGGTAACAGCAGAGGATGGTGCCGCAGCGCACGCCGAAATCACGCTGGCCGCGGCGGAAACCCTCCAGCGCGGCGAGCACGGCATCCTCCATCGTGAACATGGGACTCTGGCAGAGCGCGGGGGCGAAGCGCGCCTCGAAATAGATCACGTTGTCGCGCGCGCAGTCTTCGCACAGTTCGTAGGCGATGCGTTCCTGGGTCCGGGCGAAAGCCAGCAGGGGATAGAACACCTCGAAGCGTTTCAGAAAATCCCCGAGGCAGCGGCAATCGCGGTTCACCTGCACATGTTTGGCGAGTTCCTTGGGGTCGTAACTCGGCAGTTTGATGCCCAACTCATCGCCCAGCGCGGCGATGGTCGCGACGCGGATCGCGCCGTCGAGGTGCAGGTGCAGGTCGATTTTGGGGAGGGTTTTAAAATTCACGGCGCAAAATCATTTGCCGCGAGATTTTTTCCGGGCGATGTCGGCTGCCGAACGGAGCGGCGGCGGGTGAAGCTTCTCGTATTCGACGCGGAAATTTTCCAACAACGGGAGTTCAATCTCGTCCTTCTTGCGTCCGCTGGCGCGTTTGCTGGCAATGATGTCGCGCAGGCTGGCGATCTGGAAAATTCCTTCCCGCACACCCCGTGCTTTGGCCTTGGCAAAACTGCTGATGCCGTCTGGCGCAAAAACCAGATCCACATCAAACGGTCCGGTTTTGATCTGCACGAAATCTTTGCCCGCGACAATCTCGCGTTCCAGTTCCACATCAATTTCAAAATCCAGTTTCCGCAACGCGGCGACGATGCAGCGTCCGTTCTCCGGCGTGCGCGCGGGAAAAATATCCACGTCCTGCGTCGTGCCGGGATAACCGAGAAGAATCGCACCGCTCTTGCCGATGAAAAGATAATCCACCCCTTCTTCCCGGAAAGCCCGGGCGATTTCCTCGGCTTGAAGTGGGCGGAATTCCCGGTTCATGCGGCGCGCCGAAATCCAAGGTATTCGGGAAGATTCTCTTCGCACCACTTGCGATATGCGGCCAACGAATCAAACGACCGCCACGGCGCGTCGTCCAGCACCGGCTTGTGAACACGGTTGAAGCCGTATTTGATGCGCAACGCGAGCGGACGCGCCAACTGCCGGCGGCATTGCTCGCGGAAAGCTTCGTCCGCCTGCTGGTCGGTTTGTTTCATGTCTGCCAAAGCTTATCCGATTCACTGCCGCCGTCAAATCGTCGCGACGCGGATCGCGCCGTCGAGGTGCAGGTGCAGGTCGATTTTGGGGAGGGTTTTAAAATTCAAATCGTCTTGGAATGCCGGCGCTCATTGGCCGCGCCGAGGGTGTTGTCAAAGCACATGGCGATGTTGCGGATGAACAGGCGGCCGGCATCGGTCACGTCGAGGCCGGTGGCGGTGCGCTTGATCAGGCCGTCGGCGGCGAAGGGCGCGAGCGCGGCGAGTTCCTTTGCGAAATGCTGCTCGAAGTTGATGCCGAGCTTTTGCGACATGGCGGCGAAGTCGAGCGAGAGGTCGCACATGGTGCGCATGATGGTTTCGCGGCGGATCTTGTCCTCTTCGGTGACGAAATAGGCTTTGTGCAGCGGCACGTTGCCGGCGTCCACGGCGGCCTGCCACTTGGGCAGTTCCTTTTCGTTCTGCCAGTAGGCTTCGGGAATCTGCGAAACGCCGCTCATGCCGAAGGCGTAGATGTCCGAGCCGGCACGGGTGCTGTAGCCCTGGAAATTCCGCTGCAGATGCTTGTTCCGCTGGGCGATGGTCAGCTCGTCGTTGGGCTTGGCAAAATGGTCCATGCCGATGTAGACGTACTGGTCATCCGCGGTGAGCCGTTCGATGACGAGCTTGAGGACTTCCAGTTTGCTTTCCGGCGTGGGGAGGACTTTTTCCTCAAGGATCTTTTGGGCGGGCTTGATCCACGGCACGTGCGCGTAGCTGAACACGGCGAGGCGGTCCGGCTTCATCTCCAGAATGGTGTCGAGCGTCTGGTTGAACGTCGCCGGCGTCTGGAAGGGCAGTCCGTAGATGAGGTCGAGGTTGATGGAGTTGAACCCGAGTTCGCGCATCCAGTCCATGGCCTGCTGGGTCATCTCGCGCGGCTGGATGCGGTGGATGGCCTGCTGCACGACGGGGTCGAAATCCTGCACGCCCATGGAGGCGCGGTTGAAGCCGATCTCCTTCAGCGCCACGACGTGGTCGCGGGTGAGACGGCGCGGGTCCACTTCCACGCTGGCCTCGATGTCCGGCGCAAACGTGAAATGTTTGTGGATGATTTCGCCGAGCCGGCGGATTTCATCCGGGCGCAGGAAGGTGGGCGAGCCGCCGCCGAAATGGAGCTGCACGGCCTTGCGGTCCTTGTGGAGGCGCGGGGCCATCTTGGCGACTTCGCGGCCGAGCGCCTCGACGTAGCCCATGCCCCGCTCATGGTTGAGGGTGATGACCGTGGTGCAGCCGCAGAACCAGCAGAGGGTTTCGCAGAACGGGATGTGGAAATAGACGGAGAGGTCGCGGGGGGTGCGGTTGTTGGCCTCAAGCTTTTCCGTGAGCTGGTCCAGGGTGACGGCGTCGGTGAACTTGGTCGCGGGCGGATAGCTGGTGTAACGCGGGCCGGCCACGTTGTATTTCTTCACCAGGTCGAGATCGACGTTTAAGGTTTTCATGCGAGTTCGTTTTCAACCACGGAGCCGGTGACCGGCACCAGACTCCGATGGACACGGACGGAGATGGTTTGCACCGCTTCGGGAGCTGGAATGTTTGGCAGGAAGTTCGCACGGCTTTTGCGGCTCCTCCCCCCGGCCCGCGGCTGAACGCCGGCCGCGCATTCGTTTGGCGAGGCGAGAGAGGGCGCAGCGCGCCGCTCGAATTCGCCGTCGGTCCGGCGGCAAGCGATGCCGAAAGAGACCTCGACGTATTTGACTTCAATTCTTTTTTTCACGCTGGTCTTCATTTGAAACCTTTCACAGTCTCCGCCAAGGCGGCGATATTTTCCAGTTTTGCCGCCGGGGTCAAGCCGTGGCCGAGATTAAAAATATGCCCCGGACGGCCGCGCATGGTCTCCAAGATATTTCTTGTTTCCGTCGCGACCGCCGCCGGTGTCCCCTCGGCGATGAGCACGGGGGACAGATTGCCCTGCAAGCCGATGTGCGCGGGGACGAGCTTCCGCGCCTCCGCGAGCGAGGTTTGCCAGTCGATGCCGAGGACGTTCGCGCCGGTGCCGATGAGTTCGGGCCAGTTGCCGTGGGTGCCGAGCGAGAATTGGATGACGGGCACCTTGCCGCCGAGTTGGGCGATGATTTCTTTCATCCAGTGGCCGCTGGCTTCCTGAAATTCCGAGGACGAGAGGTGGCCGCCATGGCTGTCAAAGATTTGCACGGCATCCACGCCGGTGGCGATCTGCATCTGAAGATAGGCGGTGACGGCGGCGGTCAATTTCTCGGCCAGCGCGTGGTAGGTCTTGGGGTCTTCGCGGAAGAGCTGCAGGGCGCGGCTGTATTTCGGCACGCTGGCGCCTTCCATCATGAAGGTGGCGAGCGTCCAGGGCGAACCGGTGAAGCCGATGAGCGCGGTCTGGTCGCCGAGTTCCCGGCGCAGGATCCGCAGGGCCTTGTCCACGTAGCTCAGGCGCTCGACGACGCGTTCGACGGAAAGCTTGTCGATGTCCGCCTTGGAGGTCACGGCGAAGTCCATCTGGACACCGCCGGTTTCCTTGAAGTGATAGGTTTGGCCGAGGGCCTCGGGAATCACGAGGATGTCGCTGAACAGGATGGCGGCGTCGAAACCGAACCGGCGCACGGGCTGGAGGGTGACTTCGACGGCGAGTTCCGGGTTCTGCACGAGCTGGACGAAGGTGTAGGTTTCCTTGAGCTTGCGATATTCCGGCAGGGCGCGGCCGGCCTGGCGCATGAGCCACATCGGGGCGCGGTCCACGGGCTGGCAATGGGCGGCGCGGACAAAGCGTTCGCGGGCGGTGAGAACGGTCAGGGCCGCTACAGCAGCTACAGGATGTTGGACAGTCGCACTCATTTCATCAATTGTTGACAGGGCACAGCATAACCGAATCCCGGGGGATGGCAGCTTCTCATTTTTTGCCAAGGACAGCGCAATTTTTGGCCGGTCAAAGCCCATGTCTAACCACGGGTCGATGATCGACAACAATGGACACGGATGAACACGGATGTGGGAAAAGCGGGGTTTTATCAGAAGGGAACAAAGGGAACGAAGAGATTAACAACCAAGGCGCAATGTTTTTAACCGCGAAACACACCAAAAACACGAAATGGGAAAAGCGGAGTTTTTTACAGAAGGGAACGGAGGGGCGAGGGTGAAAAGACGATGATGGAGGATGGAACGGGAGAAGGCCAAAGGCTGAGGTCTAAAGGCTAAAGGCCAAAGCGACAGGACGAAGGGTAAGCCTCGTAAAGCTTTGTTAAGTCTTAGAAAACCGAAATCTGGGGTTCTGAGTGGAAGGGGCGGAAGCGGTATGCCATCAACGTCTGCCTTGTTTAGATTGCTTCGGTTTCAGGCGCGGCGCGCACGGAGTGACGCGCCCTACCCGCGTTAGTTCCAAGCGAGACATTAAACAAGTTATTTATGACTCAGGAGACTGGTCGGCGCGGGGAGCGAGCAGGGGGATGCGCCAGACGCGGATGGGTTCGTGGAAGCCGGTGAATTGCTCTTTGTCGGCGATGGCGTTTTGTTTGATGGCGCGGAGAAAATCCTGGGTCTCGGGCCGGTGGAAGATTTCATCGGCGAGGACGAGGTCGTCGCCTTCGCATTTTTCGAGGAGGCGCGCGGCGAGGTTCACGACGGAGCCGAAGTAATCGAGCTTGTCGTTGGCGTTGACGGCGAGGCAGGGGCCGGCGTGGAGGGCGCACTTGAGCCGCAACCGGACGCCGGGCTTGGCGGCGAGGCCGGCGAGCTGCGTCTGCATGGCGTGCGCGGCCTGGAGGGCTTCGGTGAGGTCGCTGAAGGTGGCCATCACGGAATCGCCGATGGTCTTGACCACGCCGCCGTGGTGCGCGGAGATGACATCGTGCAGAATTTTGAAATGGTCGCGCACCAGGGCATAGGCCGGGGCATCCCCGATCCGGGTGTACAAGGCCGTGGAGCCGCGCAAATCGGTGAACAGGATGATCTGCGAGCCGATCAGGACGCGTTCGGTCGGCGAAATGACTTCGGTGGCGAAGAGGTCGCGGAACTCCTGCCAGTTGGTGACGCGCGCGGCGGTGAGGATTTCGTCATCGCCCGCGCCGGATTCGAGCGCGACCTGCACCGGGAACGGGTTGGGGTTGCGGACAAACACGGTGGTGTCCGAAGCGTGCAGTTCAAATTTTTGCGGGTGGCAGACGACTTCGACGCTGTGGCGGGGCAGCGGGGTGATGTCCTTGACTTGCACGGAGCGGACGCGGAGTTCCTGCGGCACCGTCGGCAGGCGCCAAGCGCGGCGTTCGGAGGGTTCGAGATGGATCTGGGCGGCGATGTGCGGGCGCGCGCCGGGGCCGACGAGGCAGAAGGTCTGTTCATCGCACGGGCGGATGGACGGGTGGACGGAAAATTTCAATTCGACGGAGCGGTCGAATTCAGCATCGAAGCGGATGTTGCAAACGTCGCAATGGGCGGTGCTGGCGAGATCGGCCAGGGACGAGGTGCGCGGGAGGCGCGTGGAACGGCAGTTGGGGCAGAGCACTTCCCAGCGGAGGTTCAAAACGCCCGCGCGGGTGGCCTGCAAGAAGAGCCGCAGGACCTCCCAACGGGTGGCGTGCCAGCGTTTGGCGATGGTGAAGGGGCGGATATGGGAGAGCTCGACGTCCGGGGCTTCGATGAGGAAGGCGCGGAGTTGGTCGAGCAGCGTGGCCGGCAGCTTTTCAGTCCGCAATGTTTCCAGGCCACGGTCGAGTGCGGCGAGGCTGGCCGCTTGGCGCGGGAGCTGGGGCATGACGGCGGGTTCCCGGCCGGTGAGGTGTTCGCCGACGTGGCGGACGAGTTTGCGCATGTCGCGCATGGTTTTGGGGCCGATAATATTACGGGCGAGGAAGGCGCCAAAGGCATTGCGGGGCAGGAAGTGGGCAAAGATGTCGATGGCGCAGCCCGGGCCGGTTTCGCGCAGGCGCAGGCCCATGACGCCCTCGGCGAAGGGGCCGCCGTGGAAGATTCGGCGCACCTGGTAGAATTCCGGTTCGGTCCATTCGAAGGGGAATTCGCGCCAGGCCAGCGGAATACCGAGCATCCGGGCGCGGGCGTTGATCTGGCTGCCGCCTTCGGGAAGGGGTTTGACCTCGTATTGGACGGCGGGGAGCTTGACGGCGCGGTTGATCCAGTCGGTCTTGGCCAGCACCGGCCAGACGAGGGCGCGCGGTTGCGACAGTTCAACTGTTTCCTCGATTTTGACCAGGGCCGGCATGGGGGCAAACCCTAGCCGATATGGGGGGATTTGAACAGGCCGGGGCCGGAAATTTTTTTTTTGCAACTTTGCGCGACCGGCGGTTTTCAACCTAAAGCGATGGAAAATGAACCTGCAAACTCGCGCGAATCGCTGTGGCGGCGGAAACTGACCGACGCCGAACGTGCGGCGCTGCGCGACCGGCCGGAACTCGCGGCGGAAGCCCGGCTGACGGCGGCGCTGGCCCGGTCTCCCAATGTGCCCGTGGCATCCAATTTTACCACGCGCGTGATGGACGCGATTGAGCGGGAGGAACAACAGGCGGCGCGAGCGCATGGCTGGCGCTGGAGCTGGCGTTTTTTGTTTCCGCGCGTGGCGGTGGCGGCGGCGGTGCTGGTTTTCACCGGGGTGAGCATCCAGCGTTATGAGGCGAGTTCGTACCGGCATGAAATGGTCCGGACCGTGGTGATGGTGACCACGGACAAGTCCGCGCCGAGCGTGGAGGCATTGAAAGACTGGGAGGCCATCCAGCGCATGAGCCAGTCGGCCCATGCGGATGGCGATCTGCTGGCGGCCATGCAACAATGAGCTGGCTGCGCACAGTGATCTTCTGCCTGGCCGCCGGGATGGCGGTTTTTACCGCGTCCGCCCAAACTCGCCCCGCGTTGCCGATGCCTCCCTCCGTGTTGCTGATGCCACCGGTGCCGCAACCGCCAGTAGTGCTTTTCCGCGAACTGCTCATGTTGTCGCCCATGGAACGCTACAACGCCCTGACCAACCGCACGCCCGAGGCGCGCGCCCGGATCATGGCCAAAGTGCAGGAATATCTGAAGCTGGATCCGAACGAGCGGGAATTGCGGCTGCGCGCCACCGAGCTGCGCTGGTATCTCACGCCGCTGTTCCGCACCGCGCCGGCGGACCGCGCCGGCCGCCTGGCGCAGATGCCGGAGGAAGTGCGCGGACTGGCGGAATCACGGCTGGCGCAGTGGGACCTGCTGCCGCCGGCGTTGCAGCAGGAGTTTTTGGACAACGACCGCGCGCTGCATTACTTCGCGCACGTGGAGGCGACCAATGGCGCGGCCGCCAGCCCGGAGGCGCAAAAGATCTCCGAGCAGTTCAACCAGTTCTTTGAACTGACGGATGCGGAAAAGCAGCAGGCGCTGGGCACGCTCTCGGAAAGTGAGCGCGCGGCGATGGAAAAGACGCTGCAATCGTTTGGAAAACTTCCGCCCCAGCAACGCCTCCTGTGCGTGCGCAATTACGCGAAGTTCGCGGGGATGAGCGGGCCGGAACGCGCGGAGTTCCTGAAAAACGCGGAGCATTGGTCGCAGATGTCGCCGAAGGAACGGCAGTCCTGGCGCGATCTCGTGGCGCATGTCCCACAATGGCCGCCGCTGCCCGGGCACGCCGGGCCGCCGCTGCCGCCGCACATCCCGCTCAATGCCATCCACCCCAGCGTGGCGACGAATTAATTGGAGTTGTGGCGGCAGGCATCCTGCCTGCCGTAGAGCCGGGCTTGCAGCCCGCGGATAAAACCTCTCTGAAATCCAGTGCGCCGAAATGTTCGCGGATCGTTGGGGTGTCACGGTTCTTTCCGGGCGGCAGGGATGCCGCCCTCTACGTCAGGCCGGGAGGCCTGACGCTACGGCGCAGTTTCAAATTTGTATTTGTCCGGCTTCCGGCTAACTTCTCCGCGTGCATCCGATTGCGTTCAATCTCGGTTCGTATCCCGTCCACTCCTATGGGGTGATGATGGCGCTGGCGTTTTTGGCCGGCCTGGTCACGGCCACGCGCCGCGCCCGGCTGGTGAACGTCCATGCGGACATCATCGCCGATGTGACGCTGTGGTTGATGGTTGGCGGGATCGTCGGCGCGCGGGTGGTGTATGTGACGACCTATTGGAAAACGCAGTTTGCCGGCCAGCCGCTCTCGGAAATCTTCATGGTGCAACACGGCGGGCTGGTCTATTACGGCGGGCTGATCGGCTCAAGCCTCGCGGGCCTGGCCTATCTGGCGTGGAAAAAGGCGCCGGTCTGGAAGATTGCGGACATCCTCGCGCCGAGCATCGCGCTGGGCAGCGTGTTCGGGCGGATCGGCTGCCTGTTGAACGGCTGCTGCTACGGGTACGCCTGCAGCGTGCCGTGGGCGATCCATTTCCCCGCCGACCATGAAACCGGCGGTGCGGCGGTGCATCCGACGGAAATCTATGATGCGCTGCTGAACCTGATTTTGTACCTGGGGCTGGCGTGGCTGTTCCGGCACCGGCGAAAATTTGACGGGCAGATTTTTGCGATCTACCTGATGGTCTATGCGATCTTCCGGTCCATCGCGGAGTCTTTTCGCGGGGATTATCCGGCGGACCACATTCATGATGGCATCACCTCGGCGCAGTTGTTGAGCATCCCGATGTTTGCCGTGGGGCTGGGGTTGTATGTGGTGCTCGCGCGGCGCGCCGGGTTGAAACGCGGATAGCAGATTGAGGATTGATGATGGAAAAAAACAACGAGTCCCATCCTCCATCCTCCATCCTCCATCCTCGCCCCATATTCATTGCGGGTCCGACGGCGGTGGGGAAATCGGCGATTGCGCTGGCGTTGGCGGAGCGGATCGGCGGCGAAATCATCTCGGTGGACTCGATGCAGGTGTATCGCGGGCTGGACATCGGCACGGCGAAACCCACGGCGGCGGAACGCGCACGGGTGCGGCATCATCTGCTGGACATCTGCGATCTGGGCGAGGCGTTTGACGCGGCGCAATTCGTGCAGCGGGCGCAGGCGGCGGTGGCAGAGATCGTCGCGCGCGGGCACACGCCGATTTTTTGCGGCGGCACGGGGCTTTACTTCAAGGGGTTCCTCAGCGGTTTGGGTGAAGCGCCGCCGGCGGATGAGAGATTGCGGGCGGAACTGGCGGCGCTGCCGTTCGCGGAACTGCTGCGTGAACTACGCGAGCGCGACCCGGAATGTTACGAGAAGATTCACAAGGAAAATCCGCGGCGGGTCATCCGCGCGGTGGAGGTGATCCGGTTGACGGGGAAAAAGTTTTCGGCGCAACGGGCGGAGTGGAAAACATCCGCCGCCGTCCAAGTTCCAGCCCCGGCATTCTATTGTTTCACGCGGCCGGCGGAGGAGATGCACCGGCGCATCAATGCGCGCGTGGAGGAGATGTTTGCGCGGGGTCTGGTGGAAGAGACGCGGGAGTTGTTAAAACACGGCCTGACGGAAAATAAATTTGCGATGCAGGCCATCGGGTACCGGCAGGTGGTGGAGCATCTGCGCGGGGAACCCCCGCTGAGCGGGACCACGCTGGCGGAGACGGTGGAGTTGGTGAAGATCCGCACGCGGCAGTTTGCCAAGCGACAGCTCACGTGGTTCCGAAGGCATGGGAATTGTGAGTGGGTGGAGTTGGGGGCGGAGCCGATGGAGGAGGTTTTGGAGCGGATTAGGCGGGGATACTGAGAAACGCAGAGGCGCGGAGGACGCAGAGAAACGCCGAGAGGAAATTAATGATGGCCGTGACTCAGTCACCTCTGCGCCCTCCGCGCCTCGGCGTTTATTGGAGGTCGCAACGGGTGGCTGTACAACTGCAGCAATTTGATTGTGCTGCGGCTGGTCTGCGACACAGCCGCCGTCCGTTGGTCGGGCGGGCGGATGATTTGGGTGGAAACGGGTGGTGCGGATGGTTCATGTTCCGGTGATTATTTCCGGGCGACTAGTTGCAGCGGATTGTGACTGGCAGTGGCCACGGGCGGTTCGAGCTGGTTTCGCAGATACGCCAGCGCGGCCGGTTGCGTGGGGAAATAATCATGGGTGACACCGGCGGATTTGCGGATCACCACGATATTCGGACCCAGGCCATTGGCGTAGCGCGCGCGAACGTCCCGGTCTGCGATCCCGGCCAGCGAATGCGGGTCGCCTTCCACCAAAATGGAATGCACCCGCCCAGAATTGATCGTCTCATAAAATTTTTGGTTGCCGGCGCCCGCCCAGAGCCGTTCCGCAAAACCGCCGTAGGGAATTACGGCGCGGGTCTGGTGGGAGAACAGCGACACCACCCAGGCTGTGACCGGATTTTTCAGGCCGCGCGCAAAATACGATCCCCCGGCCGTCGGAACCAGTTGGATCAGCGACACCTTCGAAAACAAGGTCCGGTCGTCCGCGAGAATCACCGCCTCGCGAAAGACAATCGCGGCATAGGAATAAACCACGACGGTCACGCCGACGCCGCCAAAACCTTTTTCCCGTTTCAATTCTTTGTCGAAATCCGCGGCGACGCTTTGAATCCGCCGGTGATAATTATAGGCGTACAAATAGACGTCATATTTCCCGCGCCATTCCCGGACAATGTCCATCATTTCGGTGGGGTCATCCGTGGCCCCGTGCAAGAGCAGGAGGACGGGTTTGCCGCCGTCCGTTGCCGCCGACGATACGTGGATGATTTTATCTCGCCGCGCCATAATTTGCTTCATGGTGGCCACGTCGCATTTTTCGCCGCACAAGGGATTTTGCGGAACAGTCGTGCAACCGCTGAGGAGCGCGATGGCCATCGCGCCGATTAAAAAACTTATCCTAGCCATACCGTGAATGATGGGTTGGCATCATTTTGGAGGCCATGGGGTGTTATCCGGATGCAGGATGGGCGCGGGATTTGGTGGGAGCGATGGCGGAAGGGTTGGTCCACGAAACAGTTTCAACCGCAACGCGGTTGCGGCCATTACGTTTTCATCGACGCCCCGACGGCCACAACCCCGTTGGGGTTGTATTCATTTCTCCGCGTTTACCCAAGGTAGGTGCTGACGCACCAACCTTGGGCTGGAGGCCGCAATCCCTTTGGGATTGGCAAAGGATACCGCTCTTGGACATCCTTGCGCCATGCCACAATCACTTTCGGCGGTGTATATTCATCTGGTTTTTTCGACCAAGGATTGACGGCCATTCCTGCGCGATAAAACTACGCGAG
Source organism: Verrucomicrobiia bacterium (assembly GCA_031290985.1). Taxonomy (GTDB): domain Bacteria; phylum Verrucomicrobiota; class Verrucomicrobiia; order Limisphaerales; family UBA11358; genus UBA11358. Next base: position 8,311 of record JARLJW010000084.1, on the reverse strand, counting down.
AAGCTCTGCACGCCTATCTTGGGGGTGTTTCAAAACAGCTTGATTGTCCACCGTTGCAGATCGGTGGCGTGGAAGATCACGTACATTTGCTTGTACGGTTCGGTCGGACGGTCACGCAGGCGGAATGGGTGAAGGAATTGAAACGCGTTTCAAATCTGTGGTTGAAGGAACGCGGGGCCGAATTTGTGGATTTTGAGTGGCAGGGTGGTTATGCGGATTTTTCCGTGAGCCAGTCCAATCTTGAGCCGGTGAAGCAATATATCGCCGGTCAGGAGCATCATCGGAAGATCGGGTTTCAGGATGAATTGCGGGCATTATTGAAGCGGCATGAGTTGGAATGGGATGAGAAATATGTTTGGGATTGATCTAATGCGTGCGCAAATGGCCGCAACCCCGTTGAGGTTGTTTCCATTTTTGTATGTTTACCCAAGGTAGGCGCGGGGCGCCAACCTTGGGCTGGAGGCCGCAATCCCGTTGGGATTGGCCGGGCGGACAAACAACCACCCGCCCCTTCGTTGACAGTGATTTTCCGCGCTGCTACCGTTGGCAGTTCAATTTGCGATGGAATACAAAGATACATTGAATCTGCCGCGCACGGATTTCGCCATGAAGGCGGACCTGGTGACGCGCGAACCGGAACGGCTCAAAAAATGGCAGGCCGCCGATCTGTATGCGAAGATCCAGGCGGCGCGGGCGGGCGCGGAGAAGTTCGTGCTGCATGACGGCCCGCCGTTCGCCAATGGCGATGTGCACATCGGCACGGCGCTGAACAAGATCCTCAAGGACATCATCATCAAGTACCAGACGGTGCGAGGCAAAAGCGCGCCGTACATCCCGGGCTGGGATTGCCACGGGCTGCCGATCGAATTCAAGGTTTCGCAGGAGATGCGCAAGGCGGGCGATACGAACGCCGACGCGGCGACGATCCGCAAGGCGTGCGAGGCGTATGCCTGGACTTACATCAACAAACAACGCGAACAGTTCAAGCGGCTGGGCGTGCTGGGGGACTGGGAAAATCCGTACCTGACGCTGAACAAGGAATATGAGGCGGATGAGCTGCGCATGTTCGCGGACATCGTGGAAAAGGGCTTTGTGTATCGCGGCAAAAAGCCGGTGTACTGGAGCATCCCGTGCCGCACGGCGCTGGCCGAGGCGGAGGTGGAATACGCGGATCATGTGAGCCAGAGCGTGTTCGTGAAATTTCCGGTGGTGGGCCGGGTGAAGACCTTCATCGTCATCTGGACGACGACGCCGTGGACGTTGCCGGCGAATCTGGCGGTGGCGTACAACAAGGGTTTTGAATACGTCTCGGTGCGCGTCGGCGACGAAAACTACATTGTTTTCAAAGGGCTGTTGCCGGCGGTCGCGGCGAAGTGCGGCTGGACGGATTACGTGGAGCTGCCGTTTCCGACGGAGGAACTGGCGACGATCCAGTATCAGCATCCGTTCTGCAATCGCACAGGCAAGGCATTCGCGGCGGATTTCGTGACGGCGGATACGGGCACGGGTTTTGTGCATATCGCGCCGGGTCACGGCCAGGATGACTATAACCTGGGCCGCGCGAACGGGCTGGCGATCTATTCACCGGTCAATGATGACGGCGCGTTGGCGCATACGAACGACCTGCCGGTGGAGCAGCAGATGCCGGCCGGGATGCTGGGCAAATCCATCCTGGAAAAGCACGGCAAGAGCGAGGCGAACGAGGTGGTGCTGCATGAGCTGCGCCTGCGCCATGCGCTGTTGCATCAGGAAAATTATCATCACAGCTATCCGCATTGCTGGCGGAGCAAGACGCCGATCATTTTCCGGGCGATGGACCAGTGGTTCATCAAGATTGATCACGTGGCAGCCGACGTAAGGAGGCTCGCTACAACATCTGAAAATGATCAGAGCCTCGTCACCTCGGCTGCTACATTTAGACAAGAGGCCATGGCCGAAATTGATCGCGTAAGCTGGATTCCGGATTGGGGTGTGAACCGCATCAAGGGTGCGGTCGCCTCGCGTCCGGATTGGTGCATTTCGCGGCAGCGCACATGGGGCGTGCCGATCCCGGCGTTTTATGATGCGCAGGGCGAGGCGATCCTGCACAAGGACATCGTCTGCAAGGCGGCAGATTTGATCGAGCAACATGGCTCGAACATCTGGTTTGAGAAATCCGTGGCGGAGCTTTGGGCGCTGGTGAAGCCGGCGAATTGGAGCGGCGCGGAAGCGGTGGCCAAATCGAGCGATACACTGGATGTGTGGATTGATTCCGGGTCGTCGTCGCGCGCGGTTTTGATGCGGCGCAAGGAGTTGCAACACTCAACACTCAACACTCAACGCTCAACTGATTCCTGGCAGGCCGACATGTACCTGGAAGGGTCGGACCAGCATCGCGGTTGGTTTCAGTCGTCATTGTTGCTTTCGCTGGCGGGCAACGGGAAGGCGCCTTACAAGACGGTGTTGACGCACGGGTTCATGGTGGATGCGGACCGGGAAAAGATTTCCAAGAGCAAGCAGGGCGCTTACGAGAAGCCGCAGACGGCCGAGGCGTACGTGAAAAAGTACGGCGCGGATGTGGTGCGGCTGTGGGTGGCGTCGCAGGATTTCCGCAGCGACATCGTGGTGAGCGAGGAGCGCATCAACAAGGTGGGCGAGACGTATCGCGGCATGCGGAATGCGCTGCGGTACCAACTCTCGAACCTGTTTGATTTTGATCCCGCGAAACACGCGGTGGCGGATGACCAATTGACCGGGCTGGACCGCTGGGTGCTGGGTGAATTTTCCAAGATGGAGGCGGAGGTCATCGCGGCGTACGACAAATTTGAGTTCCATGTGGTGTATCAGAAGATCAGCCAGTTTGTGGCGGTGGAGCTGTCGTCGATCTATCACGATGTCATCAAGGACCGGTTGTACACGGACGCGGCGAATTCGCTCCGGCGGCGTTCGACGCAGACGGCGTTGCACAAGCTGGTGAGCGGTCTGTGCAAGATGCTGTCGCCGATCTTGGCGTTCACGGCGGATGAGGCGTGGGAAGTGGTGCCGGGCAAGCCGACGGGTTCGGTGCATGAGGCGGTCTGGCAGCCGTGCGCGATCGGACTGGAGGCGAAGGAAGCGCTGGAATGGAAGCGGCTGTTTGAGATCCGGCCGACGGTGTTGCCGGGGCTGGAATCGTTGCGGCAAAACAAGCAGATTGGCAAGGCGCTGGAGGCGAAGGTCACGGCGACGGGCGACGCGGTGTTGCTGGCGCCGATCTTGAGGTGGCAAAGTGATTTCAAGGAATTGCTGGGCGTGTCCGACCTGGTGGTGACGGTGGATGGCGAGGCGGCGAAGGCCGGGGTGCAGTTCGCATTCAGCCGGGTGGATGCGGACCGGCAGAAGTGCGAGCGATGCTGGCATTGGGAGACGGACATCGGGCAGAGCAAGGAACATCCGACGATCTGCGGACGGTGCGTGGAGGCGGTGGGGCAGTTTAAACCGTGATTTTTACAGGAGGGTGCGGAGGGAACGGAAGGGAACCGGGGTGAACAACAAAGGAACCAAGTAACGAAGGCTGGATACTTGGTTGCTTGGTGGTAAAAAAACTGGTTGGTGGAACGACCGTCCTCCCCCGGCCCTTGCCAAGGGAATCTTGATACGACTACAGGCATAATTCTCACAGACAAGCTCACCCCGGCAGCCTCAGGCAAAGGCGTTGTTAATGGTTTGAAAATGACCGGGGCGAAGCATATTTTTTGACCCGGCATGAAAGCTTTCGAGGATGACGTGTGGAGCATGCGCGCGAGGAAGCAGGCCTTGCGGCGCAAGCGTCGATGGCAGGCGGCGCTGGCTTTGGCCGTGCTGTCGGTGCTGGCATTGATGGTCTGGCTGGCGGTCATCGGCTCCCCGGGGTTGGCGGTTTTGTTCGCCGCGTTGTTCATCGGCACGGCGGTGATGATGCTGTTTTACACTTGGCGCGGGGTGGCGAAAGGGGAACTGCCTGGCCGGTTCGGAAACGTCACCTTCCGGCACGCTTCGCCGACCGGCTTTTGGATTCAGATCGCCATTTATGTCATTTTCGCCGCTTTCTGTTTTTTTACGGGCCTGGGGTTGCTGGGACTGGCGCCACATTGGTTCATCTTGCTGGTGAAGAGCATGCACTCACATCGCTAGCGCGGGGCGAATGGCTGGGGGAGAGATTCTAATATTAGGTTCCTCCTGAACTTCGGGTTCCAACCTTTTGGATCGCCTGACGTCCATCTAATGACGAATGGCCAAGCAAGCACCAAGCGTCCAAGCGCCAACATCCAAGGGAGGATGTTGCATGGAGGGTGCGGGCAAAGCGTAGATCTTCAGGCTTGTGCAGAATGCGGTCAAAAGCGCCAGAGGGCTGGCGCAGTCCAAGACGCTGGCGCGTTGGCGTTAGCGCTTGGCCGATGATGCCTAATGGAAAGTTTCCCGCTGGTCTGCCTCGTTTGTTCATTTTCGGCCCGGGTTGCGGGATTGAAACCAGGAAATGACGCCAATTGAAAAGATGGCACCCAGAAAAACAAAGAACCAAACGGCCATGATGCCAGGCAGCACCGGCGGTTCCACGGTCGAATCGGCCGGATGTTTCGTGTCGTAGAACACCGTCAACGGGTCCCTGATTTTGATGCCGGCAAAATCACGCCCCAATCCGGCAGCGGTGGCCGTACCAAAACAGGAGGCCCCGGAGGCCACGTAGAGATAGTCGAAGCTTTGATGCTCGTAGGGATGGAGCCGCACAATGACGCCCTGGGTCGAAACATAGTGCCGGGAAAGGGAGCTGTAACGCCACGCGCACAGGGCAAGCAAAGCCAGGCCGATGATGATGATGCGTTTCATTTCATAGTGGCGCACAGTGACACCGATAATTTACCGGTTTTACGCTAAGCCGGTGAAGCGGGGTTGTCCAGCGTTGAAAAGGGTCTCACGCAAAGGACGCGAAGGATTGCGGGCATCTTTGCTCACACTACACGGAAGAGATAGAGCGCAAGAATTGCGCCGATGATCGCGAATAAGACAGTGAGCGTGATTTTCCAGAACAATTGCGAACCGGGTTCGTCCAATGGGCTGGCTTGCTTCATAAGTTGGCTCCAATCGGGCCGGTCAGGCGCCGGGTTTTTTACGGCGGGCGATGTTCCGGGAGACCAGAATCATGGCCAGGGCAATTGAAATTCCTTCAATGAGAGAGATGATGCCGCCGCCAGTAAAGCCGACGAAAATCACCCCCACCAGAAGGAAGGAGCCAAACAACTGGATGAACCACGACGGCATGGTGGTGACTCCATTCGTGGACAAGTTGCCCCGCCAGAGCCGCCAGGCCAGGAAGGAGGTGAAAAAGGCGAGCAATCCCATGATGAAGAGGGCAACGGCAAATCCGAGGCTGTCCTGGTGAGAGCCGCGCTCTTGCCAGGCCATGACGCACAGGACGCCAAAAAAGAAAAGAAACAGGACGGTGGCCAGGGCGCAAGCCACGGCACATACCAAACGCCATCTTTGGTCGCCTTTTTGGAGGTAATCTTGCATGGTGCCCGTTACTGTGTTGGATTTACGCTAGGCCTGCGGCGAGGGGTTGTCCAGCGTGGAGTGGGGCGGTCATGCTTCCAATGGATATAAAGTTAGTTTTAACACTCGCCCTCATCCTGGCCTTCTTCCCCGGGGAGAAGGAACCGCCTTGGCACGTTTTTGTGTTTTCGAGCGACCTTATGACCCATCCCGTGCAAGGTGTTAGAAGTAAAAGCGAAGGCAGAGCACGGAACCTCCAACGATTTGCGGGCGGTGTGTGGAGGCGGTGAAGGGGTTTAAGGGCTGATGCCCTGCCCTGATTACCGGCGGTGAATCGGAAGTCTTAACACTTCCACGATCTTTCGCGCAATCAAATGGCGGCGGTCACTGGTGACGCTTCCTTTTCGGTCGGCGAAGCGAGCCTTGGGCAGCAAATGAATTTTGTCGCAGCGCACCAGCGTCTGCCAGTCCAGACCATCGGCCTCATCCAAAACTTCTTCGGTGGTTTTCGGCACGCGATTTACGCGGGCAGAAGTGCAGAGCAGCGCATTGACCTCCTCAATGTCCGGATTCAGGCAGGTTTCATCATTGGAAATGATGACGGCCGGATGCCGCCTTTCCTTGCCAAATGGAAACATGACAATATCCCACTGTTTCATGCTCTTATTCGAGGTCTTGGGGAACACGGATCACCGAAGCCTTGGCCAAACGGTTTTCTTCCCGGATTTCTTCCCGGCTGTAAGCCTGCGCAAAGTAACCGGCGGGACGCAGGGGGATGGGATCAATTTCAGGGGCCGGCTGCAAAATGAACCGGCGCTGGCCTTTGACGATGTAGACCGCCTCCCCCCGGCCGGCCTTGTCCATCAAACGCCCCAGATAGGCCTTGGCATTGCTCAGAGAAAATTGTTGGGACTGTAAATTGACACGCTTCACTTTCCGATTTTGAATACGAGAATGCCGGACGATCTTCATAGACTAAAAATAGTCTAAATTTAGTTTGAAATCAAGAGAAAGCGGTTTAACACTCGCCCTCATCTTGGCCTTCTCCCCCGGGGAGAAGGAACCGCCTTGGCACGTTTTGATATTATCGATTGACCGTCCGCCCCATCCTGCGTTGGGTTTTTCAAAGAGCGAAGGCCGGAATTTATCCGGTTTCTGATCTTACTGGACCCAGGAGATGCCCAGGCGCCGGCCCACCACGTCCAGCGGAACGCCGTACCCGAGGCCTTCCACGCCGAAACCGATTTTCTTGCCGTCGACAATGCCGATGACTTTTCCCGAGGCGATCAGCATGGGGCCGCCGCTGTTGCCAAAGTTGATGGCGGCATCCGTCTGGATAAATTTCGTCTGGTCCCCCTCGCGTTCGCGGTAGCCGCTGACGACGCCTTTGGTGACGGAAAACTCCTCGCCTTTCGGCTCGCCGATGACATAAATCTCATCGCCCACCGGGGCGGGCGAGTTTAAATCCATGGTGAGACCGGGATAGCCATCACCGGGTAATTTGAGCAAGGCCACGTCCTGGGCGTCATCCGTCCGCACGACTTTGGCGGTCAGTTCGATGCCGGATTTCAATTTCACCATGACCTCGGTCAGCCCGGAGACGCAGTGCGCGGCCGTCAGCAGGTAACCATCGTGCGAGACCAGGAAACCGCTGGAAGAAGTCGCGCCGCTTTTGATCACCACCACGCCTTGCAGAATCCGGTCCATGTCCGCCGGCAGTGAAACGGGGGTCGCCGGCTGGGGATTGGTGATGGGAATCAGGGCCGCTGAATTTGTGGCCGAAACATCGGTTTTGGGATTCTTGGCAATGATGTCGGTCAGGGGACTGGTGGCGATCAATTTCGCCAGCGCGTTGCGGAACGCCTCGGCATAAAGTGACACGGCCGTGGTCTGGCGGACGTAACCCGAAGTCGTGTTGGTCAGGACAATCTTGTCGGCATAAGTGTCACGCAACTGCCACTCCACCTCGACGGTTGCCTCCGAGTAATTGCCGCAAAACTGATCATAGCCATTGGCGGTGATCTGCTTGATGGTGGCGCCGAGCTGGAAGCGGGCCCTGGCCGAGTTATCATCGCCAAAAACAAGGTTGTCCCCGCCCAGCAGGGTGAATCCGCTGTCCTTGAATTCTTCCGTGGCCGCGCGCTTGAAAGCAAGATCGCCCACCACGACCCCATGGTTCCAATAGTAGGTCCCGTTCTGAACGTGCAGCAGGCCGCCGTAGTGCCGGCCAATCTCCGTTCCCGGCGCAACATCAACGACCACCCGGTAGAACGCGATCGGTTGCGAGCCGTCGATATGTTTGCGCACCAACCCGGGTTGAGATTCAGGCGGATTAGCCGGCGGGGTGGCACAGCCACCGAACAGTTGAACGGCGGCCAAAATAACCGCGAACTGACCCAGGCGAAGTCCCTTCGCAAGAATTTGCATCTGCATGATTTATGTTGCGTCTGCTGAAAATTTTGTCGAGAAAAAATCGCCCCGGCAGCCGGGGTGGCCGGGCGCAAAGGGCTGCGGTGAGGCAATTCAAACCGCGATTTCACAGGAGAACGCGGAGAGAACGGAGGGTGAATGACGAAATCCTAATGACGAATGGCTGAGCAAGCGTCCAACATTCAACATTCAACATTCAACATTCATGCGGGGATGTTGCATCGCGGAACGCGGTCAAAAGCGCCAGAGGACTGGCGCACTGCTATGAGTTGTGTCAAGCGCGACCGGAGCGATTTCTTGTTTTTTTATTAGAAGTGTTTTTCGGTTTTTCCTTTCCGTCCGGGTCCGAGGGTTGAAACGTTTTCCTGGCGGCGGCAAGCGGGGTTAGCCGTTG